>CADBKZ010000007.1:0-102560 GCA_902795355.1 uncultured Ruminococcus sp.
AAAGAGTTTCTTGGCGGCTATCGCCATGCCCATGGTCTGTTCTTCGAGCGACTCGCGGACGCCCAGCGCCCCGCGGCGCGCGTCGATGATGGGGCGGATGCCGATGGCGGGATGGACGCCGATGTTTCTGTTGCGCATTTTGTTTTTCTCCTTTTCCGTTTGTTTGAAAATTCATTGCGAAAATGCTTGACATTTGCAGGAAAGCATGCTATGATATTGTTGGTTCAATTATGATTTTATCATATTACAGAACTTATTACTATTGAAATTCTGCGAAAAAATATAAAAATATCAACATTTGGGGGAAAGAATGGATTATCGCGAAAAAAAAGCGCACGGGGATGACGCTTTTCCCGTTGAGATTCTGAAAATTACGCCGAACCACTTTCGCTATCGTATGAATCTCCATTGGCATCCTGAGCATGAAATTTTATATGTGGAAAGCGGCTCGATTCGCGTAACGCTGAACGAGACCGCCCACAACCTGAAAAAGGGCGACGTTCTCCTGATTCAAAGCGGGGCCCTGCACTCCGCAATTCCGAAAGATTGCGTTTATGATTGCATTCTGGTCAACCTGCCGCTGTTTATGAAAGAGAACGACGCCTGCATGCCCTTTGCGGAAAAACTCCAGAACGGCGAACTTTGGGCGGAACCCCTGCTGGGCGGCTCCGATTCGTTTTATGCCGACGCATGCGAAAAAATCGCCGCGCTCGACCCCGCGGAAACCGACGCATACCCGTTTTTGGCGAAAGGTCTGATCTTCGGTTTTTTCGGGCGGTTGATCGCGGAAAAGCGATTCCGGCGGGAGCATTTGAATTGGAATTCCCGCGTAAACCTTTCGGGCAGGTTGAAAGCCGCCGTTTCCTACATTGAAAAAAACTACGCCTTGCCCATCCGCCTGCCGGAAATTGCCAAACAGGCCGAAATGAGCGCGGGGCATTTTTCCCGCTGTTTCAAAACGGTAACGAACATGACCCCTTTCGAATACATGACGCGTTATCGGCTCTCCAAAGCGCAGTATGCTTTGGTTTCCACCGATATGAGCATTACCGAGATCGCTCTGGATTGCGGATTTACCGACGCAAGCTATTTTATTTGCGCATTCCGGAAAGCGTTTGGCATGACCCCGCGGCAATACCGCATGACCGCCGGCCGGAAACCGGCGGAATAACCGCGGAACAAAAAGACGGGACGTTGCTTTTTTTGCAACGTCCCGTCTTTTTTCGGGGCTTATGGAATTTCATACCGGACGATAATTGCATTATGGTCGGAAGCGGTTCTTCCGTTCAGCCCGTCCGTATAAACCGCGGTGTCCACCTTGTATTCATACAGGAAAAAGTCGTTGTGGCTGTATAGCAGATAGTCGATCACGGTGGATTTGAAAGTCGGCGTCGGATCGCTGCTCAACGCAATGTCCGCGCAATGGTCGTACCCCGCGTTCAGAAGATGCCGGATGGACGGCGCGGTCTTTTGGTCGTTCAGGTCGCCGCTGATGATGGTTGGCAGATCGGGGTAATTCCGTTTGAGAAACTCGGTGATCACCTGCACCTGTTTGAGCCGGACGGCGTTTCCGTCCACCGTGGCGTCGGGAACGTGGTCGGTATGCGTGTTGACGTGGATGAAGCGGCGACCCGTATCCTTGCATTCAAGCACCGCGTAGGTAAACACGCGGGGATAGGCCGCGCCCGCCATTTTGGAGCCTTTGACCGTTGGCGTATCCGAAAGCCATTGCGTTCCGCTTGCAATCAGGTTGAAGCGGCTCTTGCGGTAGAACACCGCGCTGTATTCGCCGCTGTTGCCGCCGTTCCGCCCCTCTCCCACAACGCCGTATTCGTCGCCGAAAGTGTTTTTCAGGAGCGTCATCCACGAGGGCGTCGCTTCCTGCACGCCGAAGGTGTCGGGGTTGTTGCGGCGGATCGTATCGATCACGGCCGCGTCGCGGGCGTCGGTGCGCTTATCGCACAGAATATTGAAGCTCATGGCAACCAACGAGGAATCGGTTGCCGTAACCGCGCCGCCCGAAAGCGCAAGCGCGCGGTTCTCCTCGGTTGCGTTCTGAATGGACGTTAACATTTCCTCGGTTGCCTGATAAACCATGGGAACCGTTCTCCCGTACAAATAAAGATTTCCCCCTCGGATCGCCGCATAGTACTGTTCTTCGGGATTTTGGAGCGTCAGGTCGGACGGCGCGGGAGCCGTCGTTTTCCCGATGAAAATGCACTTTCCTGCGGGCAGAGCTTTCAGGTCGGATTGGATCGGCAGCGGGTAGCCGCACCGCGAACGAACGGCGGCCGCAACCTGCTCGGCCAATTTTTTGCCCGCGGAGTTGTTCTCGTAAACCACCGTAAACTCCGAAATGCTGGTTCCGTCAACCGTCAGGTCGGAGAGTTCGTATCGGTCGGTAAACCGGACGTTTTGCGAACGGTCAAAGAACACCTCGGCGGTCGCGCCGGCCGCGCTCCATGTTTCGATCAGCGCGCGAATGCCGGAAGAAACCGCCTCTTCCGTGATGCCCGCGATTACCAGCTTTTCGCCGAACAAACGAATTTCATAGTCGTTTGCTTTGGCAAGGCCCGCGCAAACCGTTTGGCTCTCCTCGCGGTTCGTGGTTCCGAGCAGGATTTCATGCTCGGCGATGGAATAGATCGTTCCCTCGCGCACAAAATCATCGCGGATGTCCAAACAGACGCCGAAGCGAGCGTCCACCGCCTTGATCAGATCGTTCATTGCGGTTTTCAGCTTGGCATAATCCATTTCGCTCGGGTAAATGATCCGGTAATCCGAAAGCGCGGAAGCGGAAATTGATCCCGTTTCGGGCGGCTCCGTCGCGCCCGTTTCCGTGTTGGCGTCGCCCGTTTCTTCGGCGGGTTTTCCGGCTCCGCACGCCAAGAGGCACCCCGCCAACATTGCCGCGCAAAGAAGCAGCAACAGCAATTTTACCGTTTTTTTCATTTTGATTCTCCTATCGCTCCGATTTTTCTGTATCAAATGGGTTTCGGGGATCAACGACTATATTTTCCGTTCTGCTTCAGATAGTCGATCAGCATTTGCGGCCAATCGGTCTGAATAATGTCAAAGCCTCTGTCCGCAAGCCAGCCCCAACCCAAATCGGGGCTATCGGAAAGGGCAGTATCATCCGAATGGCCCGCGGCGAGTTGGCTGCGATAGCTGTAAATAATGGAATTGACCCAAACCAGCTTTCCGCTGCGGTGGAGTTTTTCGATGAACTCGGGTTTCGCAACCTCGGCATCCTCGCTCGCAAACACAACTTCCGCGCCGACATAGTTCACGTTGCGGCGCAACAGCTCCTCGTGTTGCGGGAACGTATTTTTGACAATGGGGAGAAACGCAACGTCTGGCGCAACCTCTTCCAGCACGCGGAGAACCGGATCGGAAAGACTGCTTTTCACCACCACCTGATCCAGCATGTTGTGACGTTTGATCGCCCGATAAATTTCCACGGGGTGCTCCCAGAATTTATCCACGTTGATGTAGCAACGCCCCTTGAAACGCTCGAGGATCTCCTCAAACGTCGGAATGCCGAACTGCGTGGGCGAACGGTCGAAGTTCTGGTACCGCACCTTGCGGATCTCCTCATAGGTCATTTCCGGTAATTTGCAGTTCAGGCCGAGGTGGCGCGGTTCCATATCGGGGTGGAAAATAATCAGAACGCCGTCGGCGCTCATGTTCAGGTCGACCTCGATCATATCCGCGCCCTGTTTGAGCGCAATTTCGTATGCCGTTACGGTATTGCAGGGAATGTTTCCGCCGGAAACGCCGCGGTGAGCCGTAATCACAATGTGGTCTTTCGCGGTTTCGAAAAGATTGAAATTCATAAAACTGCCCTTTCGTATCATCCCGTGTTCGGGACGGTGTATCATAATAGAATCAAATTATTATAGCACATTTTTTGAGGCTTGTCAACGTACTTTTCGCGGATAAATATGTTTTTTTCGCCGGATTTCGGCTGTTTTTTCCGATTTTGACGGCAAAAGAATCGATTTCCCTTGACAAGCGTTCCGATTCGCGATATAATATAGTATCGGCAAAGAAAGGCGGTTTCCCATGAAGCAGAACGAACTGACCGTCCGCTATCCGTGGCCAAACGGGGAGAACGGATACCATATTCGCGTATACGATTCCGCGGTGGACTTTGCGCACCGCGATTTTTTCGAGCATCGCCATGCCGATTTTGAAATTTCCTGCATTCTGCGCGGCAAGGGTCTCTACCGCCTGCGCGACGGAACGGTAACGCTGGAAGCCGGCGACGTTTTCGTGTTCGGCTCCAACCAAGTGCATTGCATTACCGACAACGACCCCGCCGACCCTCTCCTGCTCTTCAACATTCAATTTGAGCCGAGGATGCTCTGGTCGCCCGCCATCGGTCTTTCCCGCCGCGCCTGCCTGCCCCTGTTCAGCGGGAAATGCGAGCGGTTGGATCGAAACAGCGAATTTTCGCGCACCGTGTCGTCGAAAATCCGCGATTTGCGGGATGAATCCATCCGGCGGGAAGCGGGATACGACGTGATGATCCGCGCCTACCTCGACGAAATTCTGACGCTCTTGATGCGCCGTTCCCCGCTCTCCGCGGCGGTCGCCGAGCGAGGTGCCCGCCGCGAAACGCTGGCCGGCATGGAGCGCGCGCTGACCTACATCAACGCGCACCTCGATTCCCCGATGGCCTTGGGCGAGATCGCCGCGCATTGCGGGTTCAGCCGCACCTATTTTTCGTCCCTGTTCTCCTCGCTCAACGGCTTGACCCCATGGGAGTATATCACCCTGCGCCGCATTGACCGGAGCTGCGAGCTTCTGCTTTCCACCGATCTTTCGGTGCTGGAAGTTGCGGGGCGCTGCGGCTACGAGAACCTTTCCAATTTCAACCGGATGTTTGCGCGCACCGTCGGAATGTCCCCCTCGGCATACCGCAAAAAGAAGCGAAACGGGAAAATCGGAATATAGTATCGGTTTATCGTAATATACAGGTGGCTTTTCGGGCGCGAAATCGGTATAATAAAGGCAACAAACCCGAAAAGGAGACCTTTTATGAACCGAAATTCATCCCCGTCCGAGTTGAAGATCACCGATCTTCGCGTGGCGAACATCAATCACATTCCGAAACACTGCATCCTGCTCAAAATTGAAACCAACCAAGGCGTTACGGGCTACGGCGAAGTGCGCGACGCGTCCAGCGCGACCTACGCGCTGATGCTGAAATCGCGCCTTCTCGGCGAAAACCCGCTCAATGTGGAAAAGCTCTTCCGCCGCATTCGCCAATTCGGCGGCCACAGCCGTCAGGGCGGCGGGGTTTCCGGCATTGAAATTGCGCTTTGGGACATCGTCGGCAAAGTCTACGGCGTTCCGTGCTACCAGCTCCTCGGCGGCAAATACCGCGACCATGTGCGCATTTACTGCGACACCGACGTGGACGGCAAGCACACGGGCGCCGACATGGGCCGCGCGCTGAAAAAGCGCATGGAAATGGGCTTTACCTTCTTAAAAATGGACCTCGGCATCGAGCTGATGCTCGAAGAGGAAGGCTGCCTGAACGCGCCGGCCGGCATGATTGAGGATATTATGAAGTACAGCGCGAAAGCGCTCAACCACCCGCACGGCTCCATTGATATGGACGTGATGCGCGCGAAAAACTACGAGGTGTTCACCATTCCGCACCACGCCTCGGGCATCCACATCACCGAAAAGGGACTCGATTACCTTGAAAACTATGTCCGCGAGGTGCGCGGGATCATCGGCTATGAAATTCCGCTCGCGATCGACCATGTGGGGCATGTGGCGATTACCGACATCATCGCGCTGGCGAAGCGGCTGGAAAAATACAACATTGCATGGATGGAGGATGTTGCCCCTTGGCATTACACCGACCATTTCCGCCGCGCCGCGGACGCCACCACGGTTCCCATGTGCACGGGCGAGGACATCTACCTTGCCGAAAACTTTGAGCCTCTGCTCCGCAACGGTCGGCTCGGCGTGGTCCACCCCGATGTTCTGACCGTCGGCGGCCTCGGAGAGATGAAAAAGCTCGGCGACCTCTGCGACCGCTTCGGCGTTGGAATGGCGATTCACATGGCGGAAAGCCCCGTCGGGTTCTTCGCCGCGCTCCACGCGGCCGCCGCCGTTCAGAACGTTCTTGCCGTGGAGTTCCACTCGGTGGATTGCCCCGCTTGGCAGAATCTCGCCGTCGGCCCCGAAAAGCCGTTGATCGCGGACGGGTTCGCAAAAGTTCCCGAAACGCCGGGGCTTGGCGTTGGAGAGTTGAACGAGAAAATGATCCGCGAATACGCCCATGAAAAGTTCGGAAAGCCTTGGAAATCGACCGACGAATGGAACGGCGAATGGGCGAACGACCGCACTTGGAGTTGAAAAAGGAGAAACTGTTATGATGGATCAGGCAGATTTCCGCCGCGCGGTTCTGGAAAAATTCGAGGAGAAAGAAGAACTTTGCCGCGCCTATGTGGATTCGAACATCGAAGCGCACCGCAAGGGGAACGTTACCCTGCGCCTGACCGACAAAACAGGCGCGCCGATTGCGGGAAAACGCATACACGTATCGCAAAAATCGCACGATTTCAAGTACGGAGCCAACCTCTTTTTGCTGGATGAATTTCCCGACGGGGAGCGCAACGCGCGCTACCGCGAGGTGTTCTCCGAGTACTTCAATCTTGCCACCGTTCCGTTCTATTGGGCGGAGCTGGAACCCGTCGAGGGCAAGCCGCGCTTTGCCGCCGACAGCCCCAAGATCTACCGTCGCCCCGCCCCCGACCTCTGTTTGGATTACTGCCGCGAAAAAGGGATCTCGGCGAAACTGCATTGCCTGTTTTACGACAAATTCATTCCCGATTGGCTGCCGAAGCGGGACGAGGCCGAAATGTTCCGCCTTTACGAAAAACGCTTCCGCGAAATTGCGGAACGCTACGGGAACGGAAAACTCTACGAAGTCGAGGTCAGCAACGAGCTTCTCGACGAATACCGCTGGACCACGCAATCGGTCCTATGCAATCGGCGCGATACGCCCCTTTGGGCTTGGAAAATGGCGGAGCGGTATTTCCCGAACGACACGCTCGTAATCAACGAGGCACAGCAACTCCCGAGCCTTGCGGTCCACGACTATCGCGCGCCCTACTTTTTGTTTCTGGAAAGCCTGATGAACGGCGGCGCGCGGATCGATAAAATCGGCGTTCAGCACCATATGTTTGTGGGGTCGCACGGCCCGCAGGAAACCGAACTGCCGAAATATTTGAAGCTGATGGACCCCGAAAACGTGATACACGGTCTGCAAATTCTCTCCGATTTCGGCAAGCCGCTTGAAATTACCGAGGTCACGGTTCCCACCTTCCTCGGCGACGAGGAAACGCAGGCCGAGCTGCTACGCCGCCTGTACGAAATCTGGTTTGCCACGCCGCTGATGGAAAGCGTGGTTTATTGGAACACCGCCGACGGGACCGCCTATGTCAGCCCGTCCGGAACCGCCAACGAGAACAACGTTCACGGCGGCTTGTTCCGCAACGACCTCTCGCCCAAACAATCGGCGCAAATGCTGAAACATCTGTTCGGCGAGGTCTGGCACACCGAACTCGACCTTGAAACCGACGCGGACGGACGCGTTTCGTTCCGCGGTTTTTACGGCGATTACGAAGCGCGTGTCGGCAAAACGGCCGCGCGGTTCGGCTTGCGGAAAGGCAACGGCAGCGTTGCCGTTCAAATTTGAAATCGGGGGGATTCATCATGTCAGATCTTTCGGGAAAACGCGCGCTGGTAACAGGCTCCACGCAGGGCATCGGCTTCGCCGTTGCAAAACAGTTGGCCGAGCGCGGCGCGGAAGTCTTTGTGCATTGCTCGCGCGACCTCGCCAAAGCCGAGCGCACAGCGCGGGAAATCGGCGCGGCGCACGCCGTGGTCGCCGACCTCTCCGATCTTGCCGAAACCGCAAACCTGTATCAAAAAACGGGCGCGGTGGACATTCTTGTTCTCAACGCGAGCGTGCAGTATAAGGAACGCTGGCTCGACATTACGGACGCGCATTTTGAAGCGCAGGTCAACGTCAATCTGCGCAGCACATGGAAGCTGATGCAGCTCTATTACCCCGCCATGGAAGCGAACGGCTGGGGGCGGATCGTAACGGTCGGTTCGGTCAATCAGCACCGCCAGCACCCCGAGCTTTCCATGTACGCCGCCACCAAATGCGCCGTGATGAGCTTGGTAAAAAATATTGCCAAAACCGCCGCGCCGCACGGCGTTACGGTTAATAATATTTCCCCCGGGGCAATCCGAACGCCGCGAAACGAAGCGGTTTGGAACGACCCCGCAAAGCGCGCCGCCGTGGAAGCGCAAATTCCCGCGGGTCGGTTCGGAACGGCGGAAGAAGTTGCGAACGCGGTTCTGTTCCTCTGCGGCGAGGACGCGGGGTATATCACCGGCGACGACCTGACCGTTGACGGCGGGATGCGCCTCTGAAATTTTGGAAAGGACAACCGAAAATGAAATTCAACAGCAAGGAAGAAATTCTCGCGCTCACCCCCCAATGGACGGGCGAACGCTTTCCGGACGGACGTCCGCGCGTTCCGGACAGGTACCTTGAAGCCATGCGCAAGATGACGCTGGAAGAGCTTTGGAAGCCCATCTACGTCAAGGGCTACATCTCGCAATTCGAGGGCGACCTAAAAACGCTCCACAACGACGGCAGAAAGCTGATCGGCCGCGCCGTTACCTGCTCCTTCGTTCCCACGCGCCCCGACCTGCACGAGGTCGCCTTTGCGCAAGGGGCGGCAGAGGGCAGAAAAGGAAACTACAACCAATGGGTGATCGACAGCCTGACCACGGGAGATGTGGTCGTGGCCGATATGTACGATAAAATCTTCAAGGGCACCTTCCTCGGCGGCAACCTGACCAAAGCCATTAAAACCCGCACGGGCGGGGGCGGAGCCGTAATCTGGGGCGGCATTCGCGACGTGGAGCAGATGGTGCAGCACGAGGGCGTGCAGGTCTATTATCGCGGCATCGACCCCACTCCCATCCGCGAGTTTATCATGAAGGATTTCAACGGAATCACGCGCATCGGGAAAGCCACCGTTCTGCCCGGGGACATCGTGTTCGGCGCGGGCGGCGGCGTGCTGTTCATCCCCGCGCATCTCGTGCCGGAAGTGGTGGACGGCGCGGCCAAGACCCACGTTAAGGACGATTTCGGCTTTGAGATGATCGGGCAGGGTCGTTTCACCACGGCGCAGATCGACCGCGCCACATGGACCGAGGAAATGCTCGATCTGCTTGTGGATTGGATCCGCACCGACCCGCGCGGCGAGGAATACCGCGACCTCGATTGGTCGCCCGAATACGACGCCGCGAGAAACGGCGACCCCAACGACACGCAAACCGCCCTATAAGGCGCTGCGCATTTTCACGAAGGAAACAAACAATGAAATTTTCCCATTTGGAACAATGCCTTGACGATCTGGTTTCGCAAAACGCCGTGGAAAACGCTTTTGTGCGCGTCGGGATAGGCGATCGGATACTCTGCGACGCCGCCCGCGGCCCCGTCAACGCCGAAACGCGGTTCGATATGGCGTCCGTCACCAAAATCATGGCAACCACGTCGCTCGCTCTGCGCGCAATGGATCGCGGCATGCTTTCGCCGGATACAACGGCGGACGAATTTTTTCCCTGCAACCGCACCATTACCGTTCGGAATATGCTGACGCACACGATCGGGTTCGGGCATAAGTCGCTCAATATCGAGGGCAACACCTACGATAACATTGCGGAATACATTCTGAACATTGCGCCCGATACCCCCACGGGAACCAGAGTTCACTATTGCTGCCCCGCGTTTATCCTGCTTGGAAAAATTCTGGAACGGATTTACGGCATGCGGCTGGACCGCGCGTTTTCCGAATATGTCGCCAAGCCGCTGGGGCTGACCGACACAACCTTTCTGCCAACCGACAAAACCAACATGGTAGCTTCCAATCCCTCGCCCGATGAAACCGGCATGGTGAACGACTACAACTGCCGTTTTTTGGGCGGAGTTGCGGGCAACGCGGGGCTGTTCTCTAACGCCGCGGATGTTACCAAATACGTTCGCTGCCTGTTGAACGGCGGGGAGCCGCTGTTTTCGGAGCGGACCTTGGCTCTTGCCGCAAAGAACCAAACCGAGGGGCTGAACGAAGCCCGCGGCCTCGGTTTTGTGTATGTGGACGGCAGGGACCCGCAAACCGCCGCGCTGTTCCCCGTTGGCAGCATCGGCCATTGCGGGCATACGGGGCAATCGGTGTTTCTGGATCTGAAAAGCAAATTCTTTGTCGTAATCCTGTCCGACGCGAAAAACTGCGTCGTCAAAAAATACGAACACGGGCATTATGAAGAGGTCAAGGAGATGCGCAAAAGGCTCCATGAAGCCATCAAGACCGATATGGAACCGTAAAATCAAGCCCGAAAAAGGAGAAATCACCATGAAAAACCGTTCGTTCTACTGCGTTTACGCCGCCGCATGCGCGCCCGAGGGCGGCATTTTCCGCTACCGGCTCGACCCCGACGGGATTCTGACCGAGGAAGCCCGCGTTCCGCTGGATTGCCCGATGTATTTCATCAAGCGGGGCGACGTGTTCCATACGCTTCTGAACGCTCCCGCGAGCCTTGGCGGCGAGAGCGGCTATGTTGCCTGCCGGTTTGGCGAACCGGTCCCCGAACCGATTCCAACGGGCGGAAAAGTCGCTTGCCACCTTTGCGAGGCGGGCGGGCGAATTTACGCGGTGAACTATGTTTCGGGGAGCGTTTCGGAAATCGGCGGAAAAACCGTAACGCACGCGCGGGAAATGCTGGGGAGCGAGCCGTGGCCCGCGCAAGCGGTCGCGTTTCCGCCCGAATGGCAAAGGCAACGCCTGACCCTGCAAAGCAACCGGCAGAACGCGCCGCACACGCACCAGATCGTCCCGTCGCCGGACGGCCGATTTTTGCTGGTAGCCGATCTGGGGTTGGACGCGATTGTGGTATATGATTTAGAATTGAAACTGTTCTCGTTCTTGAAAATGCCGCTGAAATCGGGGGTTCGCCACATGGTTTTCGGCAAAAAAGAGAAGAACGGTTCCTATCCGCTCTATTGCGTTTGCGAATTGGACTCCACCGTTTGCACGCTCCGCTACCGCGACGGACAACTGACTTTTCTCGGCGCGGCCGATTCCCATATCGCCCGTCCCGATAACACCGCCGCGGCCATCCGCCTTTCTTCGGACGGTCGGTTCCTCTTCGCATCGCACCGCGGGGATGATTGCGTTTCCATGTTCCGAACAGAGGAGAACGCCCCCGCGGAATGGCTCTTCAACGCGCCCTGCGGCGGGAACGGACCGCGCGATTTCTGCCTGACGCCCGACGACCGTTTCCTGATTTGCGCCAACGAACGGGACGGTTCGCTCTCGGTTCTCTCGCGGGAAGAAAACGGCCTGCGGTTCCGCTCCAAGGTCGCTCTCCCGAACGCGCTTTGCGTTCTTGCGGAGTAACGCGCCCGAAAACAGAAAACCCGCCCCTGCGTGAAGTTTGACCACGCGGGGGCGGTTCTTTTATTCTTTCGGGATATACTTGATGGGCGAGGTTCCGAAATGCTTTTTGAAAAGCTCGTAAAAGGTTCGTCGGTCGTTGTAGCCAACGTATTCGGAAATCTCGTTAATGTTGTAATTCGAGTTTGTCAGCAAGGCAACGGCGGCGTCCATGCGCAGTTTGGTAACATATTGGTAAATGGAAATTCCGAGTTCCTCTTTGAAAATGCGCTGCAGATATTTCTTGTTGGTGTTCGCGGCCTTTTCCACATCTTCCAAGCGCAAATCGGATTCGCGGAAATGCTCGGAAATAAATTGCATGGCCGCTTCCACGCGCTTGTTGGCGCGCGCCGTAATTTCGGAGACCGACGCCGCCGACTGCGGGTTGATGGCGGAAAGCGACATCAGCCGCAAGAGGCTGGATTCCAAAAACAGCGCGGTTTCCATTTCGGGGTGATCCACTTCCATCATTTCATAGAAGATGCGTTCAATTTCGGTTTGGTTATGGTTGCGGTAAATCAGGTACGGCTGCGTAATTCCCATTTGCCGAATGTAGGTTTCGCTTTTTCCGCCGGAAAAGGAGACCCACGTATAAATGCAGGGGTCGTTGCGGTTGCTCGAAATGCTTCGGGGGAGCGATTCGGAGCAATAAACAATGTCGCCCTCTTCAAAGGGCATGCCGTTGAACCACCCGCGGCCGTTCAATATATAATGGAAGGTATGTTTGCCGCCGCGGCGGTTGATCAAGTGATCCAGCGGCGAACGCGAGCAAATGCCGAAAGTATAAAGCATGGTGGGCGCGTCGGGGACGTAATAATCCTCGTAGTAGGTTTCGGTGTATTTCGGAACAGCGTCAACGGTATACAGGCGTTCGCTTCGCTCTCCCGCAACAACATGTCTCCAATGCATGGCTGAATTTCTCCTTTCCGAATGGATCCTGCCAACCGGATTTATAGATTGTATTTGCAGCTGATGAAAGTTTCTTTCCGAAAAAAACTCATCTGCTTGTCTGTCTCTTCGCCTCGCCCACGGGGAGAGGTGGCAGGCGAACTTGTGAGCCTGACGAAGAGGGTTAAATCTGTGGTTATCCCAACTGCCCTCTCACTCGCTTTGCGAGAGCTCCCCCCGAGGGGGAGCCTTGAAGTAACAAACCGTTAAAGGCCTCATCCATAAGCCGCTTGCGACTTTGACACCATTCCCCCAAGGGGAAGGCTCATGATGATTGCGAACAGCGGGGAAAAAGCGAAAAGGGTTATTTTTAATGGACAGTTACTTGAAGCCTTCCCCTTGGGGGAAGGTGCCGAGTTTGCGAGGCGGATGAGGCCTCTGCATGTCCACTACTTTCGCCTCGCCCTTGGGAAAATCGGCAAGCCGATAACGAGGTCAGGCTGCAAGCAGCCGGAGAGAGCAGTTGAATAAACCCTCTCCGTCAGGCTCACAAGCTCGCCTGCCACCTCTCCCCGAGGGCGAGGCGAAGTGACAAACAAACGGAAGCCTCATCCGTCCGCTACGCGGCCACCTTCTCCAACGGGAGAAGGCTTCAAGCAACCGCCCGACGGAAACTCCTTCCACCGCTTATCTGTTTCTTCGCCTCGCCCTTGGGGAGAGGTGGATTGTCGCGAAGCGGCAAGACGGAGAGGGCTATCGCAATAGTCGCTTTTTACCCTCTCACTCGCTCCGCGAGAGCCCCCCCCCCCGAGGGGGAGCCTTGAAGTAACTTTCCGTTGGAAACTCCTTCCACCGCCTGCGGCGGTCCCCCTCAATAAACCGGCTTTGCCGGTTTTGCCAGAGGTGGAGGTCAAAGTTACTGCCAATTGAAAAATAAATATCCATATGTCTTTCCAATTGGTTGTTTCTTTACCTCCTCCTTGGGGGAGGTGGCGCGCTCGCTTGCGGGCGGGGCGGAAGGAGTTTTATAATCGGTTTCTGCACGCTCCCATTCTATTTTACCTTAAAATGTCCTTTTTGTCAATTATTTTTTTGAAATATATGACCAAATCCTGACATAATCAGGCCGATATATCCTTGCAAGAGTTCCAAAAAAATGCTATAATGAACTTATCCTATAAAGGAAGAAAACAAGGAGGATCATCATGAAAAAACTATTTGCTCTACTTCTCGTCTCTACCCTTTTACTGTCCCTTTTCGTCTTTCCGGTAGGCGTATCGGCCGCCGGAACGGAAACGGCGGAAACCCATGTCGTTGACATCGGCGTTGACGACGAAACCGTGTCCTATGGCGGAAAAAACTACTCGGTTATCCGAACTGCTTCGGAGTTTATCAACATGCAGCAGTATGTTGGCGCGTCCGTCGCAAACTACACCTACGTTGTTTTAGCAAACGACATTGATTTTAACGGCGTAACCCTCACCCCTGTTTCCACTACCGGAAACACGAATGGATATTCCGTTATCGGACAAGGCGAGAAGCTCCATCACTTGACATTAGAGGGTAACGGGTACACGCTGAAAAATGTGATTTTGAATTTCAGCAACGACGGAAGTAGTCTTTTCCCTACTTCTACCTACCGAACCAGCACAGTTCGCCATATTACCATCGAAGCAACCTGTAATATTACGGGAAAAAACTGCGGTGTGCTTTATGGTCATACCACAACCAATTCAACAAAGACGGTTTCGGAATATGTTACGCTTGATCTTAAAGTCGATCAAGTCGCACAAGGATTCGGCGGTTTTATCGGACTTAATCAAGCAACAAGCGGCGCCACCTTTACGGGTTGTACCGTAAAAGGATCCGCCGATTTCTCCGTCGATGCAGTTCAAAACGGCGGCTTTATCGGCCGTTGCACGCAATCCGCAACTTTCACCAACTGTTCCTCTGCTTTGAATATTACGTCCTATAATAACCGCAAGGGCGGCTACATCGGCTCTGCGGAAGCTACCATTTCTTTCACGGACTGCTCCGCCACGGGAACCTACTATGAAATGGGATCCACGTCAAACGGATCCAAGCACCTATCGGGGTTTGTGGGCGGCGCATGGAATGCCAACGCAAAACTGACATTCAGCAACTGCACCAGCGGTGTAATCATTAACGGATCGCACCAGAACGGCGGATTTGTCGGGGTTATGAACGACGCAAATGCAACCGCAACCTTTACCGATTGCACCTTCAACGGAACCATTTTTACCGCTCTGAACGCAGGCGGATTTGTGGGCGAAGCCAATGCGGCAAATGTTACAATTAACACCTCGATTTCTTCCGGAAAAGTGGTTGCCGCCCGAAGCGGCGACGCTTACGCCGTTTCCACAAACAAAACCCCCAACATCAATATTGACGCAAGTTCCGAAGCCGCAAATACCGCGTCGGTCACGCAGTATGAAGAAACGGATAACAGTGAACGCATTCTTTCCGGCGAAATCTCTTACCTGCTTTCCGAGGCGCAGATTGCCGCGGGAATCCCCGAAAACCGCCTTTACGGTCTTAACATCGGAGTAGTAGAGGGCGCGCCCGAAATCGGCGCCCCCCGCGTTTACAAAATCGACACGAAACACTCCGACGCGTTCTACACCAACGACTATACGGGCATTGAAGAGGTCAGCGGCAACGAGGGCAAACCCGCGGGCAGCTATCAGCTCAAAGCGGGCGCGGCCGACGGCACCGAGGACCTTCGCCTGATCCTCGCCATCGACGCGGAAAATCTCCCCCTGATTACCTCGCTTTCTCTGAACGTGCAGTTCGGCGTGGTGGGCGGCGGTACCCGCAAACTGACCTGCGACCTCGGGGACGTTGCAATTTATTGGTCGGTTCTGGGCGGCGACAAGGTTTATGAAGCCGCCGACGGGTATGTGCTGATGGCGGTTGTGATCTCCGACATCCCCACCGCCGAGTGGGACCGCTCCGTGGACGTCAGCCTGACCGTGAACGCCGAGGCCGCCGAAATTTACAACTACGCGCTGAATTTTGACGTCGCCGCGCTCGCAAGCTGAAAAGGAGCGCACCGATTTGCAACCCTCTACCCCCAACGCCGACGGCGTTTGGCAGTTCCATGATCTGCCGATCTACGGAAACGGCCGCCTTTCCCCCGTTCTCTACCGCTGCGGCTACTGCCTTTATGAAGGGCAGGACCCGAGCTTTATGCACCTGATTACCGAAACCACAAGCGCGGCTTTTGCCGAATGGCTCGGCGCGGCCAAGCAATGCGGAGCCGCTGAAACGTTCTCGAACGCCATTGACGACAACCGCTATGCCGCGCTCCGAACCCCCGCGGGCGGCCGCTATTGGTGCGCCTACCGATCCCGCCCCGATAGCGGGGTCGGCGAGGTCCGGATCATTTCGGAATCCGCCGCCACCGCGCCGCTCGAATCCTTCGGCTACACCTTGGCGGGAAGCTCCGACACCGCCTTTTACCTCTACAACATGAACTCCGGCGCGGAAGATACCTACCTGATCCGAACCGCCGACCGACATTGGATTATCATTGACGGCGGCACCTGCATGTATAACGGGATTGACCCCAACGGCGATTTCGGCGACGGTCTTTACCGCTTCATCCGCGATCAGGGCCTCGGGCCGGACGAAAAGCCCGTGATCTCCTGCTGGTATCTGACCCATGCCCACCGCGACCATTTCCTCGGCTTTCAGGCTCTGCTCGAACGCCATGGAAACGATGTGGTTCTGGAACGCATTGTTGCAAACGTCCCCGACCCCGCCGTTGCGGATCACAACACCAACATGCCCTATTTCCGCCGCTGTATGGAAACGGTGCAACGCTTCTTTCCGAACGTCCCCTACCTGAAAGCCCACGAGGGAATGAAAATTCCGCTTGCCGACGCAACCTTTACCGTTCTCGGCTCGCAGGAAGCCGTTCTTCCCTATTGGGCGGAAAACCACGACGTGTTCCACGCGAAATGGAAGAATTTCCGCAAAGAACCGGACGCGCCCGACTATGAATTCCGCCGCCGCGCCTGCAAGCTCTACGACATTAACAACTCTTCCCTGATTTCGCTGATCGACGTGAACGGCCTTTCGGTCCTCGAACTTGGCGACGCGTTCCGCGCGGAAGAATGGATGTTCCCCTATTTCCGCCTTGAAACCCTGAAACCGGATATTCTCAAAGCGGCTCACCACTTTAACAACGACGAACTGATTCCCACCTATTGCAGCCTCTGCAAGGGCGG
Source organism: uncultured Ruminococcus sp. (assembly GCA_902795355.1). Taxonomy (GTDB): domain Bacteria; phylum Bacillota; class Clostridia; order Oscillospirales; family CAG-272; genus UMGS1865. The sequence continues at coordinate 16,682 of CADBKZ010000007.1, forward strand.
CCGCCCCTATTTCATTCTGGTCAACAGCGTTGCCTTTGCAAGAGAGTCGAACGCGCGGCGGCTCGGAGAGGTCCTCTCCCCGAAACAGCTGATCCTGCGGGCGCAATTGGATCGCATTTTCCTGTTCCGCCGCCGTCGCGGCAAGGTGGAAGCCGAGGAAATGCGCGCCGTATTCTCTTATTCGGCCGACCACCCCGAAGCCCTGTTCCGAAACAAAGAATAAATTTTATAAGGAGATTCTACGATGAAAAAATCCTATCAACATCCAACCGCCGTATTGTTTCCCGTTTCCCCCGAGGATATTCTGACGATTTCCAAAAACGATGCGACCGACCTCGGCGCGATCGGCTCCAACAGCTGGGGCGATCTCCCGTATTTCGAGTAACTTCTCTGCGCGGCCTTTTCCCGTCGCCGGTCGTCGGGAAAACCATATTCCCCAAAAAATCAGAAAGGAACCTTTATGAAAAAAAGTATCTTTGCGGCGGTTCTTCTGGTCCTTTTGGTTGCGCTCGCGGCGATCCCCGCGGCGGCCGAAGAGGAAACCACCGTAATCGGCGGCAAAACCTTCCGCCTGATTTCCACAGCGGAAGAGTTTGAAGCCATGAACGGCGGGAACAACTATATACTCTCCGCCGACATCGACTTTTCCGGAAAAACCTATGCCAAATATGTCGTCCCCGCGCATTTCTACGGGATTCTTGACGGCAACGGCCATTCGCTCCTCGGCCTCTCCCTTTCGGCAACCGAAGCGGGCGCGGGAATCTTCAACACCGAATTTCAGACCGACGCCACCGGAACCGTTTTGCGGGCAGAGGATGAAAACGGCGTTATGCAGGACCTTGCCGCAAGCGGGTTTACCTACACCGTCCGCAACCTGACCGTCGGCTCCGCGGAAGCTCCCGCGCAGTTTGTTTCAACGGCCAACAACCTCGGCGTTTTCGCGGGGTATGCGGTGGACGAATCGATTTTTGAGTTTTCCAACGTCACCGTTTATGCAAACGTCTCGTCCGACGGTCAGCAGGTCGGCGGCTTTGTCGGCCGCATCATGCCGAACCGCCTGATCAACCGCTCCACGTTTACCAACTGCAAGGTTTACGGCTCCGTAACCGCGAAAAAAGCGAACGTCGGCAGCTATGTCGGGTATTCCGCAAACCCCATGTATTTCTCCAACTGCGCCAACTATGCCGCCGTTACGTCCGAAGGGTCCAACAACGTTGGCGGGTTCGTCGGCATCAACTACAACGCGAAATACACGGGCATTACCATGGAAAACTGCGTGAACGAGGGCAAGATCGTCGCGGTCAACTGCGTTGGCGGCTTTATCGGCAAGGGGCAGTACAGCCACACGCTGAACTCCTGCGTCAACAAAGGCGAAATTGCCGCAAAGGGCACGCATGTGGGCGGCTTTGTGGGGTACGAACTGTGCAGCACCGCCTATCTCCACGAAATTACGCTGACCCTTGAACATTGCGAAAACGCCGGAACCGTCTCGTCCGAATCCAAAACCGCGAACGTCGGCGGCTTTGTGGGCGCGATCCTCGATAACCTGCTCGTTTCCGACTGCGTGAACAACGGAACCATTACAAACGGAAAATTCGTGGGCGGCATCGTCGGCCTGTTTGATCCGCAAGCCAAGGTCAAAAGCACGGACGAAACAACCGGCGAAACCGTTTACGATACCTTTACCGCAACCCTGACCGGCTGTGTGAACAACGGGGAAATCAAGCCCTTCACCACCGCGTCCGGCGCGTATGGCGGCATTCTGGGCGGCACCAGCTGGGGTACGGGTCGGTTCTTCACCGTGAACATCGACCGTTGCACCAACAACGGAACCGTTGAGGACTTCTCGGGCGGGATCGCCTCGCGGCTCGGCGGCATTCTCGGCCGCTTTACAAGCGGCGCGGGGGTTCTGACCGTTACCAACTGCGTCAACCGCGGCGCGCTGAAAGGCACAGCGGCCGACGACGTCAGCGGCATTCTCGGCTACACCAACTGCACGGTGAACGCCGCGACCGCGGAAGAGGTACCCGAGGAACAATCCGCAACCATCCGCCGCATGGAAAACTGCCTTAACCTCGGCGTTCTCACCCGCGGCGGCGAAACCGCGCCGACCTACGCAATTGCAAAGAACTATGTGGATTCGGGAACACTCCTGAACTGCTTCTATCTGCAAGAAACCGCCGGAAAAGCCTATTTCGGGAACGGGAACGAAAACGACGATCTGGCAACCGCCGCCGCTGTTACCGAGGAAGAACTTGCAAGCGGCGAAATCGCTTATCTGCTCGGCGCGGCGTTCGGCCAACAACTCGGGACCGACGCGATTCCCGCCGTTGGCGGCAACGCCGTTCTCAAAAACGGAAACGGCGCGCTCTACAACAGCATTCACACCCACGACTTCGGCGAAAATCCCTACACCTCGCTGAACGCGGGGTCGCACACCCGCGTTTGCAACATCTGCGGCGAGACCGTTTCCGAGGCGCATAAATTCGGCGAATACATCGATAACGGCGAGGGCAAGCACTACCATGTCTGCGAGCTGTGCGGTTATCAATCCACCCCGCAGGCGCACACCTGCTCCGAACACACCGATAACGGCGACGGCACCCACACGGGCGTTTGCTCGGTTTGCGGCGCAACCGTTACCGAAGCGCACGACTACCGCAACGGCAAGTGCGCCGATTGCGGAGCGGCGCAACCCGCCGAAACGCTTGCCGGAACCGAAACGGCCGACGCCGCTTCCGAGGGCGAAAAGGCCGCCGGAAAGGGCTGCAAATCGTCAATGGCTCCGGTCGGCGCGGTCCTGTTTGCAACGGCTGCGGCGGTCTGCCTGCCGACGCGGAAGAAAAAACGGGGGAAAAGCCAATGAAATTCCCGCGCATTCCCGCTCTTCTGCTGACCCTTTGCCTGTTGCTCCTGCCGCTCGTTTCCTGCATGGATCCCGCGCCCGCAACCGAGAACACATCCGAACAGACTTCGGGGGAAGAGGTTACAACGGGCGTTGCGGAAGAAGCCGTTTCCGAGTATGTGATCGTCCGGCACCACACGGTTTCCACCGAGCTTCGCGCCTTGGCAACTTCCCTGCGCAATCTGCTGAAAAACGCAACCGCCGCAACCGTTACCCTGACCACCGACGATGCGGCCTATGCGCCCGCCGAAAAGAAGGTTTACATTCTGCTCGGCAACACGGACTATGATCTTTCCGTAAAGGCGGTTGCCGCAAACGAAAGCGGAAAGATTACCTACCGCGCCGAGAACAACGCGGTGGCAATTTACGCCGCGAACGACGCCCTGATCACCATCGGGCTTGAAAAGTTCCTTTCGGATTGCCTTGTTGGCGGCGTGCTGCTCCCCGCGAGCGCCTATGCCGAGCGTCAGGTTGCGGCCGCGGATTGCCTGCGCGAAGGGTGGGGCTTCTCCTTCCCCGCCTACAACAGCGGAACGCTCGACCCCGCCGTTTATTCCGCGGGCTACGCGCTCTCGCAAAACACCGATCAATCCCAAATGATGGTAGTAAACGACACCACGGCCGAGGAGTTCCGCAATTACGTTTCCCGCCTTGCCGACTTTGGCTACAAGGCCGAGTTTGAAAACGAAATCGACGGCAACCTGTTCGCTTCCTGCCGCAGTCCGCTCGGAACCAACGTTTACGCCTATTATATCCGCGACATTCATAAGGCGCGCGTGATCCACGATGTTTCCAGCCCCTCGCTTGCCGAGTTCTGCTATTCCGTCGCCCCCTCGGAAAACACAACGTTCTACATGTACAAAATGGCGGAAGGAAGCGGTTCGGAAGATACGTTCCTCGTCCATGTGGCCGACAACAGCTGGATCGTGTTTGACGGCGGCGTAACGCAATACGGCGAAACCGACCCCGACGGCCTCTTTACCGACGGTCTGTATGAATTTATGCGCAGCCGCTCGAACCTTGCCGAGGGCGAAAAGCTGACCATTTCCTGCTGGTTCAATTCGCACCCGCACCGCGACCATTTCCTTGCCATGACCTCGCTCGTTACCAAGTACCATGCGCAGATCGACCTGCAGCGCGTGCTTGCGAACGCGCCGGACACCGCTGTGGTCGCCAACTCCAACTACCCGCAGTACCGCGATTGCGTTTCGGCCATTGAGCGTTATTACCCGAAAATTCTTTGGCTCAAAGCGCACACCGGCATGAAAATTCAGATCGCCGACGTTTCCTTTGAAGTCCTTTCCTCGCAAGAGGATATGATTGAAAATTGGTCCGCCGCGGTCAAGTCGCTTCCCGCAAAGGTTTACGACATCAACAACTCCTCGCTGATCTGCAAGGTGGACGTTGCGGGCTTGACCGTTCTGGAACTCGGCGACGCGTTCCGCTGCAACTACCTGCTCGAAACGCATTATCAGCCCGCCACCGTCGCCTGCGACATTCTGAAAGTGGCGCACCACTATTACAACCCCGACAGCGACGACTACTACCAATCCCTTTACGCCACGGGCAAGATCCAATATGCGCTGGTCAACTCGCTCGCCAACGGCAAATCCAGCACGCTGGCAACGCAACTCGGCAACCGCTTCATCAACGCCGACGCCGCGCATGTTTACGGATTCCGTAAGCTCGCAAACGGCGGAATCGCTCTGGAAGTGATCGCGGCGGATTAAAAAAGAAAGGAACCGCTTCCGTTTATGAAACATTTTCTGATTTGTCTTTTGGCAATCATCCTTGTCGCAATCCCGCTGGCGTCCTGCACTCCAAAAAGCGGACAGCCCGCGGCAACCGCCGAGGGGAGCGGAACGTCGTCCGCCTCGGAAACCGGCGAAAAGCCGTACCTCGACGGCGTAAAATTCGATTACCCCACCATTACCATTCATGTTCGCGGCGATGAAAGCGCGGTGGACGAAATCGGTCTGGAAGACTACGGCGACGTGCTTTCCACCGCGCTCTATGCCCGCACCATGGCAACCATGGATCGCTTGGATGTGGAAATCGCGATCTCCCGCCAGAATCCCTACGGCACCTACAACGCAACCATCAACAGCCTGCGCAACTCCATTCTCTCCGCCTACGGAGACTACGATCTTGTTGCGGGTTGGTCGCCCAGAATCGTGCCGCTGATTGCGGAAAACCTGTTCTACGACCTGAACGGCCTGCCCTACTACAACGGGAACGACGCTTGGTGGAGCCGCTCCGTTACCGACGCGCTGACCGTTGGCGGCCACACCTACCTCAACACCGGCGACATTGCCGCAACCTACATGGACAGCTGCTACGCCGTTGTGGTCAACCAAAAAGTAAGCTCGGATAACCAATACGCCTACGACAGCTTTTACGACATTGTGGATTCGGGCGATTGGACGCTGGACTACTTCTACCAAATCGTAAAGGACACCTACGCGGACAACGGCAACGGCATTCGCGACGAGGACGACACCTACGGGCTTGTGATGAGTTACGACGCGGGCGACTGCTTCTGGACTTCCTCGGGCATCTCGATTGTGGAAAACAACGGCGTGGATTACCCCACCATGAGCTACAACACCGACTACATCCAGCGCGTGGTGGACGGCGTTTACAACCTGATGTACGACAACATCGGAGCCGAAGTGATCCCCGAAAAGGGCAACGCGGCAATTTCCAACTCCATTGCGCAGTTTACGAACGACCGCTCCATGTTCATCATTCTCACGCTCGGCAGACTTGCAACGCTTTCCGCAGATATGAGCACCACCTACGGCGTTCTGCCCGTTCCGAAGTTTGACGCGGCGCAGGAACACTACTACACCAACGTTCAGCAATCCATGTCGCTCTGGGGCGTTCCCGTGGACGTTAAGAACAAGGAAGCCTCGGTTGCCGTTCTCACCTCGCTCGGGTACGACAGCAACCGCTTGGTGATCGAACCGCATTATGAAAGACTCCTGAAAGTCCGCTACGTCAAGGACTCCACCTCGGGCTACATGATCGACCTGATCTACAACGGCATCTGGATGAACTTTGACACGCTTTACAACGAAACGCTCGGAACGTCGGTAACGGCCTCGGCGCGCGTTACCATGCCCGCCTACGTTTTCCGGACGATGTCCAAAGGCGAGAAAACCAACATTACCCGCTGGTGGGCGGAAAACCAAACGGGATTGAACGACCGCCTGACCGCTCTGCTCAACAACTTCTTCGGGGTCGAATAACCCAACAAAAACCGCGGGAGAGGCGAACCTCTCCCGCGGTTTTTTCCCGCGGATCACGGAATTTCATCGAACACGCGCACATAGTCCGCCTCGAAGCAATCGGGCAGCTCCGCGCGGAACAGCTCGGGAACGGGGCTTCCGCCGCAGCAGCCAACGGCGTCGCCCGCTTCCCCGCGCTCGCTGAACACGCGGTGATAGCCATGGCATTCGGTGGAGACCAACAGGAACTGCTCCACCTGCGATACAGGGCATTCGGGCGCCATCTGCGCGCCCACCCGTTTTCCGTCCGCGTAGAACACGTACCCGTCGGGCGACCAATCCACCCCGTAACGGTGCCAGCCGTCCGCGCTTTCCTCAAACGGGTACTCGAAATGGCCGAACCATTTCCCTTCCGCGCCGTAGCCGCCCCAACCGTTGCCGCAAATCAGGGTCCCGTATTTGTGTTGGCGGTAATTCTCCATAATGTCGCATTCCACGCCGCAAACCGACGGATCGGGATGGGAGCCGATTCCCGGAGCCTGCAGCCAGAACGCGGCATGCCAGCCGTCGTTCTTCGGCAGCCGACAGCGGATCTCGTAGTACCCGTAGCGGTGCAGGAACTTGGAGGGGTCCTTCTTTCCGAACGGCCAGAATTTTTTGGACGTTTCGTCGCGCGGGTTGTCAAAAGTCAGCCCGCCCGTTTGCAAATGCGCGGAGCAAAAATCGTCCCCGTGCCGAACCAAATGAATTTTCAAATGGCTGTTCCCGTCCAATTCCACGCCTTCCGTGGTGAACGCCGGAGAGCGGTACCCCCAAAAGTTGAGCCGGAAGTTCCATTTGCTCCCGTCAAGGCGGTCTCCGTCAAATTCGTCGTTCCAAATCATCTTCCATCGCTTCCCGTCCGGCAGGTAACTCGGGGCGTGCCCCGGAACGGCAAAGGTCTCCCGCATGCCGCATTCTTCGGGCGTTACTTGGGTAAAAGGCATTTTTTCGTTCTCCTCTTGCATCCGCATGGATTTTATGGTAAAATAATTATACCGCAAAACCGCCGCCGAAACAACCCCGTTTTCCATGATTTTGGAACCAAAAACGGCGGTTTTTCAGAAAGGACGCCGCATGAAGCTACCCGATTTCACCATCCTGCGCTTCGGCGTTTGGTCAAACGCAAGCCAACGGCGCAGCACGCCGCCCCGTTTTCTCCTGACCTACGAATTGGAATTTCAGCACACCGCGTGCGGAACCACGAACATCAACGGCGTTCCGGTTCCGATCCGCGCGGGGAGCATCCTGTTCGGCCGGCCGGGGGACGTCCGCCGCACGGATTTTACCCATCCCGAAAACGTAAACACCGATTTTATCTATTTCTCGGTGGAGCGCGAGGAGCCGTCGATGCTCCGCGGCGTGATGGACCGCATTCCCGCCTGCACCGAAGCGGACGACGCCCTCTCCGCGCGCTGGGAAGCCCTGATGCGGGATCTGCGCGAGGGGGACGACGCCATTGCCGAACTGCGATCGACCTGCGAGCTGGCGGCGTTTCTGACGCGGCTTTCCCGCAAGGAGCCGGCGGCGTTGCCGCCCGCCTTTCCTTCGCTGCGGCAGCAAGCGGTTTCCGCGGCGATCGGATATATGGAAACGCACCTTTCCGAGCACCCGTCGGTGGGCGAAACCGCCGCGCATGTCGGTTACAGCGAATCGCATTTCAGCCACATGTTCAAATCCTGTACAGGATACACGCCCCACGCGTATTTGCGCCTTTTGAAAATGTCGCGCGCCAAATATCTGCTCCTCAACACCGCAAACGGGCTGGACCGGATCGCGGCTTCGCTTTCGTATGCGAAAACGAGCGATTTCTGCCGCGATTTCAAGCGGTTCTGCGGCATGACCCCGCGGCAATTCCGAAAAACGCGCAACGGCGGCTATAACAGCTGAAACAGGGCGCGCGATGATAAACCATCATCGCGCGCCCTGTTTTTGCCCGAATGCGGCGTTTACAACGCCCGAATGTCGTCCTCGCCGACCATGGCAAAACCCGCCTTGGTCAGCACGTCGGCGGCCGCGCCGTTATCTTCCACGCGCAGGACCACATAGGCGTTTTGCGCAACCCTCGTCAGAAACGCGTAAAGGTACTCCACATTGATCCCCGCGCGATCCAACGCCGCAAGCGCGGAAGAGAGTTCGCCCGTCCGGTCCGAGAGCTTTACGCCGATAACATCCGTGGTTTGCACCAACACGCAGTTTTCGCGCAGCACATGGAGCGCCTTTTGCGTATCGCTGACAATCAGCCGCAAAATTCCGAAATCCTTGGTGTCGGCAATGGAAAGCGCCCGCATGTCGATCCCGTTTTTCGCCAACAGGTCGGTAATTTCCGCGAGGCAGCCGCGGCGGTTTTCCACAAATACCGTTAATTGTTTGATCGCCATAACCTGATTCTCCTTTTCTTTTTTGATCGGTCGGTTCAATCGTGCAATTTGCGCTTATCAATTACGCGCACCGCTTTGCCCTCGCTCCGCTCAATGGTTTTCGGCGCGACGAGATGCACCGCCGGATTGATGCCGAGCATGGTTTTGATTGCGCCCGCAAGCGCCTTTTCCCGCGCGGTAACGCCGCTGACGGTATCCGAGAACTGCTCGGGGACCAGCTCCACGTAAACATCCAGCGTATCGCTGTTGTTCGCGCGGTCCACCTCGATGCGGTAGTTCGGTGCGTAACCCTCGTTGAGCAGAACGGTTTCGATTTGCGAGGGGAATACGTTAACGCCGCGGATAATCAGCATGTCGTCGCTCCGCCCCATGGGCTTGCTCATGCGCACATGCGTGCGCCCGCAGGAGCATTTTTTGCGCGTCAGCACGCAAATATCGCGCGTGCGGTAGCGCAACAGCGGGAACGCCTCTTTATCCAACGAGGTGAACACCAACTCGCCGCGGCTCCCCTCGGGCAGGACCTCGCCCGTATCTGGGTCGATGATCTCCGCAAGGAAATGGTCCTCGTTGATGTGCATGCCCTTCTGCTCTTCGCATTCAAACGAAACGCCGGGGCCGGATGTTTCGGTCAGGCCGTAAATGTCGTAAGCCTTAATGCCGAGCGAGGCTTCAATGTCGTGCCGCATTTCTTCCGTCCACGGTTCGGCGCCGAAAATGCCCGCTTTCAGGCAGTTATCCTCGGGCTTGTAGCCGCGTTCTTTGAGCGATTCGCCGATGTACGCCGCATAGGACGGGGTACAGCAGAGAATGGTGGCTTTGAGGTCCATCATGAATTGGATCTGCCGCTCGGTGTTTCCGCTCGACATGGGAAGCGTGAGCGACCCGACCTTATGCGAACCGCCGTTGAGCCCCGGTCCGCCCGTAAACAGCCCGTAGCCGTAGCAGACCTGCACCACGTCGTCCCTCGTCCCGCCCGCCGCCATAATGGCGCGCGCGCAACACTCTTCCCAAAGGTCAATGTCGTGCTGTGTGTAGTAGGCGATCACGCGCTTGCCCGTGGTGCCCGAGGTGGATTGAATACGGACGCAATCCGAAAGCGGAACGGCAAGCATTCCGTAGGGGTAAGTCTCCCGCAGATCGTTTTTGGAGAGGAACGGGAGCTTGTAAAGGTCGTCCACGCCGCGAATCTCATCGGGCGTTACGCCCTTTTTCTCCATCAGGTCGCGGTAGTACGGCACATGCTCGTAAACATGGCGCACCTGCTTGACCAACTTTTGCGATTGCAGTTCCCGCAGCCGCTCCTGCGGCATGGTTTCAATGTCCTTCTGATAGTAGCGTTGCAATGTCGTTTTTTCTCCTTTTTCAGGCATGATAGCCGATTTCAAACGCCCGGCGGTTGAGCGCGATGAACTTGGGCGCAACCGTTTTTTCAATGGCGGCGACCCATTTTTCAAACGGAATTTCAAAATGCTTGGCCAACCGCGCCATCAGCACAATGTTGACCGCTTTTGCGCTTCCCGCTTCCATGGCCATGGAAAGCGCGTCCACGGCGTCCACGCGAACGCCCTTGGCCGTTAGTTCCCCGAGGATCTCCGAGGGGTATTCGGCGTTCCCGATGATAACGGGCATGGGCGCGATCTCCTGCGTGTTGACGATGATCTGCCCGCCTTTGGCAAGGCAGGACGCCCAACGCGCAGCTTCCAGCTTTTCAAATGAAACGATGTAGTCGGCCTCGCCCTCGGTGATCACGGGGGAATACACCTTTTCCCCGAAGCGGACGTATGTTACCACGCTTCCGCCGCGCTGGCTCATGCCGTGCACCTCGGAAACCTTTACGTCGCAGCCCTCGTCCACCAGCAGCCGGCCGAGCAGTTTGGAAGCCAGCAGGCTTCCCTGCCCGCCAACGCCGACGATCATGATATTGGTGGTTTTCATTGCGCGTCACCCCCTTTTCCAATCGCCCCGAACGCGCAAAGCTGTTCGCAAACCTCGCAGCCCACACAAAGGGTGGGGTCGATCTGCACCTTTTTGTCCTTGATGCGGATCGCGGGACATCCGAGCCCCATACAGCGGCGGCAGGACCGGCATTTTTCGGAATCGACCCGCAACGGGGGCGCGGTCTTGACGTATTTGAGCAGAACGCAGGGGCGGCGGGAAATGATAACCGACGGCTCCTCTGCCGCAAGCTCCTCTTTGAGAACGCGGTCGCATTCGGCAAGGTTGTAGGGATCCACCACGCGAACGCGGTTGATCCCAACGGCGCGGCATAGCGATTCCAGATCCACCTTTGCGGCGGGATCGCCTTTGATGTTGTATCCCGTGGTCGGGTTTTGCTGATGCCCCGTCATCCCCGTGATGGAGTTATCGAGGATGATCACGGTGGAATTGGACGCGTTATAGGCGATGTTCACCAGCCCCGTAATTCCCGAGTGCATGAACGTGGAATCGCCGATAACGGCAACGGTTTTCCCCTCGGCAGTCTTTCCCTGCGCAAGGTTGAACCCGTGGATGCCCGAGACCGACGCCCCCATGCAAAGCGTGGAATCCACGGCCGAGAGGGGCGGGACCGCGCCGAGCGTATAGCACCCGATGTCGCCGAGCACGGTAATCTTGTTCTTCGACAACGTATAGTACATGCCGCGGTGCGGGCAGCCCGCGCACATCATGGGCGGCCGCGCGGGCGTTGCGCTCTCGGGGGAAACCGTCGGCTTTTTCGGCAGGCCGAACGCCGCGGCAACGGTTTCCTGCGAATATTCGCCGATGGGCGAAAAGAGCGATTTTCCGATGGGATCAAGCCCCAGAACGCGGCAGTGCGTTTCCATAACGGGGTCAAGCTCCTCAATTACATAAAGCCGTTTCACCTTTGCGGCAAAATCCAGAATCAGGCGTTTGGGCAACGGGTTGGGCATTCCGATTTTCAGAACGCTCGCTCGGTCGCCGAACACCTCTTTGACGTACTGATACGGCGTTCCGGAAGTGATGATGCCGATTTCGCGATCGCCCCATTCCACGCGGTTGAAAGGGCAGGTCTCGGCAAATTCGGCAAGAGCTTCGGTGCGCGCTTCCACAACGGGATGCCGACGCTTGGCGTTCGCGGGCATCATGATATACTTTGCGCCGTTCTTGATATAGGGCTTCGGCTCCGGCGCGACGCGCTCCCCGACCTCGACCACGGACTGACTGTGCGCCACGCGGGTACACATCCGCAGCAAAACCGGCGTATCAAACCGCTCGGAAAGCTCGAAAGCGGCTTTGGAGAACGCCAACGCCTCGGCCGAATCCGCCGGCTCCAACATGGGAACCTTGGTGGCAACGGCATAATGGCGGGAATCCTGCTCGTTCTGCGAGGAGTGCATGGCGGGGTCGTCCGCAACGCAGATCACCAAGCCCGCGTTCACGCCCGTATAGGACATGGTAAAGAGCGGATCGGCGGCAACGTTCAGCCCCACATGCTTCATGGCGCAGGCCGAACGAACGCCCCCGAGCGACGCGCCGAACGCCACTTCCATGGCAACTTTTTCGTTGGGCGCCCACTCGCTGTGGATGTCGTCGTACTTGGAAAGAAATTCGGTGATCTCGGTGGAAGGCGTTCCCGGGTAGGACGACACCAGCCCGATCCCGCCCTCGTACAACCCGCGGGAGACCGCCTCGTTTCCGATCAACAGTTTTTTCATGGCGTTACCTCAAGATTGGTTTTGCGCGGCGACCAGACCGTCGCCGCCGTACATCCGCCGCAGTTTCGGCTTTTCGATTTTGCCGGTTGGGTTGCGCGGAACTTTCGCGAAAATGATTTTGCGCGGACGTTTGTAGCGCGGGAGACCGCGGCAGAACTCCATAACTTCCTCTTCGGCGCAGGAAACGCCGGGATTCAGCTCGATAACGGCCGCCGCAATCTCGCCCAAGCGCGCGTCCGGCAGGCCGATTACCGCAACGTCCTTGATCTTCGGGAAGCCGGAAAGGAAATCCTCAATCTGCACGGGGTAAAGGTTCTCCCCGCCGGTAATGATCACGTCCTTCTTGCGGTCAACAAGGAAGATAAACCCGTCCTCGTCCTCCATGGCCATATCCCCCGTCAGGAGCCAACTGTCCCGCAGGGTCTTTTCGGTGGCTTCGGGATCGTTATAGTAGCATTTCATAACGCCGGGGCCGCGCAGGCAAAGCTCGCCGACCTGTCCCCGTGCCACATCGTTCCCGTCCGCGTCGGTAATGCGGGTTTCCCATCCGTACCCCGCCTTGCCGATGGCGCCGACCTTATGAATATTCTCAACGCCCAGATGTACCGCACCCGGGCCGATGGACTCGGAAAGGCCGTAATTGGTGTCGTAGGCGTGGTGCGGGAAATATTTGAGCCAGCGGTGGATCAGGCTTTGCGGAACGGGCTGCGCGCCGATGTGCATCAACCGCCATTGCGACAGCCGATAGTCCGAAAGCTTCAACTCGCCGCGGTCGAGCGCGCCGAGAATGTCTTGCGCCCACGGCACCAACAGCCAGACAATGGTGCATCCCTCTTCCGATACGGCGCGCAGGATGGTTTCGGGCGACGTTCCTTTGAGGATCACCGCTTTTGAACCGACCAGCAAGCTGCCGAACCAGTGCATTTTCGCGCCCGTGTGGTAGAGGGGCGGAATGCAAAGGAACACGTCGTCCTTCGTTTGCCCGTGGTGCGCCTGCTCCACGCGGCAGGAATGGAGCAACGCCCGATGCGCGTGCAGAATGGCTTTCGGGAAGCCCGTGGTACCCGAGGAAAAATAGATGGCGGCATCGTCGTCTTCCGAGAGCGGGACTTTCGCAAACGCGCTCGGGCATTCGAGCGTCATTTCATAGTAGTCGTCCGCAAACGGCGGGCATCCCTGCCCCACAAAGATCAACAACCGGTTTTTGCTGATCTGATCCGCAATTTCTTCCACGCGGCCGATAAAATCCGTACCGAACACCAAAACGTCCACTTCGGCGAGTTTCAGGCAGTATTCGATTTCGTCCGAGGCATAGCGGAAATTGAGCGGAACGGCAAGCGCGCCGGTTTTCAGAATGCCGAAATAAATGGGCAGCCATTCAATGCAGTTCATTAACAGAACGGCAACCTTATCGCCTTTTCCGATCCCCCTTGCGCGCAGGGCGTTGGCAAAGCGGTTCGCCTTTTCGTTGAACACGTTCCACGTAATCTCGCGGCGGTAGTGGGGGGTATGGAGCGTGGGTTCCACAAGCTCGAAATCGCGCCACGTCATGCGGCGGGTCTCTTTTTCGGCGGGGTTGATTTCCACCAACGCAACATCGTTGGGAAACTTCTCCGCGTTCTGTTCCAAAAGATCAACAATGGTCATATCAAAAATCTCCTTGCGGTCGGGCAAACAGGTTGCAACATTATGCAAAAAAGCACAAAACAGAAATTAAATAAAGTATAGCACAAATCCGCTCGCTTGTCAACCTTTTTCGAGCTGTTTTGAATAAAAATTCAGAGTTTCAGCAGTTTTTCCGCATTGCGGTGAAAAATATTCTCCACGGCGCGCGGGGAGAGCCCCGCGGTTTCCACAAACTTCACCTCTTCGCGCGGGAAGCTCCAAGGCGTGTCGGTTCCGAACAGGATCCGTTCGTCGCTGTGTCCGCGCAGGATGTTCAGAAGGTTGTCCCGCTCGTCGGGGCGAATGGCGCAAAGCGAGGTGTCAAACCAGACCGGCGTTCCCACAAGCAGGCGCAGGACGTCGCCGCTCTGTCGGGGGCCGCCCATGTGCGCGGCGATCAGCGTCAGCTTCGGGTGTCGGTTCACCACGGTCAGGATCCCTTCCGCCGTAGCATGCGGCCGGTCGGGGGAAACGGGGTCGAACCCCGTGTGGCTCACCACAAACATTCCCCGCTCTTCCGCGAGCGAAAAAATGCGGTCGAAGCGCGGGTCGGTAATGTCCACGCCCACATAATCGGGGTGGATCTTGATGCCGCGGATGCCGGCGGCCGACAACCGGTCCAGCTCTTCTTCCATCCGCTCGCTGTCCGGATGCAGGGATCCCGCCGCAAACAGCGGGCCGCCCGAGGCGGCGAGCGATATGGCAAAATTATTCACCTTCGGCTCCTGATGCGTGTTAGTAGCAATGTTGCAGACCAACGCGGCGTCGATCCCCGCTTCCCGCAAATAGCGGATCGCGCCGGCGGCGGTTCCGTCGGTATGCGGCAGGTAGCCGGCGGGGGCGGCGTTTTCGGTTAGCGCGGCAATGGCGCGCGGAGCGAGCGAATCGGGAAAGCAATGGGTATGAAAACAAATGCGCACGGGGGGTCTCCTTGGGGCGTCCCTTTGAAATTCGTCCCGACGGGACGATGATTTATTATAGCACCCGCGCCGGTCGCTTGTCAATACTTTTGCGCCGGAAAACGGTCTTTTTTTCGATGAGGAATTGACAAACGAACGCAATTTTGTTATAATATAGGCAACACCGCGCAATCCCGATGGTACAGAGCCGCCGCGGACGTTTCGTCAGTCGGCGCGCCCCCGAAAGAAGGTATCGTTTTTGAAAAAGATTCCGAAAATTCTGTTGACCGTGATCGCAACGGTCGTCGTTCTGGTTCTGGTTGCGGTCGCCGCTCTGGCAATTGCCGTTTACGACGGTTCCGACCGCACGCTGCCGTCCGTCCGCGAAGCCGACATGGGCCTGAACGCCTTTGTGCATCGCGAGGCTGTAAAGGCTTTGGACGGAGCCGCGGAAAAGGACGACATTTCCCTGCTCCTCAACGAATACGCCATGAACGAGTTGCTCTACGCCGTTGCTTCGCAGGTCAAAATTCCCATGGTGGAAACGCGCGGCGCCTACGCAACTTACGGCGAGGACGGCGCGCTCTCTCTGGAACTTCCCGTTCGCGCCGCGGGCATTCTGCCGACCCGCGTTACGGGGACCCTGAAAGCAACCTATACCGACAGCGTTCTGACGCTGACCGTGGAACGCGCTTCGCTGGGAAAATTCCCCTGCACTTCGGGCATTGTGCGCGCGCTGGTTCTCAACGGCGGCAACCAAAAACGCTTTCAGGCCGCTCTGACCGACGCGGGGATCTACGGGACGCTCGATTTGCAGTCGCTTTCCTTTTTCATGACCTCGGCCGAAATTGCCGACACCGTGGCCGCGCAAACGAAGGACGACCCCAACGCCCTGCTTTACGAACTGCTTTGCGATCTTTGCCTGAACAGCCCCGACCTTTTGGAGTTTTCGTTTGGAGAAAACCGCCTGTACGGGGTGGTTTTGCATGCCGACCGCCTCGCGTACCATCCCGAAACCGACGGCGAGCTATCCTATCCGCTCGACCTCGCGAGCGCGGCCGAAAGCACGCGCGCGCTCTATGAAAATGGGCTTACCCGCGAGAACGTTTCGCCCGTGTTCCACTACTATGCGTCCGGCTACCGCGCGCTGAACGAGACCGAAAAGGCCGCCGTGGACGCGCTGGGCCTCGGGGAGAACGGCATGGGCGTTCGCACGGTTTCGGCGTTGACGATGGCGGAAGTTCTGACCGATCAATCCGCGGGGCTCGCCGCCTCGATTCTCAACCGCGCGGTTACGCTGACCGTTACCGAACGGCAGATGAACACCATTTTCGCGGGACTGAACGTAATTGGCTCCGGCGTTGCGTTCTGCTCGGACCGCAAAGTGGCCTACCTCTCGCTGGAAGCCGTTGATATTGCGCTGGGCGATCGGGAGCTGCGGGTTTCGGTGGTTCTCAACGTCAACGGAAAGCGGCTTTGCGGGCATGTTTCCACCGTTTGCCCCGACAGCGACCGCATGGCTCTGGACGCGCAAATTACCGAACTACGGCTTGGGGAAAAAGCCATGAACGCCGGACGAACCGCGCTGTTTCTCCGCTATCTGGACGGCGTTCTGGATTCGCAGGTGTGGGTTTCGGCCGACGCGCAGACCTCGACCCTGACGCTCGACCTCGGCGCGGCGTTGGAAGAATTGAGCGATTTTGCCGTATTGCTTCGCCTTTCTTCCGCCACCGACATGCAATGCCGCAGAATCGGGTCCCAAGGGCAGTTGCAGCTGCTCTTCCGCCTGTTCTGATCCGTGATTTTTGTATAAATCATTCTATCATTCGAGCTGTTTGAAGAAAGGTAACCGAAATGGCATTCAAAAACCGCAGAAAAAACTACCCCCTCTATGAAACCACCCATTTTCGCGATACCCGCGTAATGACCGAAAATGTGGCCGACCGTTACCCCGACCGCTATGCGATTACGTACAAAAAATCCCCCTCGGACGCGGAAACGCTCCACTACACCTTTGCCGAGTCCCGCGCCTACATCCGCGAGATCGGAACCGAGTTTATCGCCATGGGCATGCGCGGGAAAACCGTTGCCATCGTTGGCGAAACCTCGCCCGAATGGATCTTTTCCTATTTCGCGCTGATGTCGGTCGGCGCGATCACCGTTCCGATTGACAAGGATCTCCCCGCCGAGGACATCTCTTCCATTATGAACACGGCGGAATGCGCGTTTCTCGTGTATTCCCCGAAGCTCGAAAAAAAGCTGGACGCCATTCGCGCGGCGGTTCCCGCTCTTTCCGTTTTGGTGGAGATGAGCGCGGGCACGTTTGTTGCCGAGGGAGCCGTTTCGCTCGATACGGTGCGCAAAAACGGCGCGGAACGCTACCAAAACGGCGACAACTCCTATTATGATTATGAAATTGACATTGATCGGCTGGCTTCCATTGTGTTCACCTCGGGAACCACGGGCAAGGGCAAGGGCGTTATGCTCTCCATGCGCAACATCTGCTCGGATATGGAACAGGGCATGTACAACTTCCAGATCACCTACCGGACCATGTGTCTGCTTCCCCCGCACCACACGTTCGGCTCCACGGTCAATTTCATCGGCCATTTCGCGCAGGGGTGCGAGCTTTATATTTCCTCTGGGCTGAAATACATTATGAAGGAGCTTGCCGAGTTCAAACCCACCCATCTGGTTCTGGTCCCGCTGTTTGTGGAAACCTTCTATAAGCGCATTATGGCCACGGCGGAGAAAACCGGAAAGCTCGGCGCGCTCAAAAAGCTGATCAAGATCTCCAACGGCCTGCGCAAGGTCGGCGTCGACCTGCGCCGCGTGCTGTTCAAGTCGGTTACAAAGAATTTCGGCGGCAAGCTGGAAATGATCATTTGCGGCGGCGCCGCGCTCAATCAGGACATCATCGATTTCTTCGAGGACATCGGCATCACCATCCTCAACGGCTACGGCATTACCGAATGCGCGCCGCTGATCTCCTGCAACCGAAACGAATACCGCAAGAACGGCTCGGTGGGTCTGCCCATCATCGGCGGGCATGTCCGCATCATCGACCCCGATGAAAACGGCGAGGGCGAAATTGCCTACAAAGGCCCCAACGTGATGCTCGGTTACTACAAAAACAAGGAAGCCACCCGCGAGGTTCTCGACGCGGACGGCTATTTCCACACCGGAGACTACGGCAAGTTGGAAACCGAGGGCAACGACCAATGGATTTACATTACGGGGCGTTTGAAAAACCTGATTATCTTCTCCAACGGAAAGAACGTTTACCCCGAGGAGATCGAGACCGACATTCAGGGCGTTTACGGCGTGAACGAAGCGGTGGTTTACGCGGGTGAAAGCAGATCCGACCCATCCAAAGAAGTGATCGTTGCGGAGATCTACCCCGATTTTGACGCGCTGAAACTCCACAACATTACGGACGCACAGGCCTACTTTGAAGAGGCGATCAAACAGATCAACCAAAAGAACGTTTCCTACAAAGCGGTTGGAAAGGTCAAGCTCCGCGAGAACGAGTTTCCCAAGAACACCTCGCGCAAAATCACCCGCTTTGCGATTGATAAGAGCATTGACTGAAAAGCAAACAAAAAACGCCGGTTTTCCGAAAAACCGGCGTTTTTTTGATACATGGTATGGAAATTTTCCGTTTTTATCGCGGAGAATGCAAATCCAGATCCGCCGTTGCGGGATTATCAATCAGGTTCCCGTCCTCGGAGAACCGCGAGCCGTGGCAAGGGCAATCCCAAGATCGCTCATCCGCGTTCCAGCGGAGCGCGCAGCCGAGGTGGGGACAGCGCGGCGCGGTAGGGCGAAGCAGATCAACGGTGGCTTCCCCCGCGTTAATCGCCAATTGCGGGTGCAAAACGCTTCTCGATGGCAGGAACAGCTTGGTATACGGGTTTTCCCTGCCGGCAACAAGATCGGCAAGAACATCCGCCGCAACCATGGCGGTGGTCATTCCCCATTTCCCGAACCCCGTGGCAACCAGCAGGTCGGGCGTGGTCGGCGAATAGCGGCCGATATAGGGAATGTCGTCCAAGGTGACGCAATCCTGCGTTGCCCAGCGGTATGAAATGGCGGCGTTCGGGTATTTCCGCTTAGCAAAGGCTTCCAACTCGCGCCAGCCGCCGCCCGTTTTCCCCGTCCGGTGCCCGCCGCCGCCAAGCAGGAGCAGGTCCCCCGCCGTTCGGAACGAAAGCCCGTTCTGCGCCGCGTCGATATACATTCCGTCCACGGGATCGGCGTTTTCAAGCGCGATCACATAGGAGCGGTGCTGGTGCATTTTCAGAAAATACAGCCCGTGTTTGTTGAGAAACGGGAAATGCGTTGCCACAATGATTTTTTTCGCGCGGATCTCGAAACGCTCGGTAACGGCGGTCATGCCCCGCAGCTCGCGCACCTTGGTTTCCTCGAAAACGCGCAGGTCTTTCGCAATCGCGCCCAAAAATTTGAGCGGATGGAATTGCGCCTGACGCGGAAAGCGGATGGCGCCGACCACGGAAAACGGCAAAGAGGTCGTTTCCGCCCACTCGGCGGGATAGCCGACCTTTTTCAACGCTTCGTACTCCCGCGCGAGCAGATCGCGGTCGGTTCGGGAGTACACATACGCGTCGCGCTCCTCAAAGTCGCAGTCGACGCTTCCGCACAGGTCGCGGTATTTCCGCAGCGCCACCTCGTTTGCGCCGAGATAACGGCCGGTCAGATCCGCGCCGTAGCGGCGAAGCATGCGGTGGAAGATCGCCCCGTGCTGCGAGGTAATTTTTGCCGTTGTGTTTTTGGTAACGCCGCCGCAAATGCGATCGGCTTCCACCAGCGCGTAGTCCGCTCCCGCTTCCCGCAGCGCGTGCGCGCATAAAAGCCCCGCGATCCCGCCGCCGATAATCAGCACATCGGTTTTCAAGTCCCGATCCAACGCCGCAAAGCGCGGCAAACTTACGGTTTCCGACCAAATTGACGCCATTTCCGTTTTCTCCTTTTTTAGAAACAGTATGCGCAGTTTCGGCCGGTTTGATACAAAAAACCGACCGTTTTTTTGAAACGGTCGGTTTTGCGGGCGGTAAGGCGACAACGCTTTCAGGGGACTTCCAAAGAAGCGCGCCGAATATTTAATCCATTTTGATTTTCAGAACGATTTTTTGAACGGTTTCGGGGCTGCCGAACGCAACGCACGGGGCGTGCGGCTCGGGCGGAAAAATGATTGCGAACGTTCCGGCGCACAGCGGAATGCGAACGCACTCTTCCGCATTTGCCAGCCGGCTCATCTCCGCGTCGGTTTCGCCGCTGTACGGAACGGTAACTTCCGTCGGTTCCGCCGTCGCGCTCGGGAAAAACACCATTTCCCTGCCGCCGGAAAGGTATTGAAGGTCGATATAGCGGCGGTGGGCTTCAAACTCCCGCTCGGAAAGCGGGGACGTGGAATACGAGCTGACATTGGCGTAAATTTCATCGTTCTCCCTGCCGTTCGGATAGTACCGCCCCGACGGCGGATTTTTTGCGGCAAGCTCTTTCAGAAACGCAAACGCTTCGCGAAAGCGCGGATGTACGGCCGCATAACGGTCGATGTTGTTTATGGAATCGTAAATCATCTGGTTCACTCCTGTTGAAAAGATTCGATTAAGGCAATGCTCGTTTATTATACCGCTTTTCCGGCCTTTTTTGCGAGTCTTTTGCGCATTTTTTACGTTTTTTGACCACACGGTACGCAAATTTCAGCGGCGGGCATGTTGGCCGGTTCTGCCGGAGAGCTTCATTTTCGCCGCGTTTTTATGCCAGCGAAACGACCTCTCCCGGGGCAATGGAGCGGACTTCGCCGCCCGAGGAAAGCCACAAAGTTCTTGCCGTCGGATTCTGCACAACCTCGCAATCGGCCGAGAACTCCAATCTTCTGTAATCGCGCATATAGTCGTAAATTTCAATGTTGGTGGCATACCAGATCGTGTCTTCTCTGCCGCCCATGAAATCCATAAACTCCTCGATCACGTTCCAATTGTCGCTGTCGTCAAATTCGTAGGTATGTCCCCAAAGATAGAACATTCTGGGTTTATCCGGCGTTTTGAACTCCACAAAGGCCTTTGCGAGATCCATCAGGCGCGGGTCGGTATGTTTGCAGGTGGCGGGGAGACGAAGCCAATCGGTTGGAATTTCGAATTTTCCCGTGCAAACGGTGGTTCGCGCATAGGCGATCCCGCAGGATTGCAGAACCGCAACGGTTTTATCCCCGAAATTGCCGTAGGGATACGCCATGCCGCGCACAATGCCCCCGAACATGTGTTCAAGGTTTACGCGGTCGGTCAGCACTTCATGCGTAATCCCCACCGGCGGCAACTCCTCGGGATGCGCGTGCGTCAGCATGTGAACGGCGACCTCGTGCCGCCCGTCCGCAAACAGTTCGCGAATTTCTTCCTCGGACATGTGGCGTCCCGTGCCGCACAGCCCCGTGTTGATGTTGAAAGTCCCTTTCATCCCATGGTCGTTCAGCAACTTTACAAAGCGTTTATCTTGAATTACACCGTCGTCATAGCTGAATGTCAGGGCTTTTTCGCGTCCCTCGGGGAAACGCGCGTAAATTTTCTTTCGCATGTTTCTTTTCTCTTTGTCAATTGAAATTTGAGTTCGGATTGCGGCTTACGGAATTTCTTCCGTTAGCTTTCGGAACAGGTCGGTAAACAGCGGGGCGCGCCTGACGCCGAAAACATATGTTATCGGTTTGCGTCCCTCGGTCGGGAACGAATAGGATCCGTCAAGCTCGGGGCGCGGCGCGGGAATTTCGCGGGTGAGCAAAAAGCGGCTGTTGTCGTTCAGAAGCCAAGCCACGGCGGTTACATCCCAGATGCACTTGCTCCAAGCGGTCCCCTTTCCGTATTCTTCCACATACCGGATGGTGTTTTGGCAGAGGTAATCGGCAAGCGGATTCTTCCCCTGCAACCATGCGCGAAGCTCCCACTCGGTGGTGGAAAATTCGCTGACGACGCCCGCGCACGGCAACTGCACCAGCGGGACCGCGCTATCGAAAACCACCTGCGCGGCGGGAATATCCTGCTTCATGTTGAACTCCTTGGTATCCGGCCAATCAAGGCGATGGCCGCCGAGCCAGACCACAACGGTGTTCCGCTCCATGGCCTCGCGGTTAAGCAGGATAGCCGACGCAACGTTGGTAATGGCGCCAATGGCAACCACATAGAGCGGGTTTTCGGGGCCATGCCGTTCGGCTTCTTCAACCAGATAGGTCGCCGCGGCGGACGGAACGGGTGTGTTTTCGTTTGGCAAATAGCGATCCGACCCGCGATACACATGGGGGATCATATCCTCGCGCCCCATCAGCCCGAGAATTTTCAACGCTTCGGCATAGCTTTTCTCCATACCGTCGGCGGGGGAGCTGCTCTTTTTGTTAAAAAAGGGAGCGATGGTAATTCCAACGGTGTTTGCCCGCTCCGGCGAGCGCAGAAGATAGGCCAGCGCAAATTGGTCGTCGATTTCGTTATAGGTATCGGTATCGAGAACAACATCCACGCGGCGGTCCGGCGCCTGCGGGGCGCGCACATCGGCAACAGAAAGATTCATCATCGGGTTCTCCTTTTCGGTTCGATGCAGATTTTGAAGAGACGACATTATTATATAACTTCCGGCGGAATTTGTCAACCGTTTTTCGGAAAACTTTTCGGGATTTTCCGCTTGCGGGAAAAGACCGTTTTTTCCGGAATTTGCGGTGCGTGTATGCGAAAATCGCGTTTTTTCAAAAAGCGACCGCCCTGTTCGGGCGGTCGGAAACAATCAGAAATCGGCCGGCGTTTCAGAGAAATAGGTCCGGTTATAGAGAACATACGGGTTTCCGTCCGAGCCGATCCTTGCGAACGGAAGCTGCTCCTGCTCCAATTCTTCAATGCGGTCGTACTTGCCGCCGAGATACCCGAGCAACCGCTCGGCAACCGATTCCCAGCGTTCGCGCACGCCGCCCAAGCGCAGTTCCTGCACCTCGAAGCCGAAGGTTTTGTTTTCCCGATACCATTGGTCGCGGAAAGCGTTCATGAACGCGGAGAGCTTTTGAAGCATCAGGGGAATTTCCCGCTCGGCGATCGCCCGCAGGGTCTCGCGGTCGTCGGCACGGTATGCGCGGCGGATGCGCACCGAGCAATCGCTCTTTTCCGTCAGCAGGTCGCAAAGGCGGTAGAGGGTTTCGTAAACATACCCCCAGCGCGCGTGGCCGACATGCGCCTTCAACGCCTCGGCGTTTCTGCGGCAGGCGTCCGCAACCGTTTCGGGATCCAGATTCTGATCCATCAGCCCCATCAGCAAATCGTTATAGAGCAGATATTTGCACGGGTTTCTCCGAACCGTGGGAGAATCCTTTTCGCTCAACCGGTTCGGGAAATCGAGAACCAGCAGATCGTCCAGACCAAGGTCAAAGGTCTCTTTGCAGCGGCGGTCGAGCAGATCATGGTCCGGCTCCTTTTTGCCGTAGAGCCATTCGGAATAATAGAGAAGCGTTGGCAAAACGCTGAACTGCGAGGCCTCGGCGCCGTTATCGCCCCATCCCGTTACAATGATGTTGCGGATGCCGCGGCGGCAGCAGCTGGACATCTGGATGTACGCCGATTTCATGGAAAGCGCGTTGAGCGGCGCGAAGCCGTACCACTTGCTGGCGCCGCCCGCGAAGTAAACGGGGTTATCAAACTGCTGGTGGCATTGAACCATGTGGTCGAAGATCTGATCGTCCATGGAATAATAATCCCAATACACCAGCGCGACCTCGGGCGGAACCAATTTCCGCACCTCGTCCGAAATTTCGCCCTCGCGGACATAGTACGCGTCGTTGAACTGCATGCGGAAGAACATATCGCTCCACATCATGGGCCGGTAGCCGTATTTCTTGCAAAGCTCCACCACGCGCGAGAGGTGCGCCAGCATAATTTCGGGCTTGGGGTGGTAACCGTTGCGTTCGAGATATTTGCCGAGTCCCAGCGTGTGCGCCTCGTCCATGCCAATGTTAATCCGCTCGGAGCGGAAGCATTCCTTGCAGGTTTTCAGCATGGCGTCGACCAATTCATAGGTTTTTTCCTCGCCCGCCAGAAGGATGTCGGCCGTATCGTGGACCTCGCGGAACGCGCCCCATTGCAGAATGCGCGCCAGATGCGCGAGCGTTTGAATGCAGGGGATGATCTCCATGTCGAAGCGCGCGGCATAAGCGTCCAGCTCTTTCAGCTCCTCTTTGGTAAAGCGGCCGCGCATGTATCCGAAATACGGGTATTCGGGGATCTCGTAGGTATCCTCGGTGTAGAGCATGATCGAGTTATACCCGCAGAGCGCAAGCAGGCGGATCGTCTTCTTTGCCGTTGGAAGATTATAGACCGCATTGCGCGACATATCCGCCATATAGCAAAGCAGATCAAAATCAACGTTCTCTTCCCACCGCTCGACCGATCCTTCCGAAAAGGCGGGAAGCATGGTCAAAATTCGGAAAAAGGTATGCGGCTTGGTATAGGTCAGGGTAATCCCCTTCCCGGTCTTTTCGAGTGCGTTGACGTTGCCTGCGCGAACCTCGACCTTCATTCCCCCGTTGCCGACGGCAAACGGCAGTTCGCCCCGTACCTCGCCAAGCGCGAACGATTGGTCGTCGGTCAGTCCCGTAAATCGAAATTGATTCATGTTCTTTTCTCCTTTTCCATTGGTTTTCCGTTCGGAAATTCGCTTTCAGTTTACCACATTTTGCCCCTTTTGTCAACAGCAAAACGCCGGATTCCGCAAGAATTTTCATCGCTCGGAAAAATATTCTTCGAGTTCGGAAAAGAATCTTTGCGTTCGGCTCTTCCAAAGCGCGTCCGCGGCAACGATCGCTTTCCTCGGTTCCGTTTTACCACACCATTTTACCACAACCCGCCGGCAATTGTAAATGGAATTTCCGACTGAAAACATGGCATTTCCGACCGGATCCGATAATAAAGCAAAAACCTTTTGTTAATTTTCATTCATAAAATCGTCTGCATGTTGCAAAAACGAGAAAATCGTGTATAATAGAGGTATCACATTCCGAAAAGGAGATTGTTATGCTAGAAATACGCAACGTAACCAAAGTTTACCGCTCCAAAACGGGAGAGCAGGTCGTCGCGCTCAACAACGTATCGATCTCGTTTCCCGAAACGGGGATGATCTTCATCCTCGGAAAATCCGGCAGCGGCAAATCCACCCTGCTCAACGTGATCGGCGGGCTTGACGGCTACGACGGCGGCGAATTTGTGATTATGGGAAAATCCTCGAAGGATTTTGCCGGATCGGATTTCGACGCCTACCGCAACACCTTTATCGGTTTCATCTTTCAGGAATACAACATCCTCGACGATTTTTCGGTTGGAGCCAACATTGCCCTTGCGCTCGAATTGCAGGGCAAAAAGGCGACCAACGAAACGATTAACGCCATTCTGGAACAGGTTGACCTTGCCAACTACGCCAACCGCAAGCCGAACGAGCTTTCCGGTGGGCAAAAACAGCGCATTGCCATTGCCCGCGCGCTGGTGAAGGACCCGCAGATCATCATGGCGGACGAGCCGACCGGCGCGCTTGACTCCAACACCGGCAAGCAGATTTTCGACACGCTCAAAAAGCTCTCCGAGAAAAAGCTGGTTCTGGTTGTTTCGCACGACCGCGATTTTGCCGAACGGTATGCCGACCGCATTATTGAATTGGCCGATGGAAATATCATTTCGGACGTGACCAAGCACGAGCGGGCCGCGGTAAACCTGAACGAGGGCATCCAGCAGGTGGGCGAAAAGATTCTGCGCATCAAACGCGGCTACCGGCTGACCGCGAAAGACCTTGAAATGATCAACGCCTATCTTGCAAAGAGCGAAAGCGGCATGGTTCTTTCGGGCGACAGCCGCGTGAACGACGAGCTTCGCTCGGCCGCGGGTCTCTCCGAGGACGGGGGCAGCGCCGTTTTTGAGAACACCGACGGGAATCGGGACGTCCGGCTCCGGCCGTACAACGGCGCGGAAACCAAATTCATCCGCTCCCGCCTGCCCATGAAAAACGCGGTGAAAATGGGTTCTTCGGGGTTGAAGCACAAGAAATTCCGCCTGTTCATGACCATTCTGCTTTCGCTTGTCGCGTTTTCGTTGTTCGGCCTTGCGGACACCATGGCCGCCTACAACAAAGCGAAAACCGCCACCCGCTCGATTCTGGACGGCAACATTGACAACGCGTCGTTCTCCCTCAACGTCAAGCAAACCAACTACTTCTATTACGACGGCAAAGAGGAAACGAACGAATACTACCAACAGGCGGCCATGAACGATCGGGACATCGCGTATCTGAACGAGCGCACCGGCCTGCAATTCACACCCGTGTTCAACGGGTCGGAGTCCTCTTACGGCGGCGTTTCCATCAGCAAATTCATGCCCGACTACAACAGCTCGATTGCCGCCTACCAAGCGCGGCTGAACGGGTTTGTCGCCATGTCCGCCGAGCAGCTTGCGGCCGCCGGCCTGACCGTTACCGGAAGAATGCCCGAAACCGAGGGCGAGATTGCCCTGCCGAAATTCATTTACGACCAATTCAAGCAATACGGGTTTGAAAATACCGCAAAAGGCGAACGAATTTCCGCGCAGCAGCTGACCATGGACGCCTCGGGCAACGCAACCTCGATCATCGGCAAGCACATTTCGGTTGGCGGGGGCAACCTCTCCCGCGCGGACGGCTCGGATTTTGAATATACCGTCGTCGGCATTGTGGAAACGCATTTTGACGAAATACGCTACGAAAAGTTCCTGACCGAACAGAAAGGCGGCGCCGAAAACGGGCTTGCGGACATGCTTCTGACCATGGAGCTTTCGGATACCCTTTCCTACGGCTTCCACACCCTCGGTTTTCTGACGCCCGACGCAATCTCCTCGCTCTCCGAAAACGCGCGCGCCTCGCTCGCGGGCAAAGAATACGGAACCTACCTGAACAATTTCAGAATCTTCTGGAATCAACCGCAGCCCGATCCGGACGGGATTCCGCGGGAAATGGTAACTTTTTGGGGAGTTGCCGGCAGCGACGTTCTTTCCAATTTCAACGTTACGTGGCTCGAAGGCACGGCCCGCGCTTCCTTGGGCGAAAACGAATATCTGGTGAGCCGCTCGGCCTATCGCCGGCTCCTCGCTTCCTATAATCCTTCGGGGAACGCGACCTACCCGAGGGCCGCCGCGAAATACGCGGAAAACGGCGGAAACCGGTTCGACCCCGCGCTCCTTGCGGCGTTTATTGAGGATTGCGGGTTGGAGATTTCCGCCATGCCCGAAGCCGTGAAAGCTCAATTCCAAAGCGACCTGTATTCGGTCGATTTCGGGAGCGATCCGGAAAACACCCTTTATGGGAGCGATCTGCGGTATCGGTTTGCGCTCTACTATGCCGGCATCGGCGTTTACACGGACGAACTCTGGAAGAACGAATCGTTTGTCAACCGCTTCGGCGGGCCGAGAATGTATTCCGATTGGAACACCATGGACGACGACCAAAAGAAGGATTTCTTGCTTTGGAATTTCGCCTCGTTCCTCTTCGACAATTCGGAAAACGAAACTTGGGGAAATTATTCCTTCGAGCAGGTTGCGGCCGAGGCCGGAAACGCGTTTCAAACGCTCACCGGCGTTTCATACGCTCCAACGGTTCCCGCCCTGAAATGCACCGAGGAAAATTGGAACCGCGGCGTTGGAACTTCCATTGAGCATACCGACTACGAGGGCTTCCGTTTGGTCGGCTATTTCTCCGACGGGACCGAGCGCAACAACGGATTGCTCGTCAGCGACCGGATCCTTACGGATATTGAAGCGCGGCAGCAGTACTCTTCCCGCGTGGTTTCCGCCGAGCATGAAGCAGGCATCTGGGCGTTTGCCATTGCGCCGATGCCGGATAGCCGCGAAGCGGTTGAAAAATTGGTGGACCTGAACTATGAAGAGGGCGTTGACCTGCAATTCTCCATGCGCAACCAAGTAATGAACACGCTCTCCTCGTTCAACAGCTTTATTGAGATCGCCGCAAAAGTGTTCCTCTACGTTGGCATCGGGTTTGCGGTGTTCTCCGCGCTCCTGCTGATGAACTTCATCTCGGTCTCCATTTCCTATAAGCGGCATGAAATCGGGATTCTGCGCGCCGTGGGTGCCCGTTCCTCGGATGTTTTCAAAATCTTTTTCAGCGAATCCTTCATCATCGCGCTGATCAACTACGTGCTGGCCGTAATCGCAACGGTCGTTGCCATCTTCTTCATCAACCGCACGTTCCGCAACGAGGGTCTGAACGTTACGCTTCTGAACTTCGGCGTCCGCCAACTTGCGCTGATGTTCCTGATCAGCTTGGGCGTTGCGGCAATCGCTTCGTTCCTGCCCGTTTGGAACATTGCCCGCCGTCGTCCCATCGACGCCATTCGGAACCGATAAGGATAAGACCTTGAAGGGGGGGGACCTTTTTCTCGCGAGGAAAAGGTTTCCCCTTCAAACTTCCCCTCTCCAAAAAGAGCATACGCTATCAAAAAAAAGGACGGCGTTCCGCAATGCGGAACGCCGTCCTTTTTTCTGCGTTTTTTTCGTGCGTGTGGTAGAAAATCGGCTTTTTTCGGTTCTTCAAAGCGTTTCGGCAAGGTCGAGCAACAGCCGCTCGGTGGTAGCCCAACCAATGCAGGGGTCGGTAATGGATTTTCCGTAGATCCCCTCTCCGATCTTCTGCGCGCCGTCCTCAAGATAGCTTTCGATCATCAGCCCCTTGACGAGCTTGCGGATCTCGTCGCTATGGCGGCGGGAATGGAGCACCTCTTTGGCAATGCGCACCTGCTCGGCATACCGCTTGCCCGAATTGGCATGGTTGGTATCCACGATAACGGAAGGGTTTGCGAGCTTCTTTTCGGCATAGAATTTCGCCGTTAACGCAAGATCCTCGTAATGGTAGTTGGGGTGCGATTCGCCATGCTTGTTGACATAACCGCGCAGAATGGCGTGGGCATACGGGTTGCCCATGCTTTCCACTTCCCAACCGCGGTAGATGAACGCATGGGGATGCTGCGCGGCGGTGATGGAGTTCATCATAATGGAAAGGTCGCCGCTCGTCGGGTTCTTCATGCCGCAGGGAATGTTGAGTCCGCTCGCGGTCAGGCGGTGTTGCTGGTCTTCCACGCTCCGCGCGCCGACCGCCACATAGGAAAGCAGGTCGGAAAGATACCTGTGGTTCTCGGGATAGAGCATTTCATCCGCGGTGGAAAGCCCCGTTTCGGCAAGCACGCGCGTGTGCATCCGGCGGATGGCGACGATCCCCGCGAGCAGGTCGGAGTCCTTTTCGGGGTCGGGTTGGTGGAGCATGCCCTTGTATCCGTCGCCGATCGTGCGGGGTTTGTTGGTGTACACCCGCGGGATCAGCAACAGCTTTTCCTTGGTTTTCTCCTGCACTTCTGCCAAACGGTTGGCATAATCGAGCATGGCCTCTTCGTTATCCGCCGAGCAGGGGCCGATCACCAAAAGAAAACGGTCGCTCTTCCCCTCGAAAACGGCTTTGATCTCCTCGTCGCGCGCCACTTTGGCGGCCTCGAGCGCGGGCGTGAGCGGGTACATCTCCTTAATTTCCTTCGGAATGGGGAGCTTGCGTTTGAAATTCATATTCATGGGTATTTACCTGTGCTTTCTGTTTTAGTCGGGTTTTTTATCGAACAGCGCGCGGCGCGCCGTGGAAATGCGCATCATTTCTTTGAGCTTTTCGTCGTTCCCATCCGAAAGGTAGGTGCGGATGCGGTGCAATTCCCCCGCGAACGCGTCGATCTGCGAAACCAACGCTTCCCGATTCAGGCGGAACAGCTCGGTCCACATCTCCTCGTTGATCCGCGCGATGCGCGTCAGGTCGCGGAACGAATCGCCTGTGTAATCCTGCAAATGCGGGTCCATGTTGCAGGTCATCAGCGAAACGGCGATGCAGTGGGTCAGCTGCGAGACATAGGCGATCATGCGGTCGTGCTTCTCGGGGGTCAGCTCGCTGACGTGCGCAAACCCGAGCCGAACGCCGAGGTCGCGGCAAAGTTCAATCGCCTCGGGCGTGTTGCGGTCGGTGGGGGTAACAATGTAGTTCGCGTTGCGGAAAATGCCCGCGTCCGCGTTCTCAACGCCGTACACCTCTTTGCCCGCCATGGGGTGCGCCCCGATGAACTCCACGCCGCTCGGCAGCAGCTCCTGAACGCGATAGACCACGCTTGATTTCACACCCGTTACGTCGGTCAGCACCGCGCCTTGCCGGAAATAATTTCCGTATCGCGCCACCCACTCCAAAAACACATGGGGATAGAGCGCAAACACGGCGACGTCCGCCCACGCGATCAGGTCGGCGGTCGGTTCCGTGGAGCCGCTTTCGATCCACCCTTTCCGCACCGCGTAGTCAACGGAAGATTGCCGCCGCGTGATACAGCGAACGGAAAAACCCTGCGCCGAAAGCGACTGCGCGTAGCTCCCGCCGAGCAGGCCGAGGCCGACGATGAGAATATGTTGATCGGTTGTCAGTTTCATGTGGTTTCCACCTCGATTCCGAGTTTTCGGAGCGTTTCAAAATAGTCCGGATAGCTTTTGCGCACCGCCTCGGCCCCCGCGAGTTCCCCGCCCGTCAGCGTCAACAACGTCGCGCACGCCATCACCACGCGGTGGTCGTTATGCCCGCAAATCGGTTCGGCAGGCGTTTTGAGCGTTCCCGCGCGAACGGTCAGCGCGTCGGCGGCGAGGTCGGTCGCAATTCCGAACTTGGCGAGTTCCGCGGCCATTGCCGCGCCGCGGTCGCTCTCCTTGATGCGCAGGCGGGCCGTGCCTTTTAGCGTTACGCCGTGCAGCGCCGCGCCAAGCGACATCAGCACAGGGGCAAGGTCGGGGCAATCGGAAACATCCAACGTGGGATGCCCCGCGGCTAATTGCCGGTAAAAATCGCGGTACACGCGGTCGCCCTGTCCCGTTTCGGGGTTCAGACCCGTTACGGTCACGTTCCCGCCGAGAAGGCCCAGCGCGTCGAGGAACGCGGCGTTCGACCAATCCCCTTCCACGGGGAGATCGGCGGGCCGATAGGTTTGCCCGCCCGAAACGGTGAGCGTCAGCGGGTCGGGCATTCCGACCGAAACGCCGAACCGCCCGAGCACATCCACCGTCAGATCCAGATACGGGCGGCTGACGAACGGCGGCAGAATTTCCACGCGGCTCTCGCCCGAAAGAAGCGGGAGCGCGAACAAAAGTCCCGTAAAAAATTGGCTGGAAAGGTCGCCGCGCAGGCGGAAAACGCCCGAGGAAAGCGGTCCGCAAACCTCAATTTCGCATACACGGTGCGCAAATTTCAGCTTTTGCTCCCGACAAACCGTTTCAAAAACGTCCTGCGGGCGTTCCAGAAGCCGCGGACTGCCCGAAAGCGTGCAGGGCGTATTGCGGAGCAGGCAGAGCGGCAGGAAAAACCGCAGGGTGCTTCCGCTCTCGCGGCAGGGAAAGCGGTTGCTCGGGGTCCCCGCGCCGCCCTCAACAACGGCAACGCCGTTTTTCAGCGCGACCTTTGCGCCGAGCGCGCGGGCGCAATCGACCGTTGCTAGAATATCCTCGCTTTCGGACAGCCCGCGAATCGTGCTTTTCCCCTTTGCAAGGGCGGCGCAGATCAGCGCGCGATGCGCAAAGCTTTTGGATGGGGGCGCCGCCGCGGTTCCCCGCGCGCGGCTCGGTTGGATGCGGGCGATCATTTTTCCGCACCCCCGCCGCAGGTTTCGGCAAGGAACGCAACCGCTTCCAGATACCCGTTGACGCCCTTGCCCATAATGGTTTTTACCGCCGCCGACCGGATGTAGCTGACCTGCCGGAACTCCTCGCGGGTTGTTACGTCGGAAAGGTGCACCTCGACGGTGGGAACGCCGACGGCCTTGACCGCGTCGAGCAAGGCGACGCTGGTATGCGTATACGCGGCGGGATTGATGATGATCCCGTCAAATTTCCGGTAGGCGTTCTGAATTGCCGTTACCAGAACCCCTTCCGAATTGGTTTGCAGGAACCGCGCGCGGATCCCGCGTTTTTTACATTCCGCCCTGACCGCCGAAACCAGATCGGCATAGGTCTGCTTCCCGTAAATTTCGGGTTCGCGCAGGCCGAGCAGATTCAGGTTGGGGCCGTTCAGAACCAACAGTTTGAGCGGTTTTTTCGGGTGGTTTTTGCCGACGACAACGGGTTTCATAAGCAATTCTCCTTCCAAATACGGTTGCAGGCTTCCTCGGGCGTTGCGAAATTCTGAACGGTCAGGTCGGCCGCCGCGCGGTAAATCGGCTCGCGCACGCGCCGCAGGGCTTCCCGTTTCTCCCGCGTATCCGAAAGCGGGCGGGTGGGGTCGAACGCCGTTTCTTCCGGCTCGCGATCCAGCCAGATCAAAAAGCCGTTTTCGGCAAGCATGCGTCGGTTTTCCGCGCGCAGAACGGCTCCGCCGCCCGTGGCGACGACCGCGCCGCGAACGCGGGACGTCAATGCACGGATCGTTTCGGTTTCCGCGTTGCGAAACGCTTCCTCGCCGTTCTCGCGGATAAACGCGGCAATCGGGCCGATTTGTTTTGTCAGTTCTTCGTCGGTATCAAAAAACGGTCTGCCCGTCCGCTCGGCAAGCGCGGCTCCGACGGTCGATTTTCCCGAGGCGGGCATTCCGATGAGCACAAGATTGCTTTTCTTTCCCCGCAACGCCCGATAAACGCGCTCGGCGCACGCCGCCGTTTCGGCTTCGTCGGCGGTCCGTCCCGTAAAATACCGCTCGGCGGCAACCGCTTGCGCCGCGAGCATATACAGCCCCGAAACAGCGGGGATTCCAAGCTCTTTGGCCTGCCGGATCAACGCCGTGTGAATGGGGTGATAGACGACATCCGCCACCCCGAGGAGCGTTTCGCTCGGCGTTTCGGGGTGCAGAAACGGTTGCAGATCGATGGGGGACACCTCGGTTTTGGGGAACATGCCGCAGGGCGTGGTGTTAATGATGTAGTGCGCGCGGACGCGCGCCGCCGCCCCATAGGAGATGGCCCCTTCCCGCTCGGTTCGGCTGACCTTGACGATCCGCGCCGCGCCGAGATCCGCGCAAACGGCCGCGGCGGTTTTGCTTGTCCCGCCCGTACCGAGGATCAGAACGGTTTTCCCCGCGAGGTCGAAGCCCGCGCGGCGGAGCAACGCCGAAAGGCCGTAATAATCGGTGTTGGTCCCGTGCAGCTTCCCATCCGCGCGCCAGATCGTGTTCACCGCGCCGATGCGGCGGGCAAGGTCGGTCACGTCGTCCAGATACGGAAGCACGGCGGTTTTGTACGGCACCGTGACGTTGACCCCGTTGCGATCGAGATGTGCGACGAAATCGCCCACTTCCTCGGGTTTCAACTCGATCAGATCATAGGCGGGGTAGCCCAGAATGTTCTCAAAAATCTCCTTGGAATAGCTGTGCGGCAGCTTTTCGCCGATCAGACCGAGTTTCACGGGGACACCTCTTCTTTTTTCCGGTTTCCGAAATACGCTTCGGCGCGCGCGCGCAGATCCGGAACGGCGAGCGAAACGATTTCGGCTTTTCCGATTTCCCGCAGGAGAACGCAATCCACGCCGCCGGCGTTTTTCTTCTTATCGTGTTCCACCGCGCGCATCACGTCGTCCAAGTGGATGGGATACGAGGTCGGAAGCCCGACTTTTTGCAGGACGTGTATCAGTTTTTCGCGCGTTTTCCCCTCGCACATGGGGAGCATTCCGAGCGCGACGCACTCGCCGTGGAAAAGCGCGGGTTCGGCCGTTACCTCGATTCCGTGGCCGACGGTATGGCCGAAATTGAGGATTTTGCGCAGGCCCGATTCCTTTTCGTCCCGTTC
Organism: uncultured Ruminococcus sp.; assembly: GCA_902795355.1. Classification (GTDB taxonomy): domain Bacteria; phylum Bacillota; class Clostridia; order Oscillospirales; family CAG-272; genus UMGS1865. Next base: position 50,319 of record CADBKZ010000007.1, read on the forward strand.
CACCACGTCGCGTTTGACGCGGAGCGCGCCGACGATGATTTCTTCCAGATGTTCCTCAAACGGTTCGGTCTCCAACAGGCGGAACAGGTCGGCGTCCGACGTCGCCGCCATTTTGATCGCCTCGCAAAGCCCCGACACCAGCTGTCGGCGGTCGAGCGTTCCGAGCGTTTCGGGATCGATCAGCACCTTTTTGGGCTGCCAGAACGCGCCGACAATGTTTTTGACCCCGCCGAAATTGATTGCGGTTTTCCCGCCGACCGAGGAATCCACCTGCGAGAGAAGCGTTGTGGGAATATTATAGAAATCCACGCCGCGCATATAGGCCGACGCAACAAAGCCCGCAAGGTCGCCGCAAACGCCGCCGCCGACGGCCACCACGCAATCCTTTCTGGAAAAGCCGCGGTTCAGCATGGCCGAAAGCGCGTCCGAAAACGCCCGCATGCTTTTGCTTTCCTCGCCCGCCGGAACCGCGAAAATCGTCGGTTCCTTGGCCGCGGCCGCCACCGCCTCGGCATACTGCCGAGGCACGCCGCCGTCGGTCAGGATCAACACCCGCCGGTCAAGATTCAACAGCTCGCCGGCGCGGGAAAGCGCGCCGCGCTCCACAACAACATCATAACTCCGCTCCCCCAACCGAACCGGAAGAATCATATATTTTCTCCTTTCCCCGTTTCGCGCGACGAATAGGAACCGACCACTTTGAGCTTATCGCAGATGCCCGAAAGATCCTCGAGCATGCGCCGCCCTGTTTCCCCGCGGACGTTCCCTTCGCATTCCAAATAGAAATAATACTGCCACACCAGCGTTTTCATGGGGCGGCTGTGAAGCCCGCGCATGTTGAAACCGTGGCGGCCGATGATGTTGATCGCTTTTGCCAGCGCGCCGGCTTGGTTTTTGACCGTGAACACAAGGAAGAAGCAATCGTCCTCTCTCCGAGGATCGCGATTTTCGGTGCGGGAAAGCGCGGCGAAACGCGTGGAATTTCCGTCGCTGTCGTTGATCCCCGCGGCAAGAACGTTCAGGCCGAACAGGCGGGCGGCCTCTTCGGTGCCAATGGCGGCCAGATGCGGGTCGTTCCGCTCCGCGACGTACTTTGCGGCAAGCGCGGTGTTGGAATACTCCCGCTCGGCGAAGCCGTGCTTGCGGAGAAAGGTTGCGCATTGCGACAACGCCTGCGGATGGCTGACCACTTCCCGCACGTCGGCAATCGACGCCCCCTTGGGCGCCAACAGGTTCTGCGTAACGTTCAGGTTCAGAACGCGGTTGATGTAGAGCGGGCCGGAAAAGAGCAGGTCGCAAACCACGCCGACCTCGCCCGCAAAGCTGTTCTCCACCGGCAGGACCACGCTGTCGCATTCGCCGTCCGCAACCGCCTGATACGCCGCGGCAAAATCGCCGTAGGAGACGTATTCGGCCTCGGGAAAGAGTTTCTGCGCGGCAATGGAAGCAAACGCGCCCGCCGTTCCGCTGTACGCCACGCGCATGCCGGAAATCAGCTTTTGCTGGTAGGAGCGGGAAATGCGCATCATGTAGCGCTGGAAGGTAAAATAATAGCCGCGCAGTTCTTCGTCCTCTACGCGCTCGCAATTGCGGCGCAGGACCTCTTCTTCGCGTTGCTCGTCGAGGACGGGAAGCCCCCGTTCCCGCTTATAGGCCGCCACCTTGCGCACCGCGCGCATTCTGCGGCAAAACAGCTTCGCAATCTCGCCGTCCACTTCGTCGATCTCCCGCCGGACCTCGTCCAAACGCTCCATGTTCCGTTCCTCGTTTCATAAAAAAATACGCGCAGACCCTTTTTTGCGGGTCCCGCGCGTATCTGCTTCTGCCGCGGAAACCCGTTTCTTCTTTGGGGATCCCGCAACACAAATTGACTCGTTGAATGCAACGATTTTATGCGAAAACAGAAAGCCCCTCTTCGGTATAGGCGCCATAAAATCGAATGCTATAATAATAGTACTTTTTCATAGCCCTATCTCCTTTCGCATAAAACAATTGAACTCGATGGAATTGATTATAGCATATTTTTCGCGGTTTGTCAACAGGAAAATGAAATTTTGCGGTTTTTTTCTTGCAAAAATCACATCCATTGCGTAAAAAGCAGGAACATGAGCGGAATGGTGGCGCAAGAGAGGACATGCGAGATCAGCGCCATGCCCGCCGCCGCGGTGGGGTCCCTCCCGTAGGCGCTCGGAACCACCACCGCGTTCAACCCGAGCGGCATGGCAAGCACGCAAACCGCGCATTGCTCAAACACCTCGGGAAGCGGCAGGAAATGAAACGCGACGATGCCGAGAAGCGGATAGACGACCAATTTCAGGAATGAGATGATGTAAATGCTCCCCGTCCGGAACACGCGGCCAAGGTCAACGGTTGCAACCGTCATGCCCGTGAGCAGCATGGCAATAGGAGACATGCAGGCTCCCACTGCGTCAATCGCCCCCAGCAGAAACGCGGGAACGGGAACTTCCGCAACGCCGAGAACCATTCCGAGAAGCAGCGAAATTACCAACGGATTGATCATTTTTTTGAGCCGTTGCGGAATCGTCGGTTTCTCCTCGGCGTCCTCGCCCATCAGCAGAACGGGCGCGCCCCAAAGATAAATCAAGATCCAAAGGGCCATCACGAAAACGAGGTATTGCGGCAGAATGTCGGGAAAAACCGCCGCAACCACGGCGTTCCCCATAAACCCAAAGTTGGAAAAACTCAACCCGTAAAGGTAAATGCGCCGCAAAAAGGAATCCTTCGTGCAAACCCGCGAAAACAGAAACGAAACGGCAATCACCACCGCCGCCATTGCAAAACTGCCCAACAACAGTTTCCACGCGGAAGAAAGCAACTCTCTTGTAAACTTTCGGATAAAGGTTCCCAGAATGAACGCGGGAATCAACAGCAGGTTTTCCAACTTGGAGAGCATACCGGCCGCCGTTGGGGAAATCAGTTTGCCGCGCACCAACAAAAAGCCCGCGGCAATCAAAAGGATCAGATATGCCATTTGCCCGAGCGTTGCCGAAAAAATTGCCGTGTTCATAGGTGAAAAATCCCGCTTTCTTGATGTAGTCGGCAGTCGAAACGTCACTTTTCTCAATATTATAGCACATTGCATGGCGTTTGTCAACGTTAAATTTGATTTTTTTGTTGCAAAAAATGCAAATAAAAGACTTGACAAATCAATGCGTTTGTGGTAAAATAACATTTGTTATATAACGCTTGTTATAGGAGAAACGCCATGCCGCAAAAACCGAAGATCACGCGCGAAGAAATTCTCGGCGCCGCACTCGGGTTGGTGCGCTCCGAGGGGATCGACGCGCTGAACGCCCGCTCGCTCGCCGCTCGGCTCCACACTTCCACGCAGCCCGTTTTCTCGCATTTCGCGAACATGAGAGAGCTGGAAGCCGCGACCTACGCCGAGGCAAAATCGTTTTACAACGCCCGCATTGCCGCCGCGATGCGGCAGGACGCCCGCCCCTATCGCGCCTCGGGAATGGCCTACATTTCCTTTGCCCGCGAGGAGCCGCGCCTGTTCCGCTGGCTGTTCATGCGCGACCGCTCTGGGGAACCCGACCGCGAATCGGCCGATTTTGAGCATGCGGCCGCGTTCCTGCAAGACCGCCTCGGCCTTTCCCGCGAGGACGCCCTGCTTTTCCACGCGGAAATGTGGGTGGTCGTTCACGGCATTGCAACCATGCTCGCAACGTCCTATCTGGATTGGAACGAGGAAACGGTCTCCCGCATTCTGTCCGACCTCTACCGAGGATTACTGACCCGTTACGGAAAGGAACTTTAACCTATGGATGCCATCCGATGCGAACATCTGACCAAAATTTACCCCAAAGTAACGGCGGTGGACGACCTGACCCTGACCGTTGCCGAGGGCGAACTGTTCGCCCTGCTCGGCGTAAACGGCGCGGGCAAAAGCACCACCGTTAAAATGCTTGCCACGCTGACCGCCCCGACCTCGGGCGACGCCTTTCTGCTGGGCAAAAGCATTGTGCGCGACCGCGCGGCCGTAAAAGCGATGATCGCGCTCTCCCCGCAGGAAACCGCCGTTGCCCCCAACCTGTCGGTTGCCGAAAATCTTTCGCTCATGGCGGGCATGTACGGGTTTTCCAAGGAGACCGCGGCCCGAAAAATTGCCGCCGTTTCCGAAACCTTCGGCCTTGGCCCCCGTCTCTCCCGCCGCGCGGGAAAGCTCTCGGGCGGTTGGCAGCGGCGTTTGAGCCTTGCCATGGCGTTAATCGGCGACCCGAAAATTCTCTTCCTCGACGAACCGACGCTCGGTCTGGACGTTCTTGCCCGCAGCGAGCTTTGGGACGCGATCCGCGCGCTTCGCGGCAAGGTTACGGTGATTCTGACCACGCATTATATGGAAGAGGCCGAGGCTCTCTCGGATCGGATCGGCATTATGCGCGACGGAAAACTGCTGACCGTCGGCTCCGCCGAGGAAATCAAAAGTCTGACGGGATGCGACAAATTTGAGGACGCGTTCATCCGCGTGGTTCGCGAGGGGGTGGCAAAATGAAGCTGTTTGCCTTTTCCGCGCGGAACGTCAAGGAAATTCTGCGCGATCCGCTCACGCTCGGGTTCGGCCTCGGCTTTCCCGTGGCGCTCATGCTCCTGCTGACCGCCATTCAGGCCAACATTCCCGTGGAACTGTTTGAAATTGCCCACCTAACCCCGGGCGTTGCGGTGTTCGGCCTCTCCTTTATTACGCTGTTTTCCGCCCTTCTGATTGCCAAGGACCGCGGAAGCGCGCTTTTGCACCGCCTTTACACCACGCCGATGACCGCCGCCGATTTCATCCTCGGGTACACGCTCCCGCTCCTGCCCGTTGCCGTTCTGCAAACGGTGGTTTGCTATCTGCTCGCCTTTGTTCTGGGGCTTTCGTGGTCGCCGAGCCTGCTCTTTGCGTTGGTTGCGGCGGTTCCGAACGCATGGCTCTATATCTCCATCGGTCTGCTTTGCGGCAGCGTGTTCACCGATCGGCAGGTGGGCGGGATCTGCGGCGCGCTGATGACCAACCTTTCCGCGTGGCTTTCGGGAACATGGTTCGACCTTGACCTTGTTGGCGGCGCGTTCCGCAAGGTTGCCTACGCGCTCCCGTTTGTTCATGCCGTGGAGCTGACCCGCTCGGCACAGATCGGCGCGTGGGGCGACGCGTTCCCGCACCTTGCTTGGGTGGCGGGTTACGCCGCGGTCGTTACGGCGGGCGCGGTCGCGCTCTTCCTGCGGCAAATGCGGCGCATCTGAACGGAAAAAGCCCCGAAAGCGGGGCTTTTTTCGCACATGTTGCGCGGAAAGCCGTTCCGAACGCCCAAAAAATCCCGCAAGTTTTGAAAAAAAGGTTGACAATCCCGCCGGAATGTGGTATCATTTTTCCGGAACCTTCCAATTCTATCTTTCGAGGAGCGTTTTGCCATGTCTGAAATTCATCCCGATCCCAATTTGCGCGTGACCGCGGCCATTCAGGAACCCGACGTCAAGCTCTACGATGTCCGCAAACCCCCGTTTTCAATCTACGGGTTGTACAATCCCCTGACCGAGCCGCAGTTCAAGCGCATGCCCGACGATGTTGCCAAAGCCACCAACGCGGGCGTTGCAAAACTGTATCTGGACACGGCGGGCGGCCGCGTCCGGTTTTCCACCGATTCGCGGTATGTTGCCATCCGCGCCGAAATGCCGCAAGTCACCCGTTTTTCGCACATGCCCCTGACGGGAAGCGCGGGCTTTGACCTTTACATTGACGATCCCGCTGGCGGCACGTCCCGCTACCGCAAAACCTTTGTTCCGCCCTACGGAATGGCGGACGGCTACGAATCGGTTGTCAAATTCCCCGATCGCCGCCTGCGGTATATCACCATCCACTTCCCGCTTTACAGCCAAGTGAAAAACCTGTTTATCGGCTTGCAGGAAAGCGCGACGGTGGGCGAGGGACTCCCCTACCGCGAGAAGCTCCCCGTGGTTTATTACGGCAGCTCCATTACGCAGGGCGCATGCGCCTCGCGCCCCGGGAACGCCTACCAGAACACCGTTTCCCGCCACATGAACCTCGACCACATCAACCTCGGCTTTTCGGGCAGCGGACGGGCGGAAGACGCCGTTGTTGACTACATGGCCTCGCTCCCCATGCTCGCGTTTGTTTCGGACTACGACCACAACGCGCCGAACGAGGAATACCTGCTTGTCACCAACCAAAAGCTCTACGACGCGATCCGCGCCAAGCACCCCGAAATTCCCTACATTATGATTTCGGCTCCCGATTTTGACAACGGCCTGAAAAGCAGACGTTTGCGCCGCGACGCAATTTTGAAAACCCTTGCGCACGCCCGCGCGAACGGCGACGAAAACGTTTGGTTTATCGACGGCGCGTCCCTCTACCGCGGACTTGACGAGGACTCCTGCTCGGTGGACAACACGCACCCGAACGACTTCGGTTTTTCCCGCTTTGCCGAAAAGGTGGAAGCCGAACTCCGCCACGCGCTGATGCACGACATTTTCGACAATTAAGGCGAAGAAAAGACCTTGGTGCGGGTAAAAAGCGATATCGAAACGAAAAGTCGCTTGAAGCCTTCCCCTTGGGAGAAGGCTCCCATTGTTTGCGGACAGTGGGAAATCAGCGAAATGCGTTATTTTCCAATGTGTTGTAGCTTAAAGCCTTCCCCTTGGGGGAAGGTGTCACCGTAGGTGACAGATGAGGCTTCCGCTTGCCCACTATTTTCGCCTTGCCCTTGGGAAAAGACGAAATAGCAATCGGATGAAAAGCAAAATCCCGCGTATCTTGTTCAAATGGCAGTTACAAAAAGGCTCCCCCTCGGGGGGAGCTGGCACGCGTAGCGTAACGGAGAGGGCTTTTGCAATAACCGCTTTTACCCTCTCACTCGCTCCGCGAGAGCTCATAATCGGCTTGCCGATTTTCCCGTGGGGGAGCCTTGAAGAAACCAACCGTTGGAAAGCCTCATCCGCCTCGCAAGCTCGGCACCTTCTCCAACGGGAGAAGGCTCCCATTGTTTGCGGACAGTGGGAAATCAGCGAAATGCGTTATTTTCCAATGTGTTGTAACTTAAAGCCTTCCCCTTGGGGGAAGGTGCCGAGCGATGCGAGGCGGATGAGGCCTCTTACGGAAAGTCGCTTCAAGCCTATCTCCTTTTGGGGAACGCTTCAAACAGCCTGTTGCACGAAAAACGCTCCGATTTTGCAAAAAGCAAAATCGGAGCGTTTTTTTTGGCCGATCTTTCGGTCATTCAAAAATCATAACGTTTTCATCGAGGCCGCCGACCGTGTTGCCGAACATGGCGTTCACTTGCTCGCTCGCGGTTAAAAGATCGGTTTGATCCAAATAAACGATGGTTACGTTTGGGGCGTTGTACTGTTTCATGTTACAATCCTCTCTTTCCATCAGGCGTCCGCGGAAACCTGCGTTCCGCTGACGAACGCGCCGTTTTCATAAACCACAACATAAGAGGGGCCGCGGTAGGTCACGTCGCCTTTCTTGGCAAAGGTAGAAACCGTAAACGTAACGGTTCCCGCATTGGTGGGCACGCCTTCCATGCTCAACGCGTAAATGTAGCGGCCGCCGAGGTTGCTCGCCGTGTAGGTGTTGCCGTCGCCTTGAATGCTCGTGTAAACATATTGGCAGTACTGCGGATTGCGAACGGTGGTGTCACCGTCGCCAACTTGGTAGGAAACATTGAAACCGAGATAATCAAAATCGGAAGAACCAACGGTTGCAACCAAACGGATTTTCTGGCGGTTTTCGCCGTCTGCTTCGGTGTTCTGCACGCCCTTGAATGTTGCTAGGCTTCCCTCGCGAATCTCAACCGATTGAATGCTTGCCGCGTTGTTATCGCCCCAACCTAGAATCTGACAAGTAAAGTAACCCGTTACGGCGGTATAATCGCTTTCGGGAACATATTTAATGGTTTTGCTGTCGATGGTATTGTAAACGGCGATCAGTTTGCCGCCAACAATCTCGAATGTGGTGGTAACTTGGTTGCCCGCAACGGCACCCGCCTCGTGGATTGCGGCAATTGCGTCACGATCTGTAAGAATGTTGCCGTTTTCATCGTAAATACCGGAGCTATACGTGCTTTCGGCATCAAATGTAAATTTCCCGCAATTTGCATTGCCCCCATCAACAAACACCTGCCCCTCGGACAAACCACCCGCATAATAATACCGCACATTGGTTCCCGAGAAAGATGTTGCATTTGCTTTTTGAGCTGCGGCCGACCAACCAAATGCGATGAATTTGAACTTATGCGTGGTGTTCCACTTTACGGTAAGTGTATAATCCACCGTTGCATTTGTAATTTCGGTGGGAAGACCCGACGCAGAGGTCATCATAATCCCCTGTCCCGCGCCACCAAGGCGAACGCCGTTGTCGGCTTGATCGTCTGTCCATTCGCTATGGTTCATTTCATAGTTTACGGCAGTGGTAATCGTTCCGCGAGTTTCATTGGCAGTTACTCCGTTCTTATCGAAATTGGCTATCCAACCCGCGGGGAGACTATCTACAATGGTTCCTCTCGTGCCACCGTTGGAGGTCAAGTTGGTAAAGTCGGTGGAATAAACATACGGAGTTGTCGATCCGATCGTACCCGACGTTGTTACCGCACTCGTTCCCGTAGCGGTGGGAAGTGTTGCAGGATCAAATGTCCCCTCTTGAATCTCAACCGATTGAATTGTTGCCGTATTACCGGCAGCCCAACCCTCAATCCAACAAGAAAAATATCCCGTAACCGCCGTGAAATCTCCAGCGGGGTTGTACTTTACAGTATTGCCGCCAAGGGTAATATAAACGGAATTGAGCTTTCCATCGGCAACAACCAATGTGGTGGTTGCTTGACGACCCTCGATTGCGGCCGCTTGATGGAGCGCAACCGCTTCTGCCTCTGTAAGCTTCACATTTTCCAAGTTTCGAATATCCGAGCACCACCCGCCGGTGGTCATATAAAGGTTGTCATAGTGTCCGCCTTCCGCTCCGAGAGCACTGCCGTTATTGGGACCGCCCAGATAGGGGTATCTGATTTGCTGTGATGCAGCGACGCTTGTGGATTCGGATGTGTAGGCAACATCCGCCCATCCCCAACGTATTTGGGCAAACTTATACATGGTGTTCCATTTGACTTGGATATAGTAGTTGGTGGTGGCGTTTTTAATAGCATCCGGAATGCCTGCCGCACTAGTCATGCCAATTCCCTGTCCCGCACCGCCAAGGCGAATACCGTTATTGACCTGAACATCCGAACCAGCGATTCTATCGTAGTTCACGGCAGTATAAAAAGTACTCTCTGTGTCCTTTGTTGCAACCCAGCCCGTGGGCATACTGCTGTTTACGTTGCCCGAGGTGCCATCGTTCGGATCCAATGTTGTGAAATCCCATTTTGCGTGATAGGGATCGGTTGCGCTTACGGAAACGGCGGCGAGGGGCAACAGCAACACCACCATGATAGCCGCAAGCAGAATGGATATTACGCGTTTTTTCATTTGAATTTCTCCTTTTCTCTTTTTTTGGAAATTTACGCGTTATTTTTTGATCCGCTCCTTTTTTCGGCACATCGCACAATTTGCACGGTCGCCGTTTGTGCGCATTGCATATATGCCCAAAAAAAGAACGATTATCGTCTATATTATAGCACAGTTTCCCCAAAAAAGTAAATACAATTTTCTGCTTAAATTCTTCGATTTTCACGTTTTTTTGCGTTATTGAAAAGCGAAAAAAGATGGCTTCCCTTTTTCGCTCGCTTCCCGCCGCTCGCCTGTCACTTTGCCTCGCCCATGGAAAACAAACAAGCGGAAGCCTCGTCCGTCCGCTACGCGGCCACCTTCTCCAACGGGAGAAGGCTCACGATATTTGCGGACAGTGGGAGAACAGCAGAGAACAGCAAAATGTGATTTTAGCCTTCCCCTTGGGGGAAGGGGGACCGCATAGCGGTGGATGAGGCCCCCGCTCGCCTGTTACTTCCCCATCGGAATGAAAAGCAAAAGGCCCCGCGGCGGGGGCCTTTTTCCGGCTTTGGATATTTTCGGATGATCTTCTTCCCGAATCCATAGGGTCTCCTGTTTTACAGAATCTCCTGTTTTACAGAGTCTCCTATTATGTAGAAAAAATAAACTGTTCGGAACGGCTTACCGGATGTCGTCGTACACCTGCTCGGGCTTGACCGAAAGAAGCTCGGGGTTTTCCACATGGCGTTTGATAATTTTGAAACAGGATGCGTAATAGTAGCCGTCGCAAATGCGCTCGTCGGTCACGGCTTTCAGCTCGATGAACTTCTTGACCGCGGTTTTGCCGTCCTGATCGACGGTTACCACCGAGCGGCGGCCGCCATAGGCGAGAAACACGGGCAGATTGCCGAAATTATAGATATGGTGGTAGATCGGGCGAATGCCGAGCGATCCCATGCTCGTTACGATCATGGAGCCGTGGAACGGGCTTAACCAAAGCAGCTTTTTCGGCAGCAGGCCGAAATAGTCGAGGAAATTCAGAAATTTCACCGTCCAGCGGCAAAGAAGCCCCGGGATGAACGCCAACACCTTGTTGAGCTTATCAAACGAGTTCTTTTTATCGGGCGCGGATTGAATTTTGACCACCTCGGCGTTGAATTTGTCGTAGACCTCTTCCACCGTGTCGTCGGGGTTGAAGCGGACTTTCACCACCGTGTCCGGCGAATCGAGCGAGAGCGTCTTTTTCACCACCATTACAATTTGAATATCCTTGCGGGTGAAAATTTTCTGTCCGCTCACAAAACGGTTCAGCCCCGGACGTTGGGAAACTGCGCGCAGGTAGGCGGCGATCAGAACATGCAAAAACCCGAAGTTCACGCGCCCTTCCTTCACCTTTTCGCGGCAGAATTTGTCGGTTTTGGTCACGTCGAACATGTCGGCGTAGGTGTTGCAGGCGTCGCAACGCTGGGGCATGATGTAGGGCATCATTTTGGTCATTGGGTTGATCGTTCGTACTTTGTAGCCGTCCGAGCGGTCGCCGAGCCGCCAGCGGCGTTTCTTCGGCTTTTCCTCTTTGGCCTTTTTTTCTTTCTTCTCTTTTCTGGACATGGGCAGCTCCCAAACGGTTCATAGTTGTTCAGGCGTTTCGCGCCTGTTTTTCTATTATACTCCCTTTTACACAATTTTGCAACACTTTTTTCAAAAAACGTCCATTTTTTGAGAAAAACATTGCAAAACGGCCGGAAATATGATAGAATAGATACGGAAATACAACGGATCGGGGAAATGAATTGAAACACGTTGACATTTACACGGACGGAGCCTGCCGCGGGAATCCCGGAATTGGCGGCTGGGGCGCGGTTCTGGTCTATCAAGGGCATGAAAAAGAGCTTTCGGGCGGCGAGCGGGAAACCACCAACAACCGCATGGAGATGACCGCCGTAATCGAGGCCCTTTCCGCGCTGAAAGAGCCTTGCGAGGTGACGCTGACGTCGGACTCCAAATATGTGATCGACGCGTTGCAGCTCGGTTGGGCGCGCGGTTGGCGGGCGCGCGGTTGGAAGAAAGCCGACAAAAGCGCGGCTCTCAACCCCGAGCTTTGGGAACGTCTCCTCGCCCTGACGGAGCGGCACAAAATCACCTACGTTTGGGTCAAAGGCCACGCGGGGCATTCCTACAACGAACGCTGCGACAAGCTCGCAACCGCGTTTGCGGACAGTCTGAAACCAAAGGAGACGAACGCATGAAAAAGCGCGCAAGAATGTTTGCCGTTCTGGGCGCGGCGTTGCTGTTGGTCGCGTTCGTCGCTCCGCCCTTCGGCATGGCGTTCCGCGGCGGCCAACGGGCCGAAGCGACCGGACCCGACGGCGGGGAGACCGCCCCAACCTATTGGAGCGTTTTCCGCAGGCTCGCCCCGCTGACCTACACGGCCTTTATCCTCGGCATTCTCGCGCTTTGCGCGGCAATTTTGCTTTGGTTGGTGCTGGGGTGGGTCAACGCGCGGTAGCTCCCCGCGCTTCCGAACAAACGACCCCGCGTTTCCGAATAAACGGCCCCCGCGTTTCCGAATAAACGACCCCCGCGCCGTCCGACGGACGGCGCGGGGGTTTTCGGTTGGTTGCTCCTCTGTGAGCCGGAAATTAAAACACCGGCTTCGGGTAGGCGGCCTTGTTCGCCAGCACCATGTTGAGAATCTCCTCGAAGCTCTTCCATTCCACGCGGTCGGATAACGTCCGGTTGATCCGCTCCGCAACGGTATCCAGCATTCGGATGCCGGTGCCGAGGCCATTGGACATGAGGCTTTGCCAATGGGTGATCAGAATGGGGTAGCCGCCCGTGTTGAGAACGTCGAGGATCTCGCCCCGCGTTCCGTCCTCGGAGATCAGGCGGTCGGCAACCGAGCGGACGTATTCTTCATCGGTGCGGGGGGTGTCAATGCTCTCCCAAAAGCGGTCGCGTAGCGTGGCGGGAATGGAAACGAGCGTTCGCCCGTTCCGGTCCAGAGCCACCCACGGCTTCGCGTTTGGCCGTTCCCGCAGGGTGCGCAGGAAGAACCAAGCGACCCGACTGCCCGTTACCTGTTCCACCGCCGCGGAGATCGCCTCTTGGTATTCCTCTTCCACCTCGATGCCGAAATCCCACGGGGACGTTACCCCAACGGGCGAAAACCCCGCTTCGGTCAGCAGAGAAAGCGCCTTGGCGATATAGGGCGTGAGCGTTTCGCGGGTTTGCGTGCTTGCCCAATCCTTTTCGTTCAGCGGCAGATCGCGCCCTGTGGAAAGATCGACGGCAAGGTGATGGGTCAGCATCTCGGGGCAAACGGAAAAGGCGGGCGTCAGGCGGGTCTGCACGCATGCGATCCATTCGTTCAGGTCGGCGCGGGAAACGCCCTGAAACCCGCGGATCAGGTCCCCTTTGTTCCCCGCCATGGGAACTACGCTGAATTTTCCGCGAAGCCCGTGTTTTTCCGCCACATCGCAGAAGCGGAAAAGCAATTCGTTGGGGTAGGTTGCAACCAACGGGCGGCCATCCTCGGTGGCGTCTTTGCCCGCGTGTTCATGGTAGACCGAAATGATGGGCGCGGGATCGTCGATGATCAGACTGACGGGTGTTTTCATGGGGATCTCCTTTTCTTAAATGGATTTTATGGTTCAAAAAAGCGGCTTTTGCCGGAGCTATGATTCCTGTATCATCGTTTTCTTTCCGTGCTGTTTGCGCCTTTGGCGCAAGTGATGTTACGGCTAACGCCGCAGTGATGTTGCTCGTTACACTCGCAGTGATGTGGTGTGTTCCGCATTCACGCGCGAAGCGCACATCATGTTCCGCGCAAGCGGAACACTTCGTTCAAAAAAGCGCCATAGTGATACAAAAACAAGCTAAAAACGCAAAAATGATACGCTGTTATTTTGAACTAAACTCTTTTATCAACTCAATTTTACCAATGATATGCCGATTAAACTCGCTCAATTCTTCTGCCGGAATCCACAATTCTTTATGAATATGATTACCGACAGTATGTATTTCAAATTTTGAACAGTATGCGTCGTCAACTTCGAACTTTGTGACGTATCCTTTGCCGTCGCCGGTCTTTGTGTTCCATTTTTCCGCAATTTCACAGGCGTATTCTTCATTTAATACAGGATAAAAGATCGGTTGCTCTGGCAGCCTCGGAGGAAAAACCATAAATCCGCTTTGACGAATTAACTCTAACTCTGCTGTACCAATTGGTCTGAAAAGTATCATTTTATCACCTTGTTCATTAAAACTATCCGTTTGATTGTTTGGACGTATTAACCGAAGAAATGAGCATAATGCGGATGCTCGCACAGGCAGAGTCAAGGGATTTATACGTTTGCTCGTCAATATAATCTGTTTTATATAGAAGTTCGAGCCAATAGCCCGTTTCGTTCGCTTCTTTTAACGCTATCTGCATTTTTGCAATGAAATCCGGCTTGCCGTGAGCGTATTGCGCTTCCCGAATATTCGCGCCGATGGATGTACCGCTTCTGCCGATCTGGTTGGAGATGATTGTTTCGTGTTTTGCTTTGAGGTCTTTAACAAGGTTGATTATTGAAACGGCAAAATCGAGAGATTGAGCGCGAAGTTTTGATTCCTGCATAATCGTTTCCTTTCAGTGAAGTTTGCCGCTTTGCGGCAAGTGAAGGCGTTCGCTACACTCACTTGTGAAGTATTGCGGCGTTGCCGCAAAGTGAAGTTAAGTGTTCCGTTATCGTGCCGAAGGCACACTTCACGCGCGAAGCGCACTTCACAAGGCGGAGCCTTGCTTCACGTTCCGCGCAAGCGGAACACTTCGTTGAAAAAAATCTGATTTGGGGGACAAATCAGGTTTTTTTCATGGTGAAACCTGAGATGTTAAAGGTAAACAATCAATCTCCTGAAAGGATACAGTTTTGGATCGATCTTTATAGTTAAACGTGATGACGAAGCGGTCGTCATAGAGATAAATGGAGTTGACAAATGCGTCGATCAGCTTTTGTTTTCCTTCTTTTGTTGAAATATCAATTCGTTTGTAATTCTGCAACGCGACGAGGATTTCTTCCTGTGAAACGATTGGATGGGCGTGTTGCTCCTCACCGATTTTTGCTTCGAGTGCTTTCTTTTGTGCTTCCAGCTCGTCCAAGCGTTCTTTCGTTGTATCCGAATAAACACCGTTCTCGATTGCCGTAACGATATTTTTGAGCTTTTGCTTGGCATCATCCAGTTGGCTTTGCAAGGACTTTAATAAAAAGCTTTCTTCGGCTTGCATTCCGTAAATCCTTGCGGCGATCTCGTCCAAAATCTTGTCGCTTTTCAGAATTTCCAAAATACAATCGATTACTTGACTTTCAAGCCACTCTTTCCGAACCGATTTTTTATCACATTCTTTTTTCTCGGCGCGGTTGCATCTGTAATAGCGGTATTGCACCTTATTTCGGTTTCTCCCGATTGCGCCGGTCATCAGCGCGCCGCATTTTCCGCAGAACAGTTTGGTTGTAAGGAGGTAATCGTCTTCCGAGCGGTGCATTGCCGGAGCGCGTTTGTTAATTTTCATTCTTGTCTGGGCTTTTTCAAAGAGTTTTTCATCAATGATCGCCGGAACACCGCCCGGAATGACAATATTCCCGAACTTGTATTCCCCTATGTATTTTCGGTTCGTCAGGATGCGGAAGACGGTGTTATAGGAGAACGGATAGTTCCGATTTTTGATTCCGCGGGCATTCAAAATGTTTTTGATTTCCTGCGTACGTTTCCCGTCAACGTAAAGTTCAAAAATTTCACGGACGATGGGAGCGGTCTTTTCGTCAATCCGAAAACGGTCGTCCTCATCTACGTAATATCCAAACGGCGCGGGAACGCCGTTCGTTTTGCCTTTCTTTGCATTCTCCGTCATTCCGCGTTTGACCTTTTCGGCTAAATCGGCAGAATAGTATTCTGCCATACCTTCCAGTAGGGATTCAAGCAGGATCCCTTCCGAGCCTTCGGCAATCGTTTCCTTTGCGGAAACGACTTTCACGCCGTTCTTTTTGAGAAGGTGCTTGTAGCGAGCCGAATCGTAACGGTTGCGGGAGAAGCGGTCGAGTTTCCAGACGATGATCGTATCAAAAAAGTTCTTTGCGCTGTCTTTGATCATTCGCTGGAATTCGGGACGATGATCGGTCTTTGCCGAATACGCGCGGTCAATGTAGTTGCCGACGACTTCAATATGGTTGAACTTGGCGTAGTCATTGCACTCGCGCAGTTGACCTTCAATCGACTCTTCACGCTGATTGTCCGACGAATAGCGTGCGTAAATGACGGCTCTCATTTGTTTTCTCCCTCAAAAAGTTTGATGACCGCTTCTTTGAGCCTTGCATTTGCAGGGGAGTTCGGTTCAAAGCACATTTCAACGAATTCGCGCATTTTATCATCGTTGATTGCTTTTGGTTGATAGTGATACAGTTTTCCCTGTGGAGCATCGGTTCTGCCGACAAGAAAATCCATGGAAACATCAAAGAAATCGGCATATTTGATCAGGAGTTCCAGCGGAGGCAAGTGTTCGCCGGTTTCGTATCTTGCAATCAAAGACTGAGCAACACCAAACATTGCTGCTAGTTTTGCCTGCGAAAGTTTTATCCCTGCACGCAATTCTCTTAATCTTTTTGAAACAGCTTCATTTAATATAACAGTTGACCTCCGATTTCTTTTCTCCATTATACCACGATGCAAGGTAGTTGTCAATACATAAAATAAATTAAATTGATACGATATATTGATACGACTATTTATTGGGATATGCAGATCGTTCATCCAACAACTTAAAAAATTTATATATTGTTACAAAAATTTTCAGCTTTACTGTTGACTTTTGCATTCTGAAAAGGTATAATATATACAAATAAAACTATTAGGAGCGCAAAATGGAAATCAAACGCGATTTTTATTTGAACAAGTTGATCAAACATCAAAAGAACGGCATGGTCAAGATCGTAACCGGCGTTCGTCGGTGCGGCAAATCCTACTTGTTGTTTAAACTCTTTCGAGACTATTTGATCGTGAGCGGTGTTCCAACCGACCATATTATCGCAATTGCTCTGGACGATTACGGAAACAAAGCGTTACAGAATCCGGACGAACTGTATCAGCATATAAAGAATGCCATTGCAGACGATGGGGACTACTATATCCTTCTTGATGAGATCCAGTTGGTTGCCGATTTTGAGAGCGTGATCAACGGTTTTATGCACATTCCAAATGCTGATATTTACGTGACCGGAAGCAACTCGCGCTTCCTTTCCAGCGATATCATCACCGAGTTCCGCGGGCGCGGAGATGAGATTCGTGTCTATCCGCTAAACTTCTCGGAGTTCTATTCGACTTATGGTGGCGAGTTTGACAAGGCGTGGGTCATGTATTGCAACTTTGGCGGTATGCCGCTTTGCCTGTCCATGCAGACGCAGGAGGATAAGGCAAAGTACCTGACCAACCTATTTGAAACGACTTACCTTGCTGATATTATCAACCGAAATAGTTTACGAGGCAATACGGAGATTGGTGAACTGACCGATGTTTTAGCGTCTTCGATCGGCTCGTTGACCAATCCCTTGAAGCTTTCAAACACCTTTGGAAGCACCAAGAATGTCAAACTGTCAGTAAACACGATCATCAATTACCTGAATTATTTACAGGACGCATTCTTAATCGAAAAAGCGGTTCGCTACGACATCAAAGGCAAAAAGTATATCAATACCCCTGCAAAATACTACTTTGTGGATATGGGGCTCCGCAACGCGCGCCTCTCCTTCCGTCAGCAGGAATACACGCACATTATGGAGAACGTCATTTACAACGAACTGCGCCTGCGCGGTTATTCGGTCGATGTTGGCGTAGTGGAAACGGTTCGCCGCGAAAACGGGGGAGACTTGGCAAGAAACAGATTGGAGGTCGATTTTGTCGTCAACAGCGGCAACAAGCGGTATTATAT
Source organism: uncultured Ruminococcus sp. (assembly GCA_902795355.1). Taxonomy (GTDB): domain Bacteria; phylum Bacillota; class Clostridia; order Oscillospirales; family CAG-272; genus UMGS1865. The sequence goes on from CADBKZ010000007.1 coordinate 67,723, forward strand.
CCAGTCGGCTTATAACATTGTTTCCGAGGAAAAGATGCGGCAGGAGCAAGCCTCCTTGCTTTCCATCAATGACGCGTTCCGAAAGATCATCATCGTCAACCAGCCCATCATGAGCGGATACAACGAGCAAGGCATTTTAATGCTGTCGTTGCAGGATTTCCTAATGGAACCAGAAAAGACGTTGGATTCGTAAAAAAGGAGAATGACAATGGATAACGAAAAAACCACCGAAACAATAAAAGCTGCCAAAGATATCATAGACGCAAGCGGAGATATTCAGAAAATAGATGAGATTTTAGCTGACAGCCAAAAGTTTCGCCAAAAGTCCAATCAGGTATATCACGAAATTGTCAGCAAAACGGACTATGCTCCATATATCGCTCTTGCAAGAACGGCGAACAATCTGAAACCCGGAAATGTTCCTTTTGAAAAGATAACCGAATACGCAATGAGAAGAAAAATTATGGGAGTACTTCGCAAAGCGGTGATAGCATATACAGCTGACACTGCAAAAAAGGCAATGGAGGACAAATAATCATGCCAAACAAATTGGAATTGACTTGGTACGGGAAAGACAAGCCGATTGTGGTTGAGCCGAGACTTTTGATTGAAAATGCGGCTCTGTCGAACTGCGCCAATGATCCGAATACCGAAAATATGCTGATCCATGGTGACAACCTCCTGGCTTTGAAGGCTTTGGAAAGTAAGTATGCCGGTCAGGTCAAGTGTATCTATATTGATCCGCCTTATAATACAGGAGCGGCATTTGAGCAATATGATGATAATTTGGAACATAGTCAATGGCTGAACCTTATGCGCCCTCGACTTGAAATATTGTTACATCTTCTTTCAACCGACGGTTCTATTTGGATAAGCATTGACGATGATGAGGGACATTATCTTAAAGTGCTTTGCGATGAAGTTTTTGGCAGGCAGAACTTTGTAAGCACAGTCATATGGGAAAAGAAGTTTTCTCCGCAAAATGATGCGAAATGGCTTTCAGATAGTCACGATTTTATCCTTGTTTATGCCAAGAATAAGGATATTTGGAGACCCAACTTGCTTCCAAGAACCTCCGAAATGGATAAACGTTATAAAAATCCCGACAATGACCCAAGAGGACTTTGGACTTCTGGTGATTGTTCGGTAAAGACATATAGCGCAAGCTGTGATTATCCTATTACAACGCCGTCAGGGAGAGTTGTAAATCCTCCCGCTGGATATTGCTGGCGGTTCTCTAAAGAAACTTTTGCCGAAATGGTTAAGGATAATAGAATATGGTTTGGAGAAAAAGGCGATAACGTTCCCAGAGTTAAGCGCTTCTTATCAGATGTAAAACAGGGCATGACCTCTATGACCATATGGAAATATACAGAGGTTGGTCATAATCAAGATGCAAAGAAAGAAGTAAAGGCATTCAATTCTAAGTCGGTTTTTGCCACTCCTAAACCCGAAAGACTTATTGAACGGGTTTTGACATTGGGTAGTAATGACGGTGATTTAGTTCTTGACAGTTTCCTCGGCTCCGGCACAACCGCCGCTGTCGCCCACAAGATGGGCAGACGGTACATCGGCATTGAAATGGGTGATCATGCATATACGCATTGCAAGGTGCGGTTGGATAAGGTCATTTCCGGCGAAGATCAGGGCGGCATCACAAAATCTGCCAACTGGAAAAGTGGTGGTGGATACCGCTTTTATGAGCTTGCGCCGACGCTGATCAACAAGGATTCCTTTGATGAATATGTGATCAATCCCGATTACGACGCCGATATGCTTGCCGCGGCAATGGCTTTGCACGAGGGCTTTACCTATCAGCCGGACGGCAACCTTTTCTGGAAGCAGTCGGTTGGGAACGAAAACAGTTATCTTTTTGTAACGACCAGGCACTTGAACAGCACTTTCCTTGATTCCATCCGCGATACGATGGAAGAAGGCGAGTATCTGATCATTGCCTGCCGTTCCTACGATGCCGGCTTGGAAAAGGCATATAGCAACATCACCATCAAAAAGATCCCGCAAATGCTACTTGACCGTTGCGAATTCGGCAAAACAGATTATAACCTGAATATCCTGCATCCGCCTGTATATGAAGACGAGGAGGAAGAATGCGATGAGGAGTGATTATCCGCAATACACCACTGACTATATCAGCGGTGTTATGTCGTTGCGCAAGCCGCAGGAAAAGTCTCTGAAAATTTTGGAAGAGATTTTGAACAGCGTTTCTCTCAGAAAAGGAATGAACCTGCGTGCCGCACTCGGCGCCGTTCACGCCATGTATCCGATTTGCACTGATTTTGAGCGGGATTTTATGTCGCTGACCTTTGCGTTGGCAACCGGCGTGGGCAAAACGAGATTGATGGGCGCATTCATTGCCTATCTTTATACGCAGATGGGCGTTCGGAATTTCTTTGTCGTTGCCCCCAATACCACCATTTACGAAAAACTGAAACGAGATCTTTCGGATTTCAACAGCCCAAAATATGTATTCCGTGGGCTTGGCTGTTTTGGTATGGCTCCGCAAATTATCACGGACGATGATTATAAATCAAAGCAGATTTCTGCATTTGAGACCGATATCCGTATTTTCGTTTACAACATTGATAAGTTCAATAAAGAAGACGCCAATATGAAGAAGGTCAACGAGATCATCGGCGACTCCTTCTATCAGTATCTTTCCGCATTGCCAGACCTTGTTCTGATTATGGATGAATCGCACCACTATCGGGCAGAGCGCGGCGCGGCGGCTTTGAATGAACTGCATCCTCTTTTGGGGCTGGAATTGACGGCGACGCCGCTTGTTACCAAAGGAAGCAGGCAGGTTCCGTTTAAAAATGTTGTCTATGAATATCCGCTCTCCAAAGCGATTGAGGACGGCTATACCCGTACTCCGTTTGCCGTTACCCGCTCAGATATTGATTTTTACAATTTCGGCGACGAACAACTGGACAAGCTCATGCTTTTGGACGGCGTTTTGTGCCATGAAACAACAAAACAAAAGTTAAAAGTGTATGCCGGCAATCATCCGGGCAAACCGGTTGTCAAACCGTTTATGATGGTTGTTTGCAAAGACACCGAACACGCACAATGGGTAGATCGGTTTGTTCGTTCCGATGGATTCCGTGACGGGGCATATAAAAATAAGACGATCATCGTTCACTCCAAACAAACCGGCGCCGAGACCGAGGCAAACACACGGCTTTTGTTGGAAGTGGAAGACCCGGAAAATCCGGTTGAGATCGTCATTCACGTCAATATGCTCAAAGAGGGTTGGGACGTCAACAATCTTTATACCATTGTCCCTCTTCGCACCGCCGCATCGAAAATTCTGCGCGAGCAGATGGTGGGGCGCGGTTTGCGTTTGCCTTACGGAGAGCGCACCGGCGACCGCGACGTTGATGCTGTCATGCTGACGGCGCACGACAAATTCAACGATATTCTCGCTGAAGCACAGCGCGGCGACTCTATCTTCAAAGCCGGGAACGTCATCAAAGCAGAGGAACTCGTGCCGGAACAAATCACCACCACGCAGTTGTCGTTTGATATCCCGTCAACCGAAACACACGAGGAAGCGTATTCCTTTACGCAACTGGAACGCACGGAAAAGACCGACGCAGTTTTTGAAAAAACCAAAACACTGCTTCAAAACGAAGTTTTGCAAAGCATTCAGACCGAACCGAGCCATACGGTCACTCCTCAGGCGGCAAAAAGAATCGCCGAGTCGGTTGCAAAGCAGATTTCGGAAGATCAGGACCTCGGTGATACCTTCCGCGAAAACGAAATGCCATTGGCTTCATGGATGTTGCACGAAACCGAGCAAACCTACATTGCCGCAAAAGAAAAATTCATCCCGATTCCGCGTATTAAAATTACGGATGCCGGTGTGGAAGAATATGTGTTCGTTGATTTTGATTTAGACTTGTCGGATTTCAATCATGTGCCGATCCGCAACGAACTGTTGATTCAAAATCTCGAAGATATGAGCGACCGCCAACGCATCAAGGGTGACGCCATTGATTTTGAAGGCTATAACCCGAAAAAAGTGATTCTGGACGAGCTTCGCAAAAAGCCGGAAATCGACTACGAAAGATGTTCCGAGTTGCTGTTCAAATTGATTACACAACTTTGTGATCACTACACTGCCGCAAACGGCGAGAATGGGATGCGCAACATTGTTATGATGTATAAGCGCGATATCGGCAACAAGTTATATGCTCAAATGCTTCAACACTTCTATTGCAAAAACGGATTTTTGCAGGAAGAAGTGATTGGAACGCGGGATTATAACCTCCAACAAACCTACAACTACAGAGAATCGGTTGGCCTTTACGAGCCGTTTACGGAAGATATCAGAAGCGTTCTGTTTACGGGAATTCGGAAAGGTGTTTTCAGCACTGCCAAATTTGACAGCAAGGAGGGCGAACTGACGCTCGCACGCGTGCTGGAATCCGATCCCGACGTGGTCAACTGGTTGCGTCCGCATCCGCAGGAGTTCAATATCACCTACAATCATGGGCATATTTACGAGCCGGATTTTGTGGTGGAAACCGAAAATATCATTTACTTGGTGGAAGTCAAGGGAGAGGACAAACTAAATGACCCGGATGTTCTTGCCAAGAAAGAGCGCGGGATTCAGTATTGTGCCGCCGCTTCCCGTTGGGGCAAAGCCAACGGCTATAAGGAATGGCGATATCTCTTCATCCCCGCGGGGCAAATTCAGCCGAATTCGTCTTTTAAGCAGTTGGCGGAGAGGTTTGAGAAGAAGTAAAATTAGAGAACTATAGGAGACAAATAAAGCAACGGAAACGGAGTGTAACTAATCTTGAAGCCCAAAACGGAAAAAGCAAAAAACTATAATAATGGTATTGTGGAGATGGGGCAAATAGGGCAAAATATTTTTTTACACAACATCCTGTCACAAAATGATCATTCAAAACTTATGGATGAACTTTCAAAGCAAGAACCAGAATTAAAGTCTGAAATAGATTCTTTGATCTTAAAGATACGGGATAACATTCTTAAATGTGATCCGTTGCAATTGTTAAACTATGCTCAGTTAAATTTTCTTAAATCACTTTTAGGAACAACTTCAGAATTTCAACTTCAAGGACTTGACAATATTGCAATTGGGCGCTCGGTTGAATACATTCAAAGCGTTTATGTTTCATGCGAAAAAAGTCAGCCCGAAGCAATCGAAGATCCTTCCAAATTGTTCTTTGAAATAAGTGCTGAGATTGAACAATTATATCAATTAGTTCACCAATATTACATTGCTTTTTTCGCTGCTTATAAAAAATCTCATGAAATAAACGATGAACTGTTGAAAGAGATATTTGAGGCACAAGCGTCATATTTGGTTAGGGGGCATAGGTATCAGGCATTTGAGTTAGATTACTATAGATATTTACTCATGCCTCACAATGATATTTTTCTGAAATTATTCAATATGTCAAGCAACGACATAATTGAAGGGATTGGCAAATTGCAATACGCTCTTTCGCAGGGAAGAATGGATCCCATGAATGGGCTTATGAGTATGTTCGATGCCTTGAAAGATGTTGATCAAAAGGATATTGAACATGTTATGAGCATCCAAATGGAAACAGGGCAAAAACTTGTTCAAGATTTTTTCGGTGTTGGGCTAAATGATGTTTGCAACATAACAAGGTGGTCAAAAGCATTTGTTAAAGAGCTTTCATTTGGCGTGGGCGAATACACGGACTTTTTTGCTGACAAAGAGTATTCTGGATGGCCAATTATAGATTTGCCCATACAAAAGAAGCCTTTTATCGAAATTGAAAATCAATACTATTGCTTTGATTACTATTCCTTTACAGATAATTTTTACAGAGCAATTCAAAAGATGATTCCAAACAAAGATCCTGATTATAATTGGAGTTCAATCCAACAACAGGCGAGCGAATCCATGACAGCAGATGTTTTTCAAAAGCTACTTCCCGGATGTTCAATTTATAAAAATAATTATTATCCCAGAAATAAGTCTTTAAAGCAGATGTGCGAAAACGATCTAATAATACAATATTACGATTGTTTAATGGTTGTTGAAATCAAAGCGGGAACCTTTGTTTATACTCCACCGATTTTTGACTTTAATCATCACATCGAATCGTATAAAAAGTTGATTGAAGAATCAGAGAATCAATGTCAACGAACTTTTGATTATTTGTCTTCAAAAGATAATGCCCAATTATACAATGAAGATAAAACCGAAAAAGGTTGCATTGATATGTCAAAAATTAGCGACATATATTTGCTTTCAGTTACCGTAGATAACATAAATGTTTTTGCTGCAAGAGCTGAAAAACTAAGCTTTATAAAAGCAAATTGCAGAGCAATAAGTATAGCGATTGACGATTTGATGGTATACCAGTCTTATTTTGATTCCCCCTTGAAGTTTTTGCACTTTTTGAAGAACCGAAGAGCGGCTACTTTATTGCGAACTCTTGTTCCGACGGACGAGTTAGACCACTTGGGAATGTACATTAAGCATAATTGTTATGCAATGTATTTCTCGGGCATGAGTCGGGGCAGAACAAATCCGATTGGATTTAGAGAAGAGTTAGATAATTACTTTACACAAATTTATCATCCCCAACTAAATCCTGTAAAACCTCAGCAAGCAATCCCGGGACTTTTCGAAAAGATTATCGCTTTTTTAGATAAGTCTAATTATGATAATAAAGTGCAAATATCAAATTATTTCTTGGACTTTTCGTCAGAGGCAAAAACACAGTTTTCCAATCAAATAGAGCAAGTTTTTACGTATCAAAAAACGACGGGTCAGACAAGAATAATCAGTTCAATTGGAAAAGAGGCAAACGGTTTAAGATACTCTTGTTTTATTTCTCAGCCCGGTGTTCCAAGGCCTACCGAAGAGACTCAAAAAGATTATGTCCTTTCAAATATGGTTTTGAACAGTGATGAAAATCGTACACAAATCAACCTTGATTTAGATGATTTTCAAGAAATTAAAGGGGTTTCGATTTGCTTCTATTCTAAAAAAGATATTCCAACAGATCGTTGGGAAGAATTAAGAATTCAAGGAGAGAGACTTGCAAGCGATCGATTACAACGATACATCGCTTCGAACGGAAACAAAATTGGGCGAAATGAATTGTGCCCATGCGGTAGCGGGAAGAAATATAAAAAGTGTTGTGGAAGATCTCCAAACCAAGCTCTCTTCTAATTTTTCTGCTTTTGGAAATATTTTTCAAAAAACTATTGACAATCGCAAATCTATATGCTATAATAGTTCTGATATTGAAAGTTTGTCTTGCAAAATGCCGCTTTGTGGCTGCAAGAAAAGAACTTCGTTTGCGCGGGAGTGACGATCCCGCGGTTCCCAGACACAACTCTACGATAGGGTAAGTGTTTATTGTTGCGTCTGGCGTCGAGCGCTATGGTGGTTTGGCGATCGAGAACTTTCCGGAGTTTTCCGCTTTTGAGTGAAAGGGTTGCGTTTTTTGCGGAAAATGTTGATGGGCTTTTTCGTCATACAATTTTTTAGGTAACACAATTAAAATTCAATATCAAAACGGAAGAAAAGTCCGTACGAGTGTAATTACGCCTGTGTTAGTTTGGCGGTCAAATTCGTACGGACTTTTTATTTACAGGAGGTGATTATGATGTAGTGAAATGACAATCGAATAATCAATCGAAGTAGTCGGCGGTAATGATATCGGCGACTTTTTTGCGCGCCTTGAATTTACCAGAAGTGAAAATTATCTTTGACTTCAACTTTAACTTTTGGAGAAAAAACAGCTCTTCTAAATGAAGGGGAAAATGACAGAACGGAGCATTTATGAACCGTCCAAGAGACCATCCCAAAATGTAATTTGCACGCCACTTTTATGGCAGAAAAGCGCAAGCAAATTGTAAGCAAAATATAAGCAAACTTTTGTCGACGGAGCGAAGCGCGAATAAAAGTATAGCTCACTATACTTTGCTCTGCAAAGTGTGGGCGCGACGCGTGAAGCAAACAGTCCGGTGGACTGTTTGTAGCCAAAGCGGGGAGCAATTTATAATTGCGACCTGGCACGAAGTGGACGAGGGTCTGTGTCCGTCAACAAAATCAAACAGAAAGAGGTGAAAACGCAATATCCTATTTGGTGTGCCACATGGAGAAATATCACAAAACCGATATTGCTCCCATCGAAAAAGAAAACGAAAGGGATGAAAATTATAAAGCCAAAAATCCGCAGATCGAACGAGATCGGACAAGCGGCAATTACCACATTCTCGGTCGATCGGAAAGTTACACGGAATACATCAATCAGCGCCTTGCGGAAAACAATCTCAAGCCACGCAAGGACGCGGTGTTTATGTGTTCCTTCGTCATCGGCTCTGATAGGGAGTTCTTTTCCGACAAGTTCCCACAGGAAGTGGACGAATTCTTTACCGAAGCCACGCGCTATTTTGCCGAGAAATACGGAACCGAGAACATCATTTCTGCCGTTGTCCACATGGACGAAACAACGCCGCATCTGCACCTGAATCTGATCCCACTATCCAACGGTCGGCTCTGCGCCAAAGATTTATTCTGCCCCAAGAACCTGCGTGAGTTGCAGACTGAATTACACGAGCACGTCGGCAAAAAGTTTGGCTTGGAACGCGGAAAGATCAACAGCCAAGCGGAACACCTGTCAAGTGCTGAATTCAAGGCAAAGAAAATTCTAGAGCAAGCCGAAGCCGAGAATCAAAGATTGAAACAGGAAAATCTATCTGCTCGTGAGCAGTTCTATGAAACGCAAGGAGAGATTCAAAAAGCCAGAAAAGAGCGCGACGAAATTGTCTCCCAACGGAATGCCGAGGCAGATTACAGCCACGCGCTGGAAGAAGCTAAGAGCGGAGTGGTATCCCACGGCAAAAAGGAGATGCGGGATCAAATTGTCGCTCTGACTGCCGAGAACAAGCGTCTCGAATCTGAGAACGCGCGTCTTGCAAAGGACAACGGCGACCTGTTCCAACAGCTTCGAAAATCGTCTGTTTCCGAGAAAAAAGCCGAGGTTGCAAGGAATGCCATGCTCGCCGTCCGGCAACACGAACCGGAAGCGTTTGTAAGGACGTTCTTCAAATCAACAGCTCTCATCCAGCCGTTCATTGACCTTTTCTCCGCGCCGATCCCATTACCGCGAAACCGGGTTAGAGAAATCGAGCAAGAACTCGAATGGGAGAAACGGCAGGAACAACTCAAAAACAAATCCAAATCCGATTGGAGTAAATAATGAAAGAAGGAGGAAAACGCTATAGCGAATGCCAAGAAAGCGCAAGAACAACACGGGTGTGCCTGACTATGAAATCGATTCGATTGCCAGAGTTTTGTATTCATCAATCATTGCCTATTGCAATTCCGAGCAAGGGAAAGCGGACTACGCCGAGTGGAAAAAACAACAATTGAATATTCAAAAAACAGAAATAGTGCCCACTGAATCCATTGGGCAACCGCAAAACAAATAAGCGGCGGTTTGTCGGAATCCGGTAAAACGGCAAGCGAGGAGCAACCATCCAAAATTGCTCCTCGCTTTTTTCTATTCTAATTGACGTTCTAATTGACGTGTTTTAAGTAAACGATAAAGGCAAATCCATCTCCTAACGGAAACAGGTTTGCCTTTAACTCGTTTGGTGACCCCTACGGGAATCGAACCCATATCTTCGCCGTGAGAGGGCGACGTCTTGACCGTTTGACTAAGGGGCCTTTTTTCAAGACTTTGATATTATATCATATCTTTTCGCAAATTGCAATAGGTTTTTGCAAAATTTCTCAAAAAACTTTCCGAAGGGCGAGCGGCGGGCGCGCCGTTGGGCGCGGCAACGCCGCAAAATGTTCCGTGCCGAAAAAAACGCGGTTCCCCGCTCCCCGCAATTGTGGGAAGCGGAGAACCGCCGGTTTCTTATTCCAGCTCGAACGCGCCGGTATAGAGCTGATAATACTGCCCGCGGTCGGCGATCAGCTTTTCGTGGTTCCCGCGCTCGATGATGCGCCCATGGTCAAGCACCATAATCACATCCGAATTGCGGACGGTGGAAAGTCGGTGCGCAATTACGAACACCGTTCTTCCCTTCATCAGTGCGTCCATTCCCTTTTGCACGATGGCCTCGGTGCGCGTATCGATGGAAGAGGTCGCCTCGTCAAGGATCATCACGGGCGGGTCGGCCACCGCCGCGCGCGCAATGGCGATTAATTGCCGCTGCCCCTGCGAAAGGTTTGCGCCGTTGTTTGTCAGCTCGGTTTCATAGCCGTTCGGCAAACGGGTGATAAAATCGTCCGCGCCCGCGAGTTTGGCCGCGGCAACGCATTCCTCGTCGGTCGCGTCCAATTTGCCGTAGCGGATGTTATCCATCACCGTTCCCGTAAACAGGTTGGTTTCCTGCAGCACGATGCCGAGCGAGCGGCGCAGGTCCGATTTGCGGATCTTGTTGATGTTGATGCCATCATAACGGATCTTGCCGTCGGCAATGTCGTAAAAGCGGTTGATCAGGTTGGTAACGGTGGTTTTACCCGCGCCCGTGGCCCCCACAAACGCCACCTTTTGCCCGGGTTCGGCGAACACGCTGACGTCGTGCAGCACGGGCTTGCCCTCTTCATAGGAGAAATCGACGTCGGTCAGCCGGACGTCGCCTTTGAGTTCGGTGTAGGTCACGGTTCCGTCCTCGTGCGGGTGCTTCCACGCCCACTTGCCCGTATGCCGATCGGTCTCCCGAACGGTTCCGTCCTCGGCAATCTCGGCGTTCACAAGCGTTACATAGCCCTCGTCCGCTTCCGGCTGCTGATCCACAAGGGAGAAAATGCGGTTGGCTCCGGCCATGGCCATAACCACCGAGTTGATCTGCTGCGTAACTTGGTTGATATTCCCCGTGAACTGCTTGGTCATGGAGAGGAACGCCACCACGATTCCAACGCCGATTACGGGATCGGCTTTTCCGAGCAGGACGCCGATGCTCGGGTTGAACGCGCCGCCCACCAAGAACAGACAGCCGACGATTACAATGATTACATACAGCAGGTTGCCGATGTTCATGATGATCGGCCCCAGCATGTTGGCATAGCCGTTCGCGCGGTAGGTGTTTTCAAACAGCTCGTTGTTGAGGCGGTTGAAATCTTCCATGGCGCGGTCCTCGTGGTTGAACACCTTGACCACCTTTTGCCCGTTCATCATCTCCTGCACGTAGCCCTCTTCCGCGGCAACCGATTTCTGCATGCGGATGAAGAACTTGGCCGAGCCGCCGCCGAGCTTTCCGGAAACCAGAAACATCAGGATTACGCCCACGATTACGATCAGCGTCAGCCAGACGCTGTACCACAGCATAATGAAGAACACGCTCAACACAATGGTTCCCGCGCGGATCAGCGTTGGAAGCGACTGGCCGATCAGTTGGCGGAGCGTATCAATATCGTTGGTGTAGTAGCTCATAATGTCGCCGTGCTTGTTGGTATCGAAGAAGCGGATGGGGAGATTCTGCATTCCGTTGAACATGGATTTGCGCATTTTGGAAAGGAATCCCTGCGTGATATACGCGGCCAACTGCGTTTCCAAGGTTACGGCAATTAACGCCAGCACGTAAAATCCGATCAGAAGGAACACCTGCGGGAAGATCTGCGCCCGCGCGGTCGCCCAATCTTCCACCCATACCACCCTGTTGTTTTCATAGGTCACGCACTTGGTAATGGCGGTGGTAACACGTTCCAGAAAGATGGCGGGGAGCGTTGCCGTTACCGCCGAAAAGAAGATGCAGACAATGGAGATCGGCACCATGCGGGGATAGTACCGGAACAGCAGTTTTACCACGCGCCCGAGAACCTTGAAATCCATCTTGCGTTTCGGCGCTCTGCCCGCGGGCATGCGCCCGCTCCCGCCCGAATTTTTACTCGGCATCGGCATTCTGCGATTCATCCTGTTTCTCCCCCTTTCCGTTGGTTTGCTGCTCGTAAACTTCGCGGTAAATCTCGCTGGAAGCCATCAGCTCCTCGTGCCGCCCCACCGAGGCGACCCGACCGTTCTCCATTACAAGGATCATGTCCGCGTCCTGCACCGAGGCGATGCGCTGGGCGATAATGATTTTGGTGGTTTCGGGAATGTAGGAGCGGAAGCCCGCGCGGATCAGCGCGTCGGTTTTGGTGTCCACCGCGCTCGTGGAGTCGTCGAGGATCAGGATCTTCGGCTTTTTCAGAAGCGCGCGCGCAATGCAAAGGCGTTGCTTCTGCCCGCCCGAAACGTTGGTTCCGCCCTGCTCGATGTAGGTATCGTAGCCGTCTGGGAAAGAGCGGATAAAGTCGTCCGCCTGCGCGAGCTTGCAGGCCTCGACCAACTCTTCGTCGGTCGCGTTCTCGTTGCCCCAGCGCAAATTCTCCTTAATGGTGCCGGAGAACAGCAGGTTCTTTTGCAGAACCATGGCGACCGCGTCGCGCAGAACGCGCACCGAGTAGTCCTTCACGTCCGCTCCGCCAACGTGCACCGTTCCCTCGGTTGCGTCGTAAAGCCGCGGGATCAACTGCACGAGGGTCGACTTGCTCGAACCGGTGCCACCGATGATCCCGACCGTGGCTCCCGACGGGATATGCAGATCGATGCCCGAAAGCGCGAACGCCTTCGCCTCGGAAGCGTATTTGAAGGAAACGCCTTCAAAATCCACCGACCCGTCGGCAACCTCGGTTTTCGGCTCTTCGGCCTCGGCCATGTCGGGGACCTCTTCCAGCACCTCGCAGATCCGCTTGGCGCTCTCCACGGAAATGGTGATCATTACAAAGATCATCGAAAGCATCATCAGCGACATCAGCACCTGCATGCTGTACGTCAGCATGGCGGAAAGCTGGCCGATCTGAATGCCGCTGGTGTTTGCATAGCGAATGGCGAGCATGGAGCCTACCATTAAAATAAAGATCATGTTGAAGTACATGCAGAAGTTCATCAGCGGCGTGTTCCACGCCACAATCCGCTCGGCCTTGGTAAAGTCGTCGCAAATCGAATCGGCCGCTTTCCCGAACTTCTCTTTTTCGTAATCCTCGCGGGAAAAGCCCTTGACCACGCGCATGCCGCGCACGTTTTCCTCGATGGATTCGTTGAGCCGGTCGTATTTTTTGAACACGCGGCGGAACGCGGGCATCGCCTTGCGGAAAATGATGATGAAGCCCGCCGCGAGCAGCGGAACCACCACCATGAAGGTTGCCGCGAGCCAGCCGCCCATATAGGCCGCCATGGACACCGAAAAGATCAGCATCAGCGGGCTTCGCACCGCCGTCCGGATCAGCATCATGTAGGACATTTGCACGTTGGAAACATCGGTGGTGATGCGCGTGACCAGCGAGGACGACGAAAATTTGTCAATGTTGCGGAACGTAAAGGACTGTACTTTGCAAAACAGATCGTGGCGCAGATTCTTGGCAAATCCCGCCGCCGCTTTGGCCGAGGTCAATCCCGCCAAGCCGCCGCAAGCGAGCGATACCACGCCCATCAGCGCGAGGATAATGCCGATTTTGACAATATAGTGCATATCCACGCCCGTGCTTTTCTGAATGGCATTGATCAGCTTTTCCCCCGTGATAAAGGGGATGATACATTCGATGGCCGCCTCGCCGACCATAAACAAAAGCGTTGCAATCGAAAGTCCTTTGTACTCCCGAACGCATCCCGAGAGGCGTTTGATCATCTGAAACATGGTTTTTCTTCGGGTTCCTTTCCTGTTTGATTGGTTTCGGGCAGGGCGTCGAGCGTGTCGCATAATTGCTCCAACAGCCGCAGAAGCAGGTCGTAGTCCCGCGCCTCAAAAGAGCCGCGGAGCTGTTCCTCGAACCGCCGGATGGTTTCCGCCACTGTGGCCAGCACCGTTTCGGCTTTTTCGGTCAGGCATAGCTTTTTCCGGCGCGCGTCCTTTTCGGATCCCGCGCGGAGCAGCAGCCCTTTTTGCTCCATCAGGTCGATCATGTTGGAAACGGTGGAGCCGCGGATCTTGAAATTCTGTTCCAGATCGCGCTGGTAAACCTCTTCCCCTTCGTGGTCTTTCAGGTATTTCAAAACCCACACGTTCCGCGCCGAAACCATGTCGCCGTAACCGCTGTTGGCTTCCGCAATGCGCTGGTCCAGATTCCGCCGGAACAGCCGCGCCGCGTGGCCGACCCACATGCCGAGTTCTTTTTTCTCGCCGTTCAAAAACACGTCCCCCTTTTCCGAAAAAATGTTAGCAAGCTAACGTTTTTCAACCCCTTTATTGTACCACATTTCCCTCTGCATTTCAAGATGGGATTCTATACAATTTTCGGCGGTTTTCTTCCGGCATTTTCGGTCAAACGGTCGATTTTTCATCCGCCGGAGCGCGGCCGGAAGCGAATATAAATGTAGGAAAAAAATTGCACAAATTCGGGTGTCGAATTTTGCGGAATTTCACCAATTGCTTTTTTCGCCCGTTTGTGATAAAATGGAGTTGAGGCAATTCCGCGCAATCCGCTTTCCCGACGGCGCGGGATCGCCCGATCAAAAAAAGACGAGGTTCCCATGCAGATTCACGGTTTTCAGAAAATGACCATGCTCGATTACCCCGAAAAGGTGGCTTGCACGCTCTTTACGGCGGGGTGCAATTTCCGTTGCCCTTTCTGCCACAACGCCCTGCTTGTAACCGAGATCGACCATGGCGGAGCCTACGATTTTGCGGAGATCCTCTCCTACCTGAAAAAGCGGCGCGGGATCCTCGACGGCGTTGCGATTACGGGCGGCGAACCGCTGATGAACCGCGACATTGCCGACCTGCTCCGGCAAATCAAGGACCTCGGCTACGCGGTCAAGGCGGACACCAACGGCTCCTACCCCGAACGGCTGAAAGAAATTGTGGGCGAAGGGCTGGTTGATTACATCGCCATGGACATTAAAAACGCCAAGGAGAAATACGCGACAACCGCGGGGCTTCCCGCGCTCGACCTCGCCCCCATAGAGGAAAGCGTCCGCTTCCTGCTCTCGGGCGCGGTGGACTTTGAGTTCCGCACCACGGTGGTAAAAGAGTTCCACACCGAGGCGGATATTGCCGCGATTGCCGAATGGATTGCGGGCGCGCCCCGCTACTTCCTGCAAAATTTCAAGGAATCCGACCGCATGATCGGCCAAGGGCTGCACGCCCACGACCCCGAAACGCTCGGGCGAATGCGGGAGATCGCCGCACGGAAGATCCCCGTTGTCGCCCTGCGCGGGATCTGACCGCGCTGCCGCGAAAGCAGCCCCGAGCGTGCGATTTTCGGCGTTTTCCGATCGATTTCGCGCAGTTCGGGGCATTTGTTTGCGCAATTGCGCAAACACAAGATATGCGAAATTTTTTTTGAAAAAACCACAATATCTTGTGAAAAAGCCCTTGACAAGACACAAGATCTATGGTATAATAATCAGGCTGAAAGTCGATGCCCGCCGCGATGCGGGCATTTCAAACGATAGAACGGCAATTTGGCAAAAAATGCCAGCCAAAAAAGGAGGAATCAAAAAAAGATGTATCGCGTTACCAAACGAGACGGCGCGTTGGCGGAATTCAACCTCTCCAAGATCAGCGCCGCGATGACCAAAGCATTTGACGCCTGCAAACGTCAGTATACCCCCGATATTATCGATTTTCTCGCCCTGAAAGTTACGGCCGATTTCGAGCCGAAAATCAAGGACGAGATGATTTCCGTGGAAAGCATTCAGGACAGCGTGGAGTCGGTCCTGATCAAAGCCGGCTACGACGATGTTGCGAAGGCCTACATCCTCTACCGCAAGCAAAGAGAAAAGATCCGCAATTTGAGCAGCACCGTTCTCGACTACAAGGACGTTGTGGATAACTATCTGAAAATCAACGACTGGCGCGTGAAGGAAAACTCGACCGTGACCTACTCGGTGGGCGGCCTGATTCTTTCCAACTCGGGCGCCGTAACCGCCAACTATTGGCTTTCCGAGGTCTACGACGAGGAGATCGCGAACGCGCACCGCAACGCGGACATCCACATTCACGACCTCTCCATGCTGACCGGTTATTGCGCGGGTTGGTCGCTCAAACAGCTGATCCAAGAGGGGCTTGGCGGCGTGGTGGGCAAGATTACCTCTTCCCCTGCGGGGCATCTTTCCACCCTCTGCAACCAAATGGTCAACTTCCTCGGCATTATGCAGAACGAATGGGCGGGCGCGCAGGCGTTTTCCTCCTTTGATACCTACCTCGCCCCGTTCGTTAAGGTGGATAACCTTTCCTATAAGGAAGTCAAGCAGTGCATCCAATCCTTTATTTACGGCGTAAACACCCCGTCCCGCTGGGGCACGCAATCCCCGTTTACCAACGTTACGTTGGACTGGACCGTTCCCTCTGACCTCGCCGAGCTGAACGCGATTGTCGGCGGCAAGGAAATGGACTTCAAATACAAGGATTGCAAAAAGGAAATGGACATGGTGAACAAGGCGTTCATCGAGCTGATGATCGAGGGCGACGCCAACGGCCGCGGCTTCCAATACCCCATTCCCACCTATTCCATTACCCGCGATTTCGATTGGTCCGAAACCGAGAACAACAAACTGCTCTTCGAGATGACCGCGAAATACGGTACGCCCTATTTCTCCAACTACATCAACAGCGATATGGAGCCGAGCGACGTTCGCTCCATGTGCTGCCGCCTGCGCCTTGACCTGCGCGAGCTGCGCAAAAAGTCCGGCGGCTTCTTCGGAAGCGGCGAGAGCACGGGGTCGGTCGGCGTTGTCACCATCAATATGCCCCGCATCGCGTACCTTTCCAAGGATGAAAAAGAGTTCTACGAGCGCCTCGACCACATGATGGACCTTTCCGCCCGCTCGCTCAAAGTCAAGCGCACGGTGATTACCAAGCTCCTTGACGCGGGCCTCTACCCCTACACCAAGCGTTACCTCGGAACCTTTAACAACCACTTCTCCACCATTGGTCTTGTCGGCATGAACGAAGCCTGCCGCAACGCCGCATGGATCCGCGAGGACCTGACCCACGAAGCGGCGCAGAAGTTTACCAAGGACGTGCTCAACCACATGCGGGAGCGTCTCTCGGATTATCAGGTGGAGTACGGCGACCTCTACAACTTGGAAGCAACGCCCGCCGAATCCACGGCGTTCCGCCTTGCCAAGCACGATGTCAAGCGGTATCCCGACATCATCACCGCCGCCAAGACCAAAGAGGAAACGCCCTACTACACCAACTCTTCCCACCTGCCCGTCGGCTACACGGACGACATCTTCTCCGCGCTCGATATTCAGGACGAGCTGCAAACGCTCTACACGTCGGGAACCGTATTCCACGCGTTCCTCGGCGAGAAGCTGCCCGATTGGCGGGCCGCGGCAAGCCTTGTCCGCAAGATTGCCGAGAACTATAAGCTCCCCTACTACACCCTCTCGCCCACCTATTCGGTGTGCAAAACCCACGGCTACCTTGCCGGCGAGCAGTTCACCTGCCCGCATTGCGGCCAGCCCACCGAGGTTTACAGCCGCATTACGGGTTACTACCGCCCCGTTCAGAATTGGAACGACGGCAAAGCGCAGGAGTATCGGGACCGCAAGGTTTATGATGTTGCCCATTCCACGCTGACCCGCGGCAGCTGCCCGACCGGCGGCAACGCGGCTCCCGCGCCCGACGCCGTACCCAACGAGACCGAAAAGGGGTTGAAGGACGGGAACTACCTCTTTACAACCGCCACCTGCCCCAATTGCAAGATTGCAAAATCAATCCTCGATAAAGCGGGTGTGTCCTACGCTACGCTGCTTGCCAACGAGAACGCCGATCTTGCGAACGAGCTCGGCGTAAAACAGGCGCCCACCATGGTGGTTGTAAAAGGCGGGAACGTTGCCAAATACACCGGCGTTTCCGAAATCAAGAAGAACCTCGCGCTCTGATTTTCCCAAAAAAGACCGAAGCGGGCTTTCCGCAATACCGCGGAAAGCCCGCTTTTCCATTCTTCCATTCCGCCAAAAAGGAGTTGTTCCGCTATGAAACCGATTCCGGAAGCGTTTCTGACGACCCCCGTCGTCTACCTCGCGGGAAGCAGTTACCGGATCATAGTCCCCGTTACCTGCGAAACGGTTATGTGGGTTCAGGTTGGCAACCGTTGCTTTTACGACGACGCCAACGGCGTTCTCCGCTCCGCAAAACGCATTCACACCGTCAGCGTCCCGCAGGAGCTTTTAGACCGCGAAAAGACCTACACCGTCTGCTACCGCGTGGTTTCCGAGAGAAAACCGTACTTCACCGAGGCGAGCGACGTTCTGTATTATCCTTCCCCGTTCCGTCCGGTCGCGCCGGATGCCGGGGAGATCCGCATTTACCATGTTGCCGACGCGCACAACCGCGTGGAAGAGCCGGTTGCGGCCGCCCGTTATTTCGGCGAGAAGCTCGACCTGCTGATCCTCAACGGCGATATTCCCAACCACAGCGGGAAAATCGAATATTTCTCCGGCATCCATCAGATCGCCGCGCAGGTGACGAACGGCGAAATTCCCGTGGTGTTCTCCCGCGGCAACCACGATACGCGCGGCGTTTTCGCCGAACAGTTTTCGGATTACACCCCAACCGATAACGGCCTGCCCTACTTTACGTTCCGCGCGGGTCCGCTTTGGGGAATCGTGCTGGATTGCGGCGAGGATAAACCCGACGCCCACCCCGAATACGGCAACATGAACTGCTTTGAGGATTTCCGCCGCCGCGAAACCGAATTTCTTTTGCGTGTGGCAGAAAATGGACGGTCCGAGTTTGCGGCGGACGGCGTTCGGAACCGCTTGGTCGTCTGCCATGTTCCGTTCACCGAAAAATTCAAACCGCCCTTTGATATTGAAGAGGACACCTACCGCGAATGGGCGCGGATCCTGCGCGAAAAGATTCGCCCGCAGCTGATGCTCTGCGGCCATATTCACCAATGCTATATCTCCGAGGTGGGCGGCGAGAAGGACGACAAAGGCCAGCCCTGCCCCGTTGTGGTCGCATCCAGACCGCAAAAGGAAGGTCCCTTTTGGGGCGGCGCGTTCACGCTCCGGCCCGGGCAATGCGACGTCCGCTTTACCGACAGCGGCGGAGCCGTTTCGGAGAACCATACCATTCTGTTCGGAAAACCATGCGAAAGGATTTGATGTTATGATTTATGATATCATCGTGATCGGGGGCGGTCCGGCAGGCCTGACCGCCGCGCTGTACGCGCGCCGCGCCAACAAATCGGTTCTGATCCTCGAAAAGGCGGCGTTCGGCGGGCAGATCACGT
This sequence comes from uncultured Ruminococcus sp., assembly GCA_902795355.1. GTDB lineage: Bacteria > Bacillota > Clostridia > Oscillospirales > CAG-272 > UMGS1865. Next base: position 86,948 of record CADBKZ010000007.1, read on the forward strand.
TTTCGCCCAAAGTGGAAAACATCCCCGGGTTTCTCTCGCTCTCCGGAAACGAATTTGCGGATCATCTTGTGGAACAGGTGCTGGAACAGGGCGCCGAGGTGGAATCCTGCGAGGCGTTGGAGATTAAAAACGGAGACCCGAAAACCGTTGTTACCGACAGCGGCGAGTTTTCGGCGCGCGCCGTTATTATTGCAACCGGCGCAAAGCACCGCAGGCTCGGGCTTTCCCGCGAAGAGGAATTTATCGGCGAGGGCATCTCGTTCTGCGCGGTCTGCGACGGCGCGTTCTACCAAAACAAAACCGTTGCCGTAATCGGCGGCGGCAACTCCGCTTTGCAGGAAGCCATTCTGCTCTCGGAACAATGCGCCAAGGTTTACGTGGTGCAGAACCTTGAAACGCTGACCGGCGAGCAGAAACTCCGCGACCAACTTTCCGCCCGCCCGAATGTGGAAATCATTCTCGGAACGGTGGTGGAAGAACTGCTCGGAGAGACGTCGTTTGCGGGCATCCGGGTCCGCCGCGTGGAGGACAACACCCTGACCGACCTCGCCGTGGACGGCATGTTCGTCGCCATTGGCCTGATCCCCCAGAACGAGCCGTTTTCCAATGTCCTGCCGCTCAATTCCTACGGCTATGCGGACGCGGATGAATCCTGCCTGACGCCGAACAAGGGCATTTTCGTTGCGGGCGACTGCCGCTCCAAAAAGATCCGCCAAGTGACCACCGCCGCCGCGGACGGCGCGATCGCCGCCCTCGCCGCATGTGATTATATCGGATAAAACAAGGGCGAACCGCGGAAAAAAACATTTTGGCGGGTGTCCGTTGCCCTTTCCCACGCGAAGGATTCTTTTCGAACCGAACAATGGGTCATAATTCGGGTTGGTTGAGCGGGTGCGATACGGGATTTGCGTTGACATCATTTTGACATCACACAAGGGGGAAAAACAGGGTAAAAAAGGGTACAAAACGGCTTTTCGCGGCGCGCGCCAAAAAAGGATAAAAGGCGCATTTCCCATGCGGGAAACGCGCCTTTTTCGTTGGCGGAGAAGGAGAGATTTGAAAAGTGATCAAACCCGCATAAAAAGCGGGCGATTGCGGGATTTCGACTATTTTTTGACATTTTCGAGTTTTTCATTGAGAAATTGCGTTGCGGCAATGGCGGTGCGCTTGCGAAAATCGGTGTAAATATCCATTGTTGTGGAAAGCTGTTTATGGCCAAGTAGGCCTTGAACGGCTTTTGGCGAAAGATTCATTTCAAAAGCATTGGTTGCAAAGCTGTGCCGCATTTGGTGCGCGGTGCAGGTAATTCCCGTTTGTTGTTTATAACGGGACATTGTGGTGATATAGCGGCGGTTGGTCAGCGGTGCTTTTCCGTCGTCCGAAATGATAAACGCTTCCGCGCTTCCCTTCCGCTTCCAAAGTTCTTCTTTCAGCGGAGCGAGCAAAGGAACGAACCGTTCCCCTGCCGCGGTTTTCGGCTGTTTGATATATGGACGGTCTCCAACATGATAAACGGATTTTGTTACGCAGATCAGATTTTCGTCGAAGAGGATGTCTTTCCATTGCAGAGCGAGAATTTCGCCCTTTCGCATTCCGGTGTAAATGGCGATAAAGGGAAAAAGCCAAATATCGGCGGATTGCTGAATTTTGAGTTCGTCCTCGGGAGAGGCGGCGGTAACTTTTTTTCGGGAACTGCCTTTTGGCGTTCGGATCGCGCTGCAAGGGTTTGCATCAATGTCGTTTTCGACAATTGCGTGCTTGAAGATCAGATTAAGCACCATTCGGTGGTGTTCAATTGTCTTTTGCGCATATTGCTGTTTGGCAAAGCGATTCAAATAGAGGATTACGTTCCGCGGCTTGATTTGCTGGATCGGGATTTTTCCGAACTCGGCGTCGGCTTGCTTCTTTGCGTTCTCGTATCCGCGAATACTTTGGGAAGCAAGGGTATCGTAAATTTCGTTCCACCATTCGTCCGAAACGGTTCTGAATAATCGTCCCGCGCATTGTTCGCGGGAGAATTGGAGAATCTTCTGATTCAGCTCTTTTTCGGTTTTTCCGTAAAAATAGAGCCGGTTCCCCGTTCTTTGGTCGATGATTGATTTTTGAAACCGTCCGTCCGTTCTGCGCTTCATTCCCTGCTCCGAAAATTGATTTTCGGATATTGTAGCACGGACCAAACGATTTGTCAAGGGTCGGAGCATGCTGGGAAAAGCATGCTTTTTTCGGATTTCTTCCGCTTTTCATTTTATGCACGACAAAAAAATTTTTTGAAATCCTATTGACAAACCCTATTTAATAGGGTATAATATAGGTGAAGTCAAATGATTGGAGAAAAAAGAATGACGCGATCTTTTATTGAATTACCGATGTTTCAAACAAAATGGAAAAGTCTTGGATTGAACGATAACGATTTGCGCAGGCTACAAGAAGAAATATTATTGGATCCGAAAGTTGGAGCAGTTATGCAAGGAACGGGCGGTGTTCGCAAAATGCGGTTTGCGTTCGAGCATCGCGGAAAAAGCGGAAGTATTCGGGTTATTTACATAGATTTTGAAGTTTACGAAAAAATCTATTTGATTACCGCATATCCTAAAAGTGAAAAGGACAATTTGACAATGAGCGAACGGAACGAACTTCGACGACTGATTGGAATATTGGAAGAGCAATTGAAAGACAGCGAATCATGAAGAACGGAGGGATGAAAAATGGGCGTTTTTGATGAGATCAAAACGGGCGTTGAACAGGCAATTGAATATGAGAGAGGCGCGTTGAAAGCAAAGAAAACCACATTGAGCATTTCGCCGATCGATTGTTTTTCGGCAAATGAGATTAAGGAAATTCGGAACCATACAGGGCTGACGCAGGTTTTGTTCGCAAAGTATATGGGAGTTTCGGTGAAAACCGTGGAAGCATGGGAAGCAGGGCGGAACCACCCCGAGGGGGCGGCCTGTCGTTTGTTGGCGATTACCAAAGCCGATCCCCTGTTCCCGCAAAAATCGGGGATCGTTACCCGATAAAAAAATAAGGCAACCCTTTTGAGAGATCAATTGGGTTGCTTTGTTTGTCCTCTTGACAAAATACGGTCGATATGGTATAATATCTGCGGAACGGCGGAAGCCGGACCCTTGGGAACACCAATTAACGGTGGCGGTTGCTCCTTCCTTTCATCGGAGGGAACACTTTTCAAGCTCCCTCCACACTTATGGGGGGAGGTGATGCAGATGAACTCGGTTACATGGAGCGAGCTGATCCAGCTCGCAATATTGATCGTTTCGATCATCACTTGCTATTTCGGCAATAAGAAAACCACGGCGGTTATCTTAATCGTTTTCGGAAGGAAGCAACCGTCATCGGTGTTCCCTCATACTTATATTATAGAGCAAACTTTTTGATTTGTCAAGGGGTTTGCTCTTTTTTTTGCCTATAATTGTCCTTTTTTTCGTAAATATTCTTCAATGGAGTTCATAATATCTGATTGTGTGATGTTTTTGGGTTTTATTGTTGCAAATAAAGTTATGCCGTTATTATTGAACTTTAATCTATAATTATACTTTGCGTAAGATATGGTGTATTGGACTTCTAAAGGGAGTCTTTTTTTGTTTGCATAGCTAAATAGGTATGCAAGATGATCATAGCCATCATTATCTGCCGGAATAAATTCAGCGGATAATATGATTTTTTTGTTATCGTCTGTTTCGAGCTCGTATTCTGCTATATATGTATACGTTTTGTCGTCGTTTGATTTTTTTTGATTAATTTGTATATTTGTTTCATTCCATGTTCCTACAGATTTTGATTGTTTTATTTCTTCACTTGGTTTAACATCAAAGGGATTAAAATCTAATGATGTCACTAATTCGTCGACGGTAACGTTAAAATGATTTGCTATTTTTTTTAGAATAGGTGTATTGGGGATTCTCCCTTGTTTCCAGCCTGTAACACTTCCTGATGAGATTTCTAATTCTCTTGCAACTGTATTTGGCGATTTTTTTTCTCTGTTGCACAGTTCAACATAGTTATCCCAGAACATTTTTGATTCTCCTTGCCTGTTTTGTACATTTTCAATGCTTATATTTTGTGAAATTCTTACAAAAATCATTTTTTTGAGAAAATAATCTTGACATTGTGAGATTTTTGAGATATAATAACAGTGTGAACGATAAAAGTTCACACGATCGGCGGAAAAAACTATGTCCGAAAGAGACGAGACATAGTAAAGGGGACGTGGATATGAAGTTGGTGGTACATCTATCATACCACAAAACCGGAAGTTTGTCAAGAGAAAAAGAAGGAAGGAGGGAGAAAATGGACGAAATGAAGCTGACAAATCGGCAAAAGGTAAAGGTTTTGCTCGATGAATATTGTCTGACGCAAAAATGGCTGTTACGGGAGATTAACAAAGTAATGGTAGTACCGGTGCCGAAGTCAACGCTATCCTCTGCGCTTGCCGGTCAGCGCGGGGGAGAACGAAGCGAGGAAGTGCTGACGGCCTGCGTTTCGGTATTGGAACGATACATAGAGAGGATGGGACGATAATGGTGGCGGAAGAGACGGAAAAGGCGATGTTGTGCCCGAAATGCGGTCGGTTACCGCACGTATGGGCATACGGGAGCGGAGAGAGGAAATTTTTCCGCGTATGTTGCGAACGGTGTTCATGCTGTTCGGCTGATTTCAAAGAGCGGCTGCAAGCGATCCGATCATGGAATCGCTGGGCAATTACGCAAAGGAACAAAGAGTAAAATCCGAAACGTTTCGGAATTTGAGAGGTAACGGTGCAGAAAGATGGAAATATGCGGATACAGACAGGCCCTTGAACTGATTGAACGTCAATATCCGAACAGGATCACGATAACGCCAAAAGAAATTGCGAAGCTGTTCGGCGTTGATCCGAAAACGGTTTATCAGGCATGCAAACAAAAGAAGAATCCCCTGCCCTGCGTTCGGTTTTCAAAACGGAAGATTCTGATTCCGATTTCGGAGCTTGCCACATGGATGGCGGAAAGGAGTTCGGCATGAGCGTTGGAATGTTGAATATTTGGGTATCGGAAGAAACGGCAACGATCCGCCGACGCGCGGTTGTTTTAAGCGATTTTTTGCTTCCATTGCTGATTGGATCGGGAGAGGATGATCCGAATCGCGTGGCTTTCTGCAATGTGATCCGCGTTTTATCCGAGGATTATTCCCTGTTGTTGGGATCGCTTGCAAAAGTGATCGGTTCGGTATTGGAACAATCGGTTTATCCCGATTACGAAGATACAATGCGGATTTGGAGACGGATCGGGAAAGACTCCACACCGCCGAATGATCATTTTGGCCGCGCGCTTGTGCTTGTGGACGGTTTGCGCCGCGTTTATGCTACGGGCAGATCGGATATGCTCTTGCCGTTCTTTACCCGATGGTATCCGGCGATTACACTTGCGGATATGGATTTGCTTTTAACAAGTTTGTTCCGCGTGTTTTATATTCAATACACATTTACAATTTAAGGGGGTATTTATGAAGAACCGCGAAATGCAGTCCGGAACGGATCCGCCTGTCAAGAAAACGTATATTCCGCCGATAATCGAGATTGTACCGGTCGGCGAAGATTGGGTATTGCTTGGCGATACCTTGTATTCCACCGAGGAATTAGAACGGGATAATCCGTTCAATCCATAAAACAAAAAAAGAAAAGGATGGTAAAAACCATGGCAAACGAAAAGAAAACAATCGTCAATGAAGCAACCGGAGAGGTTACGGAAATTCCCGTTTCGAACGCACTTCCCGCAGGGTCGGTTCCGGCAATGGCCGATCTTGATTCGGTTTTCAACGTCGTCTCGATGGACGATGTTTCGGATGAAGCTGTAACAACCGATTCCGAATGGAAATTCCCCGGATTGCGCGTTACCAGATCGCAGTTCAAGTATAAGGAAAAGACTATGTTTTCCTATGCGGTCAACATGAATCTGCCGCTTTCCACAGGCGGAGTTCATGCATTGAAATGCGAACTTCGTTCCAGCGACCGGAAAAACATTCACAACTATGAGAAACTCGATGCGATTTGGGCTATGCTTCCCAAAGATCAGACGTATCTGCTTCTCGGGTTCCAATACGTAGAATATACGCGGTCGTATAACCTTTGCGTGCAGGTCGTTGACGATGGGATTCCGCTTCGCGTTTCGCTGTTGCCCCGCGACGGAAAGTCCCGCGATGATCTGGGAACCATGATCGCTTTTTTGCAGAAGCGCGGACTTCTGTAACTCTTTTCGGCAAATGAATGAGTTTGCCGGAGAATAAGTTTCGGGACGTAAAGTGTCCGAAATGCGGAAAACTCTTGCTTCGATGTTCTTTGGATAGTACAGGTTTAGTGAATGCCTACTGTAAAGGCTGCCGCAGAGAGCGGCGTATAGAATTGAAACCGAACGATCCGAACCATGCGGGCAAGATTAATATAGATTCCGCGAAAACATAGAGCCTTTGAGCCGAATACCGTCAGAGATGGCGGTTTTCGGCTCGTTTTTGTTGCGCTTGGGGGTTAAGGCTTTGTGTTGCTGTGGTGATTCCATTCGTGAAAAGAGGTGACGATAGATATGGCTTGGCCGATGTGATCGTTTCAAATTTCATTTCATGATTTCAAAAAAACAAGGAGGGCAAAACAATGCCTCGTTATCAAAGAAGCAGAATGTCTGTTTCGACAATCCTTTTGATTGTCTTGGCAATTGCCGCGGTTGTCGGCGTAACGCTCTATATCGTGAACAGCAAGCGAGAGGTGAACGATGAAAATCTGCTTGCCGTGAAGAACTACGAAATCGTAGATACGAAAACTTCCGTCGGCCTCACGGTGGACGTGAAGGACAGCGGGAAGATTTATATTCAAGGAACCGCGTCCGAAGATTGGTCCGCCGTTATTCAGACCGTAACCCTGAAAGCGGGTACCTACACGGTTGGCGGCTGCACTTCCGACATCGGAAAGTACGGCATTCGCGTAACCAAGAACGGCACTCCGATTGCGTATGCGGGAACGGATGGCACCTTGGGCGCAACGTTTACCGTGGAAGAGACCGGAAGCTATCAGGTGGAAATTTTCGTTTCGGAAGGAACCTACGTGATGCGCACGTTCGCACCTACGCTTGCCGCCGGCAAAAAAGCGATCAATTTCTACGAATAAGATGCAAAGACCCGAGGGTGGAATATCGCCCTCGGGTTGAGCCGAAATAAAAGGAGAAAAAAAGATGAAACGAATTGTTCTTTTGGTTCTCGTTTTGGTTTTGTGCGGTGGAGCTATTACGGCAACCGTGATGATTGCCAACGCGCGAAGATCTTCGGAATCATACACTACAAAGCTAGATACATCGAAAAGCACAAATACGGTTGATGTGATCGATTGGGCCGATCTTGTACCCGATACAACTTCTGCGCAGCAGGAAGAGCCTGCGGCACCGGCAGTGTACGGGCAAGATATTTTCCCAACCGGAACCCTTGTGTTCACGCAGGATAATATCGGCAAGGCGTTTTCGTCCAACGGTCAGGGCGATTATCGGTTAATTCTGTATTCGAATCAGTTCGAACAAAATAAATCGTATGGCTTTTGCTGGACGATCAACCCCCACGCCTATGATATTGAAAACGTTTCAGTTTTACGTGATAATGATAAACCTGCAATTTTTTATTATATCGGCGATTGGAATGCGGCTGTGGCTAACGGCACGAATTATATGCAAGTCCTTTCTTCCAATGAATTGCAGGATGTGTTGACCAACCATTGGACGTTTGAAACGGGCGCAGGTGAAACGCAGATTCTGTTTTGCCCGTTCTTGCTTTCCAATCAGGCGGAGCAACCGAGCGAAGAATTTTGTTCTTCGATTTTGCAATACGTAACGATTTCCGTGTTCGAATTAAGTTGATTGAAGGGGGAAAATCATGAGACGATCCGTATTTGGAAATTTACTTATCGTGCTTTTGATTCTTGCCCTTGCTTCGCTCGGGCTATCGTTGATCGGGCGGTACGTGGTTCCGAAATTTCAGGAAGAAGAGACGACAGAAGAAACGATCAAGCACGAATCAACTTTGGAAACATCCGCCGAAGAAGCAACGGAAACACCGCTTGCCAATGAAGCGATCCAACTTCCGATTATTCTGGAATAAGGGGGTGAAGCTATGAAAAAGCAAACGGTTCGTTTGCTCTGCTTGTTTTGGAGTATTGCGATCCTGCTCGGTTGTTTTGCTGTTCCGACTTCGGCGGATTCGGGTTCGGTGTATGCCGATCTGAATTATACGCCGGTAACCGAAGATCTGGAACAGCTCGGGTTTGACCTGAACGAATATCCGATTGATCAGACAATCGAGGCAGGGCAAACGGAAAAGTTCTTGGTGATGATGCAGGTGCTTGAATTTGGATATGATTACCGCCAAACGGATTTTTCGGACTACGGGTTGTTCTTGTATCTTTATAATCCGTCCGGAACCGATTTAACGGGAAGCATGAAAAACAAAGTGCAGCTTGCGTTGAAAACGGCAAACGGCGTAATGGGCGAGTACAGCAAATACGATCTTTTGCGCTGCTCGGGATCAAGCGACCATCGGTTTTATAAATACCGTGTGGTCGGATTGACCGCTACCCTGCTCCGCACGTTGAACCGTGACCGCCGCACGTACTGCATTTCGGGAATTGAAATGCAGTTCAGCGGGGATACGAATCCGACCGATTTCAAGATCGGCGGCACGTATACGTTCAGCGGGCACCAACAGGGTTACGGATTCAATCCGGCAATGGAAGATTCGCTGTATTATACGTATCGGACGTTGGAAACCATCGAATTGGAATTGCACCCGACCACATGGCGTTCGGAATATCAATCGGACAAGGGCGCGAATTGGCGCGATGAAGTTGATTCGGTATATTTCGCGATCCCCAATTGGTATTTCAAGCAATATGGGGATACAAGCGATAAGGCCACAAAGGGGCTTTACAGTGCCCGCGTCAGCTATAACGAACACTATGTGAATGGGATCGTTTCGGACAATCTGGAAATGATTCAATATTTGCAAGAACGAAACGATGCTTTAAGAGTCGCGTTTAGTCACGACGATGCGTTTTCTGCATATTCGAGTGGTGATTTAGAGAAGGTTCGTGTTTCTCCTGAACCTATTTGGGGTGAAACTTATCATTATAATTATCGTTTTGGTTGTAATTTTCTACCAAACTCTTATCATCAAGTTGTGTTTGTTGGGAGGGTTTACGATGATTCAAAGGAAATGTTACCCCGTTTCGGCATGTCTTTTTATTCAAGTACGTTTGAATCTATTTCCGCGGAAACTTTTGCAGAACGGTTTGATGCAGTTGAATTACCGGATAAAGTGACAAACGAGGTTCCAGCCGGTGTTGTTGGTCCTTTACCTGCAAATTATTTCAGAGAGGTTTCTCCGCCTGATCGTACACTTGGCTATCACGAAGAAACGTTGACGCGGGATCAATTGTTGAGCTATTCGGATACTTCTGCATGGAATGCGAATACCAATGGCTTTTCAAAGTGGTTTTACCGTTTGTTCCATAAGAACGATGAATCGGCAAAAGCTACCACGCAAAATTTATCTGTGATCGAGACGGTTGATCTGACCGACGCGGCGAAATTAGCGTTGTTCAAAAATGAAGTTTCGGCGAATCAGCATTATGTTTCCGCGGCAGATATTCCCAATTTGCTTTCCTATGTCGCAAGTGAAGAATTAAACCCGTTGAATTGGACAAACGGTGTGTTTGGCTCCACGGTCGTTCTTCTGCATTTTGCGGTTACGGATTTTTATTCCGCCGCGTTGACCTGTTATAAAGGGTATAATGGCGAAGCAACCAATGCAGAGTTGTATTCCGGCAACCATTATTATTTCGAAAAGAGCTACTTCGAGGATTTCGACGTGCTTTCCTTGACTTTCATGGATCAAGGCGGAAAGACAACCACGTTGCCGGTAACAGCGAGCCCCGTGGATGTTGGCGGCGATTTGCCGTCCCCTTACGAGGGTGCAACGGGAAAAGACCCGTCCACGGCTGCGGAAAATACGAGCAAAAGCGGTTTTTGGGACTTGTTCAATTCCCTGCGCGGATGGGTTCAAGCCGTGGTGATCATTCTTGGAATTGTCCTTTTGGCGGCCATTGTCGGATTGCTGACTCCGTTGTTCCGTCCGTTATTCAATTTGTTTGGAAAGATCTTCGGCGGAATCGGGTCGTTGCTCGGCGGCGTTGGGCGAACGGTTAAAGGGTTGTTTGATTTCGGCGACGACCGGTATCGTGCGCGACGGGAACGGAAAGAAAACAAACAGGCGGATGAAGATCGTGCATTCAGCAATGATGAAAAGAAGTACGACAGCGACCGCAAGCGCGTAACCGATCGGCAGAAGGATGAAGATCGCGATTTTTCGAATTTTGAAAAAGGTTATGGATTTTTCCGCAGAGTTAAAAATGACAATCAGCATGATGCAGATCGTGATTTTGATAATTCGGAAAAACAATATGACGCCGTCAGAAAACGGAAACTTGATCGTGAACGTGATGAAGATCGCGGCTTTGAAAATACGGAAAAGGCGCATGAAAGCGGACGAAAGCAACGTCGTTGGGAAACGGAAAAAGTCGACCTTGAAATTCGTGACAAAAAGAACAAAAAGGCTCTTTCGGATATGAAAAAGCAGGAAAAAGCCGAGCGCAAAAAGAATCGGGATGAAAGAAAAGAGGCCCGTGAAGCGAAAAGAGCGAATGAAACATTAAGCCGTGAACAGCAAGAGCTGAACAATCGAAAGCAAGGAACCTATTATGACCAAAAAAAGAAGCGGAACGGGGGTGACGAAGAATGAGAAAAATCATTCGGTTGATTGTTGCGATCATGTTATCGGCAATGGTGTTTGCAGGCGTAGCGGCCACGGTACAAGTGGTGCGGAAAAGTCTGCAAAAGGAAGAGATTACGCAGAGCAAGGAGCCGGAAGAATCGCGAAAAGGCTTGACCGTTCTTCCGATGCCGGAAGGAGATGAAACGGCCGGATGGGGCGAAGTTCGTCGCGTGTCCGGCGCAACGCCTACCCGCGAATGGACGGAATCGTATTGATTTATGAAACGTGCGTATGTGGTTGAATTGATTTGCATGGCGTTGTTTGCTTTTTTTACCGGCTATTTTATTTACACTTGGGTTCATATGTAGAAAAAAAGGGGTGTCACCGTGAAGATCATCGGTAAAGTAAAAAGAAGAATAAAAGAATTGACGTGGAAACACGCCGTTGCGTGCGGAATGCTGATCGGATCGGTGGCACTCCTGATTTTTCGTTATCGGTTTGTATTGAGCCGCGTATGGGTCGCAATCAAAGATTTGTGGTCCTCTTTGCGGCTTTGGTTTGTTTTCTCTTTCTCGTGGCTTTTCGATGAACTCGGCTGGGAGATCAGCGCACCGATGCCGACCGTACTTCAACCAATCGGAAACGATTGGAAAGGAATGGTCCACATTGATATAGAACGGTTGGAATATAAATTTACAAATTTCGGTTTTGCTTTGTTCAACGCGGAGAATTTTAAGGCGTTTTTAAGCGGTTCGGATGATTTCCTTTTCATTGCGTTGACCGTGCTTTCGTATGTTCTTCCCCTTTTTATTCTGCTTCCCATGTTGGCCGAAGCGATTATCCTGCGGCCGAATCAAAGAAGCGCGGGATATGATACGGCTCCCGTTCGTTTTTGCAAATGGATCGGAAAACGGATATTTGCGCCGATTTTTCGCTTTTGCAAAAGTATCGTGGAGTTTTTGCAATCCAAGCAAGGAAAAACGCTTGCGGGCTTCCTTGCGTTGGTCTGGCTTCTGAATTTGAATGTGGTAACAATCCTTTCGGAAGCGTTCGCGTATTATTTTTATATCATCGGAATGTTGCTTGTCAATCCCGTGCAGGTGATCAGCCGCGATATATTTGTTCAGCTTGCCAAATTGGCCGTTGATACGGTCGTTATGTTTTCGGGCGCGCCGCTGCCGTGCTGGTTGATATTCTTTTGGATTCTGTTCGACCGACATCGGAAAAAGGTCGGCGCAGATGAAGTCCGGCACATGGAAGCGATGAACACCGGATTTGCGAAAAATCTCCCGATTTGCGTTTGCGCGGTCGGAGAGCCCGGGGTTGGAAAAACAACGTTTATGGTGGATCTCGGGCTGACGCTTGAAAATGTGTTTCGCGCGCAATCGCTTGATACGATGTTCCGCCATGACCTGATGTTTCCCTCTTTTCCGATTCAACGGTTGGAAGAAGCGTTTGTGGAACAAATTGAAAGCGGAAGGATCCACAATCTTCCGCAAATCGATCTTTGGGTGGATGAACTCAAAGAAAAGGAAGAACGGTTCGGTTTTTCCGGCGTTCCTTTTTCCAACGGCGTTGTAATGGTCCGGCTGTATGATATAATCAATGTTTATTGCCATGCGTATTTCATTTATATCGTGGATCAATATATTTTATCCAACGTTCCGGTTCGGACCGATTCCGTGAAAAGGAACGCGCAAAAATGTTTTCCGCTGTGGGATACCGATTTTTTGAATCGGGACCCGCGAGACCGTTCCGCAGATTCTAAATTTTCCCATATCCTCGATCAGGATATTATGCGGCTTGGAAAGAAGATCGTGGATCGGAATCCTTTGTCGGGTTCGTTCGGCTTCGGCGTTTATCTTCATTCCGAATGGGGAAAATCCCGCGGAAATAAAATTGCGCTGGAAGGCGTAAAGGCAGACGCAGATGAAACCAACCAAAAGAACGATTCCTACGCGTATGCGTTGAAAATGTGTCGGCATGCGGAAACTATGGTTGATTTCTTTCCCTACTTCAAGTTCGTTGCGGATGAACAACGTCCCGAAAACGTTCCCGCGGATCTTCGGGATTTTACTTCAATCGTTTCAATTCTGGATAAATCCGAAACGGAACTTGTCATGCCACATTTCATTTTCGGCGACATTATTTATGATTTTCTATATAAACGTTATAAGCGGCTTTATTATAAAATCCGGAACGTCCGAAAAGACAATTTTTTATTTTTGCATCTTTCCAAGCTCGCGGTCGCGGCGTTTGTCCGGTACTATATCCGAATTTATAACATTTACGGTTATCAGGTTCTTGATCTGCAAACCGAATCGGGAAGAAACTATGGAAATACCGGCGCGGCCGGAGTCTCCGCACAAACACACCCGTGGTATCGTTTATATAACAAAATATATTCCGAACGGTTTCTTTCGGATTGCTACGCGTCGGCATTCCGAAAGGCACAATTGGAATCGGGAATCGGGATTAACGATTATCCGAGTTACACGGGGCTCGGAATGTCGATTGATCAAATGGAAGAACAGCATGATTATTTTATGATGACTCTATTTGATATGTTCAAGCTCCCCACAAAAGCGCGGGAAGCCGCGCAGGCAGCCGAAAGTTCGGAACCGGCTGTTGCCCTGCCATTGAGCGAAAACGCGCCGCAGATTGTGGATTTGGAGCATTTTGACCCGTTTGATTGTTGAAACCAAGAGAAAAAGAGGTAACAAAATGATTTGCACGATGAAAATCAAATGCAAAAAAGGCCGGTATCTCGGCAGAGATATTCACGAAATTGAAAGCCCGCGGAAGGCCGTTCGTTATTCTAACCCTTTGTATAAAATGGAAAACGAACTGTTTACCACACTCTACCGAGAGGGGAAACAGAAGGATCTTTCGGGAAACGATCTGTTGAGTTATATGGCCACACAACTGTTCCAAGACGACCGTTTTGAAAAAATCGGGCATTACTGCCTCGATCTGGATGAACTTGTCAGGCAGGTCACACGCTGCGAAAAGAATGAATTTAACCGGATCAGCCGGTTTGAAAACATTTGCTATTTAACGCAGTTTAATTATTTTGTTACCCTTACCTATGATACCGCAAAGATCGGAGACGAGCAAATTTTTCGTGTTAAAATCCGCAAAGCCCTTTCCAACATGGCGTATCGGTTCGGATGGTTGTGCAAAGGCGTTTTTGAGCGTGGAGACGAAGGAAACCGGCTGCATGTCCATCTGCTCTTAAAGGTTGAAAACGGGAAAATGCCCGGGGAGCTCTATGCAAGAGCGCAGTATTCCACCAAACGCCGGCGCATGGAAGTGATAACATCCAACCGTTTCTTCGATAAATTCGGCAAAAACGAATTTCGGGCGATTGACCCAACCGATTCGAGCTATGGAAGAGCGATCCGATATATTGCAAAATACATCTGCAAGAGCGGAGAACGGCTTTTCGGCTCCAAGAACTTAACGCACGAGATTGTGCGGGATATTGATACAGAGAACGACGTGATGTATGTGGAAGCGTCGTTCGGGAAGGTGTATGTACTGTTTCAGGATCTGTTTTGGAGCGAGGAGAAGCGGAAGCAGGAAACGGAAAAAGGCAGATATACATTTGCGGACGCAGGCGAACCGATGGCAGATTGGTTTTTTGTATATCCTGAAAACGTGAAAGGATTTGCGAAAAAACTTGAAGTAATCAAGCAGGAGAACGTTCCTGAATGGCTTCGGAAACAAACCGCGTAACAGCGGCTTGTAAAATTGAATAGAATCGTGCAAAAAAAGTGCGCAGGGACCTTGACAAAGGATGGTGGTTGTGGTATAATAACCACAACCACACGGGAGTGGGGTCACAAAATGGAAATGAGTTTTGCAATCAGATCAATGATAACATTGGCGTGCTTCACGATCAGATTGCAGAAGAAGCGAATGTGCATTTTGTCACCCCCTTTCGTGTGGTTTTCAATTCTTTGACCACACCGCAACCAGCGGCCGTTGTCAAGGGTCAGGGATATTGGAAAAGGGGCGGACGAAGCAGAGGAAATTCTTACCTGAATATATGCACGATACGATGAAAATCGAAAAAAAGAACCCTGAACATTCCGAGGAAAAAGGAAACGGAATGGATCAGGGCATTTGTCGTATCGGGAAAAGAGAGAAAAAGAAGCCAAAACACGAAAAAAGCGCCGAAGAACGGCGGGTTAGCCGCTCCACGGCGCAGGTGTGTGGCTGCCTTGGTTCGCCCCGCCGCGCAGCGGCGGGGCGCTCGTAATACCAAGGTAGCGTGAATTACTTATGCACCCCAAAACAACCCAAAACATCCCCTTTCATGGGACGTTCCAAAAGAAACTCAACGGAAAAAAGAAAACCTTTTCTTTGAAAAAGGAAAGCCGGAAAGGACGGGCCCCAACAGTCCTGTGGGAAACTCGCGGTTTTAGGACGGTCGGATTCCTGTGGGAAACTTCCGCACGCCCTCTGTTGGAAAGCTGTTGGAAACCGCGACGAATTACCGGCGGCAAGAGAGATTGACGCAAGGGAGCGGAACAAACGAATGCCGACGGGGATTCGGAGGGGTTTTCAATAGCTTTTCAATGGGTGCGGAAGTTTTCCATAGGAAGCCGATCGGCCGTTGCGAGTTTTCCATCAGGCCCCTTGTTGGGTGTCCGTTGCCCTTCCCCACGCAAAGGATTCTATTTGAGCCGAGCAACGGGCCGTGATTCGGGTTGGTTGCGCGGGTGCGATACGGGATTTGCGTTGACATCATTTTGACATCACACAAGGGGGAAAAACAGGGTAAAAAAGGGTACAAAACGGCTTTTCGCGGCGCGCG
>CADBKZ010000007.1:102568-114006 GCA_902795355.1 uncultured Ruminococcus sp.
TCCGAAAGCGCTCGAAAACCCGCTCCAAAAAAGGATAAAAGGCGCATTTCCCATGCGGGAAACGCGCCTTTTTCGTTGGCGGAGAAGGAGAGATTTGAACTCTCGCGCCGGTATAGCCGGCCTACACCCTTAGCAGGGGCGCCTCTTCGGCCTCTTGAGTACTTCTCCGTGTACCCATCCGCAAAATGCCGTTTGCAGTGTTCTGCGGACGCTATTTATTATACACGTTTTTTTCGGCTTTGTCAATAGTTTTTTCAACTTTTTCGGGGCGGTTATGCAAAAAAAGCGTTCTGATCCTCTTTTTTCCTTGACTATTTTCCTCGATTATGTTACAATAAATGTATATTTTGCCGATTGGATCGGCCCCCGCTCGGAGGTCTCTATGTTGAAACGGTTCATCTCCTACTATAAGCCGCACCGTCTGATCTTCTGGATGGACATGTTCGCCGCCCTCGGCGTCTCCCTGATCGGCGCTCTCTACCCCATGGTCACGCGCCGCATGCTGAACATCTACATTCCGAACCGCGAATATCGCATGATCCTGATCCTCGGCTTTTCCCTGCTTGCGATCTACGTGGTGCGGATGCTCTTAAACTACTTTATGCAATACTACGGGCATGTAATGGGCGTTCGGATGCAGAAGCAAATGCGCTCGGATATGTTCCGCCACCTTGAAACGCTCCCTTACAGCTTTTACGACGACCACGAAACGGGAAAGCTGATGTCCCGCATGACGAACGACCTGATGGACATCAGCGAATTGGCGCACCACGGCCCCGAAAATCTGATCATCTCCATCATCTCCATCGCGGTATCCTTTGTGTATCTTTCCGGCATCAACCTTTGGCTGACGCTGATCATTTTTGCCTGCGTTCCCTTTCTGCTGGTAATCTCGCTGTTGCTTCGCCGCAAGATGCGCGCGGCGTTTCAGAAAAGCCGGCAATCCATTGCCGAAATCAACGCGTCGGTGGAGAGCAGCATCTCCGGCATTCGCGTAACCAAGGCGTTCAACAACGCGGAGCGCGAAGAAGAAAAATTCGAGGTCGGGAACGAACGCTTCGCGGCGGCGCGCAAAGAGGCCTACCATGCCATGGGGCAGTTTCATGCGGGGACGTCGTTCATTACCGACGTGTTCAACGTGGTGGTCCTGATTGCGGGCGGCATCTTCCTTTACCGCGGCGACATCCTCTTCGGCGACTATTCGGCGTTTATCGTGTCGGTCAACCTGTTCATCTCTCCCGTTACCACGTTGATCAATTTCATGGAGCAGTATCAAGAGGGCGTAACGGGCTTTGAGCGGTTTACGGAAATTATGGACGCCGCGCCCGAGCGGGACGCCGACGGAGCCGCGGACATGGGCCGCGCCGAAGGGCATATCGAGCTTCGCCATGTGACCTACGCCTACGACGGCGAGCATGATGTGCTCAACGACGTCAGCCTGAACATTGAAACGGGAAAGAAATTCGCGCTGGTCGGCCCTTCCGGCGGCGGGAAAACAACGATCTGCCATCTGATCCCGCATTTTTACAATGTGACCGACGGCGAGGTGCTGATTGACGGAAAGGAACTCCGCACCGTTACCATGCAATCCCTGCGCCGCAACATCGGAATCGTTCAGCAGGACGTGTACCTCTTCAACGCCAGCATTCGCGAAAACATCCTGTACGGCCGCCTCGACGCAACCGAGGAAGAAGTGGTGGAAGCGGCAAAGCGCGCCAACATTCACGACTACATCCTTTCGCTTCCCAACGGCTATGAAACGCAGATCGGCGAGCGGGGCGTGCGGCTGTCGGGCGGGCAGAAGCAGCGGCTTTCCATTGCGCGCGTTTTTCTGAAAAATCCGCCCATCCTGATCCTCGACGAAGCCACCAGCGCACTGGATAACACCACCGAGATACTGATTCAGTATGCCCTTGACGAACTCTGCCGCGGCAGAACCACCTTGGTGGTGGCGCATCGGCTTTCCACCGTGAAGAACGCGGACGAGATTGCCGTAATCGAAGGGGGGCGCGTTACCGAGCAGGGTACGCACGAGGAATTGCTCTCCCTCGGCGGGACGTACGCCGCGCTGTATCGCCTTCAATTCCGCGATTCGGAACGTTGAGGGCGCGCCCTGTCGAAAATTTCCGAAACATTTTTTGAAAAAAATCGGAAAAGGGCTTTTCAAGCCGCGGTTTTTATTGTATAATAGAATATAGAATGATTATCGGAAAGGATCGTTAAAAAATGAAGCAGAAGTATAACATTACCGTTGCGGATATGCAGTTGAACATCGTCAGCGACGCGTCTCCGGACGAGGTGGAAAACATTGTCGGGATCCTCGACCGCCGGATGCGGGACATCAACCTGAAAAGTCCCCGCTGCACCAAAAACGAAGCCGCCATTCTCTGCGCGCTCTCCTATTGCTCGGAGCGTCTCGCGGTTCAGGAAGCATACAAAAAGGTGGAAAAAGACGCGTTCCGCTATGCCGCCGAGAACGAGAAGCTGAAAAAAACGCTGGAAGAATTGCAGGAAGAGCTGGAAAACGTCCGCAAGGACAACGCCGTAATGCGTTCCATCCTCGACCATGCGGCCGTTTCCGCACAGCAATCGCCCGAAACGCCCGCGCCGGAACCCGCCGAAGAGGTATCGTCCGCCGCGCCGATTGAAATTCCCGCGGCAAAGATCGAAAGCGGAACGCCGGTGGTGGAAGAATCCGAGGAGAAGCCCAAGGCGGCCAATCGCAGTCGCGTGGGAACCATGTTCGACCTGCTCACGTTCAGCGACGTTTGACCTTTCCCATGCCGAATCCGATCGGGAAACCCGAATTACTGTGTCCGGCGGGGTCCATGCCCGCGTTGGAAGCGGCCATCGAGGGGGGCGCGGACGCCGTTTACCTCGGTGGAACCGCCATGAACGCCCGCATCCACGCCGGCAATTTTACCCCCGAGGCGTTGCGGGAAGCAGTCAGAAAAGCGCATGCCTACGGCGTTAAGGTGTACCTGACGCTGAACACATTGGTAACGGACCGCGAACTCCCGCAGTTTCTCGACGCCGCATGGGACGCGGCCGAAGCGGGCGCGGACGCACTGATTGTTGCCGACCTCGGCGGAGCCGCCGCCGTTCATCGGGCAATTCCCGCGCTGGAACTGCACGCCAGCACGCAAATGTCGGGGCATAACGCCGCCATGGCAAAGCGGCTGCAAGCCCTTGGCTTTTCCCGCATGGTTGCCGCGCGGGAGATCTCCGCGGCGAATCTGGCGTTGCTGCTGCGCGAATCACCCATTGAAACCGAGCTGTTTGTTCACGGCGCGCTCTGCGTTTGCCATTCGGGGCAATGCCTGTTCTCCTCGGTGGTGGGCGGCCGGAGCGGAAACCGCGGCGAATGCGCCCAACCCTGCCGCCTGCCCTACGGGAAGAACGGAGAATACCCGCTCTCGCTCAAAGACCTCTCGTTGGCCGCGCATATCCCCGAGCTGGTTTCGCTCGGCGTTGCGTCGTTCAAAATCGAGGGGCGCATGAAATCCCCCGAATACGTGCGCGACGTTACGAAAATCTTTCGCCGGCTGATCGACGAAACCCGCGCCGCAACCGCAGAGGAAATGCGCGCCCTTGCCGATGTGTTTTCCCGCGGCGGGTTTACCGACGGGTATTACACCGGAAAAATCGACCGCTCCATGCTCGGCGTTCGGAGCGAGGCGGATAAAGAAAGTACCCGAAAGGGTATTTTATTTGCGGGCTTGGCGAAAAAAGTCGATGTAAGCCTGTCCGTGTCGATTCGCGAGGGGAAACCCGCCGAATTGACCCTGAAAGCCGGACCGCGCGTTGCAACGGTTACGGGCGACGTCCCGCAGCCCGCGCGCACCGCGCCGCTCTCGCGCGAGGACGTAATCCGCAGTCTCTCGCGCATGGGGGGAACGCCCTACCGCGCGGTCGAGGTCAAAGCAGAGATGGAAGAGGGGCTGATGCTTCCCGTTTCCCGCCTGAACGATTTGCGCCGCCGCGCGGTGGACGCCTTGGATGCCGCCGCGCCGCCCGCGCGGGAGCGGTTCCCCGTTGTTTGGGAAAAGCCGGACGGCGAGCGAAAAACCGTTCGCTCCGCGCGCTTCCACCGCCGCGAGCAGATCACCCCCGACGCGCTGACGTATTTTGACCGCGTTTATCTTCCCCTGCACCGATTCGAGGCTCCCGCAAACGGCGTAACGCTCCCGCCCGTGATCTTTGACGGCGAAGCGGAAACCGTGCGCCGCCAATTGGCCGAGGCAAAGCGAAAGGGCGCGGTTTGGGCGTTGGTGGGCAACCTCGGGCATCTGGATTATGTGACCGAGGCGGGCCTGACGCCCGTTGGCGACTACCGCTGGAACATTACCAACCGCGAAAGCGCGTCGCTCTGCCGTTTGCTCGGCGTGCGGGAAGCGATTCTTTCGCCCGAATTGACTTTGCCGCAGCTGCGCGACATCGGCGGCGACACCGCCGCGATCGTGTACGGCCGCGTGCCGCTGATGGTGCTGGAACGCTGTGTTTCGCGCGATCTTTCCGGCTGCGAGGCATGCGGCGCGGACCGCGCGGTTCTGACCGACCGCCGCGGCGCGGTATTCCCCGTCCTGCGCGAATGGGAGCACCGCAACGTCGTTTATAACAGCCTGCCGACCTGCATGTCGGATCGGGCCGACCTGCTGTTGCGGAACCGCGTTTCCGCGTGGCATTTTCTGTTTACCGTTGAAACCGCGCGGGAAGTTGACCGCGTGATCGACGCGTTTCGCCGCGGAACCGCGCTCGGCGTTCCCGTCCGGCGGATCCCGTCCTGAATTTTTCTGATTTTTCCGAAAGGAGGAGCCGACCCCGTGCTTCGGGTTTTCTACATCAAAATCAAAGAGTCCGCGCTTTCGGTTCTTCCCGTTACGCTGATCGTCCTCTTGCTGAATCTGACCCCTTTGGTAAGTTTTTCTTGGCGCGAATCGCTTGTTTTTTTCATTTCCGCCGCGATCCTGATTCTCGGAATGGCGTTGTTCAACCTCGGCGCGGACATGGCAATGACGCCGATGGGAGAACAGGTGGGTTCCGGTCTTTCCCGTTCGAGGAGCCTTTGGCTGCTTCTGTTCGTCTGCTTCCTGCTCGGCGTGTTCATTACCGTTGCGGAGCCGGATCTTTCCGTGCTTGCGGCGCAGGTTGAGGATGTTCTGGACAGCTCGCTTCTGGTAATTACGGTCGGAATCGGCGTTGGCCTTTTCCTTGTGCTGGCCATTTTGCGGATCGTAACGCGGCAAAGCCTTTCCGGCCTTCTGATGTTCTTTTACATGCTGTTGTTTGCGCTTGCCTCGCTGGTGGTAACGGCGGGCAACGGCGGGTTCCTGCCGCTGGCGTTCGATTCGGGCGGCGTAACCACGGGGCCGATCACGGTTCCGTTCATTATGGCCCTCGGCGTTGGCGTTGCCGCAACGCTCGGCGGCAAAAACGCGAGCGAAAACAGCTTCGGTCTGGTGGCGCTCTGCTCGGTGGGGCCGGTTCTCGCGGTTATGGCGCTCGGCATTGCGGCCGACGGCTCGATTACCTATACGCTCGCCGATTACAGCGTGGAAGCCCACCTCGGCCCCGCTCTTTGGCGCACGTTGCTTTCGGTTGGCAAGGAAGTTGGCGTTTCCTTGGGGCTGATCGTGCTGTTCTTTGCGGTTTTGCAGGCCGTTTTTCTGCACCTGCCGCGCCGGAAGATCTACCAAATGGCAATCGGCATTGCCTATACCTTTTTCGGGTTGGTCCTGTTCCTGTCTGCTGCAACCATCGGGTTCATGCCCATCGGGTTCAAGATCGGAACCGAGCTTGCCGAACAGCACCGGCAGCTGCTCCCGCTTTTCGGGTTCCTGCTCGGGCTTGTGGTAGTTCTCGCCGAGCCGGCCGTTCATGTGCTGAACCGGCAGGTGGAAGAGATTACGAACGGAACGGTAACAAAGCGTTCCATGATGCTTGCGCTCTCCATCGGCGTCGGCATTTCCATCGGGCTTTCCATGCTCCGCATTTTGTTCGATTTCAGCATCCTGTATTACCTGATCGTGGGGTATTTCATTTCGCTCGGGCTTTCGTTCTTTGTCCCCCGCATTTACACCGCGATCGCGTTTGACTCGGGCGGCGTTGCGAGCGGGCCTTTGACCTCGAGTTTTATTCTTCCGTTCGCCATTGGGGCCTGTTACGTTTCGCAGGGGATCGACCGCGTGATGAGCGACGCGTTCGGCGTGGTTGCCATGGTTGCCATGACCCCGCTGATTACCATTCAGCTTCTCGGCTTCCGCGCAATCATGGCGCAGAAGGTGCGCGAGAACACCGCGATGAAGCGGATCCTTGACGCCGACGACGAACAGATCATCAACTTTATGTAAAGGAGAGCAGCCGGATGAACGAAACGCCGAAACCGCGCGCCAAGCGGGCCAGATCGCCCGAGGCTCCCGCGGTCAAAAAGCTGAAACTGCTGGTAACGGTCGTCAATAAAAACAAGGCCGAATTTTATACCGACCTGCTCGAATCGTTTGAGATCAACATGCAAATGGTGATGCGCGCGCACGGAACGGCAGGCTCCGAAATGCTCCACTACATGGGGCTGGAAGAATCCGAAAAAACGGTGATTTTCAGCCTGATCCGCGAGGATCGCGCGCCTGCCGCGCTTGCGGCGTTGGATGAAAAATTCCACACCGTCCGGAACGGAAAAGGCATTGCCTACACCGTTCCCCTCTCGGGCGTGATCGGCGCCGCTATTTACCAATTTCTTTCCAACCAACCCACCCATGCGAAAGGAGAACCCGCGCAATGAAAACCGAATTTGAATATGAAATGATCGTTTGCATCGTGAACGCAGGGTTCAGCGAGGCGGTGATGGACGCGGCAAAAGAGTTCGGCGCGCGCGGGGGAACGGTTCTCTCGGCCAGAGGCACCGCCGCGAAAGAGGCGGAAACCGTTTTCAAAATTACCATTCAGCCCGAAAAGGAAATGGTGATGATTCTGGTTCCCACCGCGATCCGCGACGACATTCTGCACGCGCTCTACCGCAGCGTCGGCTTGAAAACCCCCGGGCAGGGCATTGCGTTTTCTCTCCCCGTGGACAGCGCGGTTGGGCTGGCGCAGGAGCTTCCGAAAAAGAGCGACCCCAAAAAGGACGCCTGAAAAGCGCGAAAGCCGCGATTTTCGTCTACACGGTATGCAAAAAACATAAAAAACAGCCTGTTTTTCCGCCGAAAGGGCGGAACAGGCTGTTTTCTTCACACCGTGGTATCAAAACACGCTTTTCAGATAACGGCGCGGTTGAGCCGATACCCGCGGCCGTACTCGGAAACGATCAGATCCGGCATTCCGATTTCGGCGGCGCGGCGGTTGATGCGGGAAATTTGCACCGAGAGGTTGGCCGCGCGTTGCGTTCCCTCGGGAAAGCAGAGCGAGAGCAGATCGTCCCGCGGGACCACGCGGGGCGCAAAAGCAAACAGGCAGCGCAGTACGGCGGATTCGCGCGGAGAGAGCGGGAACGGATACCCCAGCAGCCGCGCTTCCCCACCGGCCGTAGGGAGAGAAAGCGCAAACGTGGAGAACGATTGCCGCCAACCCACCCGTTCTTCCGCAAATTGCAGCAGCCGGTCAATCAACGCCTGCGGGTCGCGGGGATCGCGGATGATCTCGGCGGCCGCTTCCGCAACCGTTTCGGGCGGCGCGATCAACGCCATCGGCAACTCGGGGTATGCCGCGCGAAGGTCCCGCACAAGCGCTTCGGCGGCGGACATATGCGGAACCCCGTCCAAAATCGCGCCGCTGACGTCCTTTTTCTCGCAAAGAAACCGCGCGTTTTCCAGCGGACAGGTATACGCGAACACGCCGCGCGGGAGAAAACGGACGACCGACAGGCGGCGCAGCTCCTGTCGGTCGGATGCAAAGAGGATCAAGCCGAGATCTCCATTCCGAGAACGGCGGCTCCGATGATTCCGGCGTCGTTTTTCAGTTTGGCAATGCGGATGTCGGTTTCGGGAATCAGCCCCGTTCCGTAAGTTTGTTCGCGGACCAAGGGCAAAAGCAGATCCAGAAGCGATTGCCCCTCGTTGGAAATGCCGCCGCCGATTGAAAGCACTTCGGGCTGGAAAATATTGATCATGCTGGCAATGCCGCTCGCGAGGTATTTGACGTACTCGTCCACCACCTCTTTGGCCGCCGCGTCGCCCTGCCGCATGGCGTCAAACGCGGTGCGGCCGGTCGCGCGCCCCTTGGCGGCGACAAGATCGGCCATGGCGGTGTGTCTGCCCTCGCGCCGGCATTCCTCGATTTTTTCGTTTGTGCTGTGAATCAGTCCGGTGGCGGAAGAATAGGTTTCCCAACAGCCGCGCCGCCCGCAGGTGCAGGGCCGCCCGTCCACGCGGATCACAATGTGCCCAAGCTCGCCCGCCGCGGAATTGAAGCCCTTGAACACTTTCCCATCGGAAACAATCCCGCCGCCAACGCCGGTTCCGAGCGTAATCATAACCGAGGAGCGGCTTCCCTTCGCGGCTCCCGCAATCGCTTCGCCCCATGCGGCGGCGTTCGCGTCGTTCTCAATATAAATGTTGGGAACGGCAACCTGCCGGCGCAGCAGGGGAATGATGGGAAACCGACGCATGCCGAGGTTGTTTGCGTAAACGACCTCGCCCGTGTCGTTATCCACCACCCCGGGCGAAGCAATGCCGATGGAAGCCACCTCGGCCTCGGTAACGCCGGCCGCCGCGCAAACCTTTTTGCAGAGCGCGGCAATGTCGGCAACGATCTGCTCGTTGGGTCTGCCAACGAGCGTCGGGACGCTGTCCTTCGCGACAATTTGAAAATTTTCATCTACAAGACCCGCGGCAATGTTGGTGCCGCCGAGGTCGATTCCGATCCGATACATGGTAAGGTCTCCTTTGCGTGGTCATACTGCTATTATTATAAAACTTTTTTGCGGTTTCGTCAAGGGATTTTGCGGGAAAAGATCCGAATCCGCGATTTTTTTGAAAAACACTTGCATTTTGCCCTCAAAAAGGATATAATGAAGATACTTTCCTGAAAGGATTTGAACCATGGATAAGAATTTTACCATTCCCGTGAACGAAGCGTTTGAGGCTTCCGCCGCGAACCATGCCGTCGGCTGCCCGTTCTGCGCGCTCTACCGCATGCTGGAAGAGAATGAGCTGGACCTGATTCTCGGAGCTTCCATGATGGAGCCGGATATTCGCATCCGCACAAACAAAGAGGGGTTCTGCCGCCTGCATTACGACATGATGTTCACGCGCAAGAACCGCCTTGGAATGGCGCTGACGCTGGAAAGCCACCTTGCCGAACTCGCGGGCGACCTGCGCGACGGCGGCCTTGGCGGCGGAAAAGGAAACAAGCCGATCAAACGCATTGGCGAATTGGAGGGCAATTGCTACGTTTGCAACCGCATCAACCGCAATTTCGAGGAGATGGTTGACACCGCCGTTTACATTTGGGAAACCGACGACGAATTTTCCGCAAAGCTGAAAGCCCAGCCCTATTTCTGCCTGCCGCATTACCGCAAACTGCTGCAATACGGCCAGAAGCGGCTCGGGAAAAAGGATCTCCCCGCGTTCGTTGCGCAATGCGAAAAGGTGGTTTCGGATTACCTTGCAGCCCTGCAAAACGACGTCAGCTGGTTCTGCAAAAAATTCGACTACCGCTACGAGGAAGAGCCTTGGTACAACTCCAAGGACGCCGTGGAACGCGCGTTCAAATTCCTGCGTTCGGACCTTCATAACCGCTGAACGGGAGAGGGGGATTGTTATGATCGACCTTTTGGAACTGCACAAATATTTTATTCTCAACCACCTGCGCGAGGGGGACGTTGCCGTGGATTTTACCATGGGAAACGGGCATGATACCGAATTTCTCTCCAAAACTGTGGGAGTTCGCGGGCATGTTTACGCATTTGACATTCAACAGCAGGCGGTGGACTCCACCGCGCGGCATCTCGCGGAGGCGGGCTGCCCGCAGAATTACACGCTGATCCGCGCTTCGCATCAATACGTCAAGGATTATGTCAAGGTTCCCGTCAAAGCGGGAATGTTCAACCTCGGGTGGCTCCCCGGGGGCGATAAATCGATTACCACGATGCGCGAGAGCACCATGCCCGCGATTGAGGCGGCCATTGACCTGATGGATCGGGACGCGATCATCAACGTTGCGGTTTACCCCGGGCATGCCGAGGGCGACGCAGAGGGCAGGATGATCTGCGACTACCTTGCCGGTCTTTCCCGCCATAAGGTTTGCGCCACGCGGGTGAACATTCTCAATTCTCCCACCTCGCCGTATTTCATCGTTATTGAAACCAAGCCGTAAGAAACCCAAAACGCCCCGAACGGGTCCGAACCCGTTCGGGGCGTTTTTTTGCGCGGGGTTTATTCCAATCCGAGTTCGGCGGAGCGGTCCGTCGTAAAGATGCGCATGGTTCCCTCCTTTACGCGCTCTATAAAATCGGCAACGTCTCGCAGGGGCGTTTCGCTTTCCATACCCGCGAGGTGCGCCTGATCGGCTCCGAGGTGGTTGTCCGTCCCTGCCGTTCGGCAGAAGCCGTATTTTTCGGCATAAATCTCCGCCATTTCATTTTCAAGCGGCGTTCGGTTCGCGTTGATCACTTCCACGCCGTGGATCCCGCGCGGGAACAGGCGGATGTGGTCGATATATTTCGCTTCGCGGAACGGGTGCGCATGGACCACGAGCGCACCCTCGGACATCAGAAACGGGAGTTCCTCGCTTTTTTGCATTTCCATAATCTCTGGGTGGGCGAGAAACCACTCTTTTTCAAGACCGTATACCAGAAAATCGGTCCCACCATAGGAAAGCTCCGCCCCGAAAAACACGCGAATGCCGACCTCTTCGCCGATTTTCACCGCCTCTTCGTAGTCGGCGCAGAACAGGCGAACCTTTTCTTCGTATGGAATTTCCGTGTTTTTTCGAAGGTAGAAATTCCCATCGAGGAAATGGTTGGTAATGAAAATTCCGTCGTATCCCAAAGAACGGTAGAACTCCACGTTCTCGCGAACGCTCTTTTTGGCGCACGCGCTGACGGGGGATGTGTGCATGTGTGTTTCGTAACGGTACAAAGGAGAGACCTTCTTTCTGCCCGCGGGGGCAACGGTAACCAATCTTTCCGCGATCGGACGGCGCAAAACGAAAACGCTTGCCCGCAAAATTTTTGCAATGTCTTCCATATCGCAGGCGGGTGCATACCTCATTATACCACACGCGCCGGAAAATGTCAACCGCGTTTCCGAATTTTTCGGGATTTCGGGGACAGACAAAAACACATGCGGCGGGTTCCCGTTTGGAACCCGCCGCATGTGGGTTGCGCCCGCAACGCGCGGCCGCGTTTACAGCATACTCCCGAGCGTCCGTTTGCCGAAGGCTTTCTCCCAATCGGCGGCGAAGCCGGCGATCGAGGTATCGGTGGTGGTGTGAGCAAGCAGTTT
>CADBKZ010000008.1 GCA_902795355.1 uncultured Ruminococcus sp.
AAGTTTTACAGGAAGAAAAGCAGATAGAACGGGCAAAATCATCTTTTTCTTTTGATTCAGGTTCGACCATTTTGGCAGGCTCTCCACCAGCGGCAAGTTGCCGCTCCCAGTTATCGGGGGCGTGCAGCGATATGCCGGACTTCATTCCCCGATGGTGCAGTTCGGAGTTATTCCTGAATGCTCCACCAAGCCCCAAAGGCGCAAGTCTTTGGGGCCGCTTTTTCCCTCTTCACTCTTCCCTCGCTTTTTGGGCGGGAAAGAAGTACAGGTAAGAAGGAAGGTCTTGTCTGCCTCTTTTTCGTCCGCTCCGCCGCAAAACCCTCTTTTGCCTTGGCAAGGCAAGAGAGGGTTTTCTCGCGAAATCCCGATTTTGTTGCCGAAACGACTTGAATTACGGCATTCTATGTGATATAATATAGTAGGTTCGGGTCCAATCCGTGCGCAAGATTCTCCGCATCCCAAATCATCAAAAGAAAGGGGATGGATTCATGGCGGTATATTTTTCCTATGCAATGGTTTTTCTCGGCAGCATACTGATGGCCTACAACATTTTTCGCTACATCCACTTTGCAAAAAGCGTCCGGCAGTACGGAAATTGGTCCCGCGAAAAGCGGTTGTTCAACATCCCGATTCTCCTGTTGCTTCTGTTTCTCCTCGGTTACGTCGCCGTGGCGATGTTCGGAAAGCCGGATCTCGTAATCGGCGGCATTCTTCTCGGCGGAAGCGTTTTCGTTCTGGTAATGCTCGTTCTGATCCAGCGCACCGTTTCGAGAATCCGCGAAAACGACCGGCTGGAAGCGAAAGTGATTGCCGCGGAGGACGCCAATCGGGCAAAAACCGCATTCTTCTCCAACATGTCCCACGATCTGCGCACGCCCCTGAACGCCATTGTCGGCTATACCAACCTTGCCAAAGGGAGCGACTCGCGCGAAAAGCAGACGGAATACATTGAAAAGATTGGCAAAGCGAGCCGCCAGCTGCTGGGCATTGTGAACGACGTGCTTGAAATGAGCCGCATTGAAAGCGGCAAGGCGGAGCTATCCCCCGAACCGACGGATATTGAGGAGCTTGTGCGCTCCTCGGGCGACCTTGTGCGCGCGCAGCTTGCGGAAAAGAATATCGCCTTTACCCTCTCGTGCGAGGTTCGCGACCGGTGGGTCGACTGCGACGGCAGACAGCTTGGTCGCGTTCTTCTGAACCTGTTGGGCAACGCGGTCAAGTTCACGCCGGAAGGCGGCGAGGTTGCGCTGTCCCTGAAAGAATTATCGGGCGACGAGGCGACCGCGCGGTACGAAATTGCGGTCCGAGATACGGGCATCGGAATGTCGCCGGAGTTTGTTGAAAGCATTTTTACCCCCTTCGAGCGAGATAAAAATTCCGCAAACATCCAAGGCACGGGGCTTGGAATGGCGATTACAAAGAGCATTGTGGATATGATGAAGGGCGACATTCAAGTGGAAACCGAGCTGGGCAAGGGTTCCGCTTTCATCATCACCTTGGACATGGCTCTTTGCGGCGAGCCGCAGGCAAAGCCGGAAGCGGCCCCGAACGCGGACCTGATCGGCCGGCGTTTGCTCCTTGCCGAGGATAACGCGGTGAACACGGAAATTGCCGTGGCCATTCTGACCCAATTCGGCTTTGAGGTGGATGTTGCGGAAAACGGCATGCTCGCCTTGGATCGGGTGGCGTCCTCTCCCGCCGGATACTACGACGCCGTGCTGATGGATATGCAGATGCCTGTGATGGACGGCATTACCGCCACAAAGGCGATCCGTTCCCTTTCGGACGGCGAGCGCGCGCAGATCCCGATTATCGCCATGACCGCCAATGTGTTCCAAGAGGACATTGACGCGGCGAAGAACGCGGGCATGAACGCGTACATCACCAAGCCCATCGAGGTGGACGCCATGATTGCCGCCATTGCCGGTTCTCTCCGCCGCTGACGTTCCTGCAAACCCGCGGCGCGCGCGGAAACCGACAACCGTTTTTGAAAAAACCGATGAAAGGACGGCACCCCGCATGAATCTTTACAACGAAAACGAAACCGTTTTATACCAAGCGCGGGTGGGGCGGCGGATCGGCGTTCTGTACGTTCTGGCGGCCGCGCTCTGCTTTTTGCTCGGCGCGGGTTCCCTGCTCTTCGCGATCCTCGCGCTGGCAAAGGGCGAAAACGCCGTTTCGGCGTTCGCCTCGGCGGCCGTTCTTGCGGCGGTCGGCGCGGCGGTGTTGGTGATGCGCCGCACCATGCTCCGGCGTGAATACATTCTGACCGACCGCCGCCTGATCCTTCGCAAGGGCGGCTCTCTGGTAAAATCCACCCGTTTTCTCTGCTTGGACGACGTGATGGGCGTTGACCTCTCCAACAATTTTCTGATCGACCTGTTCGGCGTTTGCTCGGTGGACTTCTTCTCCCCCGCCATCTCCTCGGCCTCGAAAAAATTTCTGATCTTCTCCATCTCCACCACGCCGTTCAAATTCCAATACGTCAACAAGCAGGACGGCGAGGCGATCTTCCAAATCGTTTCCGCTTTGCGGGCCGACCGCTCGGGGAGCGTTCCGGCGTCGGCAACCGCTTCCGAAACGGAAAGCGGGGACCGGAAATGAAAAAGAAGCTCTCCCTTGTTTCGGTTTGCCTTCTGCTCTGCCTGCTCGCCGGATGCGCGGTCCCCGCGGGGACCGACCCCGAACCCGCGATTCCGGAGAGCGCTGCAACCAACCCGTTTCGGGAAAGCGAGGCGCGGGACGCCGGCGAACCCGCCGGAACCGAACCGCCCGCCGCTCCCGACGACCGCGGAGAGGTCGCTTTTTCCGGCGAACTGTTCGGGGAAGATCCGGAGCGCAACTTTTATAACTACGCCCCAACCTCCATGCTTGCGGAAAACGGCTCCATGCACATCTGGTATTGCGGAAACCAAACCGACGCCGACGTGACCGACTTCATTTTCTACCGCAAAGGAACGCTGCACGCGGACGGAAAATGGACCTTCTCCGAAAAGCGGGTCGCGCTCTCTCCCGAGGGCGGTTCCGCTTGGGACGGCAGGCATGTTTGCGATCCTTCGGTCGTCAAAGGCTCCTTTGCTTACGGCGGAGAGTCCTATTCCTATCTGATGGCGTACCTCGGCTGCAAGACCGACGACAGCACGGCAAACGAGGTAGGCCTCGCGTTTGCCAAAGCTCCCGAGGGGCCGTGGGTCCGATACCGTTCCAATCCGATTGCGAATTTCTACGCGTCGGGCGAATACGAGGCTTCCATGTGGGGGTACGGGCAGCCGTCCCTCGTCAGCGTCAACCGCGCCGGAAAGGTCCTTCTGTTCTACACCAAGGGCGTTCGGAGCGGAACCTTTACGCATGTGGAACGCTGGGATTTTTCCAACGCGGATTCCCCCAAAAAAGAGCAGGAACGCGACCTGCCCAACCAAAGCTCGTTTGTGGCTCTCAACAACGCGGATTTCGCCTACGACCCGTACAGCGGGAATTTCTGCTGCGTGAAAGAAGACCATACCGCCGGAGAATGGTACCCGACCGACGGCGGGGTAACATGGATCGGCGGCAGCGTTTCGCTCCTGAAAATCGGCGGCTCGTCGAAAAACGCGGAAACCGGCCTTTTTTCCGCCGTCAGCTATACATCGGCCGCAACGGTCGGTCCTGCCGAAACCGGCTTTCCCCGCAACCACAACGCCTGCCTTTTAACCGACGAATACGGGTGGATCGCCGAAAGCGGCAGATACCCCGTAATTTACACTTCCGCGCGCCTCGCTTCCGATTTCCCCGATTGGCCCGCGGGCGGGCAATGGCCCGCGCTCCATACCTACCGGCTGCACGGCTGGTCTTAACACGAAAAAACGCGGGTCCGCCGCAACGGCGGACCCGCGTTTTTTTATTGTTCTCCCGTTTTCTTCGCTTTCCGCTCCCGCTCGGTGCGAACGCGTTCGGGAACCGGCTTTTCGGGAATTTCGCCCGCCTTATCGAGCGCAATTTTGGTGAGCAGCGGCCCCACGAGTTCATAAATCAAAACGGCAAACAGCGAGATACTGCGGATCAGCCGCCCCGCGTCGCTATCCAGCTGGTTCATGGCGACCAGCGACATTCCGAGCGCAACTCCCGCCTGCGGCAAAAGCGTGATCCCGAGGTATTTCTGCACCTGCGGCTCGCACTTCATGAACTTGGAAGAAACGCGCGCTCCTTCCATTTTGCCGAGCGAACGGAATAAAATAAACACGATTCCGATCAGAACGATCTGCCAATCGCGGAACACCGCAAGTTCCAGCCCAGCACCGCTGATTACGAAGAACAGCACCATCAGCGGCCCCGTCCAGCGGTCGCACCGCTCCATCAGCTCTTCCGAAAAATCGCACAGGTTGCAGAAAACCGTCCCCAGCATCATGCAAACCAAGAGCGAAGAGAACGCAATGGTCACGCCGCCGATTTGAAATTTCAACATAGAGAGCGCAACGGCAAGGAACGTAAACGCCACCGAAATGCTCATGCGCTTGCTTCTCGAATGGAAAAACCGCTCGGAAAGATGGAACAGGAACCCGATCGCCGCGCCGAGCAACAGCGACCCGACCACTTCAATCAGTGGATTGACTACAATAGAAACCATGTCTACCTTGCCGCCCGGGACGTCCAACGCTCTGGCAATCCCGAACGAAACGGCAAACACAATCAGCCCCACCGCGTCGTCCAACGCCACAATGGGCAGGAGCAGTTTGGTCAGCGGCCCCTCGGCCTTGTATTGCTTAACCACCATCAGCGTGGCAGCGGGAGCGGTTGCCGTTCCAATGGCGCCGAGCGTCAGGATCACCGGCAGAGGCAATTTTTCGTGAAGCCAGAAATGATGTAACAGGAACAGAGAGACGTCCACGCAGACCGTTGCCGTCAACGCTTGGAAAATGGCGATAACGACCGCTTTTTTCCCGATTTTTTTCAACTCCGAAACGCGGAACTCGTTGCCCATGGCCAAAGCGATGAAGCCGAGCGCGACCTGCGAGATGATGTCGTATTTTTTCACGTCCGCCGAGCTGATAAAGCCGATGCCCTCAACGCCCAGCGCGCCGAGGCAATACGGCCCGATCAGAATACCGGCCACCAGATAGCCCGTTACGGCGGGCAGATTCCAGATTTTGGTCAGACGGGACATGAACAGCCCCGCCAACAGGGCAATGGAAAGGGATAAAAGAATGGTCAACGCAACGCCTCCGAAAGATACAACCGGCAGAACCCGCTGGCTCTGCCGGAGAATCTTTTTCTCTTCTTTTCGATAATGATCTATTATACTCTCCCCACCGCCGTTTGTCAAGCCTTTTTCCTTTTTTTATCAATGAAACATTTTGATAGGCCGATAAAAAAAATATATGGCCCGAGGGTTCGGGCCATATATTTTTTTTATAGCTCTTCCGCGCAACGCCGCGGGGGAGCCTGAAAAGCAATATCACGCAATTCCGTATTTCCGGCGGCATTCCGAAACCGCCGCGTTCATTTCGTTCTCCCGCTCTTCCATTTCGGCAACAAGGCGGAACTGCGTTCGCGCGCGGTCAAGGTTGTGGTTTTCGCGATGGACGCGGAAATAAACGTCGCCGTTGATGTGGTCGGCCAGAAACCGCATGCCGATCTCCAGCGTAATCAGCTTGGCGGCGGTGGGGAGCAATTCCGCCTCGCGCGGGGTAATGGCGTCCGAAAGCACTTCCAGATACGCGTCGGTATACGCGCGGAACAGGTCAAGGTCGAAATGCACCTTGGAAAGGTCGGGTTCGTCCTCCGCGGCGGTGGACGCGCCGAAGCGGATGGCGTCGCCGAAATCGTAAAGAAGCGAGCCGGACATCACCGTGTCAAGGTCGATCACGCAGATCGCTCGGTCGGTGCGCGTATCAAACAGAACGTTGTTGAGCTTGGTGTCGTTATGGGTCACGCGCAGGGGAATGCTTCCCTCGCGGATCGCGTCGGTAACAACGTGCGTCAGCTCCTCGCGCGAGAGGGCAAAGTCGATCTCCGCGCGAACGCTCTCCGCGCGGCCGCTCCGGTTTTCGGCAACGGCGGCTTTGAGCTGCCCCAGCCGCGCGCCCGTATCGTGGAACTGCGGAATGGTTTCGCGCAGGGTCGCCGCGGGAAACGCGGAAAGCATGCGCTGGAACCGCGCGAACGCGCGCGCCGATTCGGCGAAAAGCGCGGGGGTGGCCGTTTCGTAGGATCGCGCGTCCCCGATGAACCGGTAAAGCCGCCAGACCTCGCCGTTTTCGGCGCGGTAATAGGGTTTTCCGTCCTTGGTCGGCAAAAAGGTCAGGGTCTCCCGCTCGGGGTCCCCGCCCGCTTCCGCAATCCGCTCGCGCAGATAGGACGTTACCGCCATAATGTTTTCCATCAGCCCGTCGGGGTCGGCAAAAACGGCGGTGTTGATTTTTTGCAGGATATACCGCGGCGGTTCGCCCACCTCGAACGTGGAGTTGATATGCCCGTTGCCGAACGGCTTTGCGGGAAGGTCCAGCGAAAATTGTTTCAGGATGTCGGAAATGATCATGAAAATGTCCCTTTCTGGATTTTTTTGAAAAAATGCGGTTCTTCTATTGCTTTTTTCAAAGATTTATGGTATGATAATAGCAGAGACGGGCTGAAAACGAATAAATATAGAGGATTGGATCAAAAACTTTGAAAAAAGCCATTGAATACAAGAAAACAGAGTGGGAACCGCTGACCGATGTCCCGATTCCCCGTTGCCCCGACATCCTCTCTTTCCACTTTTCGCTGGATCGGATCTTCGGGGAAAGCTACGATTACGCGGGGGAAATGCACCCGTTTTATGAAATTGTTTATGTGTTGAGCGGCTCGGTCGGCGTTACGGCTGGGGAAAAGGTCTATGTCCTCAACACCGGCCAATGCCTGATGCACACGCCGAACGAATTTCACCGCATTCGCTCCGAGCGCGGTTCCGAACCGCATGTTCTGAACCTTTCGTTTTACGCGGGCGAAATGCCGCCCATGTCGGGGCGCATTTTCGAGCCGAGCGACATTCTGCGCGAGGAATTTCTGGAAATCAGCCTTGAAGTGCGCGACGGACTTCACAATTCGGATATGGACCTGCTGGCCACCCAGCGCGTTCGCTTGGAGCGTTGGCTTCTCCGCGCGTTCCGCAACGGGCATGAAGCGGGCGTAAAAGAAACCTCGGGAACCATTCGGTATGCCGAGATCGTCCGTCTGATGCAGGAACATATTGCCGAAAACCTGCAAGCCGGCGACATTGCCCGCCTTTCCCGCATGAGCCTTTCCAAGCTCAAAAAAATTTTCACAAGCTACGCCGGCATGGGCGTTTCGCGCTACTTTACCGAAATGAAAATGCGCCGCGCCGCCGAACTGCTTCGCGGCGGAGCCCGCGTTGGAGAAGCCGCGGCCGCCCTCGGTTACAGCGACCAGAACTATTTCAGCACGGTCTTTCACCGGATTATGGGCGTTCCCCCGGGGAAATACAAAGAACCCTGACCACGCCGGACCGCCGCTTCCCTGTTCCGTTACCGTTGATTCTATTATAACATTGAAAAGAGGAAAAGTCAACCATGAAAATCATTTCTGTCGAATCTTATAGAAAATTGAGCCGTTTGGGCGCAAATCTCATCGCCGCGCAAGTCACCGTTAAGCCCCGCTCGGTGCTGGGGCTTGCCACGGGCTCCTCGCCCGTTGGCATTTACCGCGAACTGATCGCCCGCTATCAGGCCGGCGAACTCGATTTCTCCGAGACGACCACGGTCAACCTTGACGAATACATCGGCCTCGCGCCCGACCACCCGCAAAGCTACCGCCGGTTTATGCAGGAAAACCTGTTCGACCACATCAACATCGACCCAGCGAAAACCTTTGTTCCGAACGGTCTGGCAACCGATCTGGACGCCGAATGCGCCGCCTATGACCGCCGGATTGTCGACCTCGGCGGAATCGACCTGCAATTGCTCGGCATCGGCGTGGACGGTCACATCGGCTTTAACGAACCCGCCGACGTCTTTGAAAAGCCCACCCGCGCGGCCGACCTGCACCCCTCGACCATTGCGGCGAACGCCCGCTTCTTTGGCCGCGCCGACGACGTTCCCCGCCGCGCCGTCAGCATGGGAATGGGAGCCATTATGTCGGCGCGCAAAATTTTGCTGATCGCCAACGGCCCCGCCAAAAAGGACATTGTGGAGCGCGCTTTCCACGGGCCCATCACGCCCCGCGTTCCCGCCTCGATCCTGCAACTCCACCCCGACGTTACCGTTATTTTCAGCGAAGAATAAAAAACAGTATAAGACCTTGCGGGCGGGGAACCTTTTTCTTGCGGAAGAAAAAGGTTCCCCGCCCGCAACCGCCCGTATTTCCAGAAAGGACGGAAAAGGGCGGCATTCATCGTCCCCTCCGGCAATGCCGCGCGCTCCGCGGCATTCTGCCCGACACGATTACGGTTATCGTAGTCTTTCTTCCTGATGATCCTATATTTTCGTTCATCTCCGCACACTGATCGTTTGAATATTTCGGCCCTTATCCGTGTAACCGACTCCACTCCGAGGGCGTGGAGCCGGTTATCTTTTTGAAAACCGCAAAAAAATATTTCTCGTTCGTAAAACCGCAAAGCGCGGCAATCTCTTTGATTGGGTGCGACCCGCCGACAAGCAGGACCTTCGCCCTTTCAATCTTTAACCGATTGAGAAACAATTGCGGCGCGACGCCGTATTGCGCCTTGAAAAGCCGCCTGAAATAAGCGGGACTGATGTGCGACGCCGCCACTGCCTGCGAAGCGGAAAAATACGGATCGGCAAATTTCCCGTAGATAAGTTCGAGCGCGGGAGAAAGCAGCTTCTGCGCCTTTTTATTTGCGCCCGATCCGGTTGTTCCGAATAATTCAAAAAGAATATCATATATCAAACTATCGCATTTCAGCCGATACCCCTTCTCCTTGGTTTCCCAACAGCGATGCAGAACGATAAATTTTTCGCGCAAATCCGGAGACGGGCTGTAAAACTCCATGATCCCCTTTGTTTTCAGAGCGTGGATCGACAGGTGGATGCAGATGATTTCCTCTTGAGAACCGGATTGTTGATAATCCATGTGCGGCGGAATCAGGATATAATGATGTGGATCAGCAATAACCTCTTTTTCCCCGTCAAAAAAGCGCGATTTCCCTTTGAGGCGACAACCGATTACCGCAAAGTCGCGAAGATCGTTTTGCCCCAATTCTCTTTGATACCGTTTTCGGGTAAATCGTAAAATATCCGATATTTCAAAAGAACAATGTTCGGGATCAAGCCACATCATACTTCCCTCTTTTCTTTTTTCGTTCGGTTTTTGCAACAAAATTATATCACATCATTTTCCAACTGTCAAGTATCATATTTTATACTGTTTGGTTCTTTTTCGGGATTGAATCCGCAGAAAGAATCTGTTATAATGGAAATGCAATTCAAACAAAAAAGGAGGTCTCTCTATGGTTTCCAATCATCTCACAATCTATCAAATGGCGTTGCGTACATTTACGCCGAGCGGAACGCTGACCGCGGCAACCGATTTGCTGCCCCACGTTTCATCTCTGGGGGCGGACATTGTTTATCTTTGTCCGGTTTTCAAAGCGGAAAGCGATCCCGACCTGACTACGTGGAGCGAACGGCAGATTGCATCCGGAACGAACAACCCCAAAAACCCTTACAAAATGTACGATTACTTTCACGTGGACGAAGAATACGGAACCGATGGTGATCTGAAAGAGTTTGTAAATGAAGCCCACCGTCTCGGCTTAAAGGTTCTCTTTGATCTTGTGTACCTGCATTGCGGAAAAGGAGCCGTTTTTGTAAAAGATCACCCCGACTTTATCATCCGAAACGAAGACTCTTCACCGTTGGTCGGGGAACAGTGGCCATTTGCGCGTCTTAATTATCAAAGCGCCGGCCTGCGGGAATATCTGTTTTCCAATATAGAATATTTCATTCGGGATTTCTG
The DNA here is from genome assembly GCA_902795355.1 of uncultured Ruminococcus sp. Classification (GTDB taxonomy): domain Bacteria; phylum Bacillota; class Clostridia; order Oscillospirales; family CAG-272; genus UMGS1865. The sequence goes on from CADBKZ010000008.1 coordinate 9,949, forward strand.
GGTTGACGGCTTCCGGTGCGATGTCGGCGATAAGGTCCCTTTGGATTTTTGGGAAGATTCCTTTGCGAGAGCACGAATCATCAAGCCGGATCTGATCACTTTGAATGAGGGAAAGAATCCGGAATATCTCTCCTCCGGCGCGTTTAATTGGTGTTATTCTTCCGCGTGGCGAAAAAAAATTCAAGGACTGTTCAGAGGAAATATCGGGGTGGAAGATTTTCGGGCATATTGCCTGACCGAACGTAATATTTACGGAGACAACGTCAAAAGATGCACGCGCTGTATCGACAACCACGACACGGCAAGCGATGTGGGTTTGGACAGGAACGAAAAAATCATGACATCCCGCGGGGTCGATGCGGCTTTGGCGGTTATATACACCTATGATGGGATTCCGTTTCTCTGGAATGGCGTGGAGTTTTGCGACGACTCGGAAAACAGCATGTTTTCCAACCGTTTTTACGGCAAACGAAGCGCCATGGATTGGTCCCGCGCTTTTACCGAAAAGGGGGAAAAACGGCTGGATCTGATCCGCCGGTTGCATGATCTCCACCACGGTTCCCCTTCCATCACCAAAGGTTACGCGGAATGGCTGGAAAACAGTTGCCCCGACGATGTGATCTCCTACCGGAAACGCTTCGGGGAAGAGACATTAACCGTGATCGTGAACGCCAAAAACAAACCGCTTTCCGTTTCGGTGAATGCGGAGATTGATTCCAAATACGTTTGTTTGGGTTCGGGCGGCTTGATCGGAAACGGCAAAATTGATTTTGAACCCTATGGGTACCTTATCACAAAAAAATAACGACCGGTTCCGGTTCCCTTTGAAAGAAAAGAGCCGTGTGGAGAGGGGAGCTTTCCTGCAGGAAAGCTCCCCTCTCCACACGGTTTTTGATTTCTTTCTGATTTTTCTTATTCCCCGTTCCCGGGTTCGAAATCGCCGTCCACAAAGCGTTCGAGGTAGTCCTCTTTGGTAATCAGGACCGAACGCGGTTTGGAGCCGTCCGGCGGCGAAACGATGCCCTCGGCCTGCATGCGGTCGATGAGCTTCGCGGCGCGGCCGTAACCGACCTCGATCTTCCGTTGGAGCAGCGAGGTGGACATTCTCCCCTCTTCCACGGCAACGCGCACCGCGTCGAGGTATTTGGGATCGTCCTTGGCATCCTCGGAAACCGCAACGTCTTCCGCTTTGCCGCCCTTTCCGGCCGCAACCTGCGCGGAAAACTCTTTCATCTTCTGCGTAAACTTCTCGTCGTAAACGGCGTTTCCGTTTCTGGCGCGGATGAAATTGCAGATATTCTCTACTTCTTTTTCGTCAACAAACGCGCCCTGCACGCGTTCGGGGCGCATGGAACCGACCGGCGCATAGAGCATATCGCCGCGGCCGAGCAGTTTCTCCGCGCCAACCATATCGAGAATGGTGCGGGAATCCACCTGCGACGCCACCGTGCACGCAATACGCGACGGCACGTTCGACTTGATCAGACCCGTTACCACGTCCACCGACGGACGCTGGGTACCGATGATTACATGAATGCCGCAGGCGCGTCCCTTTTGCAGCAAGCGGCAGAGCGAGGTTTCCACCTCGTCGCGCGCCTGCATCATCAGGTCGGCCAACTCGTCGATAATGATTACGATATACGGCATGAACGGCTTGTCGGGGTCGGTCTCCGTAACCTTGTTATATCCTTCCAAGTTGCGGGAGCCGACCTCTTGGATCAGCTCGAACCGCGACTCCATCTCGTCCACCGCCGCTTGCAGCGCGCCGGCCGCATCCTTGGCGTTGGTAATAATGGGGGCGAGCAGGTGCGGGATTCCCCTATAAAGGCTGAACTCCACCTTTTTCGGGTCGATCAGAACCAGCTTGACCTCGTCCGGCCGCGCCTCGTAGAGCAGGCTCATAATGGTGCAGTTGATGCAAACCGATTTTCCCATTTTGGTGGCGCCGCCAACCAGCAGGTGCGGCATATCGGTAATATCAAAATATACGGGGGAGTTGACCACGTCCGCGCCGAGCGCAACGTTGAGCTTGGTTTTCGCCTTGCGGAATCCCTCGCCTTCGAGCAGGTTGCGCAAATACACCACGTGTCTCGCGCCCTTCGGGTTCGGAACTTCCACGCCGATCGCGCTCTTTCCCGGGATCTGCGCCATGCGGACGTCGGCCACGGCGAACGCCAGCGCAATATCGCTTGCCAGATTCATAATGGCGCGTGCGTGAACGCCCGCCGCGGGCGTGATCTCGTAGCGCGTAACGGTCGGTCCGCACGAATAATCAATGCTTTTGATATTGATGCGGAAGGACTCCAGCGTTGCGGCAAGCTGCTGCATGTTGTGTTCGATCTGCTCGCGGTTCTCCGCGCTGATCGGCGCGCCGAGCTGCATCAGGTCCATGGGTGGGAACACATAGGGCTTCGGCGGGGCAGGTTCGGCGGAAACCGGAGCGGCTCCGGCAATGGTTTCCGGTTGATCCTTGGCGGGGACGGGCGTATCCGACTGCGCGGGAGCGGAATCCGGCTGCGGCACGGGCGGCACATAGCGAACCTCGGTCGGCGGCTCTTCCGGCGGCAGGGGCGCGTGCGTGCGATCCGGTTGACGGACCATGCCGTCGTCAATATCGATAAAGATGCGGTTCAGGTCGAAATTGCGGTCCTCTTTTTGCACGCGCTTGGCCGAGCGGTTGTCGGATTGCGGGAAAATGGGATCCACATCGCGGTAATGGTTGCGGGATTCGGCAGGCGGAGCAATGGGGCGAACGGTTCTTTCTCGCTCGGCAAGCTCGGCCGCGCGGCGGCGTTCCTGCTCGGCGGCGCGCTCCCGCTCTTCCCGCTCCGCGCGCTCGCGGGCGGCCTGCTCGCGGGCAATGCGTTCCTGCTCGGCCTTTTGGGCGGCTTCGCGCTTTTCCTGCTCCTCTTCCGCTTTCATGGCGCGGCGAACGCCGGAAGGAAGATACAGCGCGCCCTCGGGGCCGCGGTCAATGTTCGGGGTGGGGGGCAGGTCGCGAACGTCGTCGGCAATGGGCTTTCCGTTGGAGTCGTAAACCATAACGGCTCCGGCGGGATACCCGTCGGCCGTTACTTCCACTTCGCTTCTCTGCGCTTTTTTCGCCTCGGCGGCCTGCTGCGCGCGTTTCTTGGCAAGCTCGGCTTCCTGCTCGGAGAGCGTGGCGCGGTTGCGCGCGGAGAGCTCGCGGCGATGGCGCAGGCGCATAAAGAGGTAGCGCGGCGTCATGCCGAGGAGATAGAAGAACGCGGCGATGATCAGGATCAGTTCGAGAATAAACGAACCGACCCAACTCAAAACCTTAATGAAGAAATAGGCGATCTTTCCGCCGAACAAACCGCCGCCTCGCATGGCGGCTCCCTCGTTCATCAGTTTCCAGCCGCCCATGTTGCGCGCGGCGGGATCCTTGATTGCAATGGCGAGATAGAACGTATGGATCAGGATGGAAACCAGAAGCAACAGCGCGACCGAATCGAGAATCTTGGGGACCAGACGGCGTTCTTTGAGATAGCGGCTCCAAAAGAACGAAAGCCCGAACATCAGAACGGGGAGAACGAATACGGCGGGGCCGAACAGGCCGAACAGCGCATAGCAGATGCCGTAGCCGACGCGCCCCATCCAGTGGGCGCCCGGGTTATCGGCCAGCTTGTTGCCGAAATTGCAGATCAGGTTGAGCAGCATGCAAATGGCCAGAAAAGAGCCGACGCCGAGCAGAATATACGGCATGGCTTTGTGGAAACTCGAAGCGCGGGTGCGGGCGGGTTTTTCGGCGTTCAGCCGAATCTTTTCTTTTTTGGGAGCTTTGCCCGAGGTTTTGGCCCCCGAGGAGTGGGAACCGCTCTTGGAACGGGACTTGGAAGAAGAGCTCGTCCGGCGGGGAGCTTCGCGGCGGGGTTCGGGATCTTCGGGGTCGTAGGAATCGTCGCGGATCTCCTCGTCGCGAACATCATCGTCGCGGGAAGCGTCGTCGGAGCCGGTTCCGGAATCGCGGGCCGAGCCTTCGGTTTCGCGGTCGGTCTCGTCCTCTTCGGCGCGGTAGCGGTATTCGTCGTTCATCAAACAGACACCATCCTTTCATAGGGTAAACGGTCAATGAAAAAATCCTCTTGCCAAAACAACCGACAAGGGATAATATGGCAGTATAATATTATTATAACATAAACGCCAAATAAATGCAAGAGGGAGAGAAAAGTTTTTTCGGGTCCGTTTGCAATCCGTGTTTTTCGACAAAAAAACAATTGACTTTCGGTGTTGTATGTGATATAATATTCGCAGAACCTTTTTTCGACAAAACAGAATGAGATTGTCGCTCGCCTGCGATATTGATTTCCTTGCAAAAATGACCCTGAAATTACGAAAGGAACCATGTTGGTAATGACCGAACGCAGATTTTCTTCTACCACAGGAAACATCTTCCGAAACACCGCCGTACAAATTTCCGTTAAAGCCCTGTTGGCTCTCTATGCGGCAATCGTTTTTCCATTCATTATGAAAAGTGACGCACTATATTCCGTGAGTAACAGCATTTTTTCCGTTGCTCTGTTCGGTGTTTTTTTCTATCTGTTTCATGTTGTGTCCCAACACTATGAAAAAAGACGGTGGATTACATCGGCAATCCTGGGGTTCTTGTTTTCCGTGCTGATGGTATTCGGAAAAAACGTTTCCGTGTCCGAAACCAACAGCGTTGGCGCGACGACATTCTCCACATGGGTGTGCATTTTGGGAATCTTTCCCGTTTTTTCTGCCTTGACCGAACTTTGTTTCCGATTTCTGCTTCGCGCGAACAACCGCGAATATTTGACCGCCAACGCCGGCAAAACCGCAACAAAAAAAACATTTTTTGTGATTTGGGCAATTATTTTTGTTGCGTGGATTCCGTCCCTGCTGGCTTCCTATCCCGGGGTCTACGCTTACGATTGTGTGTACCAAATCAATTATTACCGCAACCATGTATTTTCGCTCCACCATCCCATTGCCCACACCTACCTGCTCGGCTTTTTCGTTATAAAGCTCGGGAGCCTCTTTGGAAGTTATGAAGCGGGAATGTGCTGCTATTCAATTTTCCAGATGCTGTGTCTCTCGGCCACTTTTTCCACAATGTATACATTCTTTCTTGTGCCAAAGCTACCCAAGATTATCCGCATCCCCGTTTTGTTAATGTTCATTCTTCTGCCAATTCACCCGATCATGGCTTTTTCCGGCACGAAAGACGTTCTGTTTTCCGCACTTTTCGCGCTGCTGGCCATGCAGTTGCTTTATATAGCCGAGAAACCCGAACGGTTCCGGTCGGTCAAACGTAACATCTTGTTGATTGCCACCGCCCTGCTGATGATCGCTTTCCGGAATCAGGGAATTTATATCGTGGTTGCTACGTTTATTATCGCACTGCTGTTCTTCCGAAAATATTGGAAAAATATTTTGATAATGCTCGCCTCGGTTCTTTTGCTCTATGGGGTTTACAGCGGGCCGATCACAAAGGCGTTGGGCGGCGTAAAAGCAAATGCATTGCAGGAAATGATGAGCGTTCCCTGCGCACAACTTTCAAGAGTCGCGTTTCTTCACGAGGACGCAATTACCCCAGAAGAACTCGAAATGATCAAAGAATATATTCCGAAATATGATGCGTACGGATATAACGCCGGAATTGCCGATCTGATGAAAAATTATTTGAATACGGATCGGCTGAAAAGCAATCCGACCGAGTTTTTGAAGTTGTATATAAAGGTCGGGTTGAAATGCCCGAACGATTATTTCAACGCGTTCGCCCGCCTGTCGGTCGGGTATTGGTATCCCGATATGAATTATCGGGATTGGGAAGCATACCACCCCTATTGGGAGTATTATCCGTTCGGATATTTTGAATATCTGAATCCGGATGAATACCTTTTGCTGGAACAAACACCCGTAAAAGGGTTCGGGTGGTTAAATCGGTTTTATTATAACTTGACCTATCAAAACAGTTATCAGTATATTTCCGTGGTTTCCATGCTGTTCAGTTCAGGATTGCCGCTTTGGGTACTGTTGACGTATATTGCGTATTGTATTTACAGAAAGCAATATCAATTTCTCGTTCCGGCCGCTTTTGTGCTTCTGCTGTTCGGAACGCTGATGCTGGGTCCTGTCGTATTATATCGGTATGTATATCCTGCGGTGTTAACGGTTCCGCTGTTGTCAGCCTCCGCTTTCAACATGGAGCCGAAGGAAAAAGATCCTTCCCTAAAATTCCAGAATTCCAAGAAAAAAAGGAGAAAAAAAGAAAAACATGGATAAGATTGCGGTTTTGATTCCTTGTTACAACGAAAGCAAAACGATTGAAAAGGTTGTGAAAGATTTTCGGAACGCTCTGCCGGATGCGGTGATTTATGTTTATGACAACAATTCCACCGACGGAACAGACGGGATCGCCCGCGCGGCAGGAGCGGTTGTCCGTTATGAATACCAACAGGGAAAAGGGAATGTGATCCGTCGTATGTTTCGCGAGATCGACGCTGAATGCTATCTGATGGTGGACGGCGACGATACCTATCCGGCGGTTTCGGCTCCGGATCTGGTAAAGCCCGTTTTGGAACGGCATGTGGACATGGTGGTTGGCGACCGCCTTTCCTCCACCTATTTTACCGAGAACAAACGCCGTTTCCACAATTTCGGGAACAGAGTGACCCGCGGCGGGATCAACATGCTGTTCAAAAGCAAGATTAAGGATATTATGACCGGTTATCGGGCGTTCAGCTATCAGTTTGTAAAAACATTTCCGGTGCTTTCCCGCGGCTTTGAGATCGAAACCGAAATGACGATCCATGCAATCGACAAAAACATGTCGCTTGAAAATGTAGTAATCGAATATAAAGACCGCCCAGAAGGAAGTGTTTCAAAATTGAACACGGTTTCCGACGGTATCAAGGTTCTGAAAACGATCGTAAAACTTTGGAAAAACTATAAACCGTTCAGCTTTTATACGCTGATCTCGGCAATTCTCATGACCGTTTCCGTTGCCCTGTTTATTCCTCTGGTTCTGATTCCGTTTATTCAAACAGGAACGGTAGCACGCTTTCCAACGGCCATTTTCTGCGGCTTCGGCGCTTTGGCGGCCGTGATCTCGTTTTTCTGCGGAACCTTGTTGGATGCAATCGTTCAGAAAGAAAAAAGAGAATTTGAATATCGGTTGCAGCTTTTGGAACAGCGGTATGAACAAAAGAACGTCGATGATCCCAATCGGGAAAACACTTATATTATGAGATAACCCGCAAAACCATATCTTCGCGGTCGTTTTGCAATGGCTATTGTAGAGCGTATCCGATCAAAAAAAGTCCGTTTTGGACTTTTTTTGTTTTAGAAAACGACCTGTTTTTTGAAAAATGAAAAATAAAATTCCATTTTTGGAACTGAATATTTTCAAAACCCCTTGACAAATCGCGGAAAAGGGTGTATAATGGTATCATCTTGAATTGCGGCGGCGCGCCGCGGGGGCAAGGTCCGGTCGGTTTTTCCGGTCGGCCGTTCCGCCTCTCCCGCGCTCCCGCCGCCGAAATACCGGCTTTCCGCCGCTTTGAAAGGATGTTATTCACCATGGCCGCTACCAAAAAAACCAAAGCTCCCGTTCCCACCGACCTCGACGCGGCGGGCAAGAAAAAAGCCCTTGCCACCGCAATGTCCCAGATCGAGCGCGATTTCGGCGCCGGCTCCATTATGAAGCTCGGCGAAAACCGCCACATGGAAGTGCAGGCCGTTCACACCGGCTCCCTCTCGCTGGATCTTGCCCTCGGCATCGGCGGCGTTCCGCGCGGACGCATTGTGGAAATTTTCGGGCCGGAATCCTCGGGCAAAACCACCGTTGCGCTCCATATTGTGGCCGAAGTGCAGAAAAACGGCGGCACCGCCGCGTTCATTGACGCCGAACACGCCCTTGACCCCGTTTACTCCAAGGCCCTCGGCGTGAACATTGACGAGCTTCTCGTTTCCCAGCCCGATTGCGGCGAGGACGCTCTGGAAATTTGCGAAGCCCTCGCCCGCTCGGGCGCGGTGGACGCCATTGTGGTGGACTCGGTTGCCGCTCTGGTCCCCCGCCAAGAGATTGAGGGCGACATGGGGCAGAGCATGGTGGGCGTTCAGGCCCGCATGATGTCCCAAGCCATGCGCAAGCTCTCGGGCGTGATCTCCAAGAGCAACTGCGTGGTGATCTTCATCAACCAGATCCGCGAAAAAGTGGGCGTTATGTACGGCAACCCCGAAACCACTCCCGGCGGCCGCGCGCTCAAATTCTTTGCGTCGGTCCGCATCGACGTCCGCAAAACCGAACAGCTCAAGGACGGAAACGACGTTTACGGCAACCACGTCAAGTGCAAGATCGTGAAAAACAAGGTGGCGCCGCCCTTCCGCACGGCCGAGTTCGATATTCTCTACGGCAAGGGCATTTCCCGCACCGGAGAGATCCTTGACTACGCCATTCTGCTCGACATTATCAAAAAGAGCGGTTCTTGGTTCTCCTACAACGGCGAGCGCATCGGGCAGGGCAAGGAAAACGTTCGCAAACTGCTGGAAACCAACCCCGAGTTTTTCGCCGAGGTGGAAGAAAAGGTGCGCGCGCAAAGCGAGAACGTGAAGCTCCCCGAAGAGGAGTTTGAGGTGGACGAGGACGGCGACGACGAATTTGATCTCCGTCTTGACGGCAAGGACGAATAACCCTTGCCCGAATACATCGAAAAACCGCCGGTCGCGATTTCGGTCGTCTCGATCCGCGCGCAGAACAACGGCGAGGAAATGGCGGTCACGGTCGTTATGGAAAACGGCGCGATTCTGACCGAGCAATACTGCTCGTTAAAGCCCGCCAAAGGACCCATTACCGAGGCGCAATTCGAGGCAATTGAATCGGCCTCCCGCCTTTGCGGCGCGCTTCGCTCGGGGCAGTCCGCGCTCTCCTACGGGTCGGCCTCGGTCCTGCATCTCACGCGCAAGATCATGCGCCGCGGCTACACGAAAGAGGAAGCCGAGGCGGCCGCCGAACGCCTGCGCGACGCGGGACTTGTCAACGAGGACGACGACCTTGCGCGCGAGGTGGAAAAATGCCTGCGGAAGCTGTGGGGCGCGCGCCGCATCCGCTCGCACCTATGGTCGAAGGGCTTTGCAAAGGAGACGCTGGAGGCGCTCCCTTCCCTGCTTGCCGAGGTGGATTTTGCCGCCAACTGCGCCGCGCTGATCCGCAGCCGCTGCGGCTCGGTTCCAACCGACCCGCAAGCCCGCCAAAAACTCTTTGCCGCGCTCGCCCGCTACGGCTACTCCCCCGACCAGATCCGCGAGGGGATGAAATACGTTCAAAAAAACAAATCGTAAGACCTTAAAAGGGGGAGCCTTTTCTTTCCGCAAAGAAAAGGCTCCCCTTTCAAACGCGCCCCTTCCGAAAGAAAGGCCGCGGGATGGTTACAGCAAAGAACGTCGCCGTTTCATGCTCCGGCAGGCGACCAGATAAAAGACGAGCGACATCACGGCCGAAACGCCCCATCCGATGGGCCATGCCATCCAGATTCCCGTGGTTCCCCACAGCTTGGAAAGCAGAATGGCCAGAGCCACCCGCAGCAGCAGGTCGGTAAAGGTCGCAGCCATAAACTCCCGCATCCTGCCCGTTCCCCGCAGAACGCCGTCCGAAATCAGCTTGACGGCGACCACGTAGTAGAACGGCGCGACCACCGCGAGGAACCTCGCGCCGATCCGCAGCGCGTCCCCGTTCTGGTCGGTCATAAACAGGAACACAAGATGTTTGCCCAAGAAAACGTATGCCAGCGAAACGGGAACGCAGAGCGCGGCGACCATCCGCAATCCCGCGGCGTGTCCTTTCCCGATCCGCTCGGTTTTGCCCGCCCCGAGGTTCTGCGCCGTAAAGTTGGAAACGCCGTTCCCGAACGTGGTCAGCGACGTGATTACCAGATTGTTCAGCTTCACGGCCGCCGAGTAGCCCGCCATGGCCGCAACGCCGAAGGAGTTGATTACCCCTTGAATTACGATATTCCCCACCGAAACAAAGCTCTGTTGCAGGATGCTCGGAACCGCGATTCCCGCAATTTTGCGGAACAGGCTCCAAGAAAAGGGCGCGCTTCTCTCCTCGGTCCGGATTCCGGACAGCCGTTTCATTACAAAGGCCACCGCCAGCACGCAGCTGACCCCTTGGCAAAGGAAGGTTGCCCACGCAACCCCCGCAACGCCCATGGAGAACGCCGAAACGAACAGAATGTCCATTCCGATGTTGGAAACCGAGGAACCCGCAAGGAACAAAAACGGCGTTTTGCTATCCCCCAGCGCGGAAAAAACGCCCGTGGAAACATTATAGAAAAACACGAACGGCAGGCCGCAGATGTAAATGCGGAGATACAGCAGCGAATCGGGCAGAATCCCCGCGGGCGTTTGGATTACGCCGAGGAGAAGGCGGCAGGTCAGCAGACCCGCGCCCATAAGCGCAAGGCAAAGCGCGCCGCAGGAGATCAGCGTGGTGTGAACGGCGGTTTTCAGGTCGCCGTACCGTTTCGCGCCGAAGAGCTGGGAAACCACCACCGAACAGCCGATGTTGCAGCCGAACGCGAACGCGAGGAAGATCAGCGTAATTTCATAGCCGTTCCCCACCGCGGCGAGCGCGTCCTCTCCGATGAATTTGCCCGCGACGAAGCTATCCGCAATGTTATAAAGTTGTTGAAACAAAACGCTGCCGAACAGCGGCAGGCAGAACTTGCGCAGCGCCGCGGACGGGTTTCCGACGGTCAGATCCTGATTCATGGGCATTTTCCCTGCTGTAATTGTGAATTTTCAGTTTTTCATTATAGCATATCCGCCGCCGGATGTCAAGCGTTTTTTTCGGAGTCGTTTTCGGTCGGATTCTTCCGAAAATGGATGTTCGCTCTTGGCCGCGGATGGACGCGCAAACGCCGCCGGAACGGATTTTTTTGCGGAACAAAGCCGAGTTTTACACAGTTTCCACAGGGTTTTCCACAGGGAAAACGGGGAAAACCGGTCGGGTTTTGTCGAACCCCGAAAATTCCGACAATGGAATTTTTGCGCGCCGTCCCGCGCCCTTTTCCCCCGAAATCTCCTTGCATAATTTTTCAAAACATCTTGCAAACGCCCGCCTTTCGTGCTATAATAGAGTATCTTCAAATATCGGAAAGGATTCCCCACTTTATGAAAGCTGTTATTACGGTTACGGGCAAGGACGCCGTTGGCATTATTGCCGAGGTCGCCGGCGTTTGCGCCGCGCGCGGAGCGAACATTATGGACATTACGCAAAGCGTGATCAGCGATTATTTCGCCATGATCATGCTGACGAACATCGACGGTCTCAACGTCGGTTTTTCCGAATTTGCGGACGAGCTTGCCGCGCTCGGAAAGTCCAAAGCCCTCGACATTCACGCGATGCACGAGGACATTTTCAACACGATGCACCACGTTTGAGGAACCGCCCCTATGATCAACACCCAAGACATTCTCGAAACCATTCAGATGATCCGCGAGGAGAACCTCGACATCCGCACCATCACCATGGGCATTTCCCTTTGGGATTGCGTGAGCGAGAACGCGGGCCGTCTCTGCGAAAACATTTACGATAAGATCACCCGCCGCGCCGAGCGGTTGGTTTCGGCGGGCGAGGAGATTGAAAAGCGGTACGGGATTCCCATTGTGAACAAGCGCGTGTCGGTAACGCCCGTCTCTCTCATCGGCGGCAACTGCTCCGCCGAGGACTACTTAAAAATTGCGCAAACGCTCCAACGCGCCGCCGACGCGCTGGGCGTCAACTTCATCGGCGGGTTTTCCGCGCTCGTGCAAAAGGGCGTGACGGTTGGGGCGGACCGCATGATTTCGGTGATTCCCGAGGCGCTCGCCGAAACGCGGAACGTTTGCTCGTCGGTCAACGTCGCTTCCACAAAAGCGGGGATCAACATGGACGCCGTTGCCCGCATGGGAGCCGCCGTGAAACGCGCGGCCTACCTGACGCGCAACGAAAACTCCATTGCCTGCGCCAAGCTCGTGGTGTTTGCCAACGTTCCCGAGGATAACCCCTTTATGGCGGGGGCCTTCTGCGGCGTCGGCGAGCCGGAAACCGCAATCAACGTCGGCGTCAGCGGCCCCGGGGTGGTGGCTTCCGCGATTCGCCGCGCGGGCGACTGCGACCTTTCCGACCTTGCCGACATTATTAAAAAGACGGCGTTCAAGATAACCCGCGTGGGGCAGTTGGTTGCCACCGAGGCGGCCAAATCGCTCGGCGTGCCGTTCGGAATTGTGGACCTTTCTTTGGCTCCCACGCCTGCCGTGGGCGACTCGGTGGCCTACATTCTGGAAGAGATGGGGCTGGAATCCTGTGGGGCGCACGGCACCACCGCCGCCCTTGCCATGCTCAACGACGCAGTGAAAAAAGGCGGCGTTATGGCGTCGTCGCATGTGGGCGGGCTTTCGGGCGCGTTCATTCCCGTTTCCGAGGACGCGGGCATGATCGCCGCCGCCGAGCGCGGGGCGTTGACGCTGGAAAAGCTCGAAGCCATGACCGCCGTTTGCTCGGTGGGGCTTGACATGATCGCCATTCCGGGGGATACGCCCGAAGAGGTGATCGACGGCGTTATCGCCGACGAAATTTCAATTGGTGTGGTGAACGCGAAAACCACGGCCGTTCGCCTGATCCCCGCCTACGGAAAAGCCGCGGGCGACCGCGTGGAGTTCGGCGGCCTGCTCGGGTCCGCGCCCGTTATGCCGCTGAATACCTATTCCCCCGCGCGCTTCATCCGCCGCGGCGGCCGCATCCCCGCCCCGATCCACAGTTTGAAGAACTGACTCAAAAAAAGAATAAGACCGCGGGAGAGGGGAGAACTTTTTTGCAAAAAAGTTCTCCCCTCTCCCGCGCCCTTTCCCTTTTCAAAAAACGAACGCTTTTCCCCGCGCCGCTTTCCGCGGCGGATCCAACGTCTTATTTGCAAAGGCCGGTTTTACGCGCCGTGGGTCAGCAGTTCCCGATAATACACAATGGGCATAGCGCTCCAACCGTGGCAGAGGCTTCCCGCGTTGCGGAACGCCTTGGCTCCGTCAACGGTTTCCCAAAAGCTCGTGGCTCCCGCTTCCAGCATGGCAGAATAGGTCTTGTCAATGTCGTTCAAAATCCACTCTTTATACTGCTCGCGGTTCGTTTGCAGCATGGCGTCGTAGGTGAACGCCTTCATGCTCAATGTGGACGGAATCAGATTCTCTCCTTTGGCGATCCGTTCGCACACGTTCGCGGCAATTTCTCCCGTCGCCGCGCCGCATAGAACCGCGAACGCGCTGCACAGTTCGGAATATCCCTCCGCGTTCAGCGCGGTTCTGTATAATCCCGTTTCGGGAACATAGAACGCCCGATGGATTTTTCTGTTCCATTCCTTTGCCTCGGCAAGAAGAGACTCCGCGTTTTGTTTCTTCCCGAGCCACTCCGCCATGGTCGCCATGTTTTGCAGGGCAAGCGAGTAGGTCGCGTTGAGCATCATATCAAAGGATTTTGCGTTCGGTCTGCCTGCACCGTCCAAGGTCGGGTTCCATTCGTAAAAGTTCCAATAGCGATTGTCGGAATGGAAATTGACGATCAGCCCGTTCTCGCTCCTCTCGCGGAACGCGGAAAGAGTTGTCTGCATTTTTTCGTAGGATTCTTCCATCAGGGAATCGTCTCCCGACGCTTCGGCGTACTCCCGCATCTGAACGATCCAGAACAGCGAGAAGAACGGGATTACCAGATCGACCTTGCTCGGGAAGCAGATGTGCAGCAGCCCGTCCTCTCGGCGATCCTTGCCCATCAGTTCCAATGATGCGCGGGCAAAGCGGAAGTCTCCGAACGCCGCGTAGGTGCAGAGCATCTGGTTGCGGCTATCCACATTGTAGAGCGACTGTTCCCGCCAAGGGCAATCCTCGTAATGCTCGTGCATACAGCAGCGCAGGGTATGCACGGCGGTATCGTAAATGTTTTGGCGCAAGGGGGTCCCCGCATGGAACGGAAGCTCGGCAAGCGGGTATTCCGCGGGATAAACTCTGATCCAATCGAACTCCACCGTTTCGGGGCAACTGACTTGCAGATAGCGCAATCCGAGGCGGCGCAGATAATTGGAACACTCAATCCACTCCCCGCTTCCGATCAGCTCCACCGAGAAATCGCGGTTTCCGATCTTCCGCGGGACGACCTGCGTTCCGTTTTCCACAACCAGATGCTCTCCCCACGCGATGTTGACAACGGCTCCCTTCGGCGCGCGGAAGAACACGGACAGATACCCGACCGTTTCCCTGCCGAGATCATAGACCTGATTCAACCCGCCCGCTTCTTTGGCGGTTACATACGGTTTCAACCGCAGTTTCTCAATCGGGCGTTCGCGCAGAGCGGTCGGGGCGTCCGAAAGGACCACGGCGTTCCCGCAACCCCGCGGAACAAAGTCGGCAGACTTCCAGCCGTCGTAATTCCGCGCGTCGTAAGTATAGGAATAACCGAGCTGCGAGGTGATGAGCTTCTCCCGCCCCGAAACATAGTCGGAGGCGTTGTTGCAAAGGGTGTTTTCATCCGAGAAGGCGAGGACGGTTCCGTTTTCCGCAATTTCATAGATCAGGCCCGCGCGGCCCGGATAATAGGTGGAACAATCGTTGCCGAGGTACCAGACCAGCACGCAAAAGCGGTTCTCGCCCGTTTTGCAAGATTCGGTGATGTCGATCCGGTCAAAAACTTTATCATACGGATAGTCCGCGTACTGCCCAAAGCTCGCCAATGTACCGTTGACATACAATTCATAGTTGCTGTCGCAGGAGAGTTCAATCATGATTTTCCCGCCATGCGTTTCAAAAGTCCCGAAAAAGCGCGCGTAACTGTCCCGCTTTTCCGTGTTGCCTGTCCAGATCCATTTTGCTTGTTTCATGGGAGATCCTTTTTTAGATATTTTTCATCATGGTTTCGAGCAGCGAATCCGCGAAAAGTCGGTGCAGCTCCCTTGTTGGGTGGTTGATGTAGTTTGCGAGGCGTTCGGTGATATTGACGCCGCTCGCCTGCATGGCTTTCCACTTTGCGTAAACGTCGCAAACGGGGATCCTGTATTTCGCGGCAAGCTCTCTTCCCGCTTCCATATAGGCGTCCATCGCTCCGCCGTTCTGAATTTGCGCCGTATGCGCCGCGATTCTCGCCAAAATGCCCTGCGGCAATTTTTCGCTGACCTCGGTCGCCATCATGTTCGGGGTCAGAAAGATCGCTTCGCTTCCCGCGGCAAGAATCCTGCAAAAAATTTCTTCCATGGCGGCGGTATAGTCCCCGATGCCGTCCAACCCCTTTTGGCTATCGTTGAGGCCGAAGCAGACCACCGTGAGATCCGGGGATTTGGAAAGAACATCCCGCTCCAATCTCGCCAATCCTTTTACGGCGCTGTCGCCGCTGATCCCCGCATTGACGATGTTGAGATTTGCGGCGGGATACTGTTTTGCCAACAGTCCGCGAACCAAATTCGGATACGCTTTTTCCGTATCATACACAACGATAAATTGCTCGGTTCCATCGGGAATCAGCTCGAACACACCGTGGGTCACGCTGTCCCCAAGAAACGCGATGGTTGGAATTTTGTGGTTGGAAAAATCGTTGTTTCGATTTGCAATCAACTGCATGATTTTCATGGTTCGGATTCTTCCTTCCTTATTCGGGTTTGGTCTCCAATTTCAGCGGGTAGTCGCCAAGATGCTCCATCTTGAAACCGTTTTTCTTGTAGGTTTCATAGTCGAAGGCTTCCAATTCGTCAATGGCGAGTTTGTGGAATTCATAAAAGTTCTTCCACCATTCATAGCCGCTTCCGAGCGAGGCACCGAGGTAGGCGTCGGCAATGTCGCAACCCATAGCGGGAGCCACATAAAACGCGCCCATTGCCAACACATTCACGCCGTTGCCCGTGATGGCGCGGAGTGCGGCGGGAACACTTTCCACTACGCCCGCGTGGACATGGGGGCATTTGCTCGCCGCAATGTGGATGCCCATGCCCGTTCCGCAGAACAACAGGGCGCGCTCAAAGTTGCCCTCGGAAATCTGCGCACCAACGCGCAAACCCACGCGATGGAACATATTTTCGGTGTCGTTCGGGTCGCTCTCGGCGGTAACACCGAGGTCGGTGATCTTCCAGCCCTTCTCTTTTAGATGTGCAACGACGGCCTCTTTGAGCGGGTAACCCGCAAAATCCGCGCCGACAACCAGATACTTATCTTTGATGGTTTTCATGATCTTTTCTCCTTTTTTTGATTTCGGGAGCGGGACGCGAGGCATTCCCATTCCGGAACAAATTATAGCATAAAAGGAACTCAATGTCAAGGGAAATGGGCTTCTTTCTCGAAAGGTTTTCGAAAAACCCGCGCCCCGTTTTTTCTGAAAGAAAACGGGGCGCGGGTTAGGTTCAATCAACCAGCGCGGGCATTCTTGCCAGCATGTTCTCCAAAAAAATGCCGTACCCTGTTGTGGGGTCGTTGACCAGAACGTGCGTAACCGCGCCGACCAGCTTGCCGTTCTGAATGATCGGGCTGCCCGACATTCCCTGCACAATGCCGCCCGTTTGTTCGAGCAAGCGGGGATCGGTTACGGTAACGGTAAAGCACTTCGGCCCGTCCGCCTCGCGGTTGATCAGCGAAAGCCGGACGGTATATTCCTCTGCGGCGTTGTTTGCGAGCGTGCAAAGGATAGTGGCGTCGCCCTCGCGGATTTCATCGCGCAACGCCACGCGGATCGGCTCGCCGCTGACCTCGGGAACTTCCGAATACACGCCCCAAACGCCGCAGGACGTGTTTCCGAGGAGCGCGCCGACCTTGCCCGCGTTGAAATAGCCTTTCAGCTCCCCGGGGTTGCCCTGCGTTCCCTTGACCACCGAACTGATGGTAACGTCCGAAACCGTTCCGCGGCGAATGGCAAGCGGCTCTCCGGTTTCCGCGTCGCAAATCCCGTGTCCCAGCCCCGCAAACGCGCCCGTTTCGGGCAGAATGAATGTGACCGTTCCGATGCCCGCGCCGCTGTCGCGCACCCAAATGCCGGTTTTATACCGATTTTCCGACGCGCTCCACGCGGGTTTTAAGCGCACTTCAAACTCGTTCTTTCCGCGCCGGCACAAAAGCGTCAGCTCCCGCCCCGCTCCGGCCTCGATCCGATCGGTGAGCGACGAGGCCCCGTCCAGCGTTTCCCCGTCCGCGCGCAGGATCACATCTCCGATCCGCAATCCCGCCTCGGCCGCGGGGTTCCGTTTGCCGCCGTCGCAATCCACGTCGCAAAAACCGACCACCGTGACCCCGTCGGTCATGAACCGCACGCCGAACGGCATGCCGCCCGCGTACAGCGTGAGATCGCGCAGGTCGTCCGCCGAGAGCGGCGCGCGCGTCGCCGCAATTCCGCCCGTTCGCAACCCCGCCGAGGTTTCAATCGCTTCCCCGCCGTTTTTTTCCTTTACCATCGCCATTCTATCGACATTCGGCTCTGCGCCGTCGGCCGAGACCGCGACCACGCCCGCGAGCGTGACGACGATCGCGAACAGCGACAGCAAAAACCCTCTCCAAATCCGTGTTTTCATCATTTCATCCATCCTTTGCGCACCGTTTTGCGACCGTCTTTTTTTCGGTCGGATATGCCGATTTTTAGTTTGCGCGGCGCGGCTCGGTTTCATGAATGCCAAAAAGGGAGCCGAAAGGCAAATTTTGCGCGCGTGGATGTAAAAACCGGTTTTTTGACGCAAAAATCAAAGGAAAACAACGGCGTTCGGAAACGACCGGAACCTGCGGTTATTTTTGCCGCGCGCGCCGAAAACATGCGCACGCACGCAAAATTTCCGAAAATTACCGCAGGTTTTTTCGATTTTTGAAAAAATAAACGGGAAAACCTATTTACAAATCCGGAAAAATGTTGTATAATAATTGTGTATCGTATCAAACGGAAGGACGGTGTATCGCCCATGAAACCGAAAATCAATCCCGATCCGAAAATCGCGGCCGCCGCGCGCAGTACCGCCGAGATCATTCTGATCACCGCCGCCGCAAAGGCCGCGGTTTCAAAATGCCTCAACGCCACAAAGGTGCCGCGCAAACCGCTCCCGCCGATGTCGGGGCTTACCCGTTTTCTGATCACGGGAGACGCTGCTTTCGGATTGAAAATGAACGCGCAGGCGCTCTTTGCGTTGGGCGAGGGGCTGGAAAAGTTCGTTGGCGGCAAGAAGCCGACCGACCGCCGCAAAGAGGAAGAACCCGCCCCCAAGCCGCAAGCCGAAGAGAAGCCCGCCGCGCCGATCGCGGAAGAACCGATCATAGAAGAGCCGATCATAGAAGAGCCGATCGCCGGAACGGCCGCGGCCGAGCCGGAGCCCGTTGCCGAGGAACCTTCCGAAACGCCCGTTGCGGAAGAAGCGGTGGAAACGGTTGCGGTTGCCGAGCCGGAAGAGGCTGCGCCGATTGCCGAAGAGGAACCCGCCGAAGCTGCAAAAGAGGAGCCGACCGAGGCCGCCGAGGCGGTGGAAACGGCCGCGGAGCCGGAGCCGAGCGAGACCGAGGCGGAACCGGTTCCCGAAGCGGAAACGCCGCTTGATGCGGAAGAACCTGCCGCCGAAGAGGAACCGATTCCCGAAGCGGAAGAACCTGCCGCCGAAGCCGTGGAAGCGGAAGAAGCGGAAGAAACAACAGAAGAAAATTCCGAAGAGATCCCCGCCGAGGAAACGGCCGAAGAAGCCCCCGCGGCGGAAGAACCCGAAAACGAACCGACCGCCGAAGAGACAACCGAAGCCGGAATTGCGGCAGAGGAAGCTCCCGCCGCCGAAGAGACAACCGAAGCCGGAATTGCGGCAGAGGAAGCTCCCGCCGCCGAGGAAACGACCGAGGCGGAAGAAGCGCCGAGCGAGGAAGCGTTCGTTGCCGAGGAACCCGCGGTGGAAGCGATGGCCCCCGTTGCCGTTGCGGCCGCGGACGAGGAAACCGAGGACGACGCGTTCGGCGGGAACCTCGAATACATCGACGTCAAGGACGAGCCGGAAGCATACGCCGCTCTGCTCGCGCAGGCCGAAGCGGGGGAAATCGGGTTGGCCACGCGGTATCGCCAGAGCTACGAATCCCGCCTGATCCTATCCAAAGACCCCATGCAGGATTATTACAGCGGCATTAAAAACGCCCTTCTCGCCTACAAGGGCGTGAAGAGCCGCATCAGCTGGGCAAACGAAAAGTTCCACCAAGGGCGCAACCACATTGCCAAAATCATTGTGAAAACGAGTTCCCTTTACCTGTATCTTGCGTTGGATCCCGCGCAGCTCGCGGGGACGAAATACGAATCCGCCGTTTCGGTTCTTTCGGGTAGAAAGAAATTTGAAACCACGCCGGTTTTGCTTAAAATCAAGGGAGAGCGCAAATACAAATACGCGTTGGAATTGATTGAAATGGTTTGCGGCGAAGCGGGTCTCGCGCTCCCGCCCAACAAAAAGTTTGCGGAAACCGACTACCGCCGCCCGCCGATGACCATGGAAGAAATGGTGGAGAACGGATTGGTGCGGATGCTGGTTGCCGCAACGCCGAAAACCGAAGATTCTTCCAACTGATCTTCCGAAACCGAAAAAAACGCGGTCGCTCAAAACGAGCGACCGCGTTTTCCGTTTGTTTCCGGCCGGAAGATTTCCGCCGCGTCAGAACGCAACGTCAACCCAAACGGGGGAATGATCCGAGAGCGGCATATAGTAGTCGGGGGTATAGCGTTCGAAGCGACGGACAAATCCCGCGGGCGCGTCGCGAACGAGAATGTGGTCAATGGCGTTGTTGAAGTCCCCTTCCGACATCGGCCCGAACCCGTTCGGCCCGCAGGGGTGATACCCGCGCGACTCGTCCCTGTACTCAACGGCAACGTCGTGCGCGTGCATATACCCGCGCTCAAAGGCGATGCGGAGAGCCAGCGAACGATAATCGGCGTTCAGGTCGCCGCAAAACACCGCAGGGCACCGGTAAACCGCTTGGTATTCGTCAATCTGATCCATCAGCAACCCGAGTTGGTAGGCGCGGGCTTCGTCCGAAAACGCCTGATAGTGGGACGATGCGGGGTTTCCGCTCTTCCACCAGAGATGCGTGGTGGCAAACAGGAAGCATTTCCCGCTCTCTTTCACGCGAAAAACCGCCAACGCCCACGATTTGGTTTTGCTGTTGTTGAAGGACCCCTCGTGGTTGGGAAATTCATCCGGATACAGCGAAAAATCGGAATCGACCAGCTCCAAGCGGTCGGGGCGGAAGAGGATCGGCGTATCCCGCCCGAACAGCATGGCATAGCGCAGGCCGCGGCGGGAGAGCGCGCGGATCAGTTCATCCCCCATGGCAAAGGAGATCTCCTGCCCGCCGATTACGTCGGGAAGCGCTTCCGCGTAGAGGCGGGCAAATCCTTCTTCCCGAACGGCGGCCGAGCAATCCAGCCCCTGCTTTTCCCACGCGGGCTGGTTGTGGTCGCATTTCCATTGGTTGTTGCTCAAAAGGCGAAGTCTGATCATCGGAACGCACCTCTTTTTGATAAATTTCGGTAGTTTTATCATAGCACAAACGCTCCGGTTTGTCAAGTCTTGCGCGTGTTTTCCCGCGTTTTTTTCCCGATTTGCAAAAATTTCGGCGTTTTTTCGGAAAAATTTTGAAAAACCCCTTGCAAATTTCCGAATAGTGTGGTAAAATAATCGGGTATATGGATGAAAAACCGTGCGTACCCTCTCAGACGCCGTTTTTCCATGAAAATCGAAAGGGGGGTGAAACAAACATGCCGAACATCAAGTCCGCAAAGAAAAGAGTGAAGGTTATTCAAACCAAAACCTTGCAGAACAAGATGCACCGCACCGCGCTTAAAACCGAAATGAAGAAATACGACGCGGCTCTTGCATCGGGCGATATGGCCGCCGCACAGGCCGCTTACAAGAGCGCCGTGAAAAAGATCGACCAAGCCGCTGCATACGGGATCATCCATAAGAATGCCGCTGCGCACAAGAAGAGCCAATTCACCAAGAAGCTGAACGCGCTCGCAAAATAATCAAAAACGGTCGGGCGCGGGTTTAACCCACCCCTCGCCTTGCCAAGGAAATATGCGGCAGTCCCTTTCGGGATTGCCGTATTTTCGTAAACGCGGCCGAAAAAGCGCCGGACGTAATCGGGGTCCGGCAAAAGCGGAAGAAGGGGGAATTTTCAAATGGATCTGTTTTTTACAATTCTGTTTCTCTTCTCTCTGGGGAGCGCGTTCGGTTGGGTGATCGAGTTGTTTTACCGCCGGTTCTTTACGGCGAAAAAATGGCTGAACCCCGGGTTTTTGGTGGGGCCTTGCCTGCCGCTGTACGGGTTCGGGCTGATCGTGCTGTACCTGCTCGCTTCCATGGACCTTTCCGCCATTGAAAACCGCGTTCTGCGCGAGGTTGTTGCCGTTCTGCTGATGGGCGCCGCGATGACGCTGATCGAATATCTCGCGGGGCTGATCTTCATTAAGGGCATGAAGGTGAAGCTATGGGATTACAGCGACCGCTTCGGCAACCTGCAAGGCATTATCTGCCCGCTCTTCTCCTTTTATTGGACCATCCTCGGCGCGGCCTACCGCTTCCTGATTCACCCGTTTTTCGCGGGCGCGGTGGCTTGGCTGTTCGCCCATTTCGCGTTTCTGTTTGTGGTGGGAATGTTCTACGGCGTTCTGCTTGTGGACGTGGTGTGGTCGTTCCGTCTGCTCGCGCGCATCCGCGCGTTCGCAAAAGAAAAGCACATTGTGGTGCGGCTGGAAGAATTCAAAAAAAGCATTGCCGAGCGCGCCGGAAAGAACCGCTTCTGGCAGTTCGTTCTTTCCTTGCAGGAACGCAACCGCAGCACCGCGGAATCCCTGCGCGATTATTTTGACGGTCTGCGCCGCAAAACAGGCGAAAGGATCCGCACCATGTCGATCCGCCGCAAGGGCGTGGACAAGCTCCCCGCGGCGGAGAAAACCGAGGCGGAAACCGCACGGGACGGCCAAGAACCCGACGATACGCAAACGAAAGGAGACCTTTGAATGGAAGGTTTGGAACAAATTGTCGCTCAAAATCTGACCGACCTGCGCAAAGCGCAGAAATGGACGCAGGCCGAGCTTGCCGAAAAGCTCAACTATTCGGATAAATCGGTTTCCAAATGGGAGCGCGGCGACGCGCTGCCCGACTTGAAGGTTCTCAAACAGATGGCCGACCTTTTCGGCGTTACGCTGGATTATTTCGTAACCGAAAACGCGTCCGCCGAGCGCGAAAAATTCGAGGCTCCCAAAAGCGAACTCGGGTTTCGGATCGGCGTGGAGCTGCTGGCGGTTTGCGTGGTTTGGCTGGTTGCCGTTTCCGGCTTTATTTTCGGCTCCACCTACGCAAATCTCCGCGACGCGTGGCTGGCCTTGATTTGGGCGGTGCCCGCTTCCGCGTTTGTGTTGAGCTATTTCAACATTCGCTGGAAATTCCGCGTTTGCTCGATCGTTTTTCAGTCCATCCTCTGCTGGACGCTCCTCGCCGCGGTTTTTTTGCAGCTGCTCCATTTCCATTTCAATCTCTGGCAGGTGTTTTTAATCGGCGTTCCGTCGCAGGCGGCCATCATCCTTTGGGCGCAGATCCGCAGAAGCAGACACTGAACGTTTTCCGCAAAAACTTTGAGGGTGTAAAAAAGTCACAGACTTTTTTACACCCGTCGACTTTTTCTCGGCGGCAGGGCAATGCCGCCGTTTTGCCGTCGTAAATCGTGTAAAACTCGTTCAAAACGTGGCAAAAACGAAAAAGATCGCGCAAAATTCCGGTTTCCCGTCCGGAATTTTGCCGGGGCTGTAAAAAACATCGAGTTTTTTACAGCCCCCTTTTTGTTTTGCCCGAAGGCAACGCCGCGGGTCGCGCGGGATGGCCGCTCAACCGCGCGGCGGGGACAAAAAACGCGTTCAAAACGGGAAACGGGCGGTAGAATCCGCCGCGCAAAGCCCGTTTTTTGAGTCTCGCGGAAAGAGAAACCGCAAGAGAATTTTCTCTACAATCGGTAGAATCGGCCGATTTGCCGGAAACCGGAAAAATCCGGATTCACGGAAAAACCGCTTTGCAAAGCCTTTTTCGGGACTCTACCGGCGGTAGACCCCGATTCTACGGGTTTGAGAATTGCGGTTTCCGAATCGTAGACCCGAGGATCCGAACAGTAGGTTGGATTTTTTGCGACGGTCTGATATAATAGAATACGAAATCGGATCCGCCGAACGAGCGGCGGGCCGGAAAGGAGCAACCGACCATGGACCTGCAAGCAAAAACCGGCGAAAACCGAAGCGAGCGAAAAGCGCGCCGAGCGAATGCCGCGCGCCGGAACCGCGAGGTTCCCACCGTGTATTACACCAGCGAAACCGACGACGAATTTTCCGGCATTACCCGCAAACCGTTCCGCGTTGGCGGGAAATACCGCTACCTGCATAAAAACCCGATTTGGCGGTTCTGCTCGTTCTTGGTTTACCGCATCATCATGACGCCGTTCGCGTTTCTTTGGTGCAAAATCAAGTTCCGCTACAAGGCGGTGAACCGCAAGGCCTACCGCAAGGTCGGCAAAAACGGTTGCTTTACCTACGCCAACCACACGCTGATGGCCGGCGACGCGTTCTTCCCTTCCATGATGACCTTTCCCAAGCGCACCGACGTGGTGGTCAGCCCCGATAACCTCGCCGTTCCCGCAACGCGGTGGTTCATTGAATTGTCGGGCGCGATCCCCGTTCCCAACGAGTTCAGCGGAACGCGCGGGTTCCTCAACGCGCTGGAAAAGAAAACGCTGATCGGCAGAAACGTTCATATTTACCCCGAGGCGCACGTCTGGCCCTACTACACGGGCATCCGCCCCTTCTCTTCCGCCTCGTTCCGCTATCCCGTGCGGTTTGACGTTCCCGTGTTTGCGTCCACCACCACGTTCCAGCAGGCGGGGCGCCGCAAAACGCCGCGCGTGACCGTGTTTGTGGACGGCCCGTTCTACCCCGACCGCAATCTGCCGCCCAAAGCCCGCGAGCAGGACCTGCGCGACCGCGTTTACAACGCCATGCGCTCCCACGCCGCGGAAAACACCGCGGAGCCGATCCGCTATCTCAAACGGGAATCCGCGGAGGAACAGGCATGAAGATTCCGATTCTTTACGCGGGGAACGTTCGGGTTTTCGACGGAATGGTGATCTCCCTGCTCTCGGTCGTCAAGCATTGCCGCGCGCCGCTCGACGTTTGGATTCTCACCATGGACCTGCGCGACATTGACCCCGCCTACGCCCCCGTTACCGAGGCGCAGCGCGCTTATCTGGAAGAGATTTGCCGCGCGAAAAACGCCGAAAGCCGCGTTCGCCTTTACGACGCGGAAAAACACTACCGCGAAACCCTGCTCCACGCGCCCAACCAGAACACGCAGTACACCCCCTACACTTTCCTGCGCCTTTATGCGGACCGGATCCCCGATCTGCCCGATCGCGTGATCTACCTTGACACCGACACCGTCGCCATGGGAGACGTTTCCGAGTTGCTCGCCGTTCGGATGAACGGGGCGGAGCTTGCGGGCGTGCGCGATCGCTACGGTTATCATTTTTTCGGGATCAACTATCTCAACGCGGGCGTTCTCCTGCTCAACCTTGCCCGCATTCGCGAAACGGGACTTTTCGCGAAATGCCTCGACCTCTGCGGGCACAAAAAAGTGTTTTTGCCCGACCAGACCGCGCTCAACCGTCTGGCCAAAAAGAAAAAGGTTCTTCCCCGCCGCTTCAACGAGCAGAAGAACATCCGCAAAAACACGGTGATCCGCCATTTTTCCATGACCATCCGGTGGATCCCGTTCCGAACGCAGAATATCAAGCCTTGGAACGTCGAGGGCGTTCGCAGCGTGCTGCGCGTAACCGAGATTGACGATATTCTGAACGATTATCTTTCCCGAAAGCCCGATTTCCCATCCGAAATTTCATCCGAAAAGGAGCTTTGAACGTGAAAATGAACTATAAAAACGAAAATATCATGCCCGTTTTCTTTTCCTCGGACGATAACTATCTGCCGTTTCTCGCGGTCTCCATCCGCTCGCTGATCGACAACCTTTCGTCCGGCCGCCGCTGCCATATCCACATTCTCAACAACGGCCTGAACGACGCCTCGGTCCGCCGCGTGCTGGATATGGCCACCGACCGCGTTCAGATTTCCTTGGTGGACGTCAGCCATAAAATCGCGCCGCTCGCCGAAAAGCTCGATTTGCGCGATTATTATACCATTTCCATCTATTTCCGGCTCTTCATTGCCTCGCTGTTCCCGCAATACCACCGCGCGATCTACCTTGACGCCGACATTGCCGTGAACGGCGACATTACCGAGCTTTATGAAATGCCGCTCGGAAACCGTCTGGTTGCCGCCATTCCCGACGCCGTAATCGCGAGCTGCCCGCTCTACCAGAGCTACGCCACGGACGGCGTTGGCATTCCCTACCAACGCTACTTCAACTCGGGCGTAATGCTGATGAACCTCGACCAATTCCGGCTTCAACAAATTGAGAAAAAGTTCGTTTACCTGCTCAACACCTACCATTTTGAAACCGTTTGCCCCGATCAGGATTACCTGAACGTCCTCTGCCGCGATCAGGTCCTCTACCTTGACAAGGGCTGGAACAAAATGGCGATTGACGACCAATACGACGGCGTTCCCAACCTGATTCACTACAACAACTTCTTCAAGCCTTGGCAGATCGACAACGTTTGCTACAAGGACTACTTTTGGACCTACGCGGAGCGCACCTCGTTCATCGACGAGATCCGCGCCATCCGCGAGGAGTGCCGCCACCACATTGCCGCGGCGCACCGCAAGGGCGTGAAAAACCTGAACCGAAGCGTAAACCGCATTGTGGCGTCCGATTGCAACTTCCGCCGCGTGCTCGCGCGCGACGCCATTCCCGATTATATCTCTGCCGAGGCGGTTTATGAAGCGTAAAAAAAAGGATCTTTCGCCTTCCCCCGAGCGGCTTGAAATTCTCGAACGGATCCGCCGCTTGGAAGCCGAGGGCGGCGAGAGCTTCTATGTGGACGTGGAGCCGGACCCGTCCGGCCACCAGCTCCGCCCCGACGAGGTGGATTACCTGCAAAAAAAGGTTTCCAGCAAATTCAAGGCCTTTTGGGCGCGGCGCGTGGCCGCCGCGGCGCAGCCCAAGCTGCGCCGCCATTTTCAAATGAAGATCCTCGGCGAGGAAAACCTTGCCGGCATTCGCGGCGGCGCCATTCTGACCTCGAACCACTTCGGCATGTTCGAGAACATGGCCGTAAAAGAGGTTGCCGACCGCGTTCCCGGGAAGCATAAATTCTGGCGCGTTATCAAGGGGCTGAACTATTTTCAAACGGGTTGGGTCGGGTTTCTGATGAAGAACTGCGACACCCTGCCGCTTTCTGAAAACCTGAAAACATCCCGCCTGCTCCACGAAGCCATGGGCAAAATCCTCGCCGACGACGGGCTGGTGCTGGTCTACCCCGAGCAGGCCATGTGGTGGAATTACCGCAAGCCGCGCCCGTTCAAGCCGGGAGCGTTCTTCTTCGCGGCAAAGTTCAACGTCCCCATCATCCCCATTTTCGTTACCATGTCGGAGATCGAGGGGCTGGACATGTACCATTTCCCGCGGCAGGCATACACGGTCCACATTATGCCGCCCATTTACCCGAACCCCGAAAAAACGCTTCGGGAAAACGAGCGCGAAATGCTCGCCCGCAACCAACAGCTCTGCAACGACAAATACCGCGAGGTTTACGGGAAAGACCCCAACCAAAGCTCCGGCGTCTGGGAGCCGTTCAAAACGTCGGATTAACACACCCGCAAAAGGGGCATGCGATGGTTGTTCGCAATCCCCTTTTCTGTTTGAAAATTGCGGTACGTTCGTATCAAGTTCGGCATAACACATACTTCAAAGCCGGCCGGTCTCTGCCCGAGACCGGCCGGCTTTTTTGCGATATTGTAGGGGGGATTCAGACCAAGCGCAGCCAAGCGGCGCAGCGGGATTCTTCCGTCCATGTTTTCCCCGCGGAAGCATAGTCGATCAGCCGCACGGTCGAACCGTCCGCGCAGGTCAATTCGAAGCATTCCATGCAATCCCGAATTTCGGGGCATTCGACCATGCGCGCGCCGACGGCTTCCCCGTTTTCGCAGCGGATGGCAAAAACAGCATCCGGATCGGCAATTCTGCGATCCGCGGCAAGCACGATGGGGCCCCGACGGTACGCGGCGAATTTTTCGGCGTTGACCGCGCCCTCGGGCGGCAGAATCCGAACAACGGGCATTTCCATGCGCAGTTCCACAACGTCGCCCGCCTGCCATGTCCGCCCGATCACCGTTTCCTTCGGCGTTACCTTCCACGCCGCCCCGTTTACCGTTACGGCAGCCTTCCCGCACCATGCGGGAATGCGCAGCGAGAGGACAAAAGCCTCGGGCGACGAGAGAGAGACCGTAATTTTTACCGTTCCGTCAATCGGGTAGCGGGTGTCCGTCGTCAGCGTCAGGCAATTTCCGCCCGGGGTCTCGGTTTGAAAAGAGCCCTTTGCGTAAAAATTCAGCAAAAAGCCGTCCTCTCGGCGGAGCAGCGCCATTTGCGGAACGATTCCCGCCCCCGCGCCGCCGATGCAGGCGCAGCAACCGTAGTATTGGCGTTTCGGCAGGGTGCAATAGCCGCCCACATATTTGCCGCGCACATCCGCGGTCAACGGGCTGTAACTGTCAAACGGGAGCGCCATGGGCGCGTCCTGCTCCGCGTTTTGCACATGCAGGACCCGATGGGTGTTGAACGCGCCGAGATAATTGTTGAAAAAGGTTTGCTCGATTGCGTCCGCGTATACGGTATCCCCCGAAAGCTCCAACAACGCCGCGGCAAACTTGATCCATGTTACGCCAACGCAGGTTTCCTGCTTAACGCCTTGGTATTCCGTGTCGGTCTGGCGAACGGCAGTGTGGTCAAACAATTCATGCGTACAGCCGCAGCAGCCGATAACGCTGACCTCGGTTTCCAGCATTTTCCTACCGAAATTCAGCGCGGCCGTTTTATAACGTTCTTCGCCTGTTAAACCGTAGAACCGGACCAGCCCCTCGAAGCAGGAAATCATTTCATAGGCTTTGGTAACGGGATACTGATAGGGCGCGAGCCGATTTTCCAACGCCAGCCGGATCAGGTTTTCGCCATCGCAGAAGCCTGTGGAAATAATATATTCGGCAAAATCAAAGTAGCGTTGATCCCCCGTCAGCGAATACAGGCAGACCATCGGCTCCAATACCGAGCAGGAAGCCAAGCCGAGCCAAAACGAGGTCGTTTTGCGGATGTCGGTTTTTCCGTCCCCTTCTCCGATATGCTCCAACAGAGAATCCGCCTGCCGGCGCATGGAAGCCACGATCTGCTTTTCCAACTCTTCGTCGCGGCAGATTTGCAGAAAATACCAAAGACCGAGCAACACATATTTTCTGCCCCAAACATCCCAGCCGGTCAATTCGTGCTCCCCATAGGTGGAAATTCTTCCCTGTTCGTCCTCTGTTTCCAACAGCGCGCGAACGGTGTCTTCCAGAATCAGGTACATCCGGTCTGTTTTTGCGGGATTGGGAACCAATCTTTCCCCTTGCAGGTAAAGATACGATTGCGTATAATCAAGCTCCCCTGTTCCGTTCAGATATTGGAGGATCATGGCGGCGCCCCGCATCATTTTCCCCCAATATTCGCATCTCCAATGCCGATCTGCGTCGTCCCGTTTTTCGCGGAACTGATCCACAAAGGTCTGCCATAGGGAAACATTGCAGATTTGCTCCGTTTCAATAAAATGCACGGCCTCTTCAAAAACGCCTTCCAAGCGCATTTTGATATTTGAAACCCGATGGAGTTTCCGCGCGGTTGCAATTTCATTCACCGATAGTTTCATAATTGGATTCATCCTTTCCCGAACGCCCGATTTTCATGGGCGAAGTTCTTCGCAAAATGGGGATCAACAGGAACAGAAAGCCAGACGCGACCCCGCAAGCCACCGAAATCCACAGCAGGGCGACGGTTGGAATTGCAGTTGCCACGGCCGTTGCAAGCAACGAGCCGAGGTTGTGCAGTACCATGCGCCACGCGTTGTACGGTCCGGCGTGTTCCCGCGGGACCGGATAGATCATCAGCGCAATTACGCCGACATCCACCAGCGTTCGCCCGAAGATTAAAAACGCGCAAAGCGCGAGGAACACATATTGGTTCCCAACCAACATCAGCGGCAATATCGCTATGGAAACGCTCCCCAAGAACACGGGCAGACGCGGCGAGAAAAAGCGGCTGAACAGGCCGAAAACCAGATACCCCACCAACACCGCGACCGATTGCACCGCCGTTATCGCGGCCGTTACCGTTTCGCTGTAACCAACGTCCAACGCAACAACGGCAAGCACGCTTAATGTTCCGTAGGCAAACCCGCGCAGCAAATGCGCAGGCCATACGCACAGAAACGACTCGTGCCGGAAAATGCGGGAAAAAGGAACCTTTTCGGCAACCAGATTCCAACGGTCGCCGTTTTCTCCTTTGAGCAAGGATTTCTGAAACCACGTGATCGCCGCGGCAATCAGGAAAAACGCCGCCGAAATTGCAAACGCAACCGTCATCAGATCCACATACGGATAGCGGGTGGAAAGCCAGCTTACCAGAACGCCCACGCCAAAGGAAATTCCCGAGGAGATCACGCCGCCAATGGCGAGGATCCCGCCGAAGGAATCCGATCGGTAGAGAAAATACGGGGCTTTATACTCGCAAACCGTGTACAGCGCATTGGCAATTCCCATGGTGATGCCGATGGCGACCACAAACACAAAGGTTTTCAGCGAAGCGTCTTTCCGAAAGCATATGGGCAGAAAACACAGCATGCAAACGGCAACGGGAATTTGCGTAAACGCCGCGCGGTGCATAACGTTTCCGCGATCCGCCCAGCGGGAGCCTAACAGGATTGTAAGAATATTTGCAGCTTGTAAAAAGGTTGTGTAAAGATAGATACGGGATGCGGAAAACCCGAGCGTTACCAGAAAGGTTTGCATCAGGGTTCCCGTGGCGCAAAGCAGGGCCACGGATCGGAACACGCCGCCGATAACCGTGCGAAGGCGGTTGTTTCTTTCATCATTCATGGGTTGTCAACACCTCTTTTTCGGTGGGTTCCTCGCGGCGTTTCCGATAGTGGAGCAGCGCGGTCAGACAAGAAATGATCCCGATGATCTGCGCGAAAATGTGCGTGCTTTTCAGAATTGCGTCGTATACGGTAAAGGTAATTCCGTTGGCAAGCCCGAACAGCCGCATTCTCTGTTCTTTGGTTTGCGCAATGGAGCACATCAGCAACAGCGCGCCGAAAATGGGAAGCGCGTTCAGCGGGCGAAATTCCGAAAGAGTTCCCGCAACAAGATACGGTAATAACCCGCCCGCCACAAACAAAGCGGAAAAAGCCAGAATTTCCGCAATTCCCATGCGCGTTCCGCGGAGACTGTGGCGAATGCCGAAAACGGCCTGCAAAACGGCCACCGCGCAAACGCCCGTTGCGCTGATCTCTCCGATCAGCAAAAAGCCGATTCCCGACAGGATGTTTGCGGTAACGGTGCAGATAAGCATTTGCCATTTCCGCTTGAAATGGGGAGAAAGCAAGCAGATCAGCGTAACGGCGAGGCCGAGGATCTGCGAAACGGTTTGTTTCATGTCCGGAAATCAATCCCCTTTTACGTCTCAAACGGGAAGCCGAGCTTGCGCAGATCCGCTTCCAGCCGCGCGCGCTGTCCGGCATTCATGCAACGCATGGGAAAGGTGGCGTTCCCAACAGGAAAGCCGAGCATTTCCGCCGCAAATTTGACCGCGGGGATCACTTCGCTGCGCAACATGGCGTCGATTACGCGATTGACGCGGAATTGAACCGCTCGCGCCTGCTCGACATCGCCGCGTTTTACCGCTCGGTAAATCTCCGAAAATTGCGGCAGCATAACATTATAGGTGGATCCGATCCCCGCGTCCGCCCCCGCCATTAAGCCAAGGCAGAGCAGTTCGTCCGGCCCGTTGATAATGTTCATGTCTCCCTGCGTCAGATCCTTCAACTTCATCATGGCAAACAGGTCGCCCGAACTCCATTTGACGCCGGTTACATTATCGATTCCGAAGATCCTTGCGATCAACTCCGGCGACATGGTTTTCTGCGCCCCGGGATGGTAATAAATGATCAGCGGGATCTGAACCGCGGCGGCAAGCGACTTGTAGTATTCGTACAAGTCGTCGTTATCGTAAAAGAAGAAGCAGGGCGGAACCGCCGCAATTGCGTCCGCGCCGGACTTTTCGGCATGCTTTGCCAATTCTACGGCCTCGCGGAAATTCATGGCGGCAATATGAACGATTACGGGCTTGCGGCGCGCAACGCGGCGGATTGCCGTTTCGCACATGATTTCGCGCTGTTCCCGATCGATCACAAGACCTTCTCCCGTGCCGCCCAATACATAAAAACCGTCCGCGCCCTGCGCGAGCTGAAAGTCGATCAGCCGTTCGGCAACCGCGGTATTCACCGTGCGGTTGTCCTCTTCCAACGGGGTGATAAGAGCGGGCATAACGCCCTCGAATTTTGGATATTTCATGATAGTCGCTTCTTTTTCTTAAATTCTTGTGTTTCCGTTCATAACTTCCACATAGCGGACGGTCAGATCCATGTTCACATCGAACACAACGCTCCCTTTTACGGAATCTGCCGCGGCGGATTTGGGAACGGCAAAGCAAACGATGGCTCCCATGCCCGTACCGGACTCCACATAGGATCTTGCGCTCGGTCCGCGATAGGTGCATTCCACCCCGTTATAGAACACTTTGAGCGTGGATTCGTCGATTTCCGAGGCCGCCACCCCGCCGATTCCGATATATAATACCGTATCGTAGCGGTCGTTCAGCGCGCCGTGGCGCACCACAATGGGGTTGCTCGGCTCGTTGACCTTTACGGCAAGCGGCAACGGGTGGTATTCCACAAACTGCGCCGCATAGGGGGTGCAATTGGATTCGGTGACGATATAGCTTCTCTTCGCCGCGTTCATCGCGTTTTTCAGGGAAGCGCAAACCTCGAATTTCGCCTTGGTATCGTTAAACAGGTTATAGAGATACATTTTGTCCGCGCCCGCGTTCAGATACGCGGCGGTTTGCCCTGCGAGGCTTGCGATGGATTGCCAATAACCGCTGTTCATCACGTGGCATTCCACGCCGGCCCAAACTTCCACAGAGGTGTTTTTCAAAGCTTTTTTCCACGCGGCGATAGGCATGTCGGTATCGGTGCTGCCCCAATAGCCGGAAGGGATGACCACATCGATCCAATCCCGCTCGGCCCATCCGGCAACGTCGAACCCGAACCAGCGGTTTTCCTCAATATCGCGGTTGATATGCGCCGCAATCCGGATCGGATGGCCGTACTGCTCCTCATATTTGGAAACGATTCCGTTCAACGCTTCCATAAACAGGTTCATGTATTGGCAGTTATCCGGCGTATCGCTCGGGAAACACCAGATTACCCTTTGCCAATCCAACTCGATCCCGTAAACATCGTATCTTCCGAGCTGTTCGTCAATGTAATCCAGAAAGTGCGCCCGCACCTCGGGAACAGCGTAGTTCAGCGCATATTGATACCATTGGTGCGAGCCCTGCGTGGTTCCCGACATCCAATAGGAAGCGCGGCTGTTTCCGATCATCCATCCCTTCTCTTTGGCTTCATAAAAGAACGGCGAATGGCCGGTTGCGTTGCTGGCATAATGCACGTCGTTCATGCGGAAGGAGAGCCACGGGCGGATTCCCGCGCTGCGGCAGGCCGAAATCCATTCCGCCCACGGATCCACGTCGGTTTTGGTATACACATTGTAAATGGCCAGAACGGATTCGTTTTCGGTGTAGTCCACCGCAACGCCGTTTTCTTCTTTGCGGTTGTAGCGGTCAACAGCGTCGTCCCACACATCCGAAAGGTTGTTAACGTTGTACAGCAGATCGCTGACGCCGCAATCGGCATAATGGCTGTTGAACCACGCAAGGCATTTTTCTTTGAGATTGCCGTAATCCCCGCCGTTGGCGCGAAGCAGGTAGGTGATCGCGTCGGCGTCAATATTAACGGCGGTTCCGTAGCGGGGATCCTCGGGATCCGCGGGATTCTCCGGCGTTTCCGCAGTTCCGGTTGAGATTGCCGAGGCCGCGGTATTTCCGGACGCGCTATCCGCGCCGCCGTTCGTACTTTCCTTGCCGTCCGTCCCTGCGGAACCGGCCCCCGCATACCCGCATGCGGGGAGCAAAAGCGCGAGCAGCAGAACCGCGGAACAGAACTTGATAAAACGTTTCATTGGATTTCTCCTTTCTTCTTTCGCGGGATCTTTCCGTTGGCCAACTCAAAATAGCAAACCTTGGCGGCCGACGGCGAGGAAAAGGCCACAACCGGCTTTGTTCCGATTGCGCCGCGCTTTTCGGGCGGAACTTTGAACGTAAAGATCCGCCAAGGATAACGCCCGTTCTCCTGCTCGGCATACCGATCCGCATAATGATATTCCAGATAGGAAGTTCCCGTTCTGCCAAGCGGGGCGCAAAGAACGCCGTCAATCGAAACCGATACCTGCGCCGCAACTTCGTCGGCGGTCAGCCCGCTTGTGGAAAGAAGCCCCACATAAAGGCAGATCTGCTCTGTTTTCCCGAGCCGATCCGTTAAAATATCGAGCGTGGCCGTCCCGCCCGCGGGGATCTCCAAGGGCAGATACCGTTCTACCGGCTCGCTCCAACCGAGGGGAACGGGAATATCGTTCATAACCGTTAAAAACCGGCGCAACGGTTCCTTTCTCGCGTCCTCTGCGGCGGCATATTTCCATGCCCACGGCGCGCCGAAGGTATTGTACTGGTAGAATCCGTCCGCACCTGCGGCGGCGGCCATTAACCGGTAGCCGGCAACGGTTTCGGGCGTAATCCAATGCCACAGATTGACCGTGTTGCATTCGATCCCCCACAGAACGGAAACCTCGGGCGGGCAGAGCGCTTTCCACTCGGAAATGGGGATGTTGCTGTCGGTCGATCCCCAATAGGCGGACGGAACGAACACATTCACAAGCCCCTCGCGCGCGAGACAAGCGACGTCAAACCCATAGTTGTACGCCCATTTCACGCGCGTGCAAAGGCGGAGCATCACCTGCCAAGGGTGCCCCCATTTTTGCTCGGCGCGGTTCAGAATTTCCCGCACCCGACGCAGAAAATCCATCATATAGATCCGGTTTTTCGGGCTGTTTTCCCGAAAACAGCGAATAGTCCGCTGAAAATCCAAATCAATTCCGAAGGCGTCGTATGCCTGCGTTTGCTCCTCGATGATCGCGAGGAAATGGTCCCGCACCTCGGGAACCGAGTAGTCCAGCGCATATCCGTACCAATTGCGCGGGTGATGATAGTCGCCCACCATCCAACCGTTCGCTTTGGCGCGGTAGAAAAACGCGCTATGTCCGGTTGGCTCGTTGGCATAATGCACGTCGTTCATGCGGAATGAAATCCAAGGGCGCATTCCCGCGCGGCGGGTACGGTTCAGCCAAACGGCAAACGGGTCCAGCCCCAACTCGGTATAGAGCAAATGCGAAGCCTTTGCAATTTTATTTTGCGAATAGTCCACGGGGAGACCCTGCTCCTCGCGGCGCAAATAACGCGCCCCAGCCCACTCGTCCGCCGTTGACGGAACGCAGGGGCCGAGATTGAAGATCAGGTCGCTGATCCCGCGGTTTTCATAGCGGTCAAAATAGCGGTCGATCTTCTCGCGCATGCCCTCGGGTTCCCACCCAACCGTGTTCAGAAAATGTGCCAGCGCGTCGCTGTCAATATTCATAAGAGTTCCAAATTTCATCGTTTCTCCTCTGCTCCGGATCTGCGCGGGCGAACGCCGCCCGCGCAGATCCGGAGCCGCTATACGCAGTGGGGGTCGCGTTTCCATCCCCCGCCCCTGATCGGGGCTTTGTCAATCTTTTTTGCGGATCGCAATCGCCCCGCCGAGCAACAGAACCAGCGCGCTTGCCGAACCGATTCCGATTACGGAGCCGCAGCCCTTGCTTTTGGCGGTTGAGCCGCTTTCCGCAGACGCAGCGGGCGCTTCGCCGGTTGCAGGCGCCTCGGTCGCCGCGGTTGGCGCGGTTGTCTGATCGCTCGGAGTCTGGGAATCGGTGCCCGTTTCCGCTTCATAGGCAACGTCAATGGTAACGGCGGGATCGTCCTGCGCCAATTCGGAAATTGCCCCCGATGGATACAGGCCGCTGACAGCGACCAGATCGTCGAACGAGAAGTTCTGCGCCTTGGCGCCCGTATCCGAATACTTCTCCAACTGCACGCCGCAGAAGCCCTGCAAATCGGTTGATTCGAGCGCGACCGTTCCGAGACGATCGCCGTTCAGATACAGCGTCAGACTGCGGTTGGAATAGTTGACCAGCAGCTCCACATAGTACCATTCACCCGATTTGAGAACGACCGACGAACCGTTTTTCGCAACGGGCCACACGTTCTCTCCGTTATCCCATGCCAGCGTTGCGTCCCTGTTCACCACAAAACCGCCGAGAGGGGCGCGATCCGAATCCGCCAGCTTGACGCGAAGTCCGGGCAGATTTTTGACGGTATACTCGGTTTTGATTTTGAACGAAACCGTGGCGTTTCCGCCGAGCGGCGTTGCGGAAAGCGGAATGTACGCCTCGAACGCGGTTGCCGCGTGCGGGACCTTTAACTCGAGCGTGGAGCGGTTGAAGCCGCCGGTTTGCTGAATGGAGAACGACGCCCAGTTGGTGTTGCTGATGGTTTTCGCGTTTTTGGAATCAAACGGATCGTATTTCACAACCGACGCGTCCGACGCAAGCACGTTGGCGTCGGCAACGCCGCAAATATCATCCGCCGCGGGAACCGTTAACCCGTTGCGCACCACAAGTTCGTCCACATAGAAATTCATACGGTAGTTTCCGCTGGAAAGGGTGCAGGATTTGAAGCCCGAGAAACCCACCGCGTCCGGCGTCCAATCGCAGGTACCTAGCTCGGAGCAGTTCATATAAACGGTGGTCTTTTTGGCGGTGAAGTCCACCAGATAGTCGAATCGGACCCAAACGCCGGCAGGAATGTCAACGTCGGTTTCCACGAGCTTCGCGGTGGTATCGGCCGTGTAGGAGACCAATACCGCCTTTTTGTTATCGCTTATGTTGTTGTTGGAGCAAACGCCGCCGAGGTGCTGCCCCTCGCTGGTTTTTCCGATCGCATCCGAGAGGAGCATGGGGAACATATGGCAGAAACGGTCGGGGTAGTTTTCGATCATAAAATAGAACGTTACGGTGCTGTCGGTTGTAATGGGGGTATCGCTGATGGAGATCCAGCCCTTATAACCCCATTCGGTTGCAACGCCGTCGTCGCCCGCTTTCCCGGGAAGGGAGACCAGAAGCGATTTATTGGACGCGACCGAAACGCCTTCCACGTTATCTAGCCCCGCGGGAAGCTCTTCAAAATCCACCTGAACATCCGCAAACGCGGCAACGGACAGGACCAAAAGCGATGCCAGCAGGCAAACGGACATCCATCCGCAGATCCATTTCAAATGTTTCATATCTTTTTCCTCTTTTCAAAATCGGTTATCCGAAAATCAATTCGGAAATGTTGATTTCGTCTCCCGCGCCGTCCTCGGCCGAATAGGAGGTGGAGGAAGCGGTGAGAACGTCGTCGGTGAGAAGCTCGACGACCGACAATTCGGGATGTATATAGCATAATTTCATCATTTTCGTGTTCTCCTTTCCGTTATTCAACAATGGCTCCGTTGGCATAAACAACGGTTGAAACAGCGCCGCAGACCGCCTCGCCCTCTGCGGTTTCGGTGAATGTGTTGACCTCGAACGTATAGGTTTCGCTATCCGAAAGGCCCTTTACGGTCAGCGCGAAGAGATAGCCCGCGCCAAAGCCCGTTGCGGTGTAGGCAATGGAAATGCCGTTTTCATCCGACCCGAGAATGGAATTGTAGACATACCGGCAGGTATACCGGACGGTTTCGCCGCCGTTCACTTTCACGTCAAACCCGATTTTTTCGTATGCCGTGTAGCCCTCTACGGTTCCCACAAACCGAACGTTGTAAACGCCGTCCGCGGGGGCGGATTCCTGACAACCGCGCAAAACGCCGCCCTCGGTTTGGTTGAGAATACCGCCGTCGGCTTGGGAAACGCCAACGGGGTTCCAATAGGAGCTGAAACTCGCCGCTACGGTATCATAGCTATCGAAAAACAGAATTTGATCTGCCGCGGCTTTCACCTTTTCAACGGAAAGGTTGGAAGCAAGGTCGCCCTTTGCGGGAGCCACGCAGGTCTTGCGGATCATAAAATTATCGAGGTAGGCATATTTGGCAGGCCGACCGCCCGAACCGTTGTTTGCGAAAACAAGGGTTTGATAGCCGTTTTCATAATTGGCCATCGCAACGCTTCCGATGTTGTTATAGTTATGATATACCGTCATCGTGCCGTTCGTAAGGTCCACCAACAGATCAATTCGGTTCCATTCCCCGATCTTCATGCGGGAAAGCGATCCCTCGCCCACTTGCAGGGTGGTTCCATAGTAAATCGTTCCGGGGTTGGTAACGCTGTCGCCCGTAAACAGGGACATGTTGACGCGCGCCATCACATTCTCCGCGGCGACCGCGCCGTTCACATAGCCGCCCGAGGAAAGAACAATGGGGAAGGACTGCATGGCGGTTGCCGTTTCCAAATCGGGTTTATAATAGAAGGTGATCGTACTGTCCACCGCAACGGTTCCCGTAAAAAGGGTGGTTTTATGCGACGCGGTGGTATTGTTGGCAGGTACGCCGATTTTCAGGCAGTTATCATTCCTGCCCCAAACGGTTTCCTCGTTGATCGGAGCTAAATTGGCCGCGCCAACAGGCAGGAGAAGAACGGAAACGAGCATGGCCGCGCAAAGAACGGCGCAAAAGAGTTTCTTTTTCATAATGGCAGATTCTCCTTTTTTAATAAATTTCTTTCAGTATGGTTTGAAATTGGTCGTTGCAATAGGTTTCGTTCTGGCGGATGTAGGATACCACATCGGTGCTTACGTTGTCAATTACCACCGTTTTCAGCATGCCGAGCGCCAGACCCGCGCCCAATCCAACGCTATCCAGCGTAAAGCCGAGGTCGTAAACGGTCTGATCCAGAATCAGCTCCAACACCTTGTAGTCGTCCGCGCTCTTGGATACGCGATAGGACATATAACGGTCGAAATAAACGGGACGGAAATTATAATAACTGTGCCAGCCCAACGCTTCCAGAATCAATCCGCTGTCCTGCGGGTTTGCGGCGTCGTTCGGAATGCCGACAAAGCCCGCGCCGCACATGGCATGGTATTGCGCCTGCTCCTCGTTGAGCTTGGGGGCGGGAAGAAACGCGGTTTCAAAGCTGATGTCGGCCAGCAGCTGCCCTGCTGCGCCGATGTCCATTCCGAGGATCAATGCCTTTCCCCCCGCAAACGTCGTCCACGCCTTGCTGGTTGGAAAGTTGGAGTTATACCACTGGTCCTTGAACGTTTGGTCGCCGACAACCAGCGCAAAAACTTTTTCCGCAATGGAAGAGCATTTTTCAACGTTCCATTTCATTTCAAAATTTCCCTGCTCGTTCCGTTTGAGAAGCGTCTCCCCGCAACCGTAAAAGAAGCCGCTTGCACCGCTTGCGTTGAAAGCATAGCCGTAAACGCCGTTATCGGGGTCGGACACCGCAACGGCATATTCGGCCATTCGTTCCAATGTCCAATCCCCGTCAAACACAATCCGGTAAATATCCTCGCCCAAGAAATAAGAATTGAACATTTGACGGTTCATAACGTTGACGGAAAAGCCGCGCCCGTTCAGATTGAAATCGCTGACGCCGAAAAAGAGTTTCCCCGAAACGGTAAAATTCTCCACCTGACTCTGGTTCCACCAAAGCTTGGTGGTATCGATGTCCGGAAGGCTGTTGAGGTCCTGCATCATGCCGGACGTCATCATGGTGGAAAGGAATTTGGTGGGGTGCGGCACAACCATGTCGTAGGCGCGCAACCCCGCCATGTAGGATTCGCTCAACGCAGAGTAGTCGTTTCCGTCCGCAACGGTGGTGAGAGACAGGGTAACGTCGTAGGTCTCTTCCACATATCTTCTGCGGCGTTCCAACGCCTCGGAAATAATGGAAGAGTCGGTACTCCCGCCTTCCAGAAGCGTGCTTCCGTTCAGCGTCAGAATATTGAGGTCGGTTCCGAGCCGGCGAACGGCAGGGGCGTCGTCCTCGCCGGCGGTCTGTTCGGTTTTGGCGTTGGTTTCCGCGGACGGTTGTTTCGGCTTTTTCCCGCAGCCCGCAACGGCGAGACTACCGAAAAGCAACACCGCCGCCAAAAGCAACGCAAGGTGTTTTCTCATAAAGTATCCTCCTTTTTTTATTTGGTTGGTTGCGGTCTGCCCCGAACTTTCCTTTCCCCTTCCGCTCCAAAAAACGGGATTGACAAGCGGATCGGTTTGTGCTATAATAGGCTTGGAAACCGAGGCTATGCGACGTTTTCGCGGGGCGGGCGTTCCCCGTTTATTTTTCGCTGAATCCATTATAACATTTTTCACCGCCCGAATCAATTGCCCCAAGCGCACTCTTTTTTTAAGACACTTCGCTTTTTAGAATGTTTATGGAAAATTTGAAACGGTCAGGGCCAAAATTATGAAAGATAAACAAAATTTGCCGCAAATTTTTTCGTTCGCAATTAACGGAAGCACCTTCTACATCCGGAACAATGCCAGCATTTTTTCTCTTTCGGAATTTCGCACGGGCATGCACCAACACCACGTTGCCGAAATTCATTATTTGTACAGCGGGAGCGAAAGGCTGACCTATATTGATCCCGAATTGCACCGCGAAAACGTTATGACCGTGGAAGAGGGGCAATTGTTGCTGATTCCGCCGCATATCTTCCATTCCATGGAATCCAACTCCCACATTTTGCGCATAACCTTTACCTTTGAGATTCAGGGTTCATCCGATTTTTACAAGTTGGTGACAAACGCCATTTCCGAAATGAAAAAGCCGTCGGTTTTTTCG
The DNA here is from genome assembly GCA_902795355.1 of uncultured Ruminococcus sp. Lineage (GTDB taxonomy): Bacteria > Bacillota > Clostridia > Oscillospirales > CAG-272 > UMGS1865. The sequence continues at coordinate 49,985 of CADBKZ010000008.1, forward strand.
GACGACTATTTCCGCAGCGTGTTTTCGGTAATCCGCGAAAAAATTGAGGAAGAGGGGATTTATTTCAACCAATACCGCCGCCAGCTGATGATCACTTCCGTTGTCACCATGCTGACCGATATTCTGCTCCAAAAATTTCCGCATACGGAGCCGTCGGCCAAGCTCCTGCCCGAGGCGGACCGCAACTTCCTGATCCGCGATTTTATCTGCCGCTCGGAAGTGAACAACGATTCTTTGGACAACCTTGCGAGCCTATTGCACCTTTCCACCAAGCAAACGCAAACGGTGGTGAAACGGCTGATGGGGAAAAACTTCAAATCGTTGATATTGGAATCCAAAATGCAGCTTGCAAAGGCTTTGGTGCAGGGCACGGACCGGTCGCTCTCCTCAATTGCCGAGGACATCGGCTACCGCTCTTACAGCAGCTTTTACACCGCCTATAAAAAATATCACGGCGTTACGCCCCTGCAACACCGGCCCGACGCCGAAGAATAAATTTTCGAAAAAGAGCCTCGGCCGAGGCTCCTGACGCCGTTCGGGACGATCGCGCTTTCCATTCGGCCTCGGGTATGGAGCGAACCGCTGCCGACGCATGGCGCATCCCGCGAACGCAACGCCCAAAACAGGGAGACCCGTTTCTTTGCACAAAGAAACGGGTCTCCCTGTTATTGCCTTTTCGGTTTTCAAATGTTTTTCAAAAATTCAAACGATTTTCAAAAATGATACTTCGGGAAAATACCGTCGTTTTCGCATACACGGTATGCAAATTTAACTTCTCCCGTACATTCGGTTCCAAGCGCGGAAGCGGCCTGTATCCACGGTTTTCAGCTGTTCCTTCGTCAGTCGGTACGACCAATTCCCCTCGCTGCGCCCGGGAACGTTGAGGCGGGTATCGTTTCCGTAAAGCAGCAGGTCCTGCACGGGCAGGACAAACAACCCCGCGTGGCTTTGAAACATGGTTCGCAGAATGGCGGGGTAGGAACGGTCCCAATCCTCGCCCTCGTACCCGCAATAGGCAAGCAGGCGGGCGCGGGCGGCGGGGTCGAGATCCCAGACATAGCCGAGCAGGGTGTTGTTATCGTGCGTTCCCGTGTAGGCCACGCACGCTTCGGGATAGTTATGCGGCAGATGCGGCGAGTTTTCGTCGCCGAGAAAGCCGAATTGCAGCACGCGCATGCCGAGAAACCCGCTTTCGCGCACCAGCTCCCGCACGCCGTCGGTGATCACTCCAAGGTCTTCCGCAATTACGATTTTGCCGCGGCAAAGCGGGCGGATGGCGCGGATCAGATCCATTTTCGGCCCCTCGATCCACGTCCCGTTCCGCGCAGTGGTCTCCCCCGCGGGAATGGAATAGTAGGACTCGAAGCCGCGGAAGTGGTCGATGCGAACGCCGTCGAACAGCTCGAAAACAAACCCCATTCTCGCGCGCCACCAAGCGTAGCCGTCGGCTTTCATCGCGTCCCAATCATAAAGCGGGTTGCCCCAAAGCTGGCCGTCCGCGCAGAAATAATCGGGCGGTACGCCCGCCACGGCGGACGGGCGAAAATGGCCGTTTAATTGAAACAGGTTGCGGTTTTCCCAAACATCGGAGCTGTCGTAAGCCACGTAAATCGGCAGATCTCCGACCACCGAAACGCCCTTCTCGCGCGCATAGGCGCGGATCTCCTGCCATTGGCGGTAACATTCGTATTGCGTGAACTGCCAAGCAAGGAGCGCGTCGGGGTCGAAGCGATCGGTCGTCCAATCCGCCCATTCGCGGCCGCCGTTCGCCTCTTTCAGGGCCATAAACCGGCAAAACGCGGCGGTTTGCGGGTGGGTTTCGAGAAACCGCTCCATCGGGCGGCGGTCGGTCAGCCGTTTGGCGGCGCGCCGCAGCAGCGCGAAACGCTCGCGGCGCAGCCGCCCGAACTCGCAGGCATACGGCGTATGCTCCCGCGCCGCTTCCAGCTCCGCCGCGGTCAGAAGCCCGCGCTCGGCCAAGGTGGGAAGGTCGATAAAATTCGGGTTGAGGCTGAACGCGCCCGTGGATTTATAGGGAGAATCGCAATCGTCCGGCAGGCAGAACGGGAGCGTTTGCCACACGCGGAAACCGCCCTCGGCAAGAAAATCGATCCATTCCCGCGCCGCCGCGCCGAGCGACCCTTCGGAATACCCGCCCCAAAGCGAGGAAACATGCATCAGAACCCCGCCGGCGCGGGCATGATCCGGTTGACGTTTTTCTTTCATACAGACATTCTCCCCCGTTCGATCCATTCTTTCGCAAAGCGTTCGCCGAGCATTTCAAGATAGCGTGCGGCATTGCGGATGGAATCCTCGTCGGACGAGGCCAGCGACCGCACCGTAACAATTTTTTGCAGCCCGAGCGGGAGCAAATCCTCTTCCGCGTCCCCAAGGCACCCCGAAAACGCGACGACGGGAACCGCCCCCGCGGCGCGGACCACGCCGCCGACCGTTTTGCCGAACAGGCTCTGCCGATCGGTTTTCCCTTCCCCCGTCAACACCGCGTCCGCTCCGCGAACGGCGTCCGCAAACCCGACCGCCGAAAGGACCGCCTCGATCCCCGAGACGATTTCGGCGCCCGCAATTGCCAACAGCGGAACGGCAATGCCGCCGCCCGCGCCCGCGCCGGGGACCAGCTCCACGCGTTTCCCGCAGATACGGTCCCACAGTCCGGCGCAATGCGCCATTCCGGCTTCCATGGCGTCAAGGTCGGCTTCGTCCGCGCCTTTTTGCCGACCGAACATCCGCGTTGCGCCATGCTCGCCGAGCAACGGGTTCCGAACGTCGGTCGCAACGGTAAATTTGCAGTGCGTGTGCGCGAAAATTGAGTTTTTAACATCGATTGCGCCAATCTCGGCGAGCGTTCCGCCCGTGGGCAGAAACGCGCTTCCGTCGGGGCGCGTAAAGACAACGCCGAGCGCGGCCGCCATGCCGCATCCCCCGTCGTTGGTCGCGCTCCCGCCGGCCGTGAGCAAAACCTTTTCCGCTCCCTGCTCCATCGCGTGGCGAATCAGCTCCCCAACGCCGTAGGTGGTTGCGGCGGCGGCGCGTCTTTCTTTGGCGGGAGCCAGCGTCAGCCCTGCGGCGGTCGCCATTTCCACAACGGCCGTTTTTCCGCGCATTCCGTAGCACGCGCGAACGGGCGCGCCGTAAGGCCCCGTAACGGTGCGGAACACGCGTTCGCTCGGGCGCGTAATCGCTTCCAGCGTTCCCTCGCCGCCGTCGGCAACGGGCAACACCACCGTTTCGGCGCGCGGGCAGGCGGACCGGATCCCGCGCTCGATCGCCTCGGCGGCTTCTCCGGATGAAAGACATTCTTTGAACGAGTCCGGCGCAATCACAAATTTTGGCATGGTTCATGGTTCCTTTCGTTGAACGGTTCTTTCGGTCTGTGCGGCGCATTTGCCGCTTTATTTGCAAGCAAAACGACCGCTTTTCCGCCTTTTTGCAAAAATTCTTCGTCGGTTTTGCCGTTTTTTCGGATTTCCGCTTGACAAACCGCGAAAACTCCCATATAATAATTATAAAAATTGATTTCGGATTCGGAAGGACAGAGAAAAATGGACATGAAAGTTGTGAAATTCGGCGGGTCGTCGCTCGCGGACGCGGAACATTTCCGCCGCGTTGCGGAAATTGTGAAATCGGATCCGTCCCGACATTATGTGGTGGCCTCGGCCCCCGGGAAACGGTCGTCGTCGGACACCAAAGTGACCGACATGCTTTACCAATGCTACGAAAAGGTGCGCAACCGCGAGGACATTACGGAAATTTTCGGCGCGATTGCCGAACGCTACAACAGCATCATTCGCGAATTGGGGCTGGATTTTGACATTGGCGGCGAGCTGGACTACATTAAAAACGCCATTCTGCACCACTCGGGGCGGGACTTTGCCGCCAGCCGCGGCGAATACCTCAATTCGCTGATTCTGGCAAAATACCTCGGATTCGCGTTTCTGGACGCGGAGTCGGCGGTCTTTTTCCGCGAGAACGGCTCGTTTGACGAGGAGAAGACCAACGAGGAACTGCGCGCCGAGCTTGCAACGCGCCCCTATGCCGTAATCCCCGGGTTCTACGGGGTGATGCCGAACGGCACCATTAAAACGTTCAGCCGCGGCGGCTCGGACATTACCGGCTCGATTGTGGCGCGCGCCGCGGAAGCCTCGCTTTACGAGAATTGGACCGACGTTTCCGGCTTTCTGACGGCCGACCCGCGCGTGGTGAAAAACCCGCGGCCGATCCGCACCGTTACCTACCGCGAGCTTCGCGAGCTTTCCTACATGGGAGCCACGGTTCTGCACGAGGACGCGATCTTCCCCGTTCGCAACGCGGGCATTCCGATTAACATCCGCAACACGAACGAGCCGGACGCCGAGGGAACCATGATCGTTTCCGCAACGGGCGAATACGACCCCGAAACGGTGATTACCGGAATTGCGGGCAAACGCGGCCTCTCGGTGATTACCATTGAAAAGGACATGATGAACGCCGAAATCGGGTTTGGCCGCCGCGTGCTGGAAGTTCTGGAAGAGAATGACATTTCCTTTGAGCATCTGCCCTCGGGCGTGGACACCATGAGCGTTGTGGTTTCCACCGCAGCGCTCGACGACCGCCGCGAACGCGTACTGACCGCCATTCAACGCGCGGTTCGCCCCGACAGCGTTGTTACCGAGGACGGTCTGGCGCTCCTTGCCGTGGTGGGCCGCGGAATGGTCAAATCCAAGGGTACCGCCGCGCGCGTGTTCGGAGCCATTTCGGGCGCGGGCGTCAACATTCGCATGATCGATCAGGGGTCGAGCGAGCTGAACATTATTGTGGGCGTGGAAGAGAGCGACCTGAACGTTGCCATGAACGCGATCTACCGCGAATTTGTGAAAAAATAAAGAGATTTTTCCCGTTTTTCGCACATACGCATTGCAAATTCTGAATAATCAGCGCAGCCGGACGGTAACCTCTCCGGTGCGCAGCGTTTCGGCGGCCCCGCTCTCCGTAACCACGGTCAGGCCGCCGTTGTCGTCAATCCCGACCGCGGTGGCCGGAACCGGCTCGCCGTTTCGGAAAAAGGTGATTTGCCGACCGATCAGGCAGGAATGCGCGCGGTAATCTTCCAGCCAATCGCGCCGTTCGGGCTGCCGCAAAAACGGCAGCAGCTGCCGCGCGATCTCGGCAATCAGCTCGGCGCGCGGGGTGTCGCCGTCGTCAAGGCTTCCGGCAATGCCGGCAAGTTCCGGCGGGAACGCCGCCGGCCGCAAATTGACGCCGATGCCGACCGCGACCGCGCTCTGCTCCCCGACCGTTACCGCCTCGGCAAGGATCCCGCAAACTTTCCGGCCCGCGAAATACAGGTCGTTGACCCATTTGACCTCGGTTTGCCTGCCTGTTCGGGCGCGGACGGCGCGCAGAACGGCAACCGCCGCCGCGCAGGTAACGGGAACGAACGCGTCCGCGGGGGCTTCCATGGGGCAGGTCAGCGTCAGGTAGATCCCGCTTCCGGCAGGCGAATAGAACCCGCGGCCGAGCCGGCCTCTCCCCGCCGTTTGCATGGCGGCCGCAAAAAGAGCCGCGCCACGGTTGCCCGCAAGCAGCCATCCCTTGGCGCGCGTGTTCGTGGAATCGCAGCAATCGTAAAAAAACACGCGAAGCCCCGTTAAATCGCAACAGGCGTTGCGCAAAACCGATTCGTTGAGCGGATCGTTCACCGCAAAATCTCCTTTCGGAAGGGACGTTGAAATTTTTGGAAATTCTGTTTGAAACCGACGCATATTGGATCGTTCGCAAACCGGCCGGCATGTTGAGCGAATCGGACGGCGGGCACGGGCTTGCCGACCTGCTTGCCGCGCGGAACGGCGGCTACGCGGGCGCAATCCACCGGCTTGACCGCGAGGTTGGCGGCCTGACGGTCTACGCGAAAACGCCCGCCTCGGCGGCGCGCCTCTCCGAGCTGGTTCGCGAAAAACAGCTCAAAAAAGAATACGTTGCCTTGATTGCGGGAACGCTCGACGACCCGACGGGCGAATGGCGCGATCTGCTTTACTACGATCGGTCGAAAAACAAGGTTTACACCGTGCGGCGCGAGCGACGCGGCGTGCGGGAAGCGATTCTGCGCTACCGCGTGGAGCGCGTGGGCGAGCTGCCCTCGGTTGGCGCGGTTTCTCTGGTTTCCGTGGAGCCCGTTACGGGACGGACGCACCAGATCCGCGTGCAATTCGCCTCGCGCGGGCATGCCGTGGTCGGCGACCGCAGATACGGCGGCGCCCCGCTTCCCGCCGGAATGAAAAAGGGGCAGATTCTGCTTTCCTGCCGGGGATTGACGGTTCCCGACGGCGAGGGTCTCCGTTCCTTTTCCGAGGAGCCGGAATGGCTCTTTGAAGTGTTTTGATTTCTCCTGAAAACCCGTTTTTCGCATACACGCGCCGCAAATTTGCGGCGCGTTTTGTTATGCGGGGTTTTCGGGATTCGCCACGGTCGGCGGCTCCGTTGCCGCGTTCTGCGGGGCGGGTTCCGCCGAAACAGTCTCCGCGGTCGGTTGCTCCGCCGCTGGGTTCTCCGCGGGCGGTTCCGATTCTTCCCCTGATCCATGCCCTTCGGCCTCGGGGCTTGGCACTTCCGCAAAGTCCGGCGGCGGTTCCGCGAGGGACTCGGCTTCGGCCGGAGCCGAAACATTTGGCTTTTCCCCCGCGGTTTCGTCCGGCTCGGCGGGCTTGCGCTTGCGGAAGATCTTTTTGCGGAAAATGAACAGCAGAATTGCCGCAACGACGATCAGGACCGCCGCGACCGCCCCGAGGAAGAGCGGCGTTCCGAAAAAGCTCCATGTGCGAACGCGGATTTCATCGGTTGCGAGCGGCGTTCTGGAAAAGACCGCCGTGTAAACCGGATTGCGCTCCTCGCCCGTGGCGCGGCGGGTCACATAGGGCGACCACCCCGTAAACAGGTAGCGGAACTCGCCGTCGTCCGCTTTGCTCGGGTCGGGCGGCATAGCGACCTCTTCGCCGAACAAGAGGTCCTGCTCGGAAAGAATTTTCCCGTCGGCCGTAAAGGTCACGTGATAAACGATCTGCGTGACGTGCAGGTAGACATGCAGGCGTTCGGCCGGCATGGCAAAGGTCGCGCCGACATCCTCGGTCGCCCCGTTGGCGTATACCAGCGTGGCTCCCGAAACTTCATAGCCGTAGGTGCAATCGGTGGCGAGCGAAACGGTTTCGCCCAACGGCGCGTGGGCGGGGAGAAGCGTGGGGTTGCAGTTGTCGCTCTCGTCGGTGTATTGCAGGAGATACTCGGGCCGGCAGATCACCGTTTCCCCATCCCGAACGGAGAATGCGGCGCGCCCGCCCGCATAGCGGGACATGGGAAGCTCGGTCCGCTCGCCCGATTCCCCAACGAGGTAGGCCATGGCGTAAAGCCCATCCGAGGCGGGATAACGGACGGTTACGGAAAAGGCAAGGTCGGTTTTCAGGCTCTGCCCGAGGCTGTTGCGGCACGCAACGCGGAAAACCGAGCCTTCCTCGGTTCCGGCTGGCTCCACGCGGAACTCCAATTGCGTGCAGAGCGCGGCCGAAAGGCGGCCGAGTTCTTCCGGCGAAAAGGACAAAGCGAGTTCCCCGCGCACAAGATTCAGGGTTTTCCCCGCCTGCCGCGCGTATTCCGCGGCGGCGGAAAGGTCGGCAACGTCCCCCGTTTGCAAAACGGTGATCGCGCCGTCGTCGTGTTCCGCGCGGTAAACTTCGCCCGAAGCCCCCGTAACCAACGGGACCGTTCGCCAGACAGCGCGGTAAACCGCGTCGCCCGTAACGCGCGAAACGGGGCGATCCCACCCGCGGAAGGTATAAAGGTTGCTGTCGGCCGCCCGCGCGGGCGTACCGTCAAAAACGGGCGTTGCCCCGTAGGGCAGCCGGTCGGTAACGGTGCGGTCGCCGAGGTCCCATGTAACGGCATAAAGCGCAACGTCGGTTTCGTACTGCGCCGTATACGCAGCGGGGGCGGTAACGGGCGAGAGGGCGGGAGACCACCCGACAAAGCGATAAACGGTATCGCCGCTTTGCCGCGCGGTGTCAATCGGGCAGACCGGCGTTTGCCCGTATTCGTAATACTCCGCGACCGTTTGCCCCGCGACCGACCAGACCACCTCGTAGGTGCGCGCCCGCTTTTCATACAGCGGGGAGAGCGAAAGGTCCGAGGTAATGCCCGAAAGGCGGATCGGGGTTTCCGCGCCGCTCCCGAACGGGATCCAGCCGAGGAACGTATAGAAATACGCGCCGTCCTCGGGGCGGGTTGGCGTCGGCGGGTCGGTAATCTCGCTTCCGTAATCGACCTCGCGCACCGAAAGAACGCTTCCGTCCGCCTCGTAGAAGGTTACGGTTTTAAGGTTGCGGACGGAGCGGCGCGCAATCACCGATTGGGTCAGTTTCAGCGTTTGGGGTTGCCCGACCGCGGCCCTGACGGGAAGGACTCCCTGCCGCAGTTCGGCGGCCAGCGCGCGTTCGGCATCGGTCAGCGACGGGGCGACCGGTTCGGCCGCGGGCGGTTCCACAGGGGCGGGTTCCCCCGCCGGAGCGGCAACGGCCGCAGGCTCGGACGGCGGCGGATCCACCGCTTCCGGCTCGGGCAGCCAGCGCGGGTCTTCCAGCTCCTCAAAATCCTTTTCCGGCTTCGGTACTGGCTCGGGCAGTTCTTCGCCGAGCGTAACTTCCTCGGTTGGGAGCGTGACCCCGCTCGGGTCGGCTCGGTTCAGGTCGGTAAGGAGCAACGGCTCTTCCACAAGCTCCGGAAGCGGGGTTGTATTGTGCGGGAGCGTCCAGGAAAGGTCCAGCGTTTCAATATCGTTCAGGCAGCATTTCAGCACATACAGCTGCGCGAGGAATTGGCGAAAATGCGGGACGCGCGCTTTGGTTTCGGGGTATTTTTCCATGGTGGATTGCACCATGCCGTAGCTGTAAATCGCGTTGATGTTCTCAAACAGTTTTCCCGTTTGCGTGCGCAACGCGGGGTAATTTTTGCTGTAATAGGAGAACAGCGCGGCGGTTTTTTCCAGCTCGGTTTCATAGGTCGCGTCGCGCAGTTCGGCATAGCCGCGCATCAGTTCGCGCAGTTCGTCGGTTGCGGCATTGGCATTGTCGATCAGCGTTAAGGAAACGCCGAGCTGTTGCAGTTCGGTTCGTCGGGCAAGAACGCCGTCCACCGTTCCGCCCACCAAACTGCCGTAAAACTGCCAACCGTGGCTATCGGAAAGGAACATGCTTTCGGGAACGGCAAGCCGCTCGGTTGCGCCTTGCAGCAGGCTGGTATAGGCCTCGTACCGGTCGTATAACTCCGCGTTCTGCTTCCGTTGCGCTTCATAGGCGTAGTAGGCGGTCAACGCCTCGTAGTAGGCTTCCTGCTTGGCGCGGTTTTGTTCGTAGGCTTCCACTTTCGCATCGTATTCGGCCTTGGCGGCCACATAGGCGTCGTAGGCCGATTTTTGCGCGTCGTAGGCGGCCTTGGCGACCACATAGGCGTCGTAGGCCGACTTTTGCGCGTCGTAGGCCGATTTGGCGACCACATAGGCGTCGTAGGCCGACTTTTGCGCGTCGTAGGCCGATTTGGCGTTTTCATAGGTCACGATGGCCGACAGCGCGGCCTCGGCGGCGGTTCGGGGAGCGGTCAGAAGCCGATCGGCGACCGACGCCGGAATGGCGACCGACCAGCCGAACGATACCGTAATATCAAAGGATTCGGAATACCACAGGTCGCCGAAAACGACCGTGTACGCGTCGCCGGACTCGGCAAAATTCCGCTCAACGCCAACGGGCGATCCGGTTTCGGCGTCGGTCAGCATTGCCGATTCGGGGATCCACGCCACCGCCGCTCCGTTCTCGGCGGTATAGCGGTACGGCGAAACGGTAACGGTCAGGGTCCCCTCGTCCCCGTTATAAACGGTGCCGATGAGCGAATCGGGAAGATCCGCGCGGTAGCGGAGTTCCGCGCCGCTCTGCGCGCGCAGATAGGCCCGCTCCCCGTCGGTCAGCGCGTCGGCCGACGGCCATAACGCCCCGAAAAGCGCGTCGGCCGGAAGAACGGCATCGGTGGAAAGTCCGCGCCCGAAGCGCAGGTCGGGTTCCTCCGCCCCCGCGGGAATCACCGCCGCGGCCGAAACCAGCAGCATGGCAAAAACAAGCGCCGCGCAACATGCGACCCGCCCGAATTTCATGGCAACTCCCCCTTTCCGCGCCGAACGCGCTTTTGAAAATCCGATTTCATCTATATATTTTACCATATCCCGCGAAAAAAGTCAATAGGGAGACTTTGGGGAATGCAAAAAGCGAAGCCCCCGAGGGGACTTCGCTTTTTGTGGGTGTGCCGGAACTCACGCGGGAATTACATTCACCGCACGGAGCTTTGCACTGTTTTTGGGATCGGGTTCGGTATCGAACGTAACTTTTTGACCCTCGGAGAGCGTCTTGAATCCGTCGATCTGAATCGCCGAGAAGTGGACGAACACGTCATCGCCGCCGTTGTCGTTGGCAATGAAGCCGTAGCCCTTTTCAGCGTTGAACCACTTAACTGTACCGGTGTTCACTATGGGTACCTCCTGCTTGAAATTCGTACCCGGAAAAAATACAAAATCCACGCCGTTCCGACAAAATCGGTCGGCGCGGAATCGGAATCAATCTCGAATACGGATATAAGTATATCACAATTTTTTCCAACAGTCAATAGTTTTATCAAAAATTTTCACCGAAAACACAGACTTTCGGGGGATTTCCCGCCGTTTTGCCCCCCATTCCGGAATCAACGCTCGGGAAAGAGGCGGTCAAACGGAATTTCCGAAAGGCTCCCGCAGATCATAAGCGGGTTTGCCGCCGCGAGCGCGCGCAGGGATTGATGCCCGCAGGTCAAAAGAACGATGTCCGCTCCCATTGCGCGGGCGGTTTCGGCGTCGTGGTCGGTGTCCCCCACCATCAGCGGGACGGCGTTCGGGTTCCGCTCGCGCCAAGCGCGCGCCGGACCGAGTTTTCCGTGGGCGTGGATGTTGTCGGCTCCGAGAATTTCGCAAAACCGCTCGCGAATGCCGAGCGAATCCAACTGCCGCAGCAGCATTCCCCGCTCGGTTGCCGAAAGCAACACCTGCGGAACGCCGCGCCGGTTCATCCGGTCCAGAATTTCGGGGGCGTCGGGATACAGGGCCGCGTCGTTCCCGCCGCGGTTGTAGTCGTCCATCCATTCGTCGGCCAGCTCCGAGAACGGGTGTTCCGAAAAATCAAAGCCGAGGCGGCGATAATAGTCGATTACGGGAAAACCGAACACCGCACGGTACGCGTCGGCGTTCTCAAACGGCGGCAGGCCGTGCTTGACGAGCAGCCGGTTGGTTACGGCAATGTCGTGCGCAACGTCGTTGAGCAGCGTTCCGTTAAAATCCCAGATCAGGTGGGTATAGGGCTTCATGGTCGGGTTCCTTTCTTGCATTTGGTGGGGTTTCCGTTTACTTCCCGAATTGGCGGAAAGTGTGGGTTGCATTCGGGCGGCGGATATGTTAGAATGGAATCACTCTCAAAGAAAGGAGTTTTTCCATGAAAAACAAACAAAAATCCCGCCTCTGTTGGTTTTTGGGATTCTGCCTGCTCTTATCGGCGTTCGGCATGTTCGGCGCGTCCGCCGCCTCGCCGCCCGAGGGGGTGATTACGCCCGTTTACCTCGACCGCTCGGAAGTGCTGCGCGGGGAATGCACCCGCATTGACGGCGTGACCTACGTTCCGCTCCGGCGGTTCTGCGCGCTCTTCGGCGTAACCGACCTGACTTGGAACGGCAAGACCAACACGGCAACCGTTTCCTCGCAGAACCTCTCCATGTCGGTTCGAACGGGCGACGTTTACATCCTTGCAAACGGGCATTATTTCTACACCGTTGGTGCGGTTCGCAACCTTGCAGGCTCGCTCTACGTGCCGATCCGGCCCATGGCGCGCGCGTTTGCGCTCGACCTTGATTGGGACGCCTCGGTTTCGGCGGTCCGCCTCTCGCGCACCGAACGCTCGGCCGCGGCTTGGGCGGACTACGACGCGGACACGCTCTATTGGCTCTCCCGCATTATTTCCTCGGAAGCGCGTGGAGAATGTATGGAAGGGCAAATGGCGGTTGGAAACGTGGTTTACAACCGCGTGGCGTCCAAGGAATTTCCGAACACGGTCTGGGGCGTGATCTTCGACCGCAAATACGGCACGCAGTTCTCCCCCGTTTCGTTCGGTACCATTTACAACGCGCCGACGGCAAGCGCCGTGATTGCGGCGAAGATCTGCATGGAAGGCTACTCCATTTCGGATCGCGCGCTGTACTTCGTCAACCCGAAATTGGCCACCAGCACATGGATCCAGCGCGCTCGCCCGTACCTGTTCACCATCGGATGCCATCAGTTTTACGCATAAACCCTTATGGGAGACCGCGCCGCGGTCTCCCGTTTTTTTGCGGCCGCGGGGGCCGCGTCCGGCACCCATCGGCCGTTTCCGACATATACTGACATTGGCGGGAAGCGACGGACAGACGCCTCGTTTTTCCCGCCGTCCGGAATTTTCAGAAAGGACCCATGATCCGATTATGCCTCAACAATTTACCAACCGCGCGCAGATCTCCTACAACAATACCGTTGTGGTTTCCAACACGGTGATCGGCGAGATTGCCGACGTGCTCTCGATTTCCAAAACGGCGTTGCAGGACTCCTACACGGTGGGAGAACAGGTCACATACGTGGTCAACCTGATCAACTCGGGAACCGCCGGCCTGACCGACCTGACCCTGACCGACGACCTCGGCGCGGGCGACGGAACGGCCGTTCCCCTTTCCGCCGTTGCGGAGTCTGTCCGCTATTTTGTCAACGGCGTTTTGCAGGCCGCCCCCGCCGTTACGGCCGGAGACAGCCTGACCGTTGGCGGCGTTAACGTTCCCGCGGGCGGGAACGCAACTGTTGTTTACGAAGCGTTCGTCACCTCGTTCGCCTCTCCCGAGGCGGGAGCCGTTGTGACCAACACCGTAACGGCGACCGGCGCGGGAATCGCTCCCGCAACCGCCGCCGCGACCATTGCCGCCGCAGAAGGCCCCGTTCTCTCGATTACCAAATCGCTCTCGCCCGTTTCGGTTCCCGAAAACGGGACCCTGACCTACACGTTCCTGATCCAGAACAGCGGGAACGCCGCGACCGCCGAGAGCGACAACCTCGTCCTCTCGGACACCTTCGATCCGATCCTCTCGGGCATCACCGTGACCTACAACGGCGCGACCATGCCCGCCGAGGACTATTCCTACGACGAGACGACCGGCGTTTTCACGACCAAAGCGGGCGTGATTTCGGTTCCCGCCGCAACCTTTACGCAGGCCGAGGACGGCTCTTGGGTTGTTACCCAAGGCTCCGCGACCCTGACCGTTACCGGAACCATCTGACCGCCCCGAAAAGGAATTTCCCCGACCGCCCAAGCAACCGCTCGGGCGGTCTTTTCCGGCCTGCGGGCGGCTCGGCGTTGCCGATTCTTTTTTAACTTTCCCTTTATTTGTGGTATTTTCCCCCATGCAGGATTGAGAGCGAGCGGTAAACGGTTTCCAGCAGAAGCACGCGCATAAGCTGGTGCGGAAAGGTCAGCTTGGAAACCGACAGCCGCAGGTCGCACGCCGCCTTGACCGAAGGAAAAAGCCCATACGACGACCCGATTACCAGCGCGAGCGCGCCGCGGGTCGTTCCGATTTGCCCCAGCGTTCCGGCAAGCTCCTCGGAAGAGAGCTGCTTTCCTTCCACGCAAAGGGCCGCCCGAAAGGCGCGCGGCGGCATGGCCGCAAGAATCCGCGCCCCTTCCGCTTCCAGCCCCGCGGCAATTTCCGCGCGGCTCGGGCAATCGGGCAATCTTTCCTCCTTAATCTGAACGGTCTCCAAGCGGCAGAACGCCCCGAGCCGTTTTTCATATTCGGCGCACGCTTCCCGAAGATACCCCTCTTTCAGCGTTCCAACGGTAATCAGCGTAATATTGAGCATGGAAAACTCCTTTCGGGTCAATCCCGCCTCAAAGCAGGAAGGTCACTTCCTCGGGGTCGGCCACGCAGAGCGTAACCGCCTCGTTCGCAACGGCCCCGAGCGTTTCCCCGTAGGCCGCGTTTGGCGTGTTGTTCTCTCGGCTCAAATGCGCCAGCATAATGCGCTCCGCGCCGCACGCCGCAAGGCGCGCCGCCAGAACGGCGCATTCGGGGTTGGAAAGATGCCCGCGCCGCGAACGGATCCGCCGCTTCAATTCCTCGGGGTAGCTCCCGTTTTCCAGCATTTCGGGGTCATGGTTGCTTTCAAGGATCACCGCTTGGCAATCCGAAAGTCCCTCGCGGATCTCCGGCGTTACATAGCCGATGTCGGTGGCATACCCCACGCGGTAACGCCGTTCGCCGTCCGCAATCTCAACGCGATAGCCGACCGAGGCGCGGCTGTCGTGCGGGGTGGGAAAGGACGTTACGGTAAAAGGCCCCACCGTTTCCGTATAGAGCGGCGGGTGGCGTACCAGCAAAGGCTCCGCCGTTTCCCGCGCTTCGAGCCGATAGGCGCAAGCCGCCGCAATGTGGACGGGAACGGGGTATTTTTTCAGAAAAATCGGCAGCGCGCTGATGTGGTCGCTGTGTTCATGCGTTACAAACACGGCCCGCACCTGCTCGGGGGCGTACCCGCACGCGCGAATGGCGGCGCAGAGACGCTTGGCGTTCTTGCCCGCGTCGATCAGGATGCAATCCTCGCCCGCGCCGATCAGAAAAGAATTGCCCGAAGAGCCTGAATAAAGCGAACAGATATGCAGCTTCAACCGAACCACCCCGCCATCGTTTGGCCAACAAAGAGGTAAAGCGCGTCGAAAAGAAAGGTGAGCAGGATGGGAATTACAATCGTCAACATCCATCGGGAGCCGCGGAACCTGCGCTTCGCTTCCTCGATTTTCGCTTCCCGCTCTTCCAAGGGAAGCGATTCGGGCAGGTCTTCCGGCTTGGCGTTCCGGAGCGAAAACCCGCGGTTATAAAGAACGAACGCCAGCAGAAACCCGCCGCCGACCGCAAGATACACGGCCGGAAGATAGGCGAACCGAAGCAGGACCGGCAACGCGAAATAAACCGCCGCGAACAACACGGTGTTGAAAATCAGCAAAATCATCAGGCGCGTTTGCCCGTTTTTGAGGGGATTCCGAATCATAAAGACTCCTTTTTTTGCAAAATGTTCTCCCCGCGGATCGAGGGAACGTCGGAAGAGGGGCGCCCCCGTCCTTTGGCAAAGAAAGGGACGCCCCCGAACTTATATTTGAGCGGCTTACACCCGAACGGCCCCGACGGGACGAATGCGAAGAACCATGCACGCGCCCTTGCCGAACACCGCGTCCATCGCGGCGCGGAACGAATCGGTCTCTCCGCTCGGAACAAACGCCTGAACCGTTCCCGCAAAACCGCCGCCGTGAACGCGCCACGCCGCGCGCTTCCCCGCAAGAATGCGCTCCGCGAG
The DNA here is from genome assembly GCA_902795355.1 of uncultured Ruminococcus sp. GTDB lineage: Bacteria > Bacillota > Clostridia > Oscillospirales > CAG-272 > UMGS1865. Next base: position 65,454 of record CADBKZ010000008.1, read on the forward strand.
GCAAAGCGCGAGAGAAAGCCCCTGCTCGGACGTGTTTTTGGTGGTATACACATTTTGCAGGTAACAGAACGAGGAACGCCCCGAAGCGACCACGTTCTCGAAAAACGCCGACAAATCGCCTGCGCGAAGCGCGGCTTTCTGCTTGGCAACGCGCCGGTTTTCCGCATAGAAATGCAGCGCGCGGAGAACGGCGCGGTCGCCGACGGACGAGCGCAATTCGGCGATTTTCGCGAGAACCTCGCTCTCTTCCACGTCGCGCAGAACCGGCTTTCCGAACGCGGCCGCCACCGCCTTCATTTCGGCGGGAACCGAGGCGTAATCGTCGGTCAGGTCGGCATGGTTTCCGCCGGTATTCACAATGCAAAGGTTGTAACCCGCACCGGTAATATCAAAGTTGATCTTCTCGATCTCGGGCCGCTTCGGGTCCTCAAAATCGATGGCAACGATTCCGCCGACGGCGCAGGCGACCTGATCCATTAACCCGCAGGGTTTCCCGAAAAAGACGTTTTCGGCATACTGCGCGATCTTGGCGATCTCCACGTTATCCACTCTGCCGCCGTTATAAAGATGGTTCAGAATATTTCCGATCATATCCTCGAACGCGGCGGACGAGGAAATGCCGGAGCCTTTGAGCACATTGGATGTGGTGTAGGCGTCGAACCCGCCGGCGCGGTAGCCGGTTTTGCGGAATCCCGCCGCCATTCCCGCAATCAGCGCGGCGGAACACTCACGGCGCGCGGGGTCCGGCTCGGCAAAGGTTTCAAGGTCCACGACATCCTCGCGGAAGCCCTCGCTTTTTACGCGGATGCCGTTCCCCTCGCTCTTTGCCGCAACGGCGATGATGTCGAGGTCAATCGAGGCGGCGATCACGCAGCCGTGATTGTGGTCGGTGTGGTTGCCCGAAAGTTCGCTTCTGCCCGCAACCGAATAGAAATCGGCGTCGCGGTCGGCTCCGTAAAGAGCTTCAAACGATTCGAGCGCGGCGGCGTAGCGCGCCTTTTGCGCCGGAAGCGCGGCGGCTCCGTAAAGGCAGGTCAGTCGGTCGTCAAATTTGCCGCCGAGAAGCGCGGCTTTGAGTTCGGCAGGTTTCATTCGGCGTCTCCGGTTCCATTGAGTTTTGCAAGCTTTGCAAGGCATTCGCGGCAGATCCGCTTGCCCCCGAACAGAACAAGGTCGTCCGCGTTCGTGCAAAAGATGCAGGACGGCTGATATTTTTGCAGGATCACGCGGTCGCCGTCCACATAAATTTCCATGGCGTCGCGCAATTGCAGCCCAAGCGTCTGCCGAATTTCCGCGGGCATCACAATTCGCCCGAGTTCGTCGATTTTCCGTACCATTCCCGTTGATTTCATTTGTAAAATCCCCTTTTTTTGATATTTTTTTCCGGACATTCCCTATTATAACCCTTTTTTTGCGGTTTGTCAAGAGGAAAACAGTAAAAATTTGGAAAATTAAGAAAATTTTTTCAGTTATTTGCGAAAATTCAAAAAAACACTTGACAAAGCGGCGGAGTGCGGATATAATAGTAGGTAATCGGAAGTTGTTTCCGAAATTCGGATGAAGAGTAAGAAAACGGGCGTTGGGCGAATCGGTTCGCCTGCCAGTGCCGCGGGGACGGGGAGTTGCCGCGCGGACGAAAACGGCTTTGACCGTTGCGGTTCGTTTTCTGCATCCCGCTTCATAGAGCAACACAAGACAGGCGAACGCGGTTCCCCCTTTTGTTCTGCGATATGATCTGCGGAAAAGGGGGAATTTTATGATTTCAAAGGCAAAAGCTCGTCGGAAAGCAGCATATCATCTGCGTGCGATGACCGTTACCGCCGTGATGACTGCGCTGGCCGTTGTGTTGGAGCGTTTTTTGGCTGTCAACACACAGGTGATCAAAATCGGATTCAATTTTATCCCCATCGCGTTTGTCGCAATCCTTTATGGGCCATTCTATGCCGCTGTTGCCGCCGCGCTCGCCGACCTGATCGGTGCGCACATTGTGCAAACCGGAGCTTTTTTTCCGGGCTTTACCTTGACCGCCGCTGTTTGCGGATTGCTTTTTGGTTTGTTTCTTTGGCGGGCGTTTCGCAGAAACCATCCGTTTCTTTGGATTCTGCCGCCGGTTTTGCTGAATAATTTGGTGGTTGGTCTGCTTGTAAACACGCTGTTAATCAGTCTGTATTTTTCATCAAAAGGGTTTTGGACGCTGTTTTGGGTTCGATTGTCCACGCAATATGCAATTCTGATTCCCGTTCAACTCATCCTTTTGCCTGTTCTCATTCGCGTTTGTCGTCCGCTATACGGGCGAGTGGAACAAACGATATCGGATCAAAAAGACACGAAAGGCACGCCATGACATATTCCGAAGCACTGACCTATATTCATTCCGTTTCATGGAAAGGAAGTCGCCCAGGGCTTTCCCGCATTACGGAGCTTTGCCGCCGCTTGGGAGACCCACAGCGCGGAACGCGGTTTATCCATGTGGCGGGGACGAACGGAAAAGGTTCGTTTTGCCGCATGCTTGCGGGGATCCTCTCCGCCGCCGGATACCGAACGGGGCTGTTTACCTCGCCGTTCGTCAAACGCTTCAACGAGCGCATGATGGTCGATAACGTTGAAATTCCGGACGACGACCTCGCCCGCGACACCGAAACCGTCCGCGCGCTTGCTGACGCCATGGCGGACAAGCCCACCGAGTTCGAGCTGATCACCGCCATCGGGTTTGTTTATTTCCGGCGGATGGGGTGCGACGTCGTCGTGCTGGAATGCGGCATGGGCGGCCGGCTCGATTCCACCAACGTGGTCGAATCGCCGCTCCTCTCGGTGGTCACGGGCATCGACCTTGACCACACGGCCTACCTCGGCAACACCGTGGAAGCAATCGCCGCCGAAAAGGCCGGTATTATAAAGGAAGGAAGTCCCTGCCTTTGGGGCGGGGAAAACGAGGCGGCCCGCCGCGTGATCGAAGCGGCGGCTCTCGCCAAAAACGCGCCGTTCCGCACGACCGATACGTCGCGCCTGCGGGTCAGGTCGCTGACGCTCGGCGGCACCCTGTTTGATTGCGGCGGGTATTCGGACCTGCGCCTTTCCCTGCTGGGGACCTACCAGCCGCGCAACGCCGCAACCGTTCTGACCGCTGTGGAAATTCTGCGGGACGAGGGACTTTCCGTTCCCGAGCGGGCGATCCGCGAGGGGCTGGCCTCGGCCGTTTGGCCAGCGCGCTTCGAGCTGCTCCGCCGCGACGACCCCGTAATCCTCTACGACGGCGGGCATAACCCGCAGGGGGTGCGGGCGGCAACCGCGAGCATCCGCGCCTATTTCCCCGCCGGAAAGGTCAACCTTCTCTCCGGCGTAATGGCGGATAAGGACTACGGCGGAATGATTGAAACGCTCGCTCCCGTTGCGGCGCGGGTATTCACCGTTACGCCGGACAACCCCCGTTCGCTCCCCGCGGCCGACTACGCCGCCCGATTTGCGGAACGGAAGGTTCCCGCGCGGGCGTTCGGCAGCGTTCCCGAAGCGCTTGCCGCCGCAATTGCGGACAGCCGCGAAAACAACCGCCCGCTGATTTGCCTCGGTTCCCTTTACCTCTACGCGGAATTGCTCTCGGCGCTCGCCGCCGCGGAGTAACCCCGCTTTGGGGGCGGCCGTTCGGCTTCGGCACGGTTTCGCGTGTTCCGGCCGCCTGTCCCGCCGGTTTTTCGGGCAACGCCGCGCAATTGTGATGTTGCCCGAAAGCCTGCAAACGTGAGTTCGAAACCATCCTCACGAAAAACAAAACTACGGAGAAAAAGCATGAAAAACACAACACACACCCGAATCCTGTTCATCGTTCAGGCGGGGGTTATCGCCGCGCTCTACGTGGCCTTGACCCATCTTTCCAACCTTGCCGGCCTCGCAAGCGGCGTAATCCAAGTCCGCGTTTCGGAAGCGTTCTGCGTTCTCGCGTTCTTCACCCCCGCCGCGATCCCGGGCATGGCGATCGGTTGCTTTCTCGCCAACCTGACCACCGGCTGCATCTGGGCGGACATCCTCTGCGGCACGCTCGCGTCGCTTCTCGGGGCGCTTGGCGGCCGGCTGCTGCGAAAGGTCTCGGTCTGGCTCGTCCCGCTCCCAACGGTGCTCGCAAACGCGATCATCGTCCCGTTCGTCCTGAAATACGCCTATGGCTTTGAGGACGCTTGGTGGTTCATGTTCTTAACGGTGGGCGCCGGCGAGATCATTGCCGCCTATGTTCTGGGAATGATCCTGTACTTCGCCCTGCGCAAAACGGGCGACCGCATATTCCGCTTGGATCGCTGATCCGGCGACCCGCAAAGAAAGGAGACGCGCATGGAACCGTTATTTCTCCCGAACGGCGCGAAATTCGCGCTGGAACGTCTGGAATCCCGCGGCTATGAAGCCTATGTCGTGGGCGGTTGCGTGCGCGATTCTCTGCTCGGCCTTTCGCCCCACGATTGGGACCTGACCACCAACGCCACGCCCGACGAAACCGCCGCCGCGTTTTCCGACTGCCGCCTGATCGACTACGGAAAAAAGCACGGAACGGTCACGGTCCTTTTCCATGGCGAACCGCTGGAAATTACCACATACCGCTTGGACGGCGTTTATACCGACAACCGCCACCCCGCCTCGGTTACGTTTTCCAAAACGCTCGCGGACGATCTTGCCCGCCGAGATTTCACCGTGAACGCCATGGCCTACCACCCCGCGCGCGGGCTGGTGGATCTGTTCGGCGGGGCGAACGATCTTGCCCGCCGCGCGATCCGCTGCGTGGGAAACGCCGAAACGCGGTTTGAAGAGGACGGGCTGCGCATTCTGCGCGCCGTTCGCTTTGCTTCCGCGCTGGATTTTTCCTTGGAGCCGGAAACCGGCCGCGCGGTGCATGCCCGCGTTGCCCTGCTGGATCATATCGCCCGCGAGCGCATCCGCGAGGAGTGGAACAAACTGCTCCTCGGAAAGTCGCCCGCAAAGATCCTCTCCGCCTACCCCGACGTGGCCGCCCGCGCGATTCCCGCGTTTGCGGGAGCGGGTCGGGTTGATCCGGCCGCGCTGTCCGCCGCGCCGAACGACCTGATCATCCGGCTCTCCGTTCTGTTTCACGTCTATCTGTCCAAAGAAAACCGCTTGGAAACGGCGGACCGCGCCATGCGCGACCTGCGCTATGATAACGCCGCGCGGGAAGAAACGCTTGCCGTTTTGGAATTGGCCGGAGCGGACATGGACCCCGCCGAGGCAGCCGTTCGCCGCTTGCTGGTTTCGCATGCGCCGCAAACGCTGAAACGGGCGTTGGAAGCCAAACGCTGCCTTGGGATCCCCTTCCCCGAAAAAATTCCCGCCGTTCTCGAAACAGTCCTCGCGCGCGGCGACTGCGTTGCCCTGCGCGATCTCGCGGTGAACGGTCGGGATCTGATGAACGCCGGAATCCCCGCGGGAAAACCCGTTGGGGCGGTTCTGAACCGCTTGTTTGAAGCGGTTGTGGAGGGCGATCTTCCCAACCGAAAAGACGCCCTGCTGCGCGCCGCGGCCGACATGCGGCGGCCGGAGTAAGGAGACGCCCGCGTTGCGCGGCGTCCGAAAAAGACCCTCTCCCGATCCGGAAAGGGTCTTTCGCGCTTCAAAAGCGGTCGGTCACGCCATCCGGTCGGGCAGTTTGCGCCCGCCGAGCAGGTGAAAATGCAGGTGTTTTACGGTCTGGCAGGCGTCGTCCCCGCAATTGGAGATCACGCGGTAACCATTCGTCAGCCCCTCGGCCGCCGCCGCTTTCGGAATCGCCTCGAAAATGCGCGCCACCGCCGCGCTGTTCTCCGCGGTTACGCCATCCATGCTCGGAATGTGGGTTTTCGGAACCAGCAGCACGTGGACCGGCGCCATGGGGTTAATGTCGCGGAACGCGTAAACCGCGTCGTCCTCGTACACCTTTTGGGAAGGGATGCTCCCTTCGATGATCTTGCAAAACAGACAGTCCATTTTCTGTCTCCTTTCATTCGGTTGATTTCATTATAAAACTTTTTTCCGCAATTGTCAACCGTTTTCCGGCGGAAATTCTCAAAAAGGAAACGCAGCCATGTTGGAAACGCTTTGGAACATCCCCGATTTGTGGGAGCGGCTTTCGGCCGAGCGCCGGACGATTCTGCTTTACGGGATGGGCAACGGCGCGGATAAGATCCTGCGCGTTTGCGCCGAAAAAAATATTCCCGTGGCGGGCGTGTTCGCGAGCGACGGTTTTGTTCGCGGGCAGAGCTTCCGCGGCATGCCCGTTCGCCGCTGGGCGGACATGAAAGCGATGTACGGCGCGGAAAACACGGTTGTGCTGATGGCGTTTGCCTCGTCGCGCCCCGAAGTGCTGGAAAACGTTGCGCGTATCGCATCGGAGACCACGCTTCTCGCGCCCGACGTCCCCGTTTTCGGCAAGGGGCTGTTCGACCGCGCCTTTGCCGTTGCCCACCGCGCGGAACTTCTTGCCGTGCGGGAATTACTTTCGGACGGCGAATCCCGCCGGATCTTCGATCTGGTTCTGCGCTACAAGCTCTCGGGCGAAATCTCCTGCCTTTTGGAAGCGGTGAGCGCCCCGAAAGAGGTCCTGCAAAACGTCCTGCGCCCCGAGCGCATCAAAACGGCCGCCGACCTCGGCGCGTACACGGGCGATACCGTTCGCTCGCTGGCCGCCGTTGCGCCGAACCTCGAAACCGTTTACGCCATGGAACCCGACGCGCGGAATTTCCGGAAATTGAGCGACTATGCCGAGGCCGAATCCCGTTTCCGCGTGCTTCCCGTTTGCGCCGCGGCATGGAACGCGAAAACCGAACTGACCTTTGACGCGGGCGGGAACCGAAATTCCTCGGCTATTGCTAATCGCTCGGCCGTGCTTTCCGGCCGCCCCGCGCGGGCGCGGACGGTGCGGGCTTTGCCGCTCGACCGCGCGGTTGGGAACGGACGGATCGACTTTATTAAATACGATGTGGAAGGCTCGGAGCGCGAGGCGATTGAGGGTTCGCGGAACGTGATTCTGCGCGACTGCCCGACCCTGTTGGTCTCGCTCTACCACCGCACCGAGGATCTGTTTGCCCTGCCCCTGTTCCTGCGGCGCGAATTTCCCTTTTACCGCCGTTTTTTCCTGCGGCGCGCGGCGGGCGTTCCCGCATGGGATCTGAACCTTTACGTTCGCGAAGATTGAGAGGATTTTGCCATGAAAATGACCACGCTTTGCTATTTGGAGCGGGGCGACTCCTACCTGCTCCTGCACCGCACCAAGAAAGAACGCGACGAAAACCGCGACAAGTGGATCGGCGTTGGGGGAAAGTTTGAAGAGGGCGAAAGCCCCGAGGATTGCCTGCTCCGCGAGGTGAGGGAGGAAACGGGGCTGACCCTGACCGACTACCGCTACCGCGGCATTGTGACCTTTGTTTCGGACGTTTCCCCCTGCGAATACATGCACTTGTTCACCGCGAGCGGCTGGACAGGCGAGGAACGGGCTTGCGACGAGGGCGACCTTGCATGGATGAAAAAAAGCGCGTTTGCCGCGCTTCCCATGTGGGCAGGGGATCGCGTTTTTCTGGACCTGTTAGAACGAAACGTTCCCTTTTTCTCCTTAAAGCTCGTCTATCGCGGCGAATCGCTGGCAGAGGCCGTTCTGAACGGGAAACCGATTGCTCCTTGATCCGTTCTCGTGTGGCAAAAACCCGTTTTTTACCACACGGTATGCAAATAACAACAAATCCTTCCCTGTGTATGCCCTTTTGAAAGGGTGAAAGTTTGGGGGCGGGGAAACTTTTTCTTGCGAAAAAAGTTTCCCCGCCCCCAAGGTCTTTCTTGTCAGATTTTAATCGTACAGCTTTGCCCAACGGCGGCGGCGCACAATGTGGTAAACCGCCAGCGCAATCAGCGCGGCCAGAATGATTCCGCAGAGAATATAGATTCCGCGGCCGATCGAGCTTTCCACTTTCAGCTCTTCCCAAAGGTCGTTGAGCAGGGTCAACCGCTCGTCGGAAAGGTTGAGGTAGGCCGAGGACGGCACGCCGGAAGCCATATCGCCGTACAGGATCTCCATAGCGTCCTCGTGTACCTCTTCCATTACCGCGCGATACTCCGCCAGCTCCTCAAGGTATTCTCCGTCCGTTTCAATGTAATCGAGGTCAAGCGGAGAAGCATAGTAGGTATACGCGGCGTTCGCAAACGCAATGTCGGGGCGGCACATGAAGTTGATGTACAGCTCGGCAAGCTCGGGGCTGTACGCGTTCGACGGAACGCACATGGCGTCCACATAGCTGTTGGTGCCTTCTTTCGGGTAGAAGAACGCGAGGTCGTCGTTGTCCTCGTACATGGAGAGAAAGTCGCCCGCGTAGTACGCGGCAATGGCCGCCGAACCGCTCTTCATTTTGTTGAAGATCTCGTCCATAACGTAGCCCTGCACAATCTCTTTCTGCCCTTTGAGCAGGTCGAGGGCCTCTCTCCATTGCGCCTCGGTGGCCTCGTTCACATCGTAGCCGAGGTAATAGAGCGCGGTGCCGAACGCGTCGCGGCTGTTGTTGAATTGCAGAATGTCGCCGCGGTAGTCGGTTTCGGGGTCGAACATCAGTTTCCAGCTTCCAATGGCTTCCTCGTCCTCTTCCACAATCGCGGAATTGTAGATAACGCCGATCATGCCGTAGAAATACGGGATGGAATAGGTGTTGCCGTCCTGCGGCTCGTAATAAACGTTTTCGCCCTTGAAGTCGTCGGAGATGTACCTGTAATTCTCCATCACTTCCATGTTGAGCGGGCGCAAACGCCCTTCCGCAATCATGCGCTGGATCATGTAGTCCGAGGGGATCAGAACGTCGTAAATCGCCGCCCCGCTGCTGACTTTGGCATACATATCCTCGTTCGAGGAGAAGGTGGAGTAGTTCACCTTAACGTTTCTGCCCAGCTCTTCGCGGCAATATTTCTCGAACTCTTTGTTCACGTTCACCGTGCCGTCGAACCCATCCGAAATGTATTCGCCCCAATTGTAAACATAGAGCGTTTCCTGCTTGCCCTGCGCGGGGGTGCTGCCGGCGTTCTTCCCGCAGGAAGCGAGCGACAGGCAGAAAACCGCCGCCATTGCCGACAAAAGCAGGACCGAAAGAATCCGTTTCATCATTTGCCACCCGCCTTTCTGCGCTGCCGCCGCTCGCCCATGGAACCGGCAAGGTTCACGGCGATCAGAAGCCCGAGGATCACGAAGATCATCAGCGTGCAGAGCGCGTACATGCTGAATTTGACCTCGTGGGCGGTCTGGTTGTAGATATAGAGCGGGAGCGTGCGGAAATCGGGGGAGCTGACGAAATGGCTGATTACGAAGTCGTCGAGCGAGAGCGTAAAGCTCATCATAAGCCCCGAAACAATTCCGGGAACGAGATAGGGCAGCTCCACACGGAAGAAGGTTTTCACGGGCGGGCACCCAAGGTCGAGCGCGGCTTCGGTCAGGCTCTTATCCATCTGGCGGAATTTGGGAAGCACCGAAAGGATCACATAGGGCAGGTTGAACGTGGTGTGGGCGATGATCATGGTCCAGACGCCGAGGAACGGTTCGCGCCTGAGCACGTTCGCCACGCCCACGAACAACAGCATCATGGAAACGCCGGTTACAATGTCGGGGTTCATCATGGGAATGTTGGAAACCGATTCCATTGCGCGCGCCATCCATTTGCGCTTGGCGCGGTCAATGCCGTAGGCCGCCAGCGTTCCGAGAATCGTTGCCGCCAGCGAGGAAACCACCGCGAGGATCAGCGAGTTTTTCAGCGCGGTCAACGCCTCGCCGTCACGGAACAGCTCGCCGTACCATTTGCCGGAAAAGCCCGCGAAATGGGAGAGACTTCCCGAGCGGTTGAACGAAAAGAGGATTACCACCAGAATCGGCGCGTAAAGGATCAGAAAGATGAGCGCCATATAAGTTTTCGAGAGGATCTTCATACCACAATATCCTCCCCGCCGTCCGAGAATTTGTTCATGATCGCCAGCGAAATCAGAATCAGGATCATCATCACCAGCGAGATCGCGGCGCCGGTATGGTACGTAACCGCGTTCTGGAACTGCCGTTCGATGGTGTCGCCGATCAGGTCAAACGAACCGCCGCCGAGCTTTTGGGAAATATAGAACGTGCTGATCGAGGGGACGAATACCATGGTGACGCCTGAAATGATCCCGGGGACCGTGAGCGGGACGATTACCTTGAACATGGTGCGGATCCCGTTGCAGCCGAGGTCGGCCGCCGCTTCCACATAGCGGACGTCGAGCTTGGTCATCGAGGTGTAAATGGGAAGCACCATGTAGGGCAGGAAATCGTAGATCATGCCGAGGATCACCGCGCCCTCGGTTCCGATAAACGTCAGCTTACGGAACCCGAGCCGAACCAGAAACGAGCTGACCAGCCCGCCGTTATCGAGCAGGGCCATGAGCGAATAGGTGCGGATGAGCAGGCTGATCCACATGGGGAGCATCAGCAGCACCAGCAGAATGTTGCGCGCGCGCGCCGAGGCGCGGGACATGCAATACGCCAGCGGATACCCGATGATCAGGCAGATGGCGGTTGCGATGAGCGAGAAGCCCACCGACATTACGAACGTTTGCGAATACGACGTCAGCGACCGCAGGTTTTCAAAGGTAAAGGAGCCGTTCCGATCGGTCATGGCGAACCAGAGAACGAACAGAAGCGGCGCGACGATGAACAGGAGCGACCAGACAAGATACGGCGATGCCGCCGCTCCCCGAACCACACTCTGTTTTTTCATTCTTCTTCGCTCTCCTCCGCTTCCTCTTCGGGGAGTTTGTCCAGCTCGTCAAACTCGTCGCTGAACGAAGAATAATCGCCGAACATCCCCGAAAACTCGGACTTTTTCATAATATGGATGGCGTCGGGGTCAATGGAAAGCCCGATGGTCTGCCCTTCCGAAACATAGTCGGTGGATTGGATCATCCATTTGAAGCCCTGCACGTCCACGATAATCTCGTAGTGAACGCCCTTGAAGGTCACGCCCGTGACCTCGCCTTTGAGCATGCCCGCCTCGGGCGCAACCACGTCCACGTCCTCGGGGCGAATCACCACGTCCACAGCCTCGTTCGCGTCAAACCCCTTGTCCACGCAGACAAATTCGTGTCCGGCAAAGCGGACGGCAAAATCGCGGCGCATCACGCCGTCGAGAATGTTCGATTCCCCGATGAAGTCGGCGACAAACGCGTTCACGGGTTCATTGTAAATGTCGGTCGGCGACCCGATCTGCTGGATGCGGCCGCCCGCCATAACCACCACGGTATCCGACATGGAGAGCGCCTCTTCCTGATCGTGCGTTACGAAAATAAAGGTGATGCCCGTTTGCTGCTGGATGTTTTTCAGCTCGACCTGCATATCCTTGCGCAGTTTCAGGTCGAGCGCGGCCAAAGGCTCGTCGAGCAAGAGGACTTTCGGCTGGTTGATCAGGGCGCGGGCAATGGCCACGCGCTGCTGCTGGCCGCCCGAAAGCGTGGAAACCTTTCTTCGTTCGAACCCGCGCAGATTCACGAGTTCCAACATCTCTTTCACTTTCGTTCTGATCTCCCCCGAGGGGGTTTTCCGGACGCGGAGCCCGAACGCAATGTTATCGAACACATTGAGGTGCGGGAACAGTGCATACCGCTGAAACACCGTGTTTACCTGCCGCCGGTAGGGCGGCATATCGTTGATGCGCTCTCCGTCAAAGAAAACATCCCCCGTATCCGGCGTTTCAAATCCGCCGATGATGCGCAGGGTCGTCGTCTTTCCGCAACCGGAAGGGCCCAAGAGTGTGATAAACTCCTTATCATGGATTTCGAGATCCATGTTGTCCAGAACGGTTTCGCCGTCAAACGACTTGGAAATCCCGTTCAGCCTGATGAGAACGTCTTTGTTCATTCCGCATAAATACTCCTTTATGATAAAAAAATATTCATGGAAATGCATGGCTTACCCGCCATCGGTTTCTCCGAAGCGGCGGGCGGCTGTTTTCCCGCGGCTTCTCGGCTTTCGGCACCTTGTGCGCAAATTCCGCATATATTGTAACAGATACGGCCCCCAATTGCAATAGATTTTGAAAAAAAATCAAATTTTGTCATTTTTCACAATGATCCGCGAAAAAATTGTGTATTTTGGAATTTCTTCACAATTTTCCCCTTTTTCCTCTGTTTTGCTCCGTTTTCCTCGTTTTTTCTCCCGAATGCTCCGGAAGGGCGCGGGCGTCGGGGCGGTCGGAATCGTCGAAAAACCGCGCGAAGAGACTCATGGAAAATCCGAGCCACGAAACCCCGCTCCCCGCCCGCAGCAGCAGATACACCGAAACGCACCAGAGCAGGAACAAAACGCAAAAGGAAACTGCCCTGCAAACCCGAACGGAAGCGGCGTCCCCGAACCGCGCCGCAAGCATGCAACGGGCCATTCTTCCGCCGTCGAACGTTTCCACGGGCAGCAGGTTCAGAAGGCCGAGCAAAAAAGAGGCGGCGCAAAAGCGGGAAACCGACTCGGCAACCGAGCGGAACGGGAGCGCTGCCGCCGCACAAGCAAAGCTCGCGGCTGGCCCCGCCGCCGCGAGCTTCCACTCCGCGCCGTACCCGAGAACGCCCCCGCGCGTTTCGATGCGCGCGCCGAGGAGACCGAGCCGGAGAGAGACAACGGAAATTTTCAGGACGGCCGCGGCAAGCAAATGCCCCGCTTCGTGCGCCGCGGCCGCGAGCAGGAGAGAGACGCCGAAGCCCGACCGGTCGGTCAGAAGCAATCCGAGGAAAACCGCACCCGCCAGCGGATCCACCCGCAGGCGCGGGAAATTTCGGTTTTTGTTCATCATCGTCGCCCCCCCTTTCGGCATTCCGCCGGACTCACCGTATGATATGCCGCGCGGGCTGTCCGATATGATCGGGGCGCGCTCCGATTTTATATTTTTTCGTACCGTGTATGCGAAAACGACCGTTTTCAGGCGAAAAAAAGCGGAGAAAACGCTCTGTTCCGGAAGCGTTTTCTCCGCAAGATCGGGCGCGGCGGCGGGCGGGATCAGCCGCGCGGTTTGAAGAACTGATAGAGGAAGCAGGGGATCATGCCGTTGTAAAGGCGGCGGATCTTATCGGCGCGGCGGCCGTAAAACCGCTCGAACGCGGGATGCGAGGTTAAAATATAGACCTGCCATGGCTCAAACTTTGCAAAATTGCGCCCCATTTTCCGATAGAGCGTTTCGGCCTCGGCAGGCGACATCATGCGCTCCCCGTAGGGCGGGTTGCAGACCAGCGTGCCGCGGCAATCGGGCTTTTGAATGGTTCTCGCGTCGGCGGCGAACAGCCGGATGCGGCGATCCACGCCCGCGCGCCGCGCGTTTTCGCGGGCGATCTCCAACACGGATTCATCCACATCGGAACCGCGGATTTCAAAGGACGTATCGGTGCGAACGGCGGCGCGCGCCGCTTCCCGCTCCCGCTCCCAAAGGGACGGCGGAAACGCGGGAAACGCCTCGGCGGAGAAGCCGCGGCCGAGGCACGGGGCCATGTTCGCAAGGATCATGGCCGCTTCAATGGCAATGGTTCCCGAGCCGCACATCGGGTCCCAGAGCAGGGTATCTTCCCGCGGCCGTGTTGCGAGCGCAATGGCGGCGGCAAGCGTTTCGCGCAGGGGCGCGGCTCCCGCCTCGGGGCGATAACCGCGCTTGTGGAGCGCGACCCCGCTGGTGTCGATCATCAGCGCGGCAACATCCTTGAAAAGGAAAAAGTCGATTTGGAAGGTCACGCCCGTTTCGGGCAGCCAACGCAGACCGTAAACGCCCGAAAGCCGATCGGCAACCGCCTTTTTGATGATCTTCTGACAATCGGGGACCGATTGCAGCCGGCTTTTGACGGCATGCCCCTTGACCGGAAACGCGTCGTTTTTCCCGACCCACGCTTCCCACGGGAGCGATTTGGTTCCCTCGAACAGCTCGTCAAAGCTCCGCGCGGGGAACCGACCGAGCACAATCAGAACGCGCTCTGCGCACCGCAGGCGCAGGTTCGCCCGCGCCACGGCGGCTTCGTCCCCCTCGAAATAGACCCTGCCGTCCATGGTTTCGGTGCGGGTAACGCCAAGCGCGTCCAGCTCCTCTCCAAGCTGTTTTTCCAACCCGAACATGCAGGTTGCCGCCAACTGTAATTTCATGAAATTTTCTTCCCTTCCCCTTTTTCGGCTCTTTTTGCATCCGAACCGAATATTTTTCCGAAAATTTGCCCGAAAAAATGAAAAATCTTTCATTCGGTCTTGCATTTTGCGGGCAATTGTTGTATAATAGTAAACGTACTTTGATTCCGAACCCGTTTGAAAGGATTTCCGCTTATGAATACCACGCAAAAAATGAAAGTCGGCGTTATCGGCGCCACGGGAATGGTGGGCCAGCGTTTTCTGACGCTTTTGGAGAACCACCCCTATTTTGAAGTTTCGGCGCTTGCCGCCTCGGCGCGCTCGGCGGGCGTTCCCTACGCGCAGGCCGTTGGCGACCGCTGGAAAATGGCGACCCCGATGCCCGCGAAGTTCCGCGATATGATCGTTGAGGACGCCGCCAATGTGGAAGCCGTGGCCGCAAAATGCTCGTTCGTGTTCTGCGCCGTCAATATGAAAAAGGACGAGATCAAGGCCTTGGAAGAGGCCTACGCCAAGGCCGAAACGCCGGTGGTCTCCAACAACTCGGCCAACCGCTGGACGCCCGACGTTCCCATGGTGATTCCCGAGATCAACGACGCGCACCTTGCGGTGATCGAGCATCAGCGGAAGCGGCTCGGCACCCGCCGCGGGTTCATTGCCGTAAAGCCGAACTGCTCCATTCAATCCTACGTCCCCGCGCTCTCCCCGCTTCGCAAATTCGGCATTGAGCAGGTGGTTGCAACCACTTACCAAGCCATTTCCGGCGCGGGCAAAACCTTTCGCGAATGGCCGGAAATGTGCGATAACGTGATCCCCTACATCGGCGGCGAGGAAGAAAAGAGCGAGCAGGAGCCGCTCCGCGTTTGGGGCGAGGTAAAGGACGGCGTGATTGTGAAAGCGGAAAAGCCGATCATCACAACGCAGTGCATCCGCGTTCCCGTGACCGACGGACACACGGCGGCGGTGTTCGTGAAATTTGCGAACAAACCCGCCCGCGAGGAAATTCTGGAAGCGTGGGCGACCTACGCGGGAAAGCCGCAGGCGTTGGGGCTTCCCCACGCGCCGAAGCAATTCCTGCGCTACTTTGAAGAGGACGACCGCCCGCAAACGCGGCTGGACCGCGACGCCGACGGCGGCATGAGCATTTCCCTCGGCCGCCTGCGCGAGGATACGCTCTTCGACTACAAATTCGTCGGCCTCTCGCACAACACCCTGCGCGGCGCGGCCGGCGGCGCGGTTCTGATTGCCGAGCTGCTCTACCGCGAAGGCTATTTTGACTGACCAAAAGAAAACCGACCTTGGGAGAGGGGAAGCTTCCGAAAAGAAGTTTCCCCTCTCCCAAACTTTTTCCCTTTTCAAAAGCGTTCGGAAAAACCGGTTCAGAACGTCAAATTTTCATACCGTGTGTGCGAAAATCGGCCGATCAGCGGTTGATTTTGACCAATCTCGCAATCTCCTCGCGCAGAGCGTCCGCAAACGCGCGGACGTCGCTTTCCGTGTTGGTTTCGCAAAAGCTGACGCGGATGGAAGAAGCGATTTCCGCGGGCGACAGGCCGAAAGCCGCGAGCGACGCGCTCGGGTGCGCCGAATGCGAGGAGCAGGCCGACCCGTTGGAAACATAGATCCCCCGCGCCGAAAGGGCATGGAGCAGGGTTTCGCTGCGGATGTTCGGGACCGTAAGGTTCAGGATGTGCGGCGCGCGGTCCCCCGCGGGGCGATTGACGCGCACCGGCAGGTCGGCAACCGCTTCCTCGGCAAGGGCGCGCAGGCTGGCGAGCCGCGCAACGGTTTCGCCCATGGCGGCGTACCCCTCTTTTGCGGCGGCGGCAAAACCGGCAATTCCAATCAGGTTTTCAGTGCCGGAGCGAAGCCCCGCTTCCTGCCCGCCGCCGTGAATCACCGGAACGAGATCGCGGCGTTTCCGCGCCTCGGGCGAAACATAGAGCGCGCCGACCCCCTTGGGCCCGTGTACCTTATGCGCGCTGACCGTAATCAGGTCGGCGCGGAGCGTTTTCGGGTTCAACGGCATGCGCAAATAGGCCTGCACCGCGTCCGTATGCGTTACAATGTCCTCGCGGAAGGCCTTTGCGAGCGCAAACGCGCGGGCGACATCATAGCGCGCGCCGGTCTCGTTATTGACCGCCATCAACGAGACCAAAAAGGTTTTTTCATTGAGCGCGTCCGAAAAGCGGTCAAGGTCGAGAACGCCGTTCCTTGTGGGAACGCGAACCACCTCGAACCCCTGTCCTTCAAGCGCGCGCAGGGCGTTTTCCAGCCCCGCATGCTCGGAATCGGTGGTAATGATCCGTCCGCCGCGGCGGCGGGGTTTGGCCATGGCGGTTCCAACGGCGGCAAGGTTATCCCCCTCGCTGCCGCCCGCCGTAAACACAAGTTCTCCCGCCTCGGGGCGGCGGACGCCGAGCGTTGCGGCAATCTCACGCCGCGCGGTCTCCAAAAGATCCTTTGCGCGGTTGCCCGCGGCATGGAGCGACGACGGGTTGCCGTAAACTTCCATAGCTTCCGCCATCGCCCGCTTCGCCGCCTCGGAAAGGGCCGTGGTCGCGCTGTTATCCAGATAAATTTCTTTCATAACCGTCCTCAACGAAACGCAAACGCCTGCCGGACGGCGTCCAGCACGCCAAGATGTTCTTCAAAACGCGCCTCGGCCGCGGTATACGTTACGGTGTAAAGCATGCCTTTATAAAGCGCGATGATCTGGCGGTAGCGGTAGCGTTCGCCGCCCACGGTGAAGAGAAAATCGTACTGTTTCGCGGGTCTCCCGCCGAGTTCGGTTTCCACGCCGCCCGCATCCGAAAGCAGGGTAAAACCGTCCTCTCCGGCGGTTTCGCGCATCAGGTCGGCCGACGCGGCAAAATAATCGTCAACCGAGGTTCCCGTGTCGGGCAGGAACGGAACCACGCTGATGTTGGTGCGGTCGGTCGGCTCGTATGCCGAAAAAATGCGGCGGTCGCGGTCCACCACCCAATCGGCAGGGACAAAGAAACGATAGGAAACCTCGTCCGACGACGCGACCTGCATACCATCGGGCGCGGCGACTTTCGCGGGCTTCCACGCGTAATCCTCGGGGACATACGGCGTATCGGTAAACACAAACTCTTTCGCCATCTTGTTCGCGTCGGCAATGCAGTAGTCGTAAAGCGCGTCGGTAACGGTAAACGCGAACACATAGAAATATCCGTTCCGCTCGGCGATGATGCGGACAAAATGCAACGTTTTTCCGTTGACGATCGCGCTGACGTGCCGACGGACGGCGTCCGCCCCGCCGAAAAGGGCGGCGGAATCGTCGCCGGTACGGTCGGTCACTTCCCCGTTCAGCGCGACGGCGCGGATGAGCGGCAGGCAGACCGTTTCCCAATACGCCGCGTTGCGATCCGCGCCTTCCTCGGCGGTAAATCCCTCGGCGGAAAAGCGGCTGACGCTGACGGTGGATTGCTCGGACACATCGCGGTAGGCGCCGGAAACGCCGTAAACGGTGTTGCGGTTCCACGTGGTGGGGGCGTAGAGCAGGTAGTCCGCTCCCGCGGCCGAAACAATCATCATGCCGTCGGGAGCGTCGTTCTCCTTTTTGACGCAGGAGACGAGCGACCCGACCGACAACAGCGCGGCCAGAAGCAGAACAACGGTGGATTTGGCAAACAGCTTCATGAAATCGGCTCCTTTCCTTCCGGGGGATTCGTTCCGAGCATGGCCTGCGCGGCCGATAGGATTCCGATACGGCCGCTTTCGTAGGTCAGTCCGCCTTGGAAGAACACGGTGTACGGCGGGCGCAGGGGCCCGTCGGCCGACAGCTCGATGGAGCTTCCCTGCGTAAACCCGCCCGCCGCCATCACCACGCGGTCGGCGTATCCCGCCATTTCCCACGGCTCGGGCGTTACAAACGCGTCCACGGGCGATCCCGACTGAATACCGCGGCAGAAAGCGCAAAGCCCTTCCGCGCTTCCGGTCCTGACGGTTTGAATGATGTCGTAACGCGGCTCGTTCCAGCGCGGTTCCACCAAATAGCCGAGTTTTTCAAACACGTATGCGGCGAGAGCGGCCGTTTTCATGGCCTGCGCCACCGTATGCGGCGCGTAAAACAAACCCTTATAGAGCGATTTGTTCTGCCCGAGCGTGGCGCCCTGCTCGCCGCCGATGCCAACCGACGTAAGCCGGTAGCTCGCCAGCTCCACGGCGCACGCCGAACCCGCGAGGTAGCCCCCGCTTTCGGCCATGCCGCCGCCCGCGTTCTTGATTAAGGACCCGATTACCAGATCCGCTCCCACGTGTCCTGCTTCGCGCGTTTCGGTAAATTCGCCGTAGCAGTTGTCCACCACCGTGTAAACGTCGGAGCGTCGCCGCTTAACGGCGGCAATGATCTCCCCGATCTGCTCCACGCTCAACGTTTTACGGTCCAGATACCCTTTGGAACGTTGGATGAAAACGACCTTGACCGCGGGGAGCTTGTCCAGATTCCCGAGGATCTCCTCGGTGCGGAAGGTTCCGTCGGCGTTCAGGTCGGTTTGCAGGTAGTCCACGCCGAAATCTTTCAAGGAGCCGTTCCCCGCCTCGCCAGAGATGCCGATAACCTCTTCGAGCGTTTCATACGGCTTGCCCGCGACGGAATACAGGATGTCGTTCGGGCGGAGCAGGCCGAAAAGCCCGATGGTGAGCGCATGGGTGCCGCTGGTGATGTTCTGACGGACGAGCGCGGCCTCGGTTCCCATCATCTCAGCCCAGATCAAATCAAGGGTCTCGCGGCCCTTATCGCCGCTCCCGTAGCCGCTGGAAGATTGAAACATGGCGTCGGAAACGCGGTGTCGGCGAAACGAATCGAGCACGCGTTGGGTGTTTTGGAACGCGATTTCGTCAAATTCGGCAAAGCGCGGCGCCAGAGCCTTTTCGGCCTCGGCGGCAAGACGGAGCAGGGATTCTGAAAATTGCATTGGTATCTCCTCTTTTTTAACATAAATATTTTCTTCTTATATGCCCTATGAGATATAAAACAAATAAATACAAGCAATGATCCATGCAATGATGGTAGAAAACAGCAAACCGTCAACCGTCAAAGCGAGAATGGATAAAAAGCGGTTTTCTCGATTGCGAATAGCCGACAGCGCAAAAGCAAGATTGAAAGAAGCACATACGCCCACCACATTCGGGTAGAAAACGACACACAAAAGCGCAACAGTAAAAAAGGAACTTTCCCTCCCTTTCAACAAGAATGCAAGAGAAACAATTCCATATAGAACGAAAACCGGTATATAGAAAAGATACGCTTTTTTTAGGTACTTTTTCGGTTTTCCGGTTGCTTGCTGATCCACTTTTTCACCTCTTTTTTGCGATGCATGTATGTGGAAATTGCCTTTTTATTCGCCAAAGCTCTCCACAATGGCGCGGAAGGCGTCCCCGCGTTCGGCAAAGTTGCGGAACGCGTCAAAGCTCGCGCAGGCGGGAGAGAGCAAAACGGTGTCGCCGCTTTGCGCCAGATCGCGCGCCGCTTCCACCGCGCGGCGAAAATCCGCCTCGCGGCGCAAAGGCAACGCGGCCGCCGCGGGGCAGGCGCGGATGGCCTCGGCAATGGCATCCGCGGTCGCGCCCGTTAAAACAACGGCTTTCGCGTACCGCCCGAGCGCTTCGGCCAGCGGCGCGAACGAAATGTGTTTATCGTACCCGCCGCAAATCACAACCGGCCGCGCGCCCGTTTCGTTCATGGCCGCCAGCGCGGCCGCCGTTCGCGTCGGCGTGGAGTCGATCGAGCTGTTGCAATAGGTAACGCCGCCAACCGTTCGGACGGTCTCCATGCGGTGCGCAACGCCCGCAAACCGTTTGGCAACCGCCTCAACGCTCGCGGGGGAAACCAGCCCGTCGGTCAGGGCAATGGCGGCCATGAAATTTTCCAGATTGTGCCGCCCGCGAACGCGGATGGCGTCCGCCCGCAAAACGCCGCGCGCGGCAATGCCGTTATCCAGCATAATCCACCCGTCCCGCAGGTAAACGCTTTTCCACGCGCCCGCCGGCTTCCCCTTGGAAGAGAACAGCACAACCGGAACGGGGGCCGTTTTCGCCAGCGACGCGGTAATTTCGTTTTCCGCGTTCGTTACCAGAAATTTGCACCCCGTGTGGTTGAAAACGTTGGTTTTTGCGGCAATGTATTCATCCATGTCGGTATGCCAATCGAGGTGGTTGGGGGAAAGATTGGTAATGGCGGCGCGGGCGGGAGAGACGCGCGCGGTTTGCAGCTGAAAGCTTGAAAGCTCCGCCACCGCAACGTCCGCTTCCTTCATCTTCTCAACCCGCGGCAGAAGCGGCTCCCCGATGTTGCCGCCCACATAAACGTTCCCGCCGCCGCGCCGCAGCCGCTCCTCTTCCAAAAACAGGTAGGTCAGCGTTGCGGTGGTGGTTTTGCCGTCGCTCCCCGTAATGCCGATCACGGTGGCGGGCGTCAGTTCAAGAAACCACTCCATTTCCGAGGTCAGAACGCTTCCCCGTTCCACCGCCGCGCGGAACGCGGGCAGGTCGGGGCGCATTCCCGGGGTGCGGAAGATCACCTCTTCGTTCAGGTCGTTCAGGTAGCCCTCTCCGAGGCGCAGGCCAACGCCCGAATCGCGCAGCTCGGCAAGGATCGCGCCGTCAAGCTGATCTTCGGTTTTGCGGTCGCGCGCGATCACATGCGCGCCGTGCGCCCGCAGAAAGCGGATCAGGGGCAGGTTGGAAACGCCGATGCCGACGACCGCGCAGGAATGCGCGCATCGCTCGGCGATCGCTTCCAAAAGTGAATCCATAGACGGGTCTCCGTTTCGTGGTGGATGGGGATTTCCCTATCTATTATATTCGAAAACGGCCTTTCTTGCAATAGAAACCGAGAAAAATTTTCGTTTCTTTCAAAAAATTTCCGATTTTCCCCTTTTCAAAATCGAAAATTTCTGTTATAATGGAAAATAGACAGGATCGGGAAAGGAAATTACGACATGGCAATTTCTCCAAAAAAGCAAGCGCAGGAATACGATAACTCCGCCATCCGCTCGCTCAAAGGCGCGGACCGCGTGCGGAAACGCCCCGCCGTTATCTTCGGTTCGGACGGGCTTGAAGGCTGCGAACACTCCTTCTTTGAAATTCTCTCCAACTCGGTGGACGAGGCGCGCGAGGGGCACGGCAACCTGATTCAGGTTACGGTGTTCCGCGACAAAAGCATTGAGGTGGACGACCACGGCCGCGGCGTTCCGCTGGGCTGGAACGAAAAGGAAAAGGAATGGAACTGGAAGCTGGTTTACTGCGAGCTGTACGCGGGCGGAAAATACGACAACAACAGCGGCGATTCGGCCTATGAATACTCGCTCGGCCTGAACGGGCTTGGCGCGTGCGCCACGCAGTATTCCTCGGAATACATGGACGTGTATTCCTACAACGGCGGCGTGGAACGCTCGATCCACTTCAAAAAAGGGAACCCTTGCAGCGAGCTTGCCGAACGTCCGCTTGAAAAAAAGGAAAAGCGAACCGGAACCGTGGTGCGCTGGCGTCCCGATCTGGACGTTTTTACCGACATCAACATTCCCGTGGAGTTCTTCGAGGACACGATGCACCGCCAATCGGTGGTGAACGCGGGCATCTGTTTCCGCCTGCGCGTGGAACAGGAAAACAAAACCTTTGAAACGCGGGATTTTCTCTACCAGAACGGCATTTCGGATTACCTCGCCGAGCAGGTGGGCGACGCCGCGCTGACCGCCCCCGTGCAATGGCATCTCGAAACGCAGGGCCGCGACCGCGAGGACAAGCCCGAATACAAATTCAAGGCCGACGTTTCGTTCTGTATTTCCAACACGGTCAATCTGATCGAATACTACCACAATTCCAGCTACCTCGAATACGGCGGATCGCCCGATAAAGCCGTCAAGTCCGCTTTCACCTACGCGATCGACAAGTACCTCAAAGCGAACGGCCGCTATACCAAGAACGAGGCGAAGATCACCTTCAACGACATTGCCGACTGCCTCGTACTCGTCATCAACAGCTTTTCCACGATGACGTCCTACGAAAACCAGACCAAAAAGGCGATCAACAACGTGTTCATCGCGGACGCGCTCAACGACTTTCTGCGCCGTCAGCTGGAAATTTACTTCATCGAAAATCCCAAGGCCGCCGAGCAGATCGGGGGTCAGGTGTTGGTGAACAAGCGGAGCCGCGAATCGGCCGAGAAAGCGCGCATCGACGTAAAAAAGAAGCTCGCGGGGTCGATCGACGTGGCAAACCGCGTGGAAAAATTCGTCAACTGCCGCTCCAAGGACCCCTCGCGCGCCGAACTTTACATTGTGGAAGGCGACTCGGCGCTGACGTCCTGTAAGCTCGGGCGCGACGCCGAATTTCAGGCCATCATTCCCGTTCGCGGAAAAACCCTGAACTGCCTGAAAAGCGATTACGACAAAATTTTCAAAAGCGAGATCATCACCGACCTGCTCCGCGTGATCGGCTGCGGCGTGGAGATCAACGGAAAGCACAAAAAGGACCTCTCCGCGTTCGATCTGAACAACCTGCGCTGGTCCAAGGTGATCATCTGCACCGACGCGGACGAGGACGGCTTCCAGATCCGCACCCTGCTCCTGACCCTCTTCTACCGCCTCTTGCCAACGCTTCTGGCCGAGCACAAGGTGTTCATTGCCGAATCGCCGCTGTTTGAAATTACCGTTGGCGACGACACGCTCTTCGCCTACGACGAATTTGAAAAAGCCGAGATCCTGAAAAAAATCGGCAGCAAGAAATACAAACTGCAACGCTCCAAAGGGCTGGGCGAGAACGAACCCGACATGATGTGGCAAACCACCATGAACCCCGAAACCCGCCGCCTGATCTCGGTCTCCCCCGCCGACGCGCAGCAAACCGCCGTTATCTTTGAAACGCTCCTCGGCGACGATCTGCCCGCGCGCAAAGTGTTCATCACCGAGCACGGAAGCGAATACATGAAGGATATTGACGTTTGACCCGAAAGAGGACTTTCCCGCAGGAAAGTCCTCTTTTTCCGTCGTCAGCTGATTTTCGGTATGCCGAAAATGCGGGGGATCCCCATTGGGAGTCCCCCGCTTTTTTCGCGTTTTTTGCAACCTGTGCGCGTTTTCCGGCGGTTTTCTATGGCCGCGTTTATAAAATTTTCTCCATGCAGATCTTTTGCGGAACCATGCCGAGATGCTCGTAAAACCCGATGGCCCGCGGGTTGCAGGACCACACGTTCAAAGTAACGTTATAGCATCCGATCGCGCGGGCGTAGGCAACAACATGCTCGAACAGCCTGCGGCCGATCTGCCTGCCCCGCGCGGCTTCATCCACACAGAGGTCGTCGATGTAGAGCGTTTGAATGTCGGTCAGAATGGAGTCGTTCGGGTGCGTTTGCAGTATGCAGAACGCGTAGCCGCGCACCGCTCCGTCCCCGTCCGCGTATACGAAAATCGGGCGGTCAGGGTCCGTAAGCATCGCCGAAAGAGCTTCCGCGCCGTATTTGACGGCGGGGCCTTTGAACAGGTCGGGGCGGCCGTTATGGTGCACCATGTCAACCTGAACGAGCAGATCGAGCAGTGCGGGAATGTCCGCGCTTTCCGCGCGGCGAATTGCAGGTTCCATGCCGTTCAGCCCCCCATTTTCTGCTTTCTGCGGAAGTTGCGCGGGGAAAGCCCCGTAAACCGCTTGATCAGATCCGAGAAAAATTTAACGTCGCGGTACCCCACCATTTCGGTAATTTCCGCAAAGGTGCGGTCGGAGCCGGAAAGCAGGCGGCATCCTTCCATTACGCGGAAATTCTGCAGATACACCACAAAGGAAACGCCGGTTTCGTCCTTGAATTTCTTGCTTAAATA
Source organism: uncultured Ruminococcus sp. (assembly GCA_902795355.1). GTDB lineage: Bacteria > Bacillota > Clostridia > Oscillospirales > CAG-272 > UMGS1865. Next base: position 89,400 of record CADBKZ010000008.1, read on the forward strand.
CGGCAAGCTGTAATTCAGCTGTTTCGCGAGCGTTTGCAGGGTCAGCGGCTCCATATAATGCTCGCGCACGTATTCGGTAATAAACCCGCAAACGTCGTTTCCGGCCGAGGCGGCCTGCGCGTTGTCCAGCTGCCGCATGGTCAGAAGCAGAATTTCCAGCAGGTAGCACCGCATAAACTCAATGTACCCCGCGCCGCGTTCCAGCTCCTCGCGCCGCAATCGGCGGATCAGTTCCAGAATCCTGCCGTTGTAATCGTGAAAGACCATCCGCGCCGGATTCTGCACGAACGCCCGCATGTTGAAATGGAGCAGGTAATGCTCCAACAGGGTCCGCAGGCTCTTGGTTCCTTTGAGAACGGGGTCGATCGCCTCGGGGAGAAACAGGCAGTCAATGTTGTCGTATCCCCGCGGGTCGCGGCAGCGGTAGGAATGGCGGATCCCGTAATCCACAATCAGGTAATCCCCCTCGGTCAGTTCGGTTTGCTGACCGTCCAGCGTGTGCTCCACCGTTCCGCGAACAATGTAGGTCAGTTCCAGAAAAGCGTGGTCGTGAGTGGAAACGCCCTTCATATTATAGTGCTCAATCAAGTGGATCTTATCCCGCTCCAACTCCGCCGGCGGCATCAGACATACGACGTGCGACTCGTTGCCCATCTGAAAAGCATCCCCCTTTTCGCCCGCTTCATAGGGCATTTTTATTTATTATAACACACATCGCATCCGATTGCAATACATTTTCCGAAAAAACGCAATTTGTTTTCCCGCAAACGCCCGCAAGCGCGAAAATTTTCATACCGTGTGCCTTAAAAAAGGCGATTTTCCCCTACTGCTCCGCCAAATCGGCCCGAAAACCCGAATTTTTCGGGCGTGTATGCGTTTTTCGGCCTTTTTCCGAAAAAACGGAGCGTTCGCGGGCCTTGTCCGTTTTCGCCTTGCACAAGAAAAATCGGCCGAATACGGAAAAAAGACTTGAAATTGCGCCGAAAAAGGTTTATAATATAATTTGTAAAATGGTGAAGTGTACCCATGCGGGGCGACCGACGGCCGCTCCGCGCGAAAATTCCCGTAGCGATACGGTTTCGGAGGTGCGTTATGGAACGCGTTTCAAAAATTAATTATTACCTCGACATTGCGCAAACGGTGGCCGAACGCTCCACCTGCATGCGCCGGATGTTCGGCGCCATTATCGTGAAGAACGATTCCATTATTTCCACGGGATATAACGGCGCGCCGCGCGGGCGGAAAAACTGCACCGACCTTGGCGTTTGCATGCGCGATAAACTGAACATTCCGCGCGGAGAGCGTTATGAACTCTGCCGCTCGATCCATGCCGAGGCCAACGCCATTATCGCCGCCCCGCGCGACCAGATGCTGGACGCCACCCTTTATATGGCCTGCATCGACGCCCGCACGGGCGAGCTTTCCGCCGGAACCTGCTCCTGCATGATGTGCAAGCGTCAGGTGATCAACGCGGGCATCAAAGAGGTGATCATCCGCGATACCAAGGAAGATTACCGCGTGATCCCCGTTTCGGATTGGATCGAGAACGACGATTCCCTTTCCGGCGTGTTCGGCTATTGAGGCGGCAGATGAAATTCCGTTTCTGCTTTTTTCCGCTCCTGCTCGCCGCAATTCTTCTGTTCGGCGCGTGCCATGCCAAAACCGTTACCTTCCGGCAGGTTCGGGGCGGCTTTTACAACGAGAAAACCGGCGCGGTTTATATTCCCGCCTCGGATTGCTACCGCTCCACCGGCTATTTTGAGGACGCCCTCGCGGGGGTTTACACCTCGCCGAGCGGAAACAAGACCTCTTTTTACCACTTGGAAGGCATCGACGGCGCGCTGACCGACGGCAACCACATTGTGTATACTCTTGACGGGGCGCTCCCCGCCTTTTCCGAGCTGACGCTCTCGGGCGCGCAACTCTGCCTGACCGACGCGCTCACGTTCCCGCTCGTCTCCTATTCCGCGGACGAGGCCGAACTGCTGCGGAACGCCGTTTTGGGCGGCGCGCCGCTTCCCTATTCCAGAGTGAACGTCGGCGTTGCCAACCGGTACGACCTTGTGTTCTTCGCGGACGGGCTTCCGCTCTCGTACCGCTTGATCTATCAGGAATTTTCGGAAGAGCTTCTGATTTACGAGCCGCTGACCGAAAACGGGGAGATTCCCGACCTCTACCCGAACGTTCCCGCCGAAAAAGCGACCGTTGGGAATGAAGAACTCGCCGTGTTCCGCTTCGGAACGCAGGTTCTTTACGACCGCACCGCCAAAACCTGCTACCCCGTCCGCAATCTGACATCCGATTGACAAGAGGAGAATCCGCCATGCTTACCGCCGCTGAAACAACCGAACGCAAGGAAAGTCGGGAAGTTTCCCGCCCCTTGCGCGTCTGCTTTGTCTGCACAGGCAACACCTGCCGCTCCCCCATGGCCGCGGCGGTGGCCAACAGCCTTGCGGACGAACTGCGCCGCGCCTTGCCCGAGGCGATCCGAGAAAGCGTTTCGCCAACCGTGGAAGCCATCAGCGCAGGGCTTGCCGCGCAGGAGGGAGACCCCATCTCCAAAAACGCCGTTGCGGCGTTGGAAGAGGCGGGGGTAGTTCCCGTGCCGAGCCACGACTACCGAGCCCACGTTGCCCACCGCCTGCCGCGCGAAGTTGCGGAGCAATGCGATATGATCGTCGGCATGTCGGGCAGCCATGTGATGGGGCTGATGATGCAGTTTCCCGAGCTTGCGGGCAGAATTACGGCAATGCCGGAAGAAATTCCGGACCCCTACGGGGGAGACCTTGCCGCCTACCGCCGCTGTTTGGAAGCGATTACCGCGGGCGTGAAAACGCTGTTGTTCCCAACGCACGGATGAACCCCGCCGTTACCGTTTCGCCGCTCACGCGGGAAATGATTCCCGCCGTTGCGGAAATTGAGCGGCTTTGCTTTGCGGAGCCTTGGAGCGAGCATGCGTTGGAGCTGTACCTCGGAAACGGGGCGTTTGCCATGGCGGCTCTTGCCGAAAGCGGGACCGCTGTCGGTTACGGCGGAATACTGCTCGCGCCCGACGAGGGGCAGATCCTGAACCTTGCCGTTCGCCCCGAAGCGCGGCGGCAGGGGGCAGGGAGCGCAATTCTTTCCGCGTTGCTGGACGAGGCAAGAAAACGAGAATTGGAATCAGTCTCGCTCGAAGTCCGCGTTTCCAACCAAGCGGCAATCGCCCTTTACAAACGGTTCGGGTTTGCCGTTGCGGGAACGCGCAAGCGGTTTTACCGCCGCCCCGCCGAGGACGCGCTGGTGATGGTTTGCAAACTTCCCGCTGCTTTGAACACGTGATTTTTTTGTGTCCGGCTTCCTTTTGCTTCCTTATTATCTATTGTTTCTCTCTCCAGCTTATAATTCTCTCTTCCGCTTTCGCTTCCGCGTTCCGCACGTTTGGAAACGCATTTATAGATTGATATTAAGAATTATTCTAATATAACTGTTTTTTTGAGGTTTACCTGTTATTATGTTGATTCTGGGCATGGAGTCCTCTTGCGATGAAACTTCCGCCGCCGTTGTGGAAATGGCGGACGGCGTTCGCGCCATTCGCTCCAACATCATTGCCTCGCAAATTGAAACTCACCGCCTCTATGGCGGGGTGGTTCCCGAAATTGCGAGCCGCGCGCACATCGAGGCGGTCACTCGCATTACCGAAGAGGCGCTCTCCGCAGCCGGCGTCCGGCTCTCGGACATCGGAGCTGTCGCGGTCACGTCGCACCCGGGGCTGATCGGCGCGTTGCTGGTCGGCGTCAATTTCGCAAAATCGCTGGCGTATGCCAACCGCATTCCGTTGGTGTCGGTCAACCACATCCACGCGCATGTCGCCGCCGCATACTTAACCCATCCCGATCTGAAACCGCCTTTCCTCGCGTTGGTGGTCTCCGGCGGCCATACGTCGTTTTACCGCGTGACCGACGACACGACCTATGAAGAGATCGGCGGAACGCGCGACGACGCGGCGGGGGAAGCGTTCGATAAGATCGGGCGCGTGATCGGCCTGCCGTACCCGAGCGGGGCCGCGATGGACAGCCTTGCCCGCGAGGGAAACCCGAAGGCGGTCGCGCTCCCGTCGCCCGCTCTGGCGGGAGAGGAGATCGCGCTTTCGTTCAGCGGCGTAAAAACGGCCGCGCTGAATTATCTCAACGGAGCGGCGCAAAAGGGAATTTCCGTGAACCGCGCCGATCTCGCGGCTTCCTACACGGCGCGGATCGTGGACGCAATCGGGAAGAAAACCGAGCTTGCCCTGCGCCAAACGGGACTTACCACTTTAGTATTGGCGGGCGGCGTTGCCGCGAACACGCATCTGCGCGCCGCGCTGGAAACGCTCTGCCGCCGCCGTCGCGTCCGCTTGGCCATGTCGGAGCCCTCGCTCTGCGGGGATAACGGAGCCATGGTTGCCGCCGCAGGCTATTTTGAATACCGCGCGGGGCATTTTGCGGGAACCTCGCTCAACGCCTCGGCTTTGGACCATCCCGAAGCGGCCGTTTAAGCCGCCGTCGATCGCCGCCGCACCGCGGCCGACATTGCGGCATCGCCGGCTTGCGCCGTCAGGATTACGCGGTTCCGCGACAAACCTGCGGCCGCCCGAACCGTCTTGCGCGGCCGTCAATACCGCGCTTGCCGGATCGCCGCGAACCGGAAAAACGCCGGCCGCGCAAAGCCCGTCCGGCATGTCAAGCGGTTCGGCAAAAAAAGAGAAAAATCGTCGCTTTTCACGAAAAAACCGAGGTTTTTCCGAAACGTTTCAAAATTCGGTTTTCCACAAGAGTTTTCCACAGCCTGTTGAAAAATCCGCGTCGGAACGGCGCGAAACATCGCGCCGGAAGTCGAAAAAGCGCGTGGGAACGGGGCGGCTTGTGGAAAAACCTGTTGATTCTGTTGATAACCGCCGCAAAAAGCGGGATGTGGAAAACTTTTTCCGCGATCTTTGCCGATTTGCAAAGATTTCCGTCAAACTTCACAAAACGCGGGTTTCCGCGTTTTCGGAAAGGAGCATTCGTATTGTGAATCATTCAAAAAACGAGATCGGAGCCGAGGAGAACCGCACGTATGTTTCCGAGGCGGTGATCCGCCGCCTGCCGCGCTATTTCCGCTACCTGCGGATCCTGATGCGCGAGGGAAAAATGCGCGTCAGCTCCGGCGAGCTTGCCGACATGATGCACATCACCGCCTCGCAGATCCGTCAGGACCTGAACTGCTTCGGCGGGTTCGGCCAGCAGGGCTACGGCTATAACGTCAGCTATCTCTACGCGAAGATCTGCGAGCTGCTCGGCGTCGGCGCGGGGATCCGCGCCATCATCGTCGGGGCGGGCGACCTCGGCCGCGCGCTGGTGCGTTCTTCCATGTTCGCCAAACGCGGCGTGGACATTACGGCTCTGTTCGACGTCAATCCCGCGCTCATCGGCCGCACGGTGGGCGGCGTAATGATCCGCAGCATGGAAGAGCTGGAACCGTTCTGCCGCGAGAACCCCGCGGACATGGCGGTTCTGACCCTGCCGAAAGATCAGGCCGAACCCGTTGCCGACCGTCTCCTTGCCGCGGGAATCCGCGGGTTCTGGAACTTTACGGGGAAAGAACTGCACTACGACGACGATGAAATCGTTGTGGAAGAAATCCACCTCGGCGATTCGCTGATGAGCCTTAACTACCGGCTTTGCCACCCGTCCAAGGACGCGGAAAAACGGCAGGCCGAAATCGGGAGCGACACATGAAACTGCAATGGAATTTCGGAGACCGCGTGCTGAATCTGCCCGCCGCGGCTCTTTCGGCCGGAGCCGACGCCGCGCAGCTGCACATCCTGCTGCTGTGCGCCGCGGGAGAGGACGCCGAGGCGGTTTACCCGACGGTGGCGGTGAAGGACGCGCTTTCGTTCTGGCGGCGCGCCGGCGTTCTGGCGGGGGAAGAGGAACCCGAAGCAAAGGCGGCCATGGCACATCCCGCGGCAATTCCCGCCGCGGAGCCGGAGCCGAAACCCGCCGGAAAACTCGCGCGGGCGGACGAAATTCCCACCTACTCCGCCGCCGAGCTGAACGGCATGATGGACCGCCGCCGTTCGCTCCGCGTAATGGTGGACGAAGCCCAGCGCATCTGCGGGAAAATGTTCAACGTTTATGAAGTGAACATTCTGATCGGCCTGACCGACTATCTCGGGCTGGACGAGGACTACATCCTGCTTTTGCTCGCGCACTGCATGCACATCGGAAAAACCGGCATGCGCGTGATCGAGCGTTATGCCATTTCGCTCGTGGACGGCGGCGTTACCACCGTTCCCGCGCTCGAAGAACACATCCGCGTGCGGGAAGAACGCCACACGCTGGAAGGCAAAGTCCGCGCCATGTTCGGCATGAAAAGCCGTTCGCTCACCGATAGCGAGCGGAAAAAGATTGCCGCATGGATGGAGTACGGCTACGGCGAGGATGTGATCCGCCGCGCGTATGAAATCACGGTGGATACCATCCACGAGCCGTCCATGAAGTACGTTCACGCCATCCTCGACCGCTGGCATGCCGAGGGGTTGACCGACCTCGGGCAAATCGACCGCAAGCTTGCCGAGGAGCGGGAAGCCAAAACCGCCGCAACCGGCGGGAACGGCAGTTTCAACACCGACGCGTTCTTCGAGAAAGCGCTTCGGCGCAGCTTCCGGAAACCGGAAGAAACCAACGGCGGGCAGGCGTAACCCGCAAAAACAAGCATTCATCACCCGAAAGAAAGGCAGGAAAACCGGAAAATGGGGTACCGACAGGAAAACCGACGGATCGTCCGAGAGGAATTTGAAAAGAAAGCGCGGGAAGCCGAGGCGGAAGCCGAACGCCGCCGCGAGGAAGTTTGGGAAGCCGTTCCCGAGATCCGCGAAACCGACGCGTATCTTTCCTCGCTCGGCCTGCGTATTCTGCGCGTCGCCATGGAAGGCGGGGACATTCCCGCCGCTATGGCCCGCCTGCGGAACGAGAACGAACAGCTCCGCGCGCGGCGCGGCGAACTGTTGGTGAAAAACGGCTTTCCAGCCGATTACGACGACCCGCGCTACGAATGCGGGATCTGCCGCGACAGGGGCTACGTCAACGGAAAAATGTGCGCCTGCATGCGCGGGCGGCTGATGGAAGCGGGCATGAAGGCCTCGGGGCTCTCCGCCCTGCTCAAAAAGCAGTCGTTCGGGAACTTTTCGCTCGATTACTACCGCAAGGACCCCGAAAGCTACAAAACCATGTCCGAAAACCTGCGCAACGCGCGGGCGTTCGCCGAGCATTTCGGCGAGGATGGGAACGGGATCCCGCGCAATCTGTTGTTCGTCGGGGGAACGGGGCTTGGCAAAACGCACCTTTCCACCGCCGTTGCGCGCGTTGTGATCGAGCGCGGCTACGATGTGTTCTACAACAGCGCGGTGGGCATGCTCTCGGATTTCGAGGCGCTCCGTTTCGGAACCGGCGTGGTGCAGGGGGACGGCGAAAACGTAGCGAGATACACCGAATGCGACCTTCTGATTCTGGACGACCTCGGAACCGAGGTGGTCAACCAATTTTCGCTTTCCTGCCTCTACCATGTGCTCAACACGCGCCTCAACCTTGAACTGCCAACCATCATCAGCACCAACCTTTCCCCCGCCGAAATCCGCAAAACGTACAGCGACCGCATTGCGAGCCGCCTGTTCGGGGAGTTCTTCATTCTCCCGTTCCGCGGGGTGGACGTCCGTCAGCAAAAAATTTGAAAAAAGCGCATAAAATCGGGAATCCGCGGCAAACTAACCGCGGATCCTTTTTTGTTTTCCGATTTTTGAAAGGAGAAAACTGCTATGACGGATACTGCAAACAAACAAGCCGTTGAACTGCTCGGCGGCGTTTACCGGAACGTTCGGATGTGCTCCGATTCGCTCCTCGACCTGCTTCCGCACGTGACCGACGAGGCCCTGCGAAGCGACCTGACCACCCAACTTTCGGTTTACGAGGGCTTTTCCTCCCGCGCCTCGAAAGAACTCAACGAGCTGGGCGAATCCCCCACGGACACCAACCCCATGACCCGCTTTTCGGCTAAAATGGGGTCGTTCTGGCATACGTTGACCGATTCTTCCACCCCGCATATCGCGCAAATGGTGCTGGAAGGAACCACCATGGGCGTTGGAAATCTGCTTCGCGCGCTCCGCGAGGCCGAAAACGCGGGCGTTTCCGAACCCGCGCTCTCCTTGGCGCGCGACGTTTGCGCCTACGAGGAAAAGATCTGCGACGAGATCAAACGCTATCTCAAATAACCGTCGGGAATCTTCCGGAAGCCGCCTTAACAGGCGGCTTTTTCCGCGGTTGGAACAAAGTTCGTCCTCTTCCCCGAAAAACCGTTTTTCGCGCGTGTATATTTGTCAATGATGTGAGACCAAAAAAGCAAGAAAAAACAAAAGGGAGAGAGAAAAGAAGAGAGCGAAGAATCTGCGGGGAGAAGGAGAGAGG
>CADBKZ010000009.1 GCA_902795355.1 uncultured Ruminococcus sp.
TCGTAGAGTGGTTTGTGGTGATTCTATTCTACCAAATCTCAATCACTTTTTCTATTTCTTTTTTCTCTTTCAGTCTCACATCTATTGTAACACTACATCTTTTTTTCGGAAAAAAGCCGACGGGCTATTGACTTTTTTTGCATAATCTGCTATAATAAAAAGCGCAGTCAGCGGGGTGTCGCCTAATGGGATGGCGCTTGGTTTGGGACCAAGATTCGAGGGAGTTCGATTCTCCCCACTCCGACCAGAGCGCGGGTCTGTAACGAATACAATTTCGTTGCAGACCCGCGCTTTTTTTGCAGAATCGTTCCGCAAACGCGCCGGTTTGAAGTCGGTTCTGCTTCGAGGGTGTTCCGCCGCGGCTTTTCTTTTCCGCGCGCATAACCGAAACGGCGGGACGTCTCTTTTTTCAAAATCATCGTTTTAACCACAAATATAGTCGAATCGAACATAGACAAGCGGTTCTTTTTTTGCTAAAATGGTATTAGATTTTCAAATACCGTTCGAAAGGACCAGAATCATGAAAAGAACACTATCCCTGCTGCTAACGGCGGCAATGCTGTTGGCAATCATCCCCTGTCTCGCGTTTTCGGCAAGCGCGGCCGAAACAGCAACGGTAACACAGTCGCTTTACTCGGAATTTACGATTCCGGACGGGTTGTCGGTAGTCGGCGCGAAGTTGCAATCATGGACAAACGACGCTACCGCAGATAGTTTTGCCAATCTCTCTTTTTCCAGCTTCCAGACCTATGTAGGTTTTACCGGTAAAAATACCGGAGAGATTACGGCAATCGGCAAATTCTACGAAGCCGTCACCGTAGATCGCATCGTTATCAGAGCGGGTTATTGGCCGTCCCGTGTGAGTAAACTTGAATTTTCGCTTTCCGCAGATGGTGAAAATTGGACGACGATCGCCAATACCAATTGGACGCCGCAAAATACGAACAACGGGGCTTATGAAGAGGTTGTGATCATTACGCTTCCCGATTCGCTTGCCAATACCAAATTCCAATACATCAAAATGTATCGCGACGGCACAACGAACTATTCGTGCTACGTCGGCGGGATTATCTGTTTGACGAGAGATCGCGCAACACTTGCCACGGGTTCTTCTCTCATTCAGGCAACACATTACCAAAGCTCGGATGATGTTTATGCCCCCGTATGGGGTGAAAACCTCGTGGATAGAGAAGCCACTCAATCGACCGTTCTTTCGTATTCTTCCGCGAGACTTGCAACCCCCACGGTCATTGATAAAATTATTGTTGATGGCCTTGCTTATGGCCAACGTTCCCGTGGCAGTTCACTTTATGCTTCGGTAGATGGGGTTAATTGGGAAAAAATCGGCACAATGGTCAATAATAGCGAAGTCAATGCAGGTTATGTTACCAGCTCCAACGCAAATGCCATTAACAGCAATAAAGCGTACTCTTATGTAAAGATCGAGCAGGGAAGCAGCTACATGCAATATGCCTATTCTCTTGGTCGTGTTCGCGTTTACGGCTATGCCGAGGGCGCGGCCCGCATTGCGGCAACCAACGTTCCCGAGCGGAACGTCACCGCCGACACGAGCAACCCCGCCATCGATCTTTGGAGCGATACAAACACCACACCTCGTTCGGGCAGCGACAGCGATACAATCATTGAATCCACGGTTGCGAAATTCGATTTTCCGACGAAGATCTCCACCATTTATTTGGTCAGCGGAACGTCCGCGGGCAGAAACCGCGGGATCCTTTACGAAGGATCCATGGACGGCGAACATTGGGAAACCGTTTGTTCCAGCGGCCATAACAATGATGGGCAGTACAGCAACGCCACCAAGAAAGTAACGGTCAACAGCTCCAAAGCATATCTCTATGTTCGCGCCACCAACACCTTGGCCAACGGGGCGGGCAAGGACTACCATTGGAACGTGATCAACCTCGCGGTTTACGGCGAGCAGGTCGGCGTAACGCCCCGAGGCACGCAATCCGCCGTCAGCGCGGACGGGAAAACCTACGGCGTGCGCATCATTTCCACCGTCGATTTTCTTTCCTACGACGCGATCGGCTACGAAATTACCGCCGCGGGCGAGGGCCTCGCAACGCCGAAATATTGGGACCGGACCGCCGCGGGCGTTTACTCCTCGATTTACGAAACGGTTGACGGAAGCCCCGTGGAGCGCGACGCCGCCTATTTCGGCGGGACCTATATTTCCGCGATCTCCATTATGGGAATCTCCATTGAAAACTACGGAAGCATTACCTTTTCAATCCGCCCCTATGCCCTCTCCAACGGCGTAAAGCTCTATTCCGATTCCTTTACCGCCATTTATCTCGATGGGGAATACCGGTATATCCGCGACCCCTATGATTCCTCGGTTGCCGATGGGACCGACGTTCGCGTAATGTCCTGCAACATCATGGCCGAGTGGCCGTCCTACGGCGGCGATCAATCGCCCGTTTCGGTCCGGAAAGAAATCTTTTTCTCCGCCATCGACGAATACGCGCCGACGGTGATCGGTCTGCAGGAGTTCTCGCCGCAATGGTATGCCGCGCTCGACGATTACGCCGACCGCTCAAAATGGGAGATTCTGAAAATTCAGAACCCGAATGTCAGCAGCGAGTACGTATGCTCCACGGTGATGTACCGAAAGGACCTCTACACGCTCAAAGATTCCGGCATGCAGTATTACAGCAAGTTTAACAACGGCCGTTGCCGCTGCATTACATGGGCGGCGCTCCAAGATAAAACAAGCGGAAAAACGTTTTGCTTCGTCAGCACGCATTGGGACGGCGACGGCGGCGAAAACGCTCCCACCCAACTTGCCGAGGAAGCGGCGTTCGTCAACGCCATGGCGGCGAGCTACCCCGTGATTGCCACGGGCGACTACAACGCCAACGAATATACCGACCTGTTCCAGAACTTCCTTTCGCAAACCAACTCGGCGGACGCGATGTATGCGGCGGCCGAGCGGGTCAACGTTGTCGGCTCTTGGCATGGTTTCGGTCAATACACCCCGTCCGCGGGGTCCTGCGACCACATTACAACCACCGCCGGCGGAACGGTTCTGAAATTTGAAACGCTGATGTATAACGAGCAAATCTTCTGCTCCGACCACGCATGGCTGATTGCGGACATTCAATTTGCGGATTAAGGAAAATACCTCGCCCAAAAAAGCAACTGGTGTCCGAAAAAAAGCAAAAATGTTCTTGCATTTCACCTGTAAACGTGCTATCATAGAAGCAGATCAATGCACGAACGCGCAACCGAATACAAACCGAAAAAGGAGACACCTATGAAAATCGCAAACAAGTTTGCGGAAAACGTCATCATCGATGCGGAAACCCTCGCCGCAAAATATTCCGAGGAGATGCGCGCATGGCAGGGCGCTCCGTCCATTGCCTGCACCCGCGGCGGCCGACTGTTCGTCAGTTTTATGAGCGGCGGCATCTACGAGCCGGACCCCCGCAATTGCGACCTGCTGGTTTACAGCGACGACAACGGCGACCATTGGTCGTCCCCTGTGCTTGCCATCGAAAGCCGTCCCGAAATACGGCAACGAATTTCCGATCTGGAACTATGGATCGCCCCAAACGGCGCGCTTTGGATGTTCTGGCACGAAGCTCCTTATGAAGCGGGGCTTTCTCTGCCGACCTATGAGCAGAAGATCGACATGGAGAACGACTCCGAATACCACCGCTTGGAAGCGCAGGTGCATACTTGCGCGGCAGTTTGCGAGGATCCCGACGCCGAGGAGCTTGTGTTCGGCGAGCCGCGGGAGCTGTTTCCCGCCATGATGCGGAATCACCCGTTTGCGGCCGACCGCGGCCGTTGGATCTTTCCCACGCACCGCACTCCCGCCGCTCCTTGCTACGCGTTCCGCTATTCGGACGACGAGGGCAAGACCTTCCATTTGGCGGAGCGTTCGGGCAGAGCGTTGCGGCGAGCCTTCGACGAACCCACCGTTTACCGCATGGCGGACGGCAGAATCGCGGTGATCGTCCGCACGGCGGAACCCATGTTCAAGCGCATGATCTCGTCCGACAACGGCGAGAGCTGGTCGGCTCCCGCCGAGCTGTTCGCGGCCGCCTCGCAACGCCCCTGCGCGCTCAACGCAAAGCGCGGCGGCGTTTGGCTGACAGCAAGCGCGGATCGCAAGGCGCGCAACGGCCTGCGGCTGATGTATTCGCCCGACGGCGTGGATTTTTCCGAGGTCCTGCTCCTCGACGACCGCGAGCGCGTCTCCTATGCCGAAATTGCGGAAGGCGAGGACGGAACGCTTTACATCGCCTACGACCGCGAGCGGAACAACAAGATCCGCAAGAGCCGCGTTGCGGGCGTTTCCGAGGCCGCGAAAGAAATTCTGTTTGCGCGCATTCCGCCCGAGGCGCAAACGGGAACGGTCACGGCCGACACCGTCCGCGCCCGCGTGATCAGCAAGGCGCGGATCAACGAGCTGGACAATCATTTTTCAAGGGAGACACAATGAAAACGGAGAGAAAGTTCTCTTTCAGAGAAAAACTGAACGCGAAAAAAACGTTGATCGGAACACATTTGCAAATGCCGGTTCCCGAGCATGCCGAGCTTCTCGCCATGGCGGGGTTCGATTATATCTGGATGGACGCCGAGCACGGTCCGTTTGACGACAGAACGTTGCTGTTGTGCATCAGTTTGGCGCAGGCAATGGGGACCGCGGCGGTGGTGCGTGTTCCCATGAACGATTATAACGCGACCAAACGCATTCTGGAAATGGGACCCGACGGGATCATTTTCCCCGTGGTCAACACGCGCGAGCAGGCGGAAACGCTCATCCTGTCCACCTTCTATCCGCCGCTCGGCAACCGCGGCTTCGGGCCGATGCGCGCCGTTGAATACGGCGAACGCGACGTGCGCGAATACGTGGAGCGCGGCGTGTTTGAAATGGCGCGCTTTGTGCAGATTGAATCCGAGGAAGCGGTAAGAAATCTGAAAGAGCTTTTGAAAGTTCCGTATATTGACGGATTTATTGTCGGTCCGAACGATCTTTCCGCTTCGGTGGGGGAGCTTTGCCGAGAGTCGCAGCCGAAAACAACGGCCTTGATCCGCGAGATCGGGGAGATCCTGCGCGAGAAAGACCGACTCCTCGGCGTTTCCACAGGGGATTCTTCCGCGGAAAACCTGACGTTCTGGAAAAACATCGGATGCCGCATGATCTCCGCGGGGATGGATCACGGCTTTCTGCTCAACGGCGCAAAGCAAATGCGAGCCTGTCTCGGCACGGCGTTCGGCTCAGCGGATCTCTGAAACTTCATAAAACCAAGCAAAGGCGGCGCGAAAATTCGCGCCGCCTTTGCTTGGCCTTGACATTTCGCGCGCGGTTTGATATAATGGATGACGGCAGAATTGCCAAAAAAACAAAAGTCCGCAACGCGGCGGGGGCTTTTCCGGTACTTGATAGGTGAAAGGCCTTTTTGAAATACGCAAAGAGCAAAGGAGAGAACGGGACACAAGATGAACGACGAAGAAATCGTTGCGCTGTTCTGGGGGCGATCCGAACGCGCGATTGAGGAAACCGAGCGGGTGTACGGGCGATATTTTCGCTCGGTGGCGCGCGGAATCCTCGGCGACGACGGCGACGCGGAAGAGACCGTGAACGATCTGTATCTGAAAGCATGGAACCAAATTCCGCCCGAACGCCCCAATTGCCTGAAAGCATTTCTCGGCAGAATGCTCCGCCAACTCTCCCTGAACCGCTTGGAGCGGAACATGGCGCAAAAACGCGGCGCAAACCGGCTGACCGCGGTTCTGGACGAGTTGGAAGAATGCGTTCCCGCGGCCGCGGAAGGGTCGCTTTCCATGGCCGATTCGGTTGCGCTGCGGGACGCGATGAACCGCTTTTTACGGTCGCTTCCCGCCGAACCGCGCCGCGTGTTTATCCGCCGCTATTGGCATATGAAGGCGGTTTCCGACATTGCCGCGGAGCTTTCGGCAAGCGAGAGCAAGATCAAATCCATGCTGATGCGCACCCGCGGAAAACTGAAAACATATCTGGAACAGGAGGGGTTTATCGTATGAACGGAAAAAGGATTCTGGATGCCGTCGGCGGCATTGATTACGACCTGATCGAGGACGCCGAGCGGCCGAGGCGCGGGAACCGACCCGCCCGCTTGGCAAAATGGGGCGCGCTTGCCGCCTGCCTGATGGTTTTGCTTGGGAGCGCGGTTACGGCGGCGGTTTTGCGGCGGGCGCGTTCCGAACCGAAAGCGAGGGACATGTCCGGAGACGGCGCGGGAGACGGCGCGGTTTACACCGTCAACCTGACGGCGGCGTGCGTTCGCACCGGAACCGAATGGAAACTGACCGACGAGGCGGGGTATGCCTATCTTTCGGAGCGGGTCGTCGTGCTGACGTCCGCTTTGCGCGCCAGCGGCGTTCCGGTGGAAACGCTGTCGGTTTCTCCCCGCGGCTACGCGCATATCCGAATGGGCGCGGACGGCAACACCATTTCGGAGAATTGGAGGGATTTCCTGCTTTACGACGGGAACCGGCTGGTTGCAATCGCAACGCTATATCGGGATGAAACCGGCATTTTCGATTCGCTCGCGTTCGGCGCGCCGTGGTTTTCGGATTATGCCGATCTTCTCAAAGCGCACGCAGGCGAGGAGCTGATCTACCTGTATATCGGGGACGCGGAGACGATCCTGACGCCGGAAAACGACGCGTACACACTTGCGGGCACACCGTTTTCGGGGCTTGCCGACGGAACCGATTATTATTCGTTCTTCCGGAACGAAGAAGTGGTATTCATTCCGGCGATTGTGCCATGAACCGCGCGGCGTTCCGACCCGTCGGCGCGGATCCGGCCGACTCCGCTTGCGGGCATGCTGATACAGGGGATAGAAGCCAAATGCCGCCATCGGGGGGCGCACATGGCCGAATCGGAACACTTCCCCGAGCGTTGGGAGCGGGCACTGCCCGCAATGCGGGAATCGAGTTGTTCCGCTGTGTTTCCATGATTCTGATCGTGCTTCTCCATGTGCTGGGGCGCGGCGGCGTTCTCGCGTCCGCGTCCGCCTCGCGCGGGAGCTATGCCGCGGCGTGGTTTTTGGAAACCGTTGGCTATTGCTCGGTGAACTGCTATGCGGTTATCTCGGGGTACGTTGGAATAAACGCCCAGTTCCGCTTCCGCAGAATCGCGCTTCTCTGGCTGGAAGTTGTTTTTTGGCTGGCGGTTCCCGCCGCGGTTTGCAAGCTGTTCTTTCCCGCCGCGGTCGGCATCGATTGGGGAGAGACCTTCCTTCCCGTTACGCACAAAACCTTTTGGTATTTCAACGCATATGTGCTGTTGTTCCCTTTTATCCCGATCCTCAACGGCGGTTTGCGGCAATTGTCCCGCAAACGCCATTTGGCAATTCTGGCGTTTTTGTTCGTTGCAGCCGCGTGCCTGCATTGCTTTTCGGGATACGACCTTTTTGTTACGGGAAGCGGCTACTCCGGCGCGTGGCTGATCATTCTTTATGTGTTCGGCGCGTATTTCGGGCGATACGGCGTTCCGCGTTTTGCAAAACGGGGACGGACGCTCGCCGCGTTCTTTGCCTGCGCTGCCGCGGCTTGGGCAATTCAGATGCTCGCGTTCGACCTCGCGTCCGCCGGTATCGTTTCGCGGGACAGCCTTGTTTACAAATGCCTCGGAGAAGCGGTGAATTACACCTCGCCGTTCATGGTGATCATGGCGGTCTGCCTGCTGTGTTTCTTTGCGCAAACGCACGTGAAACCGGATTGGCTGGCAAATCTGATCCGAAACATGGGCAAGGGGACGTTCGGCGTGTACCTGTTCCATGTGGGTCCCGTTCTTTGGGAGAATTGGATGGTCGGGCGGTTCCGGAACCTCGGGAAAATGTCGCCGCCGAAGCTGACGGTTTGCGCGCTCTTGGCGGCGGTTGCGCTTTTCCTGCTCTGGGACGCGCTTTCCCTCGGGCGGCGGTACCTTTTCCGGCTTTGCCGCGTGGAGCGGGGAATAAACCGCTTGGCGGATTTCTTGGAGAAAGCATGGGAAAAGAGAGAAAATATAGAATGAAATCAAGAATTGTTCTATAAAAAGAGCAAACAAGCAGGCGTTTCCGTTTGGAAACGCCTGCTTGTTTTCGGGTAAATCAGCCGAGGTTGTCCGCGTTCGGGGGCGCGGCGGTTTTGCCGGCGTCGGCCTTTTGCTCGCCCTCTTCTTTCGGTTTTCTGCTCTTGCGAAAAACGATCAGTTTCCCGATCAGGTAGTTGATGGCAGTTACGAGAATGATCGATACCACCATGGTCAGAATGTCGGCCGTAAAGGTGACGCCGACGAACCGGAACGGGCGGTAGGAAAGGCTGTTGAGCGTCAGCGGCAGCAGCACGGCAAGCCCGAGTTCGAGAAAATAGGTCCCGATGCGCGAAACCACAAAGGTTCCGAATTGGCGGAAGAATACCGACTTGCGGAAGTCCTTGTCGCGGAACACCAGCACTTTGTTGGGCAAAAATGCAAACAAAACAGCCGCGATCCATCCTGCCGTTTGCGCCGCCGAGCGGAGCGCCGAACCGCGGCCGGCCATGGTCGGGTCGGTGGAGTTCAGGTCAATACCGTACATGCGGGCGAAAGAATAGAGGATCAGGGAGCGAACGCCGTAAGAGACGATGGTTGTCGCAAGCCCCACCAGCGAATAGACGATAAATTCGCCGAAGTTTTTCCAGAATTTTTCCTGCTTTGCCGTCATCTCGGTTCCACGCGGTAGGTCGTACCGTCTTTGGTGTCAATCAGGGTCACGCCGCGCGCGGCAAGCTCGCTCCGGATGCGGTCGGCTTCCGCGTAGTTTTTGGCGGCCTTGGCGGCGCGGCGCGCTTCGATCTGCGCCTCGATCTCCCGCGCAAAACCGTCGTCGGCCGCGGGTTCGCCCGTCGGGGCGTTTTGCAGAGCTTTCGCGCCTTCCAGCAGGTTCAGCTGCAAAACCGAATCAAACTCGCGCAAGAGCGCCAATTTCGTGGCGCCGCCCGCGGGCAGTTTGAGAACGTCGTAAACCGCGGTAACGGCAAGCGAGGTGTTCAGGTCGTTGTCCAAGGCTTTTACGAAGTTTGCTTTCTGCGCTTCAAACGCCGCTTGATCCACCGCGCCGTCCTCGGAGAGCTGCGCAATTCTGGCAAGCAGCTTCGCGTAGGCGGTTTTGGCGTTATCCAGATTTTCAAAGGAGAACACCAGCGATTTGCGGTAGTGCGATTGCAGGCAGAAGAAGCGATAGACCATGGGATCATAGCCTTTTTGCTCCAAGAGCGAGAGCGTGAGAAACTCGCCGCTCGATTTGCTCATTTTGCCCGTGGTAGTGTTCAGGTGGAGCACATGGAACCAATAATTGCACCATTTATGCCCTAAATAGGCCTCGGATTGAGCAATTTCGTTGGTGTGGTGGGGGAAAGCGTTGTCAATGCCGCCGCAGTGAATGTCGAGCTTTTCGCCGAGGTATTTCATGCTGATGCAGGAGCATTCGATATGCCACCCGGGGTATCCCAAGCCCCAAGGACTTTCCCATTTCAGTTCCTGATCGTCGAATTTGGATTTGGTGAACCATAGCACAAAGTCGGCTTTGTTGCGCTTGTTGCCGTCCTCTTCCACGCCCTCGCGAACGCCCACGGCAAGGTCCTCTTCCTCGAAATTGTGGAACACGTAGTACTGTTTGAGCTTGGACGTATCGAAATAAACGTTCCCGCCCGCAAGGTAGGCATAGCCCTTTTCAAGGAGCGAGGAGATCACCTTGATGAAATCTTCCACGCACCCCGTTGCGGGTTGAACCACCTCGGGGCGGCGGATGTTGAGTTTGCGGCAATCGTCGAAAAAGCAATCGGTATAGAATTTTGCAATTTCCATGACCGACTTGTGCTCGCGCTTTGCGCCTTTGAGCATTTTGTCCTCGCCCGTGTCGGCGTCGGACGTCAGGTGTCCCACGTCGGTAATGTTCATCACGCGGGTCACTCGGTAGCCCGCGTAGCGGAGATAACGGTCGAGGATATCTTCCATCATATAGGTGCGGAGATTGCCAATGTGGGCGTAATGGTAAACGGTGGGGCCGCAGGTATATAAACTGACCTTGCCCGCCTCGTTCGGAATAAACTCTTCCTTGGTGTGGGAGAGGGAATTATACAGTTGCATGGTTGATTCACCTTTGCGATTTTATGATTTTGGGCGGCCCGCCTTCTTTTTGGCAACCGAAAAGCCGAATTTGCCGAGACGACGGCCGAGCGAATAATAGTCGCCGTGGGCATAGGCCGCGAGGTCGGCGCGCTCCATGCGGAGTTTGCCCTCGCCGTCGAGCAGACTTTCGTCCGCGTCAACGGCAACAATGTCGGCAAGAAACATATCGTGCGAGCCGAGCGGAAGAATGTCGGTTACGCGGCATTCGAGGGCGAGCGGGCATTCCGCAATCAGCGGAACGGAGATCACGCTTGCCGGTTCGGGCGTGAGGCGACATCGCTCGAACTTGTTCACCTTTGCGCCCGTGTGGACGCCGCACCAATCCGCCGCGCGGATCAGCGAAGCCGGCGTCAGGTGGACGGCAAATTCGCGCGTTTGGCGGATCATTTCGTAGGAATGGCGGGTGGGGCGCACCGAAATATAGGTTTTGGGCGGTTGACTGTTCACAATTCCCGTCCACGCAATGGTAATGATGTTGGTTTCGTCGCCCCGCGCGCAGGTTACAAGCGCGGGCGGAACGGGCGAGAGCAGCGCGCTGCCTTTCCAATGCACTTTCGGCATAAACAAATCTCCCCCCCCAACCGCAAAAAATACACATCATAGTATACCACATCCGCGGCGTTTTGTCAAGGTTTTCTCGCCAAAAGCGCGCCGGAGAGACGGATTTTCTTTCCGCTATTGACTTTTTGTCGGTTTTATGGTAAAATAACATCGGCGGCGCATGCGGCGCCGGTTATCCCCCAAAAAACAAACGATTCGACAAACGAAAGGATTCGGAAACATGAGCAAGGCAACTTTGGTGGTTCTCGCGGCGGGGTTGGGAAGCCGTTTCGGCGGCGACAAGCAGATCTCAAACGTCGGCCCGCGCGGGGAATTTTTAATGGAGTATTCGGTTTTCGACGCGGTTTCCGCAGGATTCGACCACGTGGTGTTCATTCTGAAAGAGGCCATGGTGGAAACGGTCCGCGAAAGATTTGAGGGGCGGTTCGGGGGCGTGACCTTCGATTACGCCGTGCAGGACGCGACCACGGTCCCCGCGTTCTACCATATTCCAGCGGAGCGCGTGAAACCGCTCGGAACGGTGCATGCGGTCCTCGCGGCGGCGAAATATCTGGATTCGCCGTTCGCAACGATCAACGCCGACGACTACTACGGCAAGGAAGCCTACCGCATTCTCGCGGGGCTTCTCGGCGGGCTGTCGCGCGCGGACGAGGCGGTTATGGTGCCGTACGTTCTCGGGAATACCATGAGCGAGAACGGCGGCGTAACAAGAGGGGTTTGCGCCATTGAAAACGGCGTTCTGACCGGTGTGAACGAAACGCCCAACATCCGGTACGGGGACGGAAAAACCGTCGTTTCGGATCGGGGAGAGTTGAACCCGTCGGAAATGGTTTCCATGAACATCTGGGGCTTCCACCGGAGCTTTGTTCCCGTGATGCAGACCTATTTTGAGAATTTCCTGAAATCGCTCGCGCCGGACGAGCTCAAAGCGGAGTGTCTGCTCCCCATCATGGTGAACGACCTGCTCCGCGAGGGGCGTTTAACCGTGAAGGCCGAGCCGTCGCCCGATCGCTGGTTCGGGATTACCTACCGAGAGGATCGGGAGAGCGTAATGGCGGAATTGGCGGGTCTGCACGCAAAGGGAGAATACCCCGAACCGTTGAAAATCTGACGGTTCCGAAAAAATTCAGGAAAAATTCAAATTTTTTTCCGAAAAACCTATTGACAAAACCGGAAAATCTGCTATAATATATGGTGGAATTGAATTAAGGGCAAAGCAGTCGTAAGGCTGTGACGCAAAGCCATAGGGTCCCGAAAGAGACAGCCGGTTGCAAACGAAATGTTGCAATCGGTTGTTTTTGTTGTAAAAAAAGGAAAGGGGAGGCCGCATGAAAAAGTTTTTGAGCATGTTCAAAAGCGCGCCGAAAGGCAAAGTTGCCAAGTTGGCATACGCGTTTTTCGGAATCATTGTCAGCGGAGTGATACTGGTTGCGGCAACTACCTCCATGGCGTGGTTTTCCAACAATCAGAGAACCGATGCCAACGCATTGGAACTCAAATCGTTACAGAACGATACCACGGCAAGGTATTCGGTTTATAAATGGGATTTTGAAGAAGGCAACATTGCCAATGGGCATGGCACCAATCTGGATAGTGAGTCCAACCCGCTGACGTTGGAAACCGGATTCTCCCTCAATACGCATGACGTGGTGTTCACCAGCGAAAACCTCTATAACCCCGCATTTGTCCGCATTGAGCTTACGGGAAGCAAATACGAGGGGAAGAGCGGATCGCTTACCGTTAATCTGATTCGTTCCGAAGAATACGACAGCAACGAAACCGTTCTGACCGAAACGCTTTCCAGCGTGGCGCAGTTTGCATGCACAACCGGGGCGGTTGCATATCTTGATAACGCGGAAACGGTCTATTCCACCGCGTACGGGTTGTTCTGCAACGCGGAAAACGGCAAGCTGAAAAACAGCGGTCCCTTTGTAAAAAAAGAGTTCACCACCTATGATGTGGAGGAAGAAGGCGGAAATCCCGTCTATTCCAATTTTGAAAAAGTCAACGAATTGGAATTTTCCGTGTCCTATAACGCGGAAGACTGGACGGAAGACGGAAAGCTTTATATTTACCTTTGCGTTTGCTATGATGAGATTCTGGCGGAACTTGTGGCGCGTGGGAATACCGACTTTTCGGCATTTCTCGACCTTGGAACTTCCAAACCGATGACAAACGATCTTTCCGTGATCTACATTTCCTTTAACGAGCCGACCCCGTAATGTTTCGGGATATTCCGTTCCTCGCGCAAAAATCATGAAAGAAAGGAGAATTTGATGATGAGCAGCAAGAAACATTTGGTTGCAATGATCGCACTGACATTGGCAATGGTCATGACATTGATAGCGACAATGCCAATGGTTTATTCATGGCTGTCCAATCCGACAATTTCGGATGCGAATGTTGACGGAAGCATCAAAGGATCCTATTTTGAGGACGGAGACGGAAGCGAGGAACACCCCTATATTATCGCGCGCCCCATCCAACTCTATTACCTCGCGTGGCTGCAGGACATCGGATATTTCAACAAGGAAGATGGACAGAACGCGGGACACATGCGGCAGTTCTGGTTTGAATTGCGCAACAACTATACGAAAAGCGGGTATGCCCAACCTTTGCCGGGAGCGGTGACCGACGGTATTTTTGATATGACGGAATGGAACCTTCCCCCCATCGGAACCACGGAATTTCCGTTTGTCGGGCATTTTAACGGCAATGGGCTTGTAGTTGCCAATTTGCATGTAACAAATACGTTTACTTCCTCCGATAAAGCCCCGAAAGAAGGAGAAAGCACCATCGGAACGCAAGCGCTCGGCTTTTTCGGTGTGGTCGGTTCGGTTGGAACCGCGGGAACCGTTGGCTCGCTTGCATACGATGCCGAGGATAACGGCGTAACCAACATCGTTCTCCACAATCTGACGGTTGAAAGCGCCGCGCCGGCAAGCAACCAAACACTTGTTGGGCTTGCGGCCGGGTATGTCAACGCGCCCGTTACGCAAATTGCCGTTAGTGAAAGCCAAATTACGGTTGCCGATACAGTCACAGGCCCGATCGCGGCGAACACAAACGGAAACGAATCGGACTTTGGATTGGTCGGGTTCTGCACAAGTAACTATAAAGAGGACTTGAATGTCGAGCGGGTCACCATCTCGCTCCCAACCTATACGCAGAACGTTCTCTATAAGAAAACGCAGGATGAGGGGCCCGGATTCGGCGGATCGATCAAAATGCAAACGGTATATGATCGGTTGGTATCCGTATTCAGCAATAATGCCGAATATCCTCAATATGTTGATAAGGAATATTGGACGGCCAACGAGCAAACAGGGGTGACAACACACCATACGGAGCGCGACGAGACGAACGGAGTCAATCAATCGATTAAAGCGTATAATCCAACGGATGTGGACTATTCTTATACATTCAGTACCTATTCGTCGAGTTCCAGTACCACTACCTATATGTATTTGTTCGGCGAGGATACGATTGTTGGGCAGAATGCCTCTTACCCGAACACTTCGGGAATTACCAAAACCGTGGAAACAGAACGTTACAAGCGTTTTACAGGTACGGCATATACCATTTCCGCTCCTGTTGCGGTTGCGCGGGACGGCGGCGGATATACCATTGCATATACAAGCGGTGGCACAACATATTATTTGAACACAAACGGGAGCACCATTTCCGCAGGAACCGATCCTTATGCAGCGACGGCATGGACGTTGCCGAACAGCGGAAGCACCGGCGCTATTTCCACCACCATTAACGGAACAACCTATTATTTGCGGCGCTCCAATACCACAACGTCTACCACATTAGAGGTGACTTCGCAAACTGCAAATACGAACATTTGGTACCGAAACGGAAGCAAATTTTATGTTACCTACAATAGCAGGTACTATTATATTCGTTATAGCGGTGGTTGGGGAATTTCCAGTACAAATAGAACGAGTAGCGTTACATCGCTTACTGTTGCCGACGCGCAACAGGAAGTTACGTACTATCTTAATATCAACGCCGCGGGAACGGGACTCACCTACGGTACCGATGCGGCCGCCGCAACCAAATGGGCGGTTGAAAACTCGTATTACTATACGATTGTCAATGATACCGTTAAATACTTGAATGCAACGGGCACCACCACCGTAAGCGTTGGCAATACCGCGTCAAGTACATGGACGTATAGTAACAATCGGTTATATTCTTATTATAATTACAGTAATCGGTATATTCGGTTTAATAACGGGTGGTCATTGTATAATAGTACCACCTATGCAGCAACCTTTACCCGCACATCGACCACAATGGACGAATGGGCGTGGGTTACGGAAACGACCACGGAAGCAAGTAGTTTCACAACCAAGCCCACCTACTTTGCCCTGAACATGTCGAACGCTTTTGCAACAAACGATAATAACACGGGATATGTTATCAGCGGCGCCAACTTCAAAAATACAACGGCAAGTAATACGTCGGAACGCTATCCTTCCAAATCGGGTGACATTCGTGTTTCCGAATACAACATGGCGTTTATTTCCAATTCCCTGCAAAACGGAACGGCATATAACGACGGCGGCATTACCTCTAGTACCACCAATATTACCTATTCGGCAACCTATGATAAACGGTTGGAAATCCTGACGGCAGTGCATACAACCTACAACGGAACAACTTATGACGGCTTTTACCGAATTACGGACACGGATTCCAATTATAACACAACACACAGCTATGTTAACAGCAAGTTGAGCGGATATACGGCCGTATTGCATTCAACACTGGGGTTGAAACGTTATAGCGATGCAAGAGCGGAATTGAGCAGTACTTTTTTGAATTCCAATAAAATTTACGGACTTCACTTTATGGATGCCGTGATCAACAAAAACAATACCGTCACAATTCCAAATGCAAAGATCAACGGAGAAACAATCTCCAATTATCAAGTCCCGATCGACTGTATCGACTTCAATGTGAAAAATCGCGGGTTCCTGACGATTTTTGCCGGAACATATTTTACGGGGAATACTTCGTTTTTCTCGCTTCATGAAATTTTCCGTTATAAGGAAACCGATTCGGAAGTGATTGCGGGAACCAAGCAGGTTAATGATATTAAGGACATTAAAGAAATATCCAAAATCTATCGGCCACTTTCCGGAACCAACGATTATATCTATCTTTATGCAAACGGTGGGGGATATTCCAAGGAATTAACCGCCTCGCAAATCTCCTCGCTGGTGCTTGCTTTCGATATGGATTGGATGACGAATCCGGGAAGCGATTTGATCCCTTATGTGGTGTATTATTTTGAAATCCCGGTCAACGGCGGCGAATTTGCCCTTGGTTCCGTAGAGGGAAAAGATGGCGCATATCTCTTCTACCTTGATATTGCCGCAAACGGCGGAGCCGCCGAGGATAAGGACCGCACCACCGTTGCCGAGCAGTTTACCACCAAGCAAATGACTTTCTCCGTTCCCAAAGGCGTTCAGCTGGTTGCCGGTAAGGATTCCTATCCTGCTTATACCGATTATAACGTTTATTCCGATTATCTTGATAGTGTTGCCGTCAAACTGTCGGCCGGCTTTACGGGAACCGTTCCATTCAGCCGCACATCGGAAAATGTATTCAACTTTACGCCAACCGGAACATCCGTCCTGACCTATGTGGGCGGCACCGTAAGCGCCACCACGGGTTTCGGAGGCGAGGAGACTGCGTACTATCCGAACGGTTATACCGTCAAGCTGGTAGAAACCATAACCGATGTCGGACGAACGACCGGCAATACCGACCATATGCGATTGGAAACGTTGGACACCTATAATTCGAGCGGCGTTCGCACGTCCCGTACCGTAACGCTTTATGCGGGGGTGGATTCGGAAGAAAACATTGGGAATATTGTTAAAATCGTTTCCTTTACCTATGATCCAACAGGACACGACAGCATGATTACCCGCGTGGTTCGCGCGGCTTCCATCGGCGGATTCAACATTGCTTTCAGCGAGGCGGTAACGATAACGGCAACGCTGGAAAATGAAAATGCCCATGTGAACTTTGGTGATAACACTGCCAATGTTCTGATAACACTTTCCGCAGATCAGGCGGTTAGTGACAAGTTGGTTCCCGCTGTGAATCTGTCGGATGATTCGAATGGATCCAGTCCGTACCGCAAGTCCGCGATCGGTGCAGACTTTGTCAGCTACGATTACTATTATAATCCTTCCTCGACCGTAACAGCAACAACAGCGCCGACCTTTACGCCGACCAATAACGCGAATGACGTTCTTGACAGTCTCTCTTTGAGTTACGCAATTACATTGACATCGGTTTCCGCCAACACGGCGATCAAGGTTTATGCAAAACTGTTGCAGCAGTTGTCGCCAACCGCGCTTGCACATACCACATGGGTCAGAACCGCCGACCAGACAACCACGGAAAGCAAGTCGGTGCCCATCACGGTAACAGGTGTTACGGTCAACGGCAATTCGTTGACGTACAATACGGTTACAACTTTGAATCTTGGTTCATAATTTTTCAATCCCCGCCCGTTTGGGCGGGGAATCCTCAAAAAAGCAACACAAATACGTGGGGACACCGATAGCGGTGCTTCTCCCGAAAAAAGCAGTTCCGATAACCGCTTACATTTCAGGTGCAGGCGGTTATCTTTTTCTGCCGTTTCAAAAGGTCTGACTATTGCAATTCCATAGGGCTTGATTGCATTTTTGTCGGGATTTGTCTTTCAAAAGCAGATTTGAACGACGGAGAAAAAAGTTTTTTGAATTTCTTGCAAACACCTCTTGACAAATTAAGGAAAATATACTATAATAATAAGGTAAATTTCGCAGATGTAGCTCAATGGCAGAGCGTCCGCTTCCCAAGCCGAAAACGCGGGTTCGATTCCCGTCATCTGCTCCAAGAGAAGGCGCCCCCACGGGGCGCCTTCTCTTGGAGCAGATGACGAGTTTATGAAGAATCCGCTTCACGGCGCATTATGTACAAGCAAAGGAGATCGGGTTCAATACGCCGTGCGTGCGCGAACTTGTTCGCGTATGGGTTCCGATTCCCGACAAAGGTCCCACGGGGCGCCTTCTCTTGGAACGGATTGATGAGTTTGTCGCGAAGAAAGCGAATTTTCCAAATTTTTGTTTGTAACGCGAATACTGTGGTTTCGGAGCGCGTTATAATATAAAAAACAAAAAGGAGAACAAGAA
The DNA here is from genome assembly GCA_902795355.1 of uncultured Ruminococcus sp. GTDB lineage: Bacteria > Bacillota > Clostridia > Oscillospirales > CAG-272 > UMGS1865. The sequence goes on from CADBKZ010000009.1 coordinate 17,944, forward strand.
AATGAGTCTGTTCAAAAAAGCCCTCGCCGAATGTATCGGCACGGCAGTTCTGGTTTTCGTGGCCTGCGGCGTTGCCGTGGTGTCCGGCGTAAACTGGGTTGCCACCTCTCTCGCCTTTGGCCTTGTAATCGTGGCCATGGCCTATTCCATCGGGAACGTTTCGGGTTGCCATATCAACCCCGCCGTTTCCATTGCCATGTTCGTCCGCAAAAAGATGACGCTCAACGAGTTCATTGCCTATGTTTGCGCGCAGGTGGTCGGCGCGTTCGTCGGCTCCGTTCTGCTCGGCGCTTTCCTTCGCGATTTCTCGACCCTCGGCGGCAACACGATTCAGGCACGGCTTGCGAAGGAAGTGACCCTTTCCGGCCTCAAACTTGACGCTTGGTCCTATATCGCCGCATTCCTTGTGGAAGTGGTGCTGACCTGCGTGTTTGTTCTGGCGATCCTCGGCGTAACCGACTCCAAGTTCCACGACGGCAAGCATGCCGGCTTGGTGATCGGCGGCGCGCTGACGCTCGTTCACCTGATCGGTCTGGGCTTCACGGGAACGTCCGTCAACCCCGCCCGCTCGCTGGCTCCCGCCATTCTGCAAGCCATTGCGGGCGAGACCACTTCGCTTTCGCAGGTGTGGATCTGGATCCTCGCGCCTCTCTGCGGCGGTGTTCTCGCGGCCGTTCTCTACGGCATTCTGACCAACGGCAAGGAGAAAGCGGCGGAAGAGAAATCCGAATAATATCGGGTATCAGCCGAAAAAAAGAATACCGCCCGCGGGCGGTATTCTTTTTTTGCGCCGATTCAGTCGTTTATTCCCACTCAATGGTTCCCGTGGGTTTCGGGGTCAGGTCGTAGAGAACGCGGTTCACGCCCTTGACCTCGCTCGTGATGCGGGCGGTGATGTGTTGCAGGAGCGGGAAGGGGATGTCCTCAACGGTCGCGGTCATCGCGTCCTTGGTGTTCACCGCGCGGATGATCACCGGCCATTCATAGGCGCGGACGTTCTCTTTCACGCCCGTGGATTTGAAATCGGGGATCAGCGTGAAATACTGCCAGACCTTGCCTTCCAGCCCGTTTTTCGCGAACTCCTCGCGCAAAATGGCGTCCGATTCGCGAACGGCTTCCAGACGGTCGCGGGTGATTGCGCCGAGGCAGCGAACGCCAAGCCCCGGGCCGGGGAACGGCTGACGGTAAACCATGTTTTTCGGCAAGCCCAACGCCTCGCCAACCACGCGTACCTCGTCCTTAAACAGGAATTTAAGCGGTTCCACCAGCTCAAATTTCAGGTCCTCGGGCAGGCCGCCAACGTTGTGGTGCGCTTTCACGGGGCCGCTTTCGAGGATGTCGGGGTAGATCGTTCCCTGCGCGAGGAACTCGATGCCGTCGAGCTTGCGCGCCTCTTCCTCGAACACGCGAATGAACTCCGCGCCAATCACTTTCCGCTTGCGCTCCGGCTCGGCAACGCCCGCGAGCTTGTCCAGAAAACGGTCCACCGCGTCCACATAAACAAGGTTGGCGTTCATTTCCTCGCGGAACACCTGAACGACCTGTTCGGGTTCTCCTTTGCGGAGCAGACCGTGGTTGACATGAACGCAGACGAGCTGTTTCCCGACCGCCTTGATGAGCAGGGCGGCGACGACCGAGGAATCCACCCCGCCCGAGAGGGCGAGCAGGACTTTTTTGCTCCCGATCTGCGCGCGCAGGGCGGAGAGCTGATCTTCAATGAATTTGTTTGCGAGCGCGGGCGTGGTGATGCGCTCCATGCTTGCGGGACGAACGTTGTTTGCCATGGGTGTTTCTCCTTATATGTAGTTGAAATTGAACGGTTCAAAAGGTCTGGAGTTTCTGTTATTCCCATTCCACCGTAGCCGGCGGTTTGGAAGTAATATCATAGGTTACGCGGCTGACGCTCCGAACCTCGTTGGTAATGCGGCTGCTGGCCCGTTCGAGCACTTCAAACGGGATGCGCGCCCAATCGGCGGTCATAAAGTCGTCGGTGGTTACGGCGCGGAGCGCAACGGTATAGCCGTATGTGCGCGCGTCGCCCATCACGCCAACGCTGCGGGTGTCGGTCAGAACGGCGAAATACTGCGCAATCGAGCGGTCAAGCCCCGCGTTTGCAATCTCCTCGCGGAAAATCGCGTCGGCTTCGCGGAGCGTGTCGGCCTTTTCCTTGGTGATCTCCCCGATGATGCGGACGGCAAGCCCCGGGCCGGGGAAGGGCTGACGGTAGACCAGATCCTCGGGGATCCCGAGTTTGAGACCCGTGGCGCGGACCTCGTCCTTGAACAGGTCGCGGAGCGGCTCCACAATTCCTTCAAAGTCGATTACGTCGGGCAGGCCGCCCACATTGTGGTGGCTCTTGATAACCGACGCGTCGCCTTTCCCGCTCTCGATTACGTCGGGATAAATCGTTCCCTGCGCAAGGTAATCCATTTTCCCGAGCTTTTTGCCCTCGTCCTCGAACACGCGGATGAACTCCTCGCCGATGATCTTGCGTTTGCGCTCCGGCTCGGTTACGCCCGCGAGCTTGGAAAGGAACCGATCCTCGGCGTTCACGCGCACCAGATTCATGTTGAAACGGTGGCGGAAAACGCTTTCCACCATGTCGCCCTCGTTCTTGCGGAGCAGACCGTGGTCCACGAACACGCAAACCAGCTGGTCGCCGATGGCCTTGTGCATCAGAACGGCGGCAACCGAGGAATCCACGCCGCCCGAAAGCGCGCAAAGCACGCGCTTGCCCGCCAATTCGCGGCGGTATTTCGCAACGGACTGTTCGATGAAATCTTCCATGTTCCAATCGCCCGCGCACCGGCAGATGTTGAACAGGAAGTTTTGCAGAATGCGCTTGCCGTAGGCGGTGTGCGTTACCTCGGGGTGGAACTGCACGCCGTAAAGGCTGCGGCCCTCGTCACTCATGGCGGCGCAGGGGCATTTTGCGGTGGTTGCAATGGTTTCAAAGCCCGCGGGCGGCGCGCTGACAAAATCGTTGTGGCTCATCCAGCAAACGCTGGTTTCGGGAAGCCCCTCGAACAGCGGCGAAGCGGGATTGACCGTTACCTCGATTTTGCCGTACTCGCTCGAATTTTCGGCGTTTCGGATCTCGCCGCCGGCCATATAGGCCATCAGTTGGTCGCCGTAGCAAATGCCGAGGATGGGCAGACCGGCGGAAAGAATCGCGGGGTCGTAATGCGGCGAGGCGGGGTCGTAAACGCTGTTGGGGCCGCCGGTAAAGATTATGCCGCGGTATTCGGCCTTGATCTCTTCCAAGGCGATCTTATTGTAGGGCTTGACTTCGGCGTAAACATGGTGTTCGCGCACGCGGCGGGCGATCAGTTGGTCGTACTGACCGCCAAAGTCCAGAACCAGAATTTTTTCCATGGGTGTCGCGCTCCTTTTTTCAAATGGAAAGTTCCACTTTGCCCTCGCCCACGTTGGCAAGCAGAGGGGCGATTTCGGCAAGGAAGCGGCTGACCTGCTCGGGGCAACGCCCCACATAGCGCGAGGGTTCCAGAATTGCTTCCATTTCCGCTTTGGACATGCCGAACTCGGAATGCTCGGCCAGCGAGGAGAGCAGATCGCAAGGCTCGCCGTTCTTCATGCGCGCGGTGGCTTCCATGGAGCAGGAGCGGACGATTTCATGCAGCTCCTGACGGTTCCCGCCGCGGCGGACGCCTTCCATCATCAGGTTTTCCGTGGCGATGAAGGGCAGGTATTCGCGAACGGTGCGGTCGATGATCTTTTCGTTGACGCAAAGCCCGTCGGTCACGTTCTGCACAATGCGCAGGATCGCGTCCGCGCAGAGAAAGCCCTCGGGAAGGGAAATGCGGCGGTTGGCGGAATCGTCGAGCGTTCGCTCGAGCCATTGGACCGAGGCGGTCATGGGCGCGTTGAGCGCGTCCGCCATTAAGTAGCGCGCAAGCGAGCAGATGCGCTCGCAGCGCATGGGGTTGCGCTTATAGGCCATGGCCGAGGAACCGATCTGATTTTTTTCAAACGGCTCTTCCACCTGCCGGTCGTGTTGGAGCAGGCGGATGTCGTTGGCCATGCGGTAGGCGCTTTGGGCAATTGCGGAAAGGACGTTCAGAATGCGGCTGTCGGTCTTGCGGGGGTAGGTTTGCCCCGAAACGGAGTAGCAGCGGGAGAACCCGAACGCGCGCGAGAGCTTGCGGTTCATCTCGTCAATTTTCTCTCCGTCGCCGTCGAACAGCTCCATAAAGCTCGCCTCGGTTCCCGTGGTGCCGCGGCAGCCGAGGAAGGGGATGCGGTCGATCACAAAATCGAGTTCTTCCAGATCGGCCAGAAAGTCCTGCAGCCAAAGCGTTGCGCGCTTGCCGACGGTAACGAGCTGGGCGGGCTGATAATGCGTGTAGCCGAGGGTGGGGGTCGCCTTGTAGGCGTCGGCGAACGCGGCAAGGTTTTTCATGGCTTTGAGCAGTTCGCCGCGCAGATACCGCAAGCCGTCTCGGTAGATCACAAGGTCGGCGTTGTCGGTCACATAGCAGCTGGTGGCTCCCAGATGGATGATGCCCGCCGCGGACGGCGCGGCCAGCCCGTAGGCATAAACATGCGCCATTACGTCGTGGCGGACTTCCTTTTCGCGCGCGGCCACCGCCTCGTAGTCAATGTCGTTCACATGCGCTTCGAGATCGGCGATCTGCTCCCCGGTAATCGGAAGGCCGAGGTCATGCTCGGCGCGCGCCAGCTCCACCCAAAGGCGGCGCCATGTGCGGTAGCGCGTGTCGGCCGAAAACAGGCCCAGCATGTAGGGCGAGGCATAGCGGGAAGAAAGCGGGGATTCGTAAACGTTTTTCATCGGCGCACCTCTCAACGCAGAATAATGCTGTCGCGCTCGGGACCGACCGAAACATAGCCGATGTGGCAGCCGATGGCCTTTTCCACATACTCCACATATTTTTGCGCGGCGGCGGGGAGATCTTCCCAGCGGCGCACGCCCGAAATATCGCATTTCCAACCGTCAAGGTATTCGGTTACGGGTTTGGCCTCGGCAAGGAGCGTAGGAAAGGGGAAATCGTCAATCTGTTTGCCGTCCAGCAGGTAGTGGGTGCAAACGGGGATCTTTTCCATATAGCTCAACACATCGAGCTTGGTCAGGGCAATGTTGGTTGCCGCCTGCGTTTCCACGCCGTAGCGCGTGGCGACAATATCCAAAGGCCCCACGCGGCGCGGGCGGCCGGTTTTGGCCCCGTACTCGTTGCCCGCCTCGCGGAGCTTTTCGGCCTCTTCGCCGAACCATTCGCAGGTGAACGGCCCTTCACCCACGCAGGTGGAATAGGCCTTGACCACGCCCACCACCTCGTTGATCTTTGCGGCGGGGTAGCCGGAACCGATGGGAGCGTAGGCGGCGGTGGTGTTGGACGACGTGGTGTAGGGGTAAATGCCGTAATCAAGGTCGCGGAGCGCGCCGAGCTGCGCTTCAAACAGGATGTTCTTGCCCGCCTTGTCCGCGTTTTTGAGGAAGGCTCCCACATCGCAGATAAAGGGCTTGATCTTTTCGCAGTAGTCGTTCACCCATGCCGTCAGGCGTTCCATGGTGTAAGGCTCCGCGCCGTAAACGCCGGAAAGGGTCAGGTTTTTCCATTCGAGCAGGTCGGCAAGGTGCGCGCGCAGATGCTCGGGGTGGAACAGCTCGCCCGCCATCACCGTTTTCTTTTGGTATTTATCCGAATAGAACGGCGCGATGCCCTGCTTGGTGGAGCCGTATTTTTTATCGGCCAGCCGCGCCTCTTCCAGCGAATCGAGTTCGCGGTGCCAAGGGAGCAGGAGCGACGCGCGGTCGCTGATTTTCAGATTTTCGGGCGTCAGCGCGATTCCTTGGGCGATCACGGTTTGCATCTCGTTCCAAAGGTTTTCGGGATCGAGGGCCACGCCGTTGCCCAGAATGTTGACAACGCCCGCGCGGAAAATGCCCGAGGGGAGCAGATGGAGCGCGAACTTGCCGTGCTCGTTGATTACGGTGTGTCCCGCGTTTCCGCCGCCCTGATAGCGAACCACGACATCATAATGTTGGGTGAGAAGATCGACCATGCGGCCTTTTCCCTCGTCACCCCAATTGATTCCGACAATGGCACAGTTTGACATAACAGCCTCCGACAACATGAAAGTTTCACATACATATCTATTATAACATAAGACCCCGCACTTTGCAAGGGAAAACGGCAAAGATTTTATCAATTGGCAATTTGCCGAAAAAGAGCGGCTCTTTTGCCGAAAAACCGAGAATTTTTTCGGTTGACGGACAGGCCGGACGACCTTTCCCGACAAAAAGTTCATTTTTCGGAAAAAAATTCAAACGGGGTATTGATTTTTTTGTTGTTTCATGATATAATGAAACATGTGAGAGTGATCTTGCAAATAAAAGAGGGGGGTTTTTCATCATGGCAGAGAAAAAGAGCGATTACTTCGGCCTTTCTTGGATCGTAAGCTTGATTCTCGCGATCATTCCGATCACTTCTTGGGTGTGTGGCTTTGTCACTCGCTTCATGGAAGGCAAAACCATTGCCGGCGTTGTTCGGTTGGTTATTGGTCTGACCGGTATCGGCACCTTGATCCTTTGGGTCATCGACCTCGTAATGATGATTCTCAACAAGAGCATCTGGCGTGTTCTGAACAGCTGATTTACGAGCGCAAAAAACTCCGCCTCGGCGGAGTTTTTTCGTACCTGACAAACAAAGCGGAAACGCTGCGATCAAAAAACGGAAAAGGAGATTTTCGGAAATGTTTTGTCCCAATTGCGGAGCGGAAGCACAGGAGGGCGCGTTGTTTTGCACGAATTGCGGAGCGAAACTCGGCGATTTTTCCAAATCGTCCGAAGCGCAGCCCGAAACGGTGAAGCTGAACCATGCCGTCAGCGATAAATCCAAGATCGTCGCGGGGTTGCTCGGGATCTTTTTGGGTTGCTTCGGCGTTCACAATTTTTACCTCGGGTATACGGGGAAAGCCGTGGCGCAGCTGTTGCTCTCGCTGCTCTCGGTTGGTATTTTGAGCGGGATCAGCGCGATTTGGGGGTTGATTGAAGGAATCCTGATCCTTTGCGGCGGCATTGACGCGGACGCGGAAGGCAAAAAATTGGCCAACTGATTTTCCCGCGCTTGCCGATTCCCGAAAAACGCAAATGCAGAGCCGCTTTCCCCCTGTGGGAAAGCGGCTCCGCATCTTTGTTTTTACTCCACCGTAACGCTCTTGGCAAGATTGCGGGGGCGGTCGATGTCGCACCCGAGGAGCGACGCGGCTTCATATGCGATGCACTGAACGGCGAGAAGCGCGGAAAACACGGTTGCCGCGTTTGAGGAAACGGGCAGGGAAATCAGTTCGTCGGCGGTTTCGCTTGGAACCGCGATGTCGCTCCGGCAGATCAGCGTGACCTGCGCGCCGCGACTGCGGACTTCCCGAATGTTGCTTTCGGTTTTATCAAACAGGTCGCGCTCGGTGGAAATGGCGAGGACCGGCGTTCCGGCTTCCACCAGCGAAATGGTTCCGTGTTTCAGCTCGCCCGCGGCATACGCCTCGCAATGGATATACGAAATTTCTTTGAGTTTGAGCGCGGCTTCCATGGAGAGCGCGTAGTCGATCCCGCGGCCGATATAGAACACATGCTCGTGGTTAATCAACCCGCGCGCCGCTTTGCGGTAGCGATCCTCGCGGGAGAGCATTTGCTCCATGGCGGCGGGAACGTCCCGCAAAAGGCAATTCACGGCCTCGCGGGCTTTTTCGTCGGTCAGCCGTCCGGCGGCGTGCGCCATTGCCAGCGCGATCATCCAAAGCACCGAAGCCTGCGTGCAATAGCCCTTGGTGGTGGCAACGGCAATTTCGGGACCGGCATAGGTATAAACGCGGCGGTCGGCCTCGCGGGCAATGGTGGTTTCCACGGCGTTCACAATGGCGAGCGTGGGAATCCCTTGCTCTTTGGCATAGCGGAGCGCGGCAAGGCTATCGGCCGTCTCCCCGCTCTGCGAGATCACCACGACCAGCGTCCCCTCGGACATAACGGGGGGATGATAGCGATATTCGGAAGCGATATGCACCGTGGTGGGAACTTTCGCGTAATCCTCGATCAGCCGTTGCCCCAAAAGCCCCGCGTGCATGGCGGAGCCGCAGGCGACCACCTGAATATGCCGGACGGACCGCCAGAAGTCGGCGTTAATGCCGTCCGCCGAAAAATCGGGCAACCCCTTGGAATTGACGCGCGGCGAGACCGATTTGACCACCGCGGCGGGCTGTTCGTGGATCTCTTTGAGCATGAAATGCGCGAAGCCGCCTTTCTGCGCGGATTCGGGCGTCATGGTGGTGGTTTTCCACTCGGGCGGGAAGCGCGTTCCGTCCGCGGGGCAGATGCTGACGCCGTCCGGCAGGAGGCAGGCGATTTCATCCTCTTTCAAGGCGCAGTATTCTCGGGTGAAGGGCAGAAGCGCGGTCATATCGGATGCGAGGTAAAAGCCGTCTCTGCCGCGCGCGAGGATCAGCGGGCTTCCGCGGCGGATCACGTAGACCTCGCCTTCGCGCCCGTCGAACAGAATGGCGAACGCGAACGCGCCGCGCATGCGGGCGGCTGCTTTCCGGATGGCCGCAACCGGCTCGCGCTCGGCGGCGTAGCAATCGTTGATCAGAGCCGCGGCAACCTCGGTGTCGGTTTCGGAGAGAAAGACCGCGCCCTTTCCGAGCAGTTCCGAGCGAAGCTCCTTGTAGTTTTCGATAATGCCGTTGTGAACAAGAACGACCTTGCCCGCGCGGTGTGGGTGCGCGTTTTCGTCGGACGGCCCGCCGTGCGTTGCCCAACGGGTATGCCCGATGGCGCAGCGACTGTCCTCAATGGGCTCGTCGCGCAGTTTCTCTTCCAACGCGCCGATGCGCCCCTTGCATTTTACAATCTCGGTTCCGTTCTTCCGCTGCGCCGCAACGCCGACCGAATCGTAGCCGCGGTATTCAAGCACCGAAAGACCTTTCATCATTTTCGGAATCGCGTTCGCGCTTCCCGTGTAGCCGATAATTCCGCACATGTTCGTTTTTCCCCTGTTCGGGCAGTTTCTTTCCGCCCGCCTTTCCGATGATGTAGAAAAAAGTGCAACCGGAAAAGACCGTTCCGGAAGAACGGTTTTTCGGTTGAACAGGGGTTGTTTTGCGGTTGCCCGCATATTTGAACCTGTTTTAACGATCGGGGGTTCCGACCGGAGAAGCATCCGCCGAATTTTCGATCACTTCTCGCCTCGTCAACCGCGCCCGAGGGGCGCGGTCTGGCGCTATTATCACCCGAATTTGCGGGGAACGGCGGTTACCCGCCCCATGCCTGCCGCCGTTCGTTCGCGGGCAAGGGGCTTTTTTGATTTTGCAAAACGCGGCGCGCTTTGCGAAAACACAGGAAACGCGAGCCGACGGCGGCTCAATCCCCGCGTTTGAGGACCACCTCTTCGCGGGATTTGAAGATATGGCGTTCGGGAACGAAGCCGCGCACCGAGGAGAGCGGATAAACGTTGCTGTGACAACCGATCACCGTTCCCGGGTTGAGCACGCTGTTGCAGCCGACTTCCACAAAATCGCCGAGCATCGCGCCGCATTTCTTCCGCCCCGTGGCGATCGATTCCGACCCCCAGCGAATGGAAACGGGGGTCTTATCGCTTTTGACGTTGGACGTGACCGCGCCCGCGCCCATATGCGACTTGTAGCCGAGGATCGCGTCGCCTACATAATTGAAGTGGGGAACCTGCACGCCGTCGAACAGAACGCAGTTTTTCAGCTCGGTGGAGTTGCCCACCACCGCCCCCGCTCCAACGATCGCGCTCCCGCGGATGAAGGCGCATTGGCGGATCTCCGCGCCGCCGCAAACGATCAACGGTCCGCCGAGAGACGCCGAGGGAGCGACTTTCGCGGTCTTGGCGATCCATACGTCGTCGGCGGGGCGGTCGTATTCCTCGGGAGAGAGCGACGCGCCCAGCGAGCGGATGAAATCGGCAAGCCCGTCGAGCGCTTCCCAAGGGTAGGTGAACGCCGAAAGGTAGGGATAGGCGATGGAGCGTTCGGGATGGCGATAGAGCGCGGCGACGCGCACCTGTTCTTCAAAACGCAGGGGTTCAGCCATTTTCCAACCCCTCGGAGCGGATGGCGCCGACCACGCTTTCCACCACCCGTTCGCAGAGTGCCTCAGTTTCGGCCTCGGCCATAACGCGAACCACGGGTTCGGTGCCGCTCTCGCGCAGCAGAACGCGCCCGTTTCCGTTCAGGGCGTCGGACGCCGTTTTGAGCGCGGCGCGCACGGCGGCGTTCTCCCGCACGGCGGCTTTATCCGCCACGCGCACGTTTTTGAGTACCTGCGGCAGCATTTTCACCGGTTCGGCCAGCTTGGAAAGCGGAAGCTTGGAGCTGATGACCGCTTCCATAACCTTAATGGCGGTCAGGATTCCGTCGCCCGTGGTGGCGTATTTGCTCATAATGATATGTCCCGATTGTTCGCCGCCGAGGCAGTTGCCCGTTTCCACCATGTTTTCCCAAACATAGCGGTCGCCAACGGTGGTTTGGGCATAGTCGATCCCCGCGGCGGCCAGCGCGCGGTAAAGCCCCATGTTGGACATAATGGTGGTAACGACCGTGTTATTGGTCAGTTCGCCGTTCTGTTTGAGAATGTTCGCGAGAATATACAGAATGTGGTCGCCGTTGACCACGTCGCCGTGTTCGTCCACGGCAATGCAGCGGTCGGCGTCGCCGTCAAAGGCAAACCCGAGGTCAAGGTTGTTTTCCTGCACATGGCGGCAGAGCGCGCCGATATGGGTGGAGCCGGCCCCGCGGTTGATGTTGAGTCCGTCGGGCGAGGCGTTGATGACCGAAACTTTCGCGCCGAGGGCTTCGAACACGCTTTTCGCGATCATCCACGCGCTGCCGTTGGCGCAATCGAGCCCCACGCGGTAGGGCTTGAACGAATAGCGCGAGAGCGAGATCAGGTAGCCGATATAGCGGTTTCTGCCCGCCGCGTAGTCCACAATTTCGCCGAGGTTTTCGCCGGTTGCAAAGGGAATATCCGGCGCGGAGACGCCAAGCCCCGCAAGGTCGCCGTCAAGGTATTGCTCAATTTTCGCAATGGTGGCGTCGTCCATCTTTTCGCCGCGGCGGTTCACCAGCTTAATGCCGTTGTCGGTAAAGGGGTTGTGGCTGGCCGAAATCATAATGCCGCAATCAAAATCGTCCCCCGCCGTGGCAAAGGAAACGCTTGGGGTGGTGGTAACGTGGAGCATGTAAACGTCCGCGCCCGAGGCGGTCAGCCCCGCGACAATCGCGTATTCGAACATGTAGCTGGAACGGCGCGTGTCCTTGCCGATTACAACGCGGACGCGGCGTCTCCCGCCGTTCGCGTAGTACCAGCCGAGAAATCTGCCGATCCGGTAGGCATGCTCGGAAGTCAGCGTAACGCCCGCTTCGCCGCGGAAACCGTCGGTTCCGAAATATTTTCCCATGGTTTCATTCGTTCTCCTGTTTTCCAAAATCGGTCTGCGCCCGTGGCCAAGAGGGCTTTGCGGGCCGGAAAGGCGCAAACGAAAGCGGCACGGTTGAATGGCGATCCATCAGCCCGCGCACGCTCCAATGTTATTATTATAGCAGGAAACGAAGAATTTGTCAATAAAAATCTTTGTTTTTGGGTAAAAATATTTGAAAAACGGGATTTTTCGACCGGATCAGACCGAAATCACCGCAAAGAACACCGCCGAACAGACGCGAACGATCCATTCCGCGTCGGTTTCGGGGGAGGGCGGCAAAGCCTCGTAGGTGCGGCGAGCCTCGGCAAGAAAGTCGGGGTCGTCGGCGGGTCCGGTCTCTTTGACGAGGGAGAGAAACCGCGGGAAAACATGCAAAAGGCGGCGCTCGTAGCGGCTGTGGTCGGGTTGGCGGCCCGTAAAGCGTTCGGTATGGGGGTAGGTAAAGGAATCGGCAAGGTAGTGGAGCAGAATCCCGAGGCGGTAGGCGTCGCCCGCGGAGCGCAGACCCACCGAGAGCTGTTTTTTCAGCTTTTTCTCAATGGCGGGAGCGGAATGGGGCAGACTATGCCCAATCCAGCGGCGGCTTTCCTTGTAGCCGCGCAAATAGGTGAAAAACAAAAAATCGGGGAGAATGTTCCCGAGCAAAAACAGTTCGCGGCGCAAAAAATGCTCCCCGAGCACATGGGATTCGGCCGCAAGCGCGCGACCGAGTTGCAGGTGGTTCTGAACAAACACAAAAAGTTCTCCTTTCCGAAGGAACCGTCAATAACTATAGTATGCCGCGTTTGCGCCGAAACATGAAAGATCAGCGCACAAACGACGAAAAAATCAACAAGATGGCAAGAAACGAGAAGTTGAACGCCGAGAAAACGCCGAGGTAATATCTCTTTTTCGTCGGGTTGTGGCGAACATATTCGCGAAACGTAATCAGGCTTGCAAGCGAGGCGATCAGCGTTCCCGTTCCGCCGATGTTGACGCCGAGCAGGAGACTGCGGTAGTCGGATGTGAAATGCGAGAGCAGGATGGCCGACGGCACATTGCTGATGAATTGGCAGGAGAGCGCGCTGACCACAAGCGGATTTTTGCCGAGCAGGTCGCCGAGAAACCGGCGGACAGGCTCCATGCGGGAAAGGTTGCCGGAAAAGATGAAAAAGCAGACGAACGTGCAGAGCAGGGGATAATCCACCTGCGCGAGGGCGCGGCGGTCGGCAAACAGCAAAACAAGGGGAATCACGATCAGCCCCACCCAATAGGGGACGACGCGAAAAACGATGATGATGGAGAGCGCGAACAGCACGAGGTAGAGCGCGGTTCTTCCGGCGGGGAGCGGTTTGTTTTCGGGCTTTTGCAGGGAGATCGGCTGTCGGGGGAGCAGGAAACAGCAACCGAGGATCAGGGCAATGGAGAGCGCGAAGGGGGGGAACATGGTCCGCAGAAATTCCGCGTCCGGAATTTGAAAATACGAATAGAGGTAGAGGTTTTGCGGGTTGCCGAACGGCGTGAGCATACCGCCGAGGTTGGCGGCAATGTTTTGCAGAATGAAAACGGGGGCCATGTAGCGTTCGGAGCCGGTGGAAGCGAGGACGAAATAGCCGAGCGGAAGAAAGGTCAGAAGAGCCATGTCGTTGGCGATCAGCATGGAGCCGAGAAAGGTGACGCAGACCAGAGCCGCGGTTGCGAGCCGCAGGTTTCCGGTCAGGCCCACCAGCCCTTCGGCGAGGCGGGAGAAAAAGCGGATGTTTTTGAGCGCGCAGACCACCGCAAGCACGCAGAACAGGCAGGAGAGGGTTTTCAGGTCGATGTAGGAACGGTAGGCCGCGTCGGGCGGGACGATAAACGACGTTACGACCGCGAGAACCAGCGCAATGCAGAGAACGGGGTTCTTTTGCGGAAAGCGCAGGACGACCGAGCGGAACGCGGCGGCGCGAGAGGGTTTGGCGGGTGATTGCGATTCTTCCATAGGGAGTTCCGATACCTCTTTTTGAGAAAACAATAGGTGACTCTTGTATCATACCCCATTTTCCAGCGTTTGTCAAGCGCTTTTCCGAAATTTGCGCACCGTGTGGCAAAAAAACGGGCAAAAACAACGCGATTGTCGGTTTTTTATAATTCTTTCATCCATGCCTATTATACCATAGCGATCTCCCTTTGTCAATTATAAAAACTCCGCGCCGACTCTGGCGCGGAGAATCTTTATGCAAGATACGGTGCGGATCAGACCATTTTTGCCTGAACCAAATGGCAGTACAGAGACATCCCCTCGTAATAGGTCTCAAACGTCCCGATAACGGTGATCTCGTTTCCCGATTCGGGATACCCTGCGGGGTATGCGGGGTTTCCGTCCAGAACAAATTCCATTCCCTGCGAACAGCAGGCTCTGGCGTCGGCAATTATCACCGCAGGGTAATATAGTTTGGTGCTGTTGCTGTAATAGGCCGAAAAAGCGCCCTTGATCTTTACGGTTTTTCCGACGTATTTCGTGGGATTGGACATCATGTTATAGACCTGCGAATAAACAACGGTTCCGCTCATGGTCGTCAGATCAAGGTCGACCGTTTCGCTCATGGTCGCGATATTTTTTTCCGTCTCGTCCCCGCTTTTTGCCGCGACAGATTCGGTAATCGTCGGCGTTGCGTCCATAAACCCGATGGGGCGGATCCCGCACGCGCAGGAAAGCGCGGGAAGGAGAAGGATGAAAAGCAAGCAAATGATTTTTCGCATAATAAACTCCTGTTTCGTTTGTTATTTCCCGTGTGCGTCAACAGCCGCTCCGATTGTTTGGAACACAAAAAACGCGGCAATGTCGGCAACCACAACGGTTGGGCCGACGGGCGTTCCCCAAAGAATGGAGATCAAAATTCCGAGAGCGGCGCAGAACACCGAGAGAACTGCCGAGCAGATTGTTACCGACCGGAAATTTCTGAACACGCGCATGGCGGAAAGCGCGGGAAAAATGATCAGCGCCGAAATCAGCAGTGAACCGACGAGATTCATGGCGAGAACAATAACAACCGAGATGATAACCGCAATGATGAAATGATAGGCATTCGCGTTGGTTCCTGTAGCCTTGGCAAAGGTTTCGTCAAACGTAACGGCAAAAATCTTATGGTAGAAAAGTATGAAAACCAAAATCACCGCAACGGAAAGCCCCGCGCATAACCATACGTCAACGCGCGAAAGCGTTAAAATAGAGGTGGATCCGAACAGGGTGGTGCAAACGTCGGCCGAAATGTTGGAAGAGGTGGGAAACAGGTTCATCAGGAGATAACCGAACGCCAGCGCTCCTACCGAGATCATGGCAATGGCGGCATCGCCCTTGATTTTTGCATTTTGCCCTGTTTTCAAAAGCAGAACGGCGCAGAGAACGGTAACGGGCATAATCAAAACCATCCGGTTGGTCAAGCCGACAACCGCCGCCACAGCCATGGCTCCGAACGCCACATGTGAAAGTCCGTCTCCGATAAACGAAAACCGTTTCAGCACCAATGTTACCCCGAGCAGAGAAGAACAAAGCGCAATGAGAACTCCGACGATGAAAGCATACTTTACAAACGGAAATCGAAAGTAAAACTGTAACTTTTCAAAAATTTCAGTCATAATTGGCGCCCCCGTTTCCGAAAAAACGTTTTCCTGCCGCTCCGGCGAGATATTCCGTTTTTCTTCCGAAGAACACGGATTCGCCGATTTGCAGAATTTTATCGGCATACCGGATTGCGGCGGAAAGATCATGCGAGATCATTACAATTGTTGTTCCGCCGCGGTTCAACCGTTCAATCAACCCGTACATTTCTTCGGTAGCGTTCGGGTCGAGGCCGGAAACAGGTTCGTCCAAAAGCAGAATTTTTCGGGTTGCGCAAAGCGCTCTTGCCAGCAAAACCCGTTGCTGCTGCCCGCCGGAAAGCGTTCGGTAGGAGCGTTTCTCAAATCCCGACATTCCCATTTTTTCAAGGTTACATCTTGCAAGTTCTTTTTCCTCTTTCCGGAAAAACGGGCGCAGGCCGACATGCGGCAGGCATCCGGAAAGAACCACTTCCCAAACGGAAGCGGGAAAATCCTTTTGCACCACCGTTTGCTGCGGGAGATACCCGATCTCGTTTCCTTTCAGCCCATCTCCGGTAACGATTTCTCCCGAGAGGGGTTTCAACAATCCCAGAACGGTTTTCATCAGAGTGGACTTTCCCGCGCCGTTTTCCCCCACAATCGCAAGATAGTCGCCGCTGTCGATCTCAAACGAAAGGTCTTTTACAACCGCATGATTTTCATAGCCGATCGATAAATGTCTGCACGAGAGTTGAGCCATGGCGTCGTCCCCTTATCCGAGCGCTTCTTTCAGAACTGCAAGATTTTCTTCCATTACATGAAGATAGGTTCTGCCCTCGTCGTACTCTTTTGAGGTTGCAGACTGCAGGGAATCCATCGTCAGTATTTTTTGGTTTTTCGCAGCGGTATTCTCCTTGATGGTTTGCGCAATTTTTCCATCCGAGCTCTCAATTTTCAAAATGGCGTTCAACCCAAGTTCATCTGTTTTTTCGGACAGAAATACAACGGTTTCAAAGCTCGCTTCCGTTTCGGCCGAGCAACCTACAAACGCGGCGTAATAACTGATGCCGTAATCGTCAACGAGATAGCGAAAGGGAAACCTGTCGCCGAAGAGAACCGTTTTTTTGCCTGCGGACGCAACCGTCTGCCCGTATTTTTCATCCAAGGCGGAAAGCTCGGCGCAATAGGACGTTGCGGCTTCGGAATATGCCTCGGCGTTCTTTTGGTCAATTCTTCCGAGCGCGTTGGAAATTTCCCTTACAAAAATTTGAGAATTTTTCAGAGAGAGCCAGACATGTTCGTCGTATTCGGTCTCCTCTTCTTCCTCTCCTTCCTCTTCATGATCGTGTTCTTCCTCCATCCCTTCCACAATTTCCTCTTCTTTGGCTTTGTCGCCGAGGACTTCCAGAAGATTGATGACTTCCATGTCTTTGTTTGTTGCGTTTTTCAGCGCGTCGTCCACCCATTCGTCGGACTCGCCGCCGACATAGATAAACAGATCGCAGAAAGAAATTTTTGCAATATCCGCAACGGTGGGCTGGTAGCTGTGCAGATCCGCGCCGCTATCCAACAGGAGCGTTACTTCCGCGCGGTCGTTTTGCCCGCCGAGTACATTCCGAACCCCATCGTACTCGGGAAAAATTGTTGTTACAATACTGATTTGTTCATTTTTTGCGTCCGTGTTTTTGCAGGCGGCGAGCATCATAACGCTACCCAACATGCAAATGGCAAGCAGAATTGCCGATATTTTGTTTTTCATAAGAACTAAAACCTCCGAATCAATAATTAATAATTGAACATGATTTTGAAAAGACAAAAAAAGACAAGGCAACCGCGTATTGATGAATACGCGAAAAGTCTATCCCCCCTGCGGGAGGACAGACTTATCCCTTGTTCATGTGTTTTTTATTTTAATTCGAAAGTTTGACCTTTAAGGCGACGGGCGTAGCAAAAGAAACGGCTCGAGCCGCTTTTTTCGCAGCCGTTCCCGTAATTATGGCAAACGCGACGAACGCCGTCATCGCACCGATCGCGAGACCGATACTCCGGACGACGCTCGCGGCCATTGCGATAACGTGACAGATTTCGCAATCCTTGCCGGAACAATCGTGGTGTGCCTCGGCAATCATGAAAGCATGGGAGAACAGCATGGCAAAAACAAACAGGATTGCGACGAAGCATGCCGTAATTCTTCTTGTTTTCATAAAATTAGTTCTCCTTTCCGCCGGAATCGGCGATTGCTTGCGTTTGTCATAACCATTATATCACGGCGTTTTCGGTTTGTCAAGAGTTAAAGAAAAATAAGCGGACATTATGTGCCGTACACCTGTTTCGCGTTTTCGGAGAGAATGGCGCGGCGTTCGGTGTTGGTCAGCGGAAGCTCAAAGAAAAATTCCAATTCCTTTTCGGGACTCCACATGGGGTAATCGGTCCCGAACAGAACGCGGTCAACGCCGTAGCGGCGGATCAACGCCGTTACGCGCTCGTGCGGGTCTCCGCTTTTCATAAACGGCATGGTGGAAGAGCAATCCACCCAAAGGTTCGGAATGCCCGCGAGTTGCTCCGCTGCCTCTTCCCAGATCGACCATCCCCCGAAATGCGCCCCCACGACCCGCAGCCGCGGAAACCGGCGCAGAACGGGCAGGAGACGGTTGGGGTTGGAATAATCGTAGCGGCTGTCCCCCGTGTGCATCAGAATGGGAAGGTCAAGCTCCTCGCAGAGCGCGTATGCGGGGAAGAACAGGGGGTCGTCGATGCGGTACTTCTGAATGTCGGGGTGAATTTTAATGCCGCGCAGACCCAGCCCGACCAAGCGGCGAATGTCGCCTTCCATATCGTCCGAGGCAGGGTGAATGGTCCCCAGCCCCGTCAGCTTTCCGTTCCCCTCGGCCACTTCCGCCGCGATGAACGCGTTGATGCTCCCCACCTGCTTCGGGGTGGTTGCCACCGATTGCACCACAAACCGATCCACGCCGGCGGCTCCCCCGCGCTCGGTCAGGTCGCGAACGGTCCCGCGGCCGTCGGCAACGGTGCTGTAAAACGCGTCGGTCCCCGCAACCGCTTTTTCGGCGATTTTCTCGGGGTAGATGTGGCAGTGCGCGTCCCAAATTTCAAATCCGTTCCGCATTACGCCGTCACCACCTTGTCGGCCTTTTGCAGGCCCAATTTTTCAATCGCGTCCTTGCGCATCTGGTATTTCAGAATTTTTCCCGCCGCGTTCATGGGGAACGACTCCACAAAGTCGATGTATTTCGGCACCTTATGCCGTGCCATGCTCGCCGCAATGAACGCGCGCATTTCGTCGGCGGACATCGTTTCTCCCTCTTTCAGGATTATGCAAGCCATAATCTCCTCGCCGTACTGCTCGTCGGGAACGCCGATCACCTGCACGTCGCTCACCTTGGGGTGCGTGTAGATGAACTCCTCGATCTCCTTGGGGTAAATGTTTTCGCCGCCGCGGATGATCATATCTTTGAGCCGACCTGTGATGCGGAAGTTGCCCTCGGGCGTGCGGCAGGCAAGGTCGCCGGTGTGGAGCCAGCCTTCCGCGTCAATGGCGGCGGCGGTGGCCTCGGGCATTTTGTAGTAGCCTTTCATAATGTTATAACCGCGCGCCACAAACTCGCCCGTGACCTCGTCCGGACAATCCTCTCCCGTTTCGGGATTGACGATCTTGCACTCGATTTCGGGCAGAGGACGACCCACGGTTCCGACGCGGACCTCGATGGGGTCGTCGGTGGAGCTCATGGTGCATCCCGGGGACGCCTCGGTCTGGCCGTACACAATGGTAATCTCGGTCATGTGCATTTTTTCCACCACATCGCGCATGGCGGAAATGGGGCAGGGGCTGCCCGCCATAATGCCGGTCCGCATATAGGAAAAATCGGTTTTCGGAAAATCGGGGTGGCCGAGCATGGCGATGAACATGGTGGGAACGCCGTGGAACGCCGTAATATGCTCGTTATGGATGCAGGCGAGCGCGGGCTTGGGCGAAAAATAGGGAAGCGGCAGGAGCGTGACCCCGTGGGTCATCGAGGCGGTCATGGCCAGCACCATGCCGAAGCAATGGAACATGGGAACCTGAATCATCATGCGGTCGGCGGTGGAAAGGTCCATGCGGTCGCCGATGCACTTGCCGTTGTTCACAATGTTGCGGTGGGTGAGCATAACCCCTTTCGGAAAGCCCGTGGTGCCCGAGGTGTACTGCATGTTGCAAACGTCGTCGGGGGTCACGGCGGCGGCCATACGGGCCACCGCTTCGGGCGGGACTTCGGAAGAACGGTCCAGCGCGTCCTTCCAAGTCAGGCATCCTTTTTGGGTAAACCCGACGGTAACGACATTGCGCAGGAACGGCAAACGCTTGCTGTGGAGCGGGTCGCCGGCCTTTTTGGCTTCCAGCTCGGGGCAAAGCTCGGCAACAATTCTGCCATAGTGCGTGTCCTTCGCGCCCTCGGTCATAATCAGCGTGTGCGTATCCGATTGGGAGAGCAGGTATTCCACCTCGTGGATCTTATAGGCCGTGTTGACCGTTACCAGCACGGCTCCAAGCTTTACGGTTGCCCAAAAGGCGATGTACCATTGCGGAACGTTGGAAGCCCAGACCGCTACATGCGTTCCCGCCCTGACCCCCAGCGCAATGAGCGAGCGGGCAAAGGTGTCCACGTCGTCGCGGAACTCCGAGTAGGTGCGGGTATAGTCCAGCGTGGTGTATTTGAAGGCGTATTGGTCGGGGTATTCTTCCACCATGCGGTCGAGTACGTCCGAAAACGTGCAGTCGATCAGCAGGTCCTTTTTCCAAATGAACGTTCCCGTGTGCGCGCGGTTCCAATAAAGGGCTTTTTCCCCGCGCGAGGGGTCGCCGAACTGCTTCATGTAGTTTGCGAACTGCGCAAGGACGATCTCCATATCGTCCAGCTCGGGGCACCATGCGGGGTCCCAGACAAGGGAGAGAAAGCCGTCGTAGTTCACCGAGCGGAGCGCGAGCATGATTTCGGCAACGGGAAGTTCCCCCTCGCCGAGCAGGCAGGCTTCCACGCCATCCGCCGTGCGGCGCGCGTCGCTGATATGCACATGGCGGACATACGCGCCGAGGTTTTTGATTACCTCGCCCGCGCGTTCTCCCCCCTCGAACCAAGCGGCCGACATTTGCCAGAGCGCGCCGAGACGGTCGGTTGCGAACCGGCCGAGAAAATCGCGCAGGCGATCGGAACGGCAGAACAGCCCCGAAGTTTCTATCAGGAGCGAGACGCCGAGCGATTCGGCCTCGGGCAACTGCGCGGCAATCAGAGCGGCGGCGCGCTCGGCGGCGGCTTCGGCGTCCTCGGCTTCGGCGGCGCGCAGGCGGACGGCGGGAATATGGAACGCCGCGGCAACGCGCAGGCAATCGCGGAGTTCTTCCGCGGCGGCGGTCGGGTCGCCGGCAATGTCGGCAATTACGTCAACGGCGGGCAGGGAAAGCCGCTTTTCGTAAAGCTCGCGCAGGGTTGCGGAAGCCGTTTGGTCGCGGAAGGCGCTGTTGCGGTCGGTAAAGAGCGTTCCGCGAACGTTGTGAAGCTCAATGCCGTCCAGCTTCAGGTCGTTCGCCGCGGCGCAAAGCTCGGCAAAGGACGCATTGTGCCAACCCTTGGTGGAAAAGGAAAGTTTCATGCCTGCTCCTCCTCATAAATGATTTTGTTCACCGCCGAGAGATAGGCGCGGATGGCGGCGCCGATGATGTCGGTGGAAATGCCGTTTCCGGCGTATACCCGCCCGTCCGAGCGCAGGCGAACCAGCGCGGAACCGAGCGCCTCGCGCCCTTCCGTTACCGATTGGATCTGAAAATCATCCAATTCATACCGGCGGCCAACCACCTGCTCGATGGCCGAGAACGCGGCGGCAACGGGACCGTCCCCAATGCTGACGCCGGTGGAATTTTTTCCGTCCCGCGCCAACGTGATCTGCGCGCTGGCGGAAATGATGTTGCCGCTGTTGACGACATAGTTGACGAGCTGATAAGCCGACGGCACTTGCAGAGCGGTTCCCGCCACAATGGCGTCCAGCTCGCGCGCGCCGATCTGCTTTTTGGAAGCGGCGCGGAGAAATTCTTCGTAGACCTTTTTCTGATCCTCTTCGGAAAGGTCGTAGCCGAGCCGCGTTACGGCGGCGGCCACCGCCTGTTGGGAGTCGTTGCCGTCCAGAAGCAATTGCTCGTTTTCGGCGGGAGCGGCGGAAACGGCCGCGCGGGAATTATCGCTGACCCAGCGGATCTGCCGGACGATGCGCTGAATCTCTGTCAGCCGCAGGCGCGACGCGATGCCGTAGCGGTCGCCGCATTCGCGCAGAATGCCCGCAAAGGTTTCCAGCGGAACGGTGGAACCGTCCACGCAGGTTTTTACCACCGTTGCGCCGTGCCGAGCGGCAATCAGAGCCTCGGCGCAGGCGAGGCCGTTCCGGTTCTCGCAGCGGATGCCGAGCGGAACCGCGACCGACTTGGCAATGGGTTCCATAAAGTCGGCAAACTCGTCGGGGGCCATTTCGGCGGCGCTGTCGCAAATCGAAATCAGGTCGGCGCCCGCCTCGGCGGCGGCGCGGACCGCCGCCGCCAGAAATTCGGGTTCGGCACGCGTGGCGTCCACGGCGCAGAACTCCGCTTCCATCCCTTTCGCTTTTGCGGCGCGGACCGCTTCGGCGATCCATTCGAGCTGCTTGGCGGGCTTGCGGTGGGCAATGTATTCCATTCCGACGGGCGAGAGCGGAAGCTCGACGCGAATGCGCGGGCGAGCGGCCGCGGAGAGGGCCGCCGCGGCGTTTTCGATGCTTTCGGGAGAGCTTCCCGCCGCCACCGACAGTACGCCGTTTTTCACAAAAGCGGACGCCGTGCGCACCAAAAGAATGTCCGCGCGGGCATTGGCAATTTCGGGAAGCTCGATGGCGTCAACGTTCAGGCGTTCGAGCCACCGCGCAATTTCAAGTTTTTCTTTGAAGCTGAATGTGCCGTTTTCGCGGCAGAGCGTTGTGTCGGCGATCCGGATTTGAGTGGACATGGTTTGAACTCCTTTCGATTGGGGAAACAGACACGGTTTTCGGATGAAAAAAGCCCCGACATCGGCGATTTACCGATGTCGGGGACGAAATTGCAATTTCGCGGTACCACCCCGTTTACCGCCACGGCGGGCGGTCAACTCTTGCGGCTCGAACAAGCCGGTTGCCATGGTAACGGGGCAGGCCGTGGCTGCTTACTTCGCCGCGAGGCGGTTCGGCGACCCTGCTACGGAACGAGACTTCCCATGCCCGCCGCGCCGTTTCGCACCAACCAACGGCTCTCTGCTTCGGCTTTCGGCAAAGGAATAATTCCATCATCGCATTTGCGTGTGTTTCCTTGTTGAAGTGATTTTACCACAACTTTGCGGGTTTGTCAAGGGGTTTTTGAAAAAAAGTGAAAAATCAATTCAACGCCTCTGCGAGTTCCAACGGCAGCCGCCGCCGGATCAGCTGCGCCAACGCGAACGCAAGAGCCACCGAGGCAATGTCCTTGGGCAGAAACGGGAGCGACGCGCCTTTGACGGCCGCGGCGACCGAAATATGGTTGACAACCGCGAGCTGCAACGCCCCGCAAAGGTGGCAGAGCAGAAGCCCCGCAACGCCGAGCAGGATCCCGAACACCCACCGCAGAACACGATGGCGCAAGCGGCAGGCAAGGCCGCAGAAAAAGACCATCAGCAGGAAACCGTAAATAAACCCGCCCGTGGGGCCCACAAGTTTGGCGAACCCGCCCTGCATGCCCGAGAAAACAGGCAAGCCGAGCGCGCCGATGAAAATGTAGACGCCGACGGCGCCGAGCCCGATCTTCCAACCGATTATAAAGCCGCAAAAGGCAACGGCAAAGGTTTGCAGCGTCATGGGAACGCCCAAAAAGTTGATCGGGATGGGAATAACGGTCAGTACGGCGATCATAGCGGCGAACAGGGCGGTAAAGGTGATTTTCAGGGTACGGGTGCGTTTCATGGAGTTCTTCTTTCGGTTTGCATGGGATTTGCGGTTGTTGTGTTTGCCCGCGCGGGGCGCGGACGGAATGGTTTTTCGGGCGGTTATTTTCCGTCCTCTTTCAGGTAGCGTTCCAATTCTTGGCGGCGGTAGGCTCCGGGGGTAATGCCGAACGTCCGGTGGAAAACGGTGTTGAAATAGGATTGCGAGCAGAACCCGCATCGCTCCGCCACCTCTCCGATGCTGACGGGCTCGGTAATCAGGATCCGCTTCGCCTCTTCCATGCGAACGTCGCTCAAATATTCAAACGGCGTTTTTCCGATGGCGCGCCGGAACAGACCATGGAAATAAATGGGAGTAAAATTCGCGCTGGCGGCAATGTCGCCAAGCGAGACCGACTCCATGTAATGCGTTTCCATAAAATCGATGGCGCGGGAAATGCCGCTGCGCCGCCGCTCTTCCGTATACCGGTCGAGCTGACTCGCGCGTTTTACGCCGGCTCGGAGCTGGGAGAGAAATTGCAGAAAGCGGGCGCCCGCAAGCAGTTCGTCCCCCGCGTTGGCGGCGGCCAATATTTCGCGGATCGCTTTGGCGGGGTCAACGCCGTCCGGAATGCGGGAATAGCGCGGAAGCGCGCGGATCGCCTCGGCCGCAACGCCGCCGTCGTCTTCCGTTTTCAGGTAGTCGGTTTTCAGCGGCAGTTTGCTGTGGCGCGTTTCGTTCGGCAGCGCGCGGAGCATGTATCCGGCCCGAATGGGGCAGGCAACGTCCCCAAGGTAGGTCACGCCGCCGTCCTCGCTGTAAAATTCCAATTCCAGACAGGAAACGGTTCGTTCAGGGGTCAAGGTCTGCCCGCGAAAGGTTTCGTTGCTATCGAACACGCCGGCCGAAAATTTTCCGGTCGCCAATGCAATTTCCATGGGTGTATTCCTCCCGAAAAGTAAAATTCCGATAAAAGACAGAAAGATTCCGACTATCCCGCGCGGAAAAAATCTGCTATAATCAATTGTAGCACGAAAACGGGAAAAAATCAAGCCCGTAGGAAATTTATTTTTCGGAAAAGAGGATTTGCCATGAAAGTAACCGATGTAAAATGCTTCGCGGTGGATTGCTACCGCACCAATTGGGTTTTTGTGGAGGTTTACACGGACGAAGGGATCGACGGCGTTGGCGAGGCGACGCTCGAATATAAGGAAAAGGCGTTGCTCGGCGCGGTGGACCACATTCGCGAATATCTGGTCGGAAAGGACGCGCGGGAGATCGGAGCGCATTGGTTCCATATCTACCGCGACGCGTATTGGCGCGGCGGCGCGGTGCTGATGAGCGCGCTTTCGGCCGTGGAAACGGCGTTATGGGATATTCTCGGTAAGTCGCTCGGCGTTCCGGTTTCGCAGCTGCTGGGCGGGTGCGTGAACGCCGAGGTGCCCATTTATGTCAACGGTTGGTTTGCGGGAGCCAAAACGCCGGCGGAGTTTGCCGAAAAGGCGAAAGCGGCGGCCGCGCGCGGCGTTGCGGGCATGAAATGGGATCCGTTCGGGAAAGCGTACCTGCGCCTGACCGCCAAAGAGCTGGATACCGCCATTGCCTGCGTGGCGGCCGTCCGCGAGGCCGTTGGAAACGGGGTGGAGCTTCTGATCGAGGGTCACGGCCGTTTCGACGTTCCAACGGCGGTTACGGTTGCGCGCGAGTTGGCGCCGTTCAAGCCCATGTGGTTCGAGGAGCCGGTGCCGCCCGATAACCTCGGCGCGCTCAAAGAGGTCAGAAGTCGATCCCCCATCCCGATCGCGGCGGGCGAGCGGC
The DNA here is from genome assembly GCA_902795355.1 of uncultured Ruminococcus sp. Lineage (GTDB taxonomy): Bacteria > Bacillota > Clostridia > Oscillospirales > CAG-272 > UMGS1865. The sequence goes on from CADBKZ010000009.1 coordinate 42,720, forward strand.
TCTACACCCGCTACGATTACCGCGCCCTGTTCGATCAATGCGCGGCGGACTACATCCAACCCGACGTCAGCCACGCGGGTGGCATTGCAGAGCTTGTCAAGATCGCCGCCGAGGCGGAATCCCGCTATCTCGCGTTCGCGCCGCACAACCCGTCGGGTCCGGTGGCCAACGCGGCAACCTTGCAGGTTGCGGCGGTCTGCCCGAATTTTTGCATGCTGGAATCCATGTTCTCGGACGTTACATGGCGCGCGGACGTATGCGACGAGCGGCTGACGTTCCAAAACGGGAAGCTGCGGATCCCGCAGAAAGCGGGGCTTGGCATTGAGATTGACGAGGAAGCCTGCCTCGCGCACCCCTACCGGCCGCACACGCTCCGCCATTACACGGGCGCGCTGACCGACATTCGCCCGCCGGAAACGAAATTTTACTATTGAAATATGATAGAACTCCGAAACATACAGGAGAGCAGAAAAATGAGCGTTGAACCAAGAAATCTTATCAGAATCGGAACGTTGAAATCCCGTTCCGCAAAAGACATTTCACATTCGCGGCTCGGAATCGGCTTTGAAAAGCTTGACCGCGCAGTGTTCGATCCCGAAAAAGCCTATCCGAAGCTTGCTTCGCTCGGCCTTAAATGGGTGCGGCTGCAATCCGGTTGGCAACGTACCGAGCGAAAAAAGGGCGTTTACGATTTTGCATGGATCGACCGTGTGGTGAACCGTTTGCTCGGCCTCGGAATGATCCCTTGGGTTTGCCTTTGCTACGGAAATGATTTGTACAATGAAGAGGCGAAAAGCGTTTTCGGCGCGGTGGGCGTTCCGCCGATTTTCACCGAGGAACAGCGCGCGGCATGGCGGAACTATTGCTTTGCCTTTGCCGAGCATTTTCGCGGCCGCGTGCGGCATTACGAGGTTTGGAACGAGCCGGATAACAGGCCTTGTTGGAAACACGGGACGAACGCGACCGAGCTCGGGCATTTTACCATTGAAACGGCAAAAGCGGTTCGGGCGGCGGATCCGGACGCCTATTTGATCGGCGGGGTGTTTACTTATCGGATCGGGTTTTTGAACGAGGCGATGCAAACGGGCATGGGCGATTTTCTCAATGCAATCAGTTACCATGCCTACCATTGCGAAGAAGCCGACCTGCTCGGCAAGGCGCGGGGGGTTCGCGGTGTTTGCGACCTGTACAGCCCCGATCTGGAAATCATTCAGGGCGAATCGGGCGCGCAATCCCGCAACGACGGGAGCGGCGCTTTGCGGCTGGGGAATTGGACGCCCGCGCGGCAGGCAAAATTTTTGCTGCGCCACCTGACAACCGATCTTTCCGCGAACATAAAGTTTACTTCCTATTTTTCGTGCGTGGATATGGTCGAGGCGTTGAACGGCACCGTTGGGGACAAGGCGAGCTACCTTGATTACGGTTATTTCGGCGTTCTCGGAGCCGATTTCGACGAAAACGGCGTTTCCACAGGCGATTATACACCGAAACCGTCTTATTACGCTTTGCAAAATCTGGCCGCGCTGTTTGCGGACGGCGGCGCCCCTTGCGCGTTGCCGGTTGTGATTCGGCAAGAGCCGCAAGCTCAAAGCTGGCTTACCGCTGATCTCCGCGCCGCCGAGCTGATGCAGGCCGGCTTTCTCCTCGCGGGCGGCGCAAAAGCGTTTGCGTATTGGAAACCGGCCGACCTGCTCTCGGAGACATACGAAGGAACGGTCAGCCTGAACGCGGCGTTCCCGCCCAAAACGCCGCTCCACCTGCTCGACCCGATGGACGGCGCGGTGTATAAAATGGGGGAATCCGCCGCTGTTTTCGATGCGTTTGGCAATTATGCAATCCGGCATATTCCCGTTCGCGATTATCCGTTGTTTTTGATTTTCGGCGACTTACCGGCAGTAGAGCCGTTCGTTGAAAAACAGGAAATTTGAGAGGGATGGTATGCAAATTATGAAAAAATCGGTATTTGTAACGGGCGCGACCAACGGTACGGGATATGCCGTTGCCGAGCGGTTTGCCAAAGAAGGATACGACGTTTTTATCGGAAGCCGCGAGGAAAGCCGCGCCGCCGAAGCCGCCGAAAAACTGCGGAAAACGCACCGCGTGTTCGCAAAAGGCTACGGAATGAAGGTGTTCGACGAGGCGGACGTCAACCGGATTTTCGACGACATCCGCGCAAGCGGGTATCTGCTCGACGCGCTGGTCTGCAACGCCGCAAACCTCGGCATCGGGCAGAAAACGCTGGAAGTGGATATAGCCGATTTCATGAACGTGATCAACACCAACATCGGGTGGAACTTCATGCTCGCGCGCGCCGCCGCCCGACAAATGAAAGAAAAGGGAAGCGGCTCGATCGTGTTCATCACGTCCAACACCGCCTATCGCGCCATTCCCGACCGCGCGGCCTATTCGGCGTCCAAAAGCGGGGTTCTCGGCATGGCGCGCGCGCTGGCGTTGGATCTCGGGAAATACGGCGTTCGCGTGAACAGCGTGCTTCCCGGAATGATCAAAACCGAGCGTTGGCAAAACAATTTCAACGATTGCCGCAACGCGCTTTCCAACCACACCCCTTTGGGTGACATTGCCGAGTTTGCGGACGTTGCCAACGCCGCCTATTTTCTGGGCGGCGACGAATCGCGCAACTGCACGGGCGCGGAGCTGACCGTGGACGGCGGCAACATGATCCAACTGTATCCGATTCTGGAAAATTAAAGCAAGCGCGGCGTGTTTTTGTGACACGTCGCGCTTTTTCGCGCTTTTCAGGAGAGATGCAGAACCGCGTCAAAACAGAGTTTCAGAGCGAGCTCCGGCGAGTCGGAACCCCAATTCCGCTCGTCGTAATGTTCCGCGTCGGCCAAGGTGTCCGCGGTAAACAGAATCTCGCCCCAAACCGCGCCGCGCAGTTCCGCGCAGGCGGCGAGGGCCGAACATTCCATTTCCACCACCGAACACCCCTCGCCAACGCGGTAGGCTACCTTTTCCCGCGTTTCGCGGAAGAACCCGTCGGTTGACCATGAAGTTACTTCCCGATAGCGCAATCCGTTTTCCCGCAAGGCCGCTTCTATGGCCGCGAGTGCGGCGCGATTGACGTTGATATAGCGGGCGGGGGCAAGGTAGTGGTAGGAGGTCCCTTCATCCCGCAGGGCGCGGCAGGGAACCAGAAATACGTTTTCGGCTTCCTCGGTCAGAACGCCGCAGGAACCCGCGCTGACGATCTCCCGAACGCCGTGGCCGATCAGCCAATCGAGGATCTGCGCGGACGGCGCGGCCCCAACGGGGGCTTGCGCAAGGCAGACCTTTTCCCCTCGGTATTCGGTGACGTAGATCGGGAACGTTTTGGTTGCCGAAACAAATTCCGCCGCTCTTTCGGCGCGGCGTTCGGCGGCGTAACGGTCGATCAGGTCGCCGAGAAACGCGAACACCGCCTTGCGGGGGAGAGAGATGTTCAGGTTTTCGTGCGTGGGCATGATTACGGCGGATTTGTCGTCGTCGTATTCCAGAATCGGAATTTCGTTTTTGATGATTCCCATAGGACAGCTCCTTTTTGGAACCGACCGCCAAAAACGGTTGCAACCGAGCGGTTCCACGCGCTTCTTGCGGACGAGGATGGTATATCAATTATACCATATTTCCCCGCAGATTGCAACGCCCGTCGCCGATTTTTCGGATCCCGCGCCCTCTTCGCTAAATCCTGCCGAGAAACTCCGTTAGCCGGCGGGCTGCTTCCTCGGTGTCGCTCGGGTCTCCGAACGTGGAAAAGCGGAAATACCCCTCGCCGCACGCGCCGAACCCCGCTCCCGGGGTTCCCACCACCTGAATGCGGTTCAGGAGCAGGTCGAAAAACGCCCAACTGCCGATGCCGTTGGGGCATTGCATCCAGATGTACGGCGCGTTTCTGCCGCCGGTATACCAAACGCCAACCTGATCCAGCGCGCGCATCAGAACCTTTGCGTTGTTCTTGTAAACGCGGATGTTCTCCGCGATCTGCGCCTGCCCTTCCTCGGTGAACACGGCCGCGCCCCCTCTTTGAATCACATAGGAAACGCCGTTGGTTTTGGTGGTGCGGTTCCGGACCCACATGGCGTTCAGATTCATGCCGCACCGCTCCAGCTCTTTCGGAATTACGGTGTAGCCGAGCCGCGTTCCGGTAAATCCCGCGGTTTTGGAAAGGGAACAGACCTCAATGGCGCAGGTCCGCGCGCCGTCAATCTCGAAAATGCTGTGCGGGAGCCGATCTTCCTCGATGAACGCTTCATACGCCGCGTCAAAGAGGATGATCGCCCCGCGGCGGTTGGCATAATCCACCCATGCCCGCAGCTGTTCCCGATCGAACACCGCGCCGGTGGGGTTGTTGGGCGAGCAGAGGTAAATCAGGTCGGCTTCCAAATTATCGGTTGGCAGGGGCAGAAACCCGTTTTCTTTTCCCGAGGGCAAACGGACAATGTTCCGGCCCGCCATGGCGTTTGCATCCGCGTAGGCGGGGTAGGCGGGTTCCATAATCAGCGCGGCGTTGCTTCGGTCAAACAGGTCGAGCAAATCGCCGAGTTCGTCGCTGGCTCCGCTGGAAACAAACACTTCGTCGGGGGAAAGGGCAACGCCGCGCTTTGCGTAGTGTTTTGCAACGGCTTCCCGCAAAAAGGGCGCGCCGCATTCGGGCAGATAGCCGCGGAACGTTTCCTTGCTTGCCTGATCGTCCGCCGCGGCGTGCAGGGCGCGGACAACCGCGGGGCAAAGCGGCAGGGAAACGTCGCCGATCCCCATGCGGTAGAGCCGTTTTTCCGGATGATTTTCCAGATACGCTTTGGTTTTTTTCGCGATTCCCGCGAACAGGTAGGAGTCTTTCAGTTCGGCATAATGCCGGTTCGGTATCAGCATACGGTTTCTCCCTCGTAAACAAATTCGGCGGGGCCGGACATGGAAACGGTTCCGTCCGGCCGGATCGTAACGGTCAGCGTTCCGCCGTCGAGCAGGACCGAAACGGGAACGCCCGCGGGGAACAACCTGCGGTCAACCGCCGCGGCAACCGACGCGCAAGCGCCCGTTCCGCAGGCCATGGTAATTCCGCTTCCGCGCTCCCAAACGCGCATACGTAATTGATTTTCGCTTGTTTTTTGAACAAACTCCACATTAACGCCGTTGGGAAACGCGGGGTGATGTTCCAGCGCGGGGCCGAGCCGATCCACCGGCGCGGCTTCCGCGTTTTCCGAAAAGACGACCGCATGCGGGTTGCCGACCGAAACGGGGGTGCAAACCACGGTTTCCGCGCCGACGGTCAGCGAAACCGCCCGCCCGACCTCGACGAACCCCATTTCCACCGAAACGGCGCGGACCCGCTTGCCGAGCAGATGCAGTTTCAGCGAACGCATGCCGGAGCGGGTCTCGATGCGCAGGTTCGTTTGGTCGGTGTAGCCCTTTTCATACACATATTTTCCAACGCAGCGGATCCCGTTGCCGCACATCATGGCCTCGCTGCCGTCGGCGTTGAAAATCCGCATTCCGAAATCGGCCGCGTCGGACGGCGAAATGAAGATCATTCCGTCCGCCCCCGCGCCGAAATGGCGGTCGGAGAGCTTTCGGGAAAGCTCGGCAACGTTTTCGGGTGGCTCCCCGTAAACATATAAATAATCGTTTCCCAAGCCCTGCATTTTGGTAAAGCGCATGGCATTTTTCTCCTTTAACAGGTTGTGCGCGGCGGCGCAGTTGGATCTTGCTTTGATTTTGAAAGCGATAACTTTTGCTCAAAACGGTCTTTGCGCGTGTCGGTCGGGATTTTCGTAGGATAATCCCCGTTAAAGCATGCGCAGCAGTAACCGCCGTTTTCGGCAAGGTCGGCAAGGTTTTTCAAGGGCAGATACCCGAGCGAATCCGCGCCGATCGTTTTTGCGATCTCTTCATTGGTATGGCGGCAGGCGATCAGGTTTTCTTCGGAATCAATGTCGGTTCCGTAATAGCAGGGGTGCAGGAACGGGGGTGAGGAGACCCGAACATGGACCTCTTTCGCGCCCGCTTCCCGCAGGAGCTTTACCACAAGCCCCATCGTGTTGCCCCGCACAATCGAATCATCCACCAATACCACGCGTTTTCCCCGCACGCTTTCTTCCACGGCGGAGAGTTTGAGGCGAACGCTGTCGATCCGTTCGGTGGGGGCGGGGGCAATGAACGTGCGGCCGATGTATTTGTTTTTGATCAGCCCGATGCTGTAAGGAATTTTTGACTCGCGGCTGAAACCGAGCGCGGCGTCCAACCCCGAATCGGGCGCGCCGATCACCACATCGGCGTTCGCGGGACGCGCTTTTGCCAGTAATTCCCCCGCGCGGACACGCGAAGCCTGCACGGAAACGCCGTCGATCACCGAATCGGGCCGCGCAAAATAGATGTATTCAAATATACACAGCTTCTTTTCCCGTTTTTGGCAATGATCGCGGTTTGAAATAATCCCGTCCCTGCCGAATACCAGAATTTCCCCCGGCTCAACATCCCGGATCGGCTCCGCGCCCACCGCGCGGAGCGCGCAGGATTCGGACGCGACCGCATACACGCCGGACGGCGTTTTTCCGAAGCAAAGCGGGCGGAATCCATGGGGATCGCGGGCGCAGATCAGCTTTTGCGCCGACATCAGAATCAGGGAATACGCGCCGTCAAGGGTGTTCATGGCGCGATTCAACGCTTCCTCAATCGAGGGCGCTTTCAAGCGTTCCTTGGTGATGATATAGGCAATGGTTTCGGTGTCGCTCGTGGTGTGGAAGATGGCTCCGGAAAGTTCCAATTCGTTCCGCAACTCGGCGGCGTTGGAGAGATTGCCGTTATGCGCCAACGCCATGCGCCCTTTCTGATGGTTGACCTCGATGGGCTGGCAATTGCTGCGGTGATTGCCACCCGTAGTCCCGTAGCGCACGTGGCCGACCGCCATTTTCCCGCAGGGCATGCGGGAAAGCCGCTCTGCGGAAAAAACGTCGCCGACCAAGCCGAGATCCTTATGGGAAACGAACACACCGTCGTCGTTCACAACAATTCCGCAGCTCTCCTGTCCCCGATGCTGCAACGCATAAAGGCCGTAATAGCAAATTCCCGCAACGTTCGTCTGCTTCGGCGCGATCACGCCGAAAACGCCGCATTCTTCATGAAGATCCATGTCGCCGCTTTCTCTCCTTGCGTTTTCCGTTTATTTCCCGCTGTTTCCGTAGTTGGAAAGCACGCGGGCGGACGGGTCGTTGACGTCGCATCCCTTCCACGCGCGGTTCGGCATCCAGAAATCCGCGATCATTTCCGATTGGGAAGGATAGTATTTTTCAAAGAGCTCGCGGTAGAGCAGGGATTCTTTGGTAAACGGGCGCGCATGGCCGAATTTCAACACACGCTCCGCAAATTCCGCGTCGGTATAAAGGCTTTCGGCGTATTGTTTCAGGTCGTCCACCATGGAGTGCCCCACCGCGTCTGAAAACGCGGCCTTTTCGCGCCAGAGGATGGCGTCCGGCAGGTACCCAAGCCCCTCGAACGCGTGGCGGAGCAGGTATTTTCCCATGCCGTAGCGGTTCATTTTCTTTTCGGGGTCGACCGACATCACATAGCGGACAAAATCGAGGTCCCCGAACGGTACGCGGGCTTCCAGCGAATTGACCGAAATGCAACGGTCGGCGCGCAGAACGTCATACAGGTGCAATTCCCGCACGCGTTTGACCGATTCGGCCTGAAACGCCTCGGCGGACGGGGCAAAATCGGTGTATTTATAGCCGAACAGTTCGTCCGAAATCTCCCCCGTCAGCAAAACGCGGATGTCGGCGGTTTCGTGAATGGCCTTGCAAACCAAGTACATTCCCATGCTTGCGCGGATCGTGGTAATATCATAGGTGCCGAGCAGGGCGACGACCGTTTCCAACGAGGACAGGACGTCCTCGCGGGTCATATAAACCTCGGTATGCTCGCTTCCGATGTAATCCGCAACCTGTCGCGCGTATTTCAGGTCGATGGCGTCCCGATCCATGCCGATGGCAAAGGTGCGGATGGGCGTTTTGCTCTCCCGCGCGGCAATGGCGCAAACGAGCGAGGAATCCAACCCGCCCGAGAGCAGAAAGCCGACCTTTGCGTCGGAAACCAGCCGTTTTCTGACGCCCGCGATCAGCTTTTCGCGAATGTTGCGGCAAACCGTTTCAACGTCGTCGCGGCAGACGGACGGCACGGCGGTAATGTCGCAATAGCGGGTGAATCGCCCGTTTTTCCAATAGCATCCCGGGGGGAACGGCAGAATTTCGGGGCAAAGACCCACCAGATTTTTCGCCTCGCTCGCAAACAGGATCACGCCGGCGGCGTCGTACCCGTAATAGAGCGGGCGGATGCCGATGGGGTCGCGCGCGGCGATGTATTCGCGCGTTCTGCCGTCGTAGATCACGCAGGCGAACTCCGCGTCGAGCAGGGAGAACATTTCCGTTCCGTATTCCAACCAGAGCGGCAGGAGAATTTCGCAGTCCGAATCGCTCGAAAACCGATACCCCTTTGCCGCGAGCGCGGCTTTTTGTTTTTCAAATCCGTATAACTCGCCGTTGCAGACCGCATAGCACCCGTTGCAGGCGAACGGCTGCATGCCCGCGTCGGTCAACCCCATAATGGCAAGGCGGTGGAAGCCGAGCAGGCCGTTGCCCGTATCGACCACGCGCGAGGCGTCCGGCCCGCGCGATTTCGTTTTTTCAAAGCCCGCGCGGAACCGCTCGGGGTCGCCGCACTTGCCGCAATAACCCATAATGGAACACATACCGTAACTCCCGATTTTTTCCTTGTTGATTCGTTATTCGTTGTCCTGCAAGGCGTCGAAGCCCTCTTCGCCCGTGCGGACCCTGACAACGTTCTCCACATCGTAAACGAAGATCTTTCCGTCCCCGATGTGGCCTGTCCAAAGCGCCCTTTTTGCCGTTTCGATCACCTCGCGGACGGGAATTTTGCTAACCACAATGTCCACCTGCACCTTGGGAAGCAGGTTGGTTTCCACGGCGACGCCGCGGTAGTATTCCGGCTTTCCTTTCTGCTGGCCGTAGCCCATAACATGGGAAACGGTCATGCCCGTAATGCCGAGGGCCGCCATTGCGTCTTTGAGCGCGTAGAGCCGTTCTTCTTTGCAAACGATTTCCACTTTGGTGAACTTTTCGCCGCCATCGGAAAAAGCGGGCATTTTCCGAACGGGAATCGCCTCGGCTGGCGGAACGCTGCCAACGGCCGCCGCCGGCATTTCCGAGGCGGAAAAGCCTTCGTAGGCAACGGTGGACGGCGCAAAATCGGCGTAGGCGTTCGGAAGGCCGTGCTCGGTCACATCCAGACCGCGGATCTCTTCCTCGGGCGAAACGCGCAGACCGTTCGTCTTTTTGATCAGCAGGAAGCAAAGAATCATCATAACCGCGGCATAGGCGGCAACCGCCGCAAAGCCGAGCATTTGCAGGCCGAGCTGCCGGAAGCTGCCCGTATAGAACAGCCCCGAGAGGCCCGCGGGCGCGTTGGGGTTGGCGAGCAAACCGACCGCAACGGTTCCCCAAACGCCGTTCGCCATGTGAACGCCCACCGCGCCGACGGGGTCGTCGATGTGCAGTTTCAGGTCGAGCAGTTCCACAACCGCAACCACGAGGATTCCCGAAACAATGCCCACGACCGTCGCGCCGATTGCGTCGAGCGCGTCACAGCCCGCCGTAATGCCCACCAACCCCGCAAGGCAGGCGTTGATGCACATGGAAACATCGGGTTTTCCGTTCCGGACCCATGTAAAGATCATGGTGGTGCAGGTTGCCACCGCGGGGGCGATGGTGGTGGTCATAAAGATGGACGCCAGCTCCGAAGCGGTTGTTGCGGCGGCTCCGTTAAAGCCGTACCAGCCGAACCACAGAATGAACGCGCCCAAAGCGCCCAGCGGAATGGAATGCCCCTGAATGGCGTTGACTTTGACGACCTTTCCGCTCGCGTCGCGCACATACTTGCCGATGCGGGGACCGACCATAATCGCCCCGATCAGGGCCGCAATGCCGCCCACCATATGAATGGCGGTGGAACCGGCATAGTCGTGGAAGCCGAGCTGCGAAAGCCAGCCGCCGCCCCAGATCCAGTGCGCCTCGATGGGGTAGACCACCAAGGAGATCACGCCCGAATAGATGCAGTAAGAGGAGAATTTGGTGCGCTCCGCCATGGACCCCGAAACAATGGTTGCCGCCGTTGCGCAGAACACAAGGTTGAACACGAACGTGGAAGCGCCCGTGAACCCTTCGAGAGGAGAAGCGATGAACTCCTTGAAATGGGCAAAGAGGTCGAGGTTCGGAATCCCGATCAGCCCCGCCAAAGCGTCCTCGCCCATCATCAGCCCGTAGCCGAGCAGGGAGAACACCACCGTTCCGATGCAGAAATCCATCAGATTCTTCATAATGATGTTTCCCGCGTTCTTCGCGCGGGTAAAGCCCGTTTCCACCATGGCAAAGCCCGCCTGCATGAAGAAAACGAGCGCCGCGCCGATCAGATACCAAAATTCAATGGACATAAAGTATCACCTGATTTCTTTTTTTGTTTTTTCAGCGAACGCCGAAGAGCAGGTCGCCGTAGGTCGGGAAAGGCCAATGGGTTTCCGCGGTTTCCAGCTCCGCCGCGTCGCAAACGACCCGTAAACGACCCATGGCGGGCAAGAGCGTATCGCGGATCTCGCAGGACTCCGGAAGAACGTCCGGAATATCCTTGATTTTAAGAATTACGGATTCCAATTCCGCGGTTGCCGAAGCAATGCCGTCCGCCAGCGCGGAGAGCTTCCGAGCGGTTTCGGTTTCGTACCCGCAGGGCAGATCCGCGCCGACCGATTTCTTCCGCGCAACGGCCTCGGTCAGCTCGGCAACATAAGCGGTTACGGCGGGCAAAATCTGTTTTTTCGCCATATCCGCCATGGTGCGCGCCTCAATCAGAACGGTTTTGCAGTAGTTTTCCAGCTGAATTTCGTATCTGGATTTCAGCTCGGCCTCGGAGAACACCTTGTGTTCCGTCAGCATTTTCACGTTCTTTGCGTCGAGCAGGTGCGGAATGCAATCGGGCGTGGTGCGGTAGTTGCAAAGGCCGCGCGCCTCGGTGGCTTCCTTGATCCACGCGTCGTCGTAGCCGTTGCCGTTGAAAATGATGCGTTTGTGCGCTTGGATCGTCGAACGGATCAGCCGGTGCAGCGCGGTTTGGAAATCGGACGCTTTTTCCAGCTCGTCGGCATAGAGCTTCAACGACTCCGCAACGGCGGAATTGAGCATGATGTTGGCGCAGGCAATGCTGTTGGAAGAGCCGAGCATGCGGAACTCGAACTTGTTGCCCGTAAAGGCGAAGGGCGAGGTGCGGTTGCGGTCGGTGGCGTCGCGGTTGAATTTCGGCAGCACGTCGGCCCCGAGCTTCATGGTCGTTTTCGCGGCCCCGCGGTACGGCGCGTCGGCCTCGATCGCTTCCAGCACCGCGTTCAGCTCGTCGCCGAGGAAGATCGAAATTACGGCGGGGGGCGCTTCGTTCGCGCCGAGGCGGTGGTCGTTCCCCGCGGTCGCAACCGAAATGCGGAGCAGGTCCTGATAGTCGTCCACGGCTTGGATCACCGCGCAGAGGAAGAGCAGGAACTGCGCGTTTTCATGGGGCGTTTCCCCGGGGGAAAGCAGGTTTTGTCCCGCGTCCGTCGCGATGGACCAGTTGTTGTGCTTTCCGCTCCCGTTTACGCCCGCAAACGGCTTTTCATGGAGCAGGCAGACCAGCCCGTGGCGCGCGGCGACCTTCTGCATCATCTCCATGGTCAGTTGGTTGTGGTCGGTGGCAATGTTGGTGGTGGAATAAATGGGAGCCAGCTCGTGCTGCGCGGGAGCGACCTCGTTGTGTTCGGTTTTGGCGAGGATCCCGAGCTTCCAGAGTTCCTCGTTCAGCTCTTCCATGTAGGCGGCAACGCGGGGCTTGATCGCGCCGAAGTAATGGTCGTCCATCTCCTGCCCTTTGGGCGGCTTTGCGCCGAAGAGCGTGCGGCCGGTGTAAATCAGATCCTTCCGCTTGTTATAAAGCTCGCGGTCGATCAGGAAGTATTCCTGCTCCGGCCCCACCGAGCTGGTCACGCGCTTGACCGAGGTGTTTCCGAACAGCCGCAGAACGCGGAGCGCCTGCACGTTGAGCGCTTCCATGGAGCGGAGCAGGGGCGTTTTCTTATCGAGCGCCTCGCCGCCGTAGGAGCAGAACGCCGTTGGAATGCAGAGCGTTTTTCCTTTGATAAACGCATACGAGGTGGGGTCCCAAGCGGTGTAGCCGCGCGCTTCAAAGGTTGCGCGCAGGCCGCCCGAGGGGAACGACGACGCGTCCGGCTCGCCTTTGATCAGCTCTTTACCCGAAAACTCCATAATCACGCCGCCGTCGGGTGCGGGAGAAATGAAGCTGTCGTGCTTCTCGGCGGTCACGCCCGTGAGCGGCTGGAACCAATGGGTAAAATGCGTGGCCCCCCGTTCCACCGCCCAATCGCGCATAGCGGCCGCCACTGCGTTTGCAACCGTCGGGTCAAGCTCCTTGCCCTCGTCGATCGTTTTTTTCAACGATTGGTAGACCTTTGCCGAAAGTGTCGCTTTCATAACGCGGTCGTCAAATACCATACTGCCGAATGTTTTTGTAACGCTTTCCATTTTCCAATCTCCTTTTTTGAAAAAATAAGACGCCTTTCCCTTGCGGAAAAGACGTCTTTGCCTTTTTCGGAATTTTGAAAAGAAAAAAGCGACTCGGAGAACTTACCCCCAAGACGCCTTTGCCTTTTTCGCTCCCCATTATACACCGCCGGAGCCGGTTTGTCAAGAGGTTTTTCAAAAAAAAACAAAAAATTTGCAAGCTTCGCAAATTGAACTTGCATTTTTTCGCTTTTTTTGAGAAAAAGTATTGACAAAACGAAAAAACCGTGCTATAATGCTTGCAAATGAGCAAAGGCGTTCATGGCGGTCGGCGAAAGCTGTACCCCGATGAACGCTTTTTTGTTTTGGAAAGGTTTGGTAACGGAAATGTTGAAAGAAGGTCAAGTCAGGATCCCGTCGGGGTGCGCCATTGCCGCCGTAATTTCGCGGGACGGCAAACGGATGTCGGGCGAGCGGATCATAGAGGCCATGAAGCCGATGCACGACCGCTCCAACGGCCTCGGCGGCGGTTTTGCGGCTTACGGCATTTACCCCGCCTACCGCGATTTTTACGCGTTCCATTTCTTCTTTGACGGCCGCGCCACCCGAAAGGAGTGCGAGGCGTTTCTCAAAGAGCGGTTCGAGGTGGTGCACGCGGAGCTGATCCCAACGCGGAAAATTCCGTCCGTCACCGACGAGCCGGTTATCTGGCGGTATTTTGTTTCGCCCCTGCGCTCGGCGGTGGAATCCGAGCAGGTGGACGAACGGGAATTTGTGGTTCGCACCGTTATGAAGATCAATTCGGCGATCAACGGCGCCTATGTGTTTTCAAGCGGGAAGAACATGGGGACCTTCAAGGCGGTCGGCTTTCCCGAGGATGTGGGCGCGTTCTACCGGCTGGAAGAATATGAAGGCTATTGCTGGACGGCGCACGGCAGATACCCGACCAACACCCCCGGGTGGTGGGGCGGCGCGCACCCGTTTACGCTGTTGGACGCGTCGGTCGTTCACAACGGGGAGATCTCTTCCTACGACGCGAACCGACGCTTTATTGAAATGTTCGGCTACCAATGCACCCTGCAAACCGACACCGAGGCGATTACCTACATGATGGACTATCTTCTCCGCCGCCAAGGGCTGACGCTGGGAGAGGCGGCAAGCGTGATCGCCGCGCCGTTCTGGGAGACCATTGAGCGAAAGACCGATTCGGACGACCGGCGGAAACACCTCTGGCTGCGAACGGTTTTTCCGAGCCTTCTGGTCACGGGGCCGTTTTCCATCGTGTTTGCGTTTGACGGCGGGCTGATGGCGCTCAACGACCGCCTGAAACTCCGCTCCATGGTAATCGGGGAAAAGGGCGACCGCGTGTACATTGCGAGCGAGGAAGCCGCGATCCGCGCCATGGAGCCGGACGCGGAAAACATCTGGTCGCCGGCGGGCGGCGAACCGGTGATCATTCGGGTAAAGGAAGGTGCGTATTGATGGGAGTGGAATGGATTTATCCCGAATTTGAGGTTGTCCGCAATGAATCCCGCTGCACGGCCTGCCGCGTTTGCGAGCGGCAATGCGCCAACGAGGTGCATCGCTACAACGCGGAGCGGGGGCGGATGATCTCCGATGAAACGAAATGCGTGAACTGCCAGCGGTGCGTTTCCTTTTGCCCCGCGCGCGCTTTGAAGATTGTGAAGAGCGATTGCCTGCCGCGCGAAAACGCCAATTGGCGCGCGGACACGATCCATGAAATTTACAAGCAGGCGAACAGCGGCGGCGTTCTGCTCTCTTCCATGGGCAACCCCAACCCGCTGCCCGTGTATTGGGACCGGATCCTGATTAACGCCTCGCAGGTCACAAACCCGCCCATTGACCCCCTGCGGGAACCCATGGAAACCAGAGTGTTCCTCGGGAAGAAGCCCGACCGCGTGGAGCGGGACGAGGCAGGGAAGATCCGCTGCGATCTTCCGCCGCAGATCGAGCTTTCCATGCCGGTAATGTTTTCGGCCATGAGCTACGGCTCCATCAGCTATAACGCCCACGCCTCTCTGGCGCGCGCGGCCGCGGAACTCGGCATTTGCTACAACACCGGCGAGGGCGGGCTTCACGAGGACTTTTACCGGTACGGCGCAAACACGGTGGTTCAGGTTGCGTCGGGGCGGTTCGGCGTCCACGAGGACTACCTGAACGCGGGCGTTGCCATTGAAATTAAAATGGGGCAGGGCGCAAAACCGGGAATCGGGGGGCATCTGCCGGGGGCAAAAATCGTGGGGGACGTCTCCCGCACGCGCATGATCCCCGAGGGATCCGACGCAATTTCCCCCGCGCCGCACCACGATATTTATTCCATCGAAGATCTGCGCCAATTGGTTTATTCCATCAAAGAGGCCACGGGGTACCGAAAACCCGTAATCGTCAAGGTTGCGGCGGTGCATAACATTGCCGCCATTGCCAGCGGCATTGCACGGAGCGGAGCGGACATCATCGCTATCGACGGTTTTCGCGGCGGCACCGGCGCGGCGCCCACACGGATCCGCGACAACGTGGGCATTCCGATTGAGCTTGCGCTTGCCGCCGTGGATCAGCGACTGCGCGACGAGGGCATCCGCAACCGCGTTTCGCTGGTGGCGGGCGGAAGCATCCGTTCGGCGGCGGACGTGGTCAAAGCGATTGCGCTGGGCGCGGACGCCTGCTACATTGCAACCGCCGCCCTGCTTGCGCTCGGCTGCCATCTTTGCCGCACCTGCCAAAGCGGAAAATGCAATTGGGGCATCGCCACGCAACGCCCCGAGCTGGTCAAACGGCTCGATCCGGACGTCGGTTCCAAACGGCTCGTCAACCTGATGGCCGCATGGCGGCACGAGATCAAGGAGCTGATGGGCGGCATGGGGATCAACTCCGTGGAAGCCCTGCGGGGCAACCGCCTGATGCTGCGCGGCATCGGGCTGAACGAAAAGGAGCTGGAAATTCTCGGCATTGCGCACGCGGGAGAATGAACGCTTTTTTCGGGATGTTCACAAAATACTGTTGAATTTTGCTCGGGGGGAATGTATAATGATAAAGATAGACGCAGGCGGCTCGGATTTTCGCGAACTGAATGAAAAAATTCGGGCGGCCGAGGGGGATTGCGAGGTCGTCGGTTGCCTCGGCCAACGCTTCATCGGCGCGGGAATGGCGGGAAAAACGATCCGCGTCCGCGGCATTTCGGGAAACGCGCTCGGCGCATATCTCAACGGCGCGACGATCCTGACGGACGGCAACGCCCAAGACGCGGTGGGAGATACCATGAACGCGGGGAAAATCGTGATCCGCGGGGATGTGGGCGACGCGGCCGGCTATGCCATGCGCGGCGGGGCGATCTTTGTCAAGGGCAACGCCGGCTACCGCGCGGGAATCCACATGAAAGAATACAGGGAAAAGATCCCCGTTTTGGTGATCGGCGGCAGAACCGGAAGTTTCCTCGGGGAATATCAGGCGGGCGGCAGAATGATTGTTCTGGGGCTCCACGCGGACGGGAAACCCGTTGTCGGGAATTTTCCCTGCATGGGAATGCACGGGGGAAAGCTCTATCTCCGTTCGGATTGCAAAGGCGTCGTTTTTCCGGAGCGCGTTCATACCCGCCCCGCGACCGCGGAAGATCTGAACGAAATTCAAGCCCCGCTGGAAGAGTTTGCGGAGCGGTTCGGCTATCGCTTTTCGGATCTGATCGGCGCGCCCTTTACCGTCGCCGTTCCCGATAGCAAAAACCCCTATAAACAGATGTATGTCGCCAACTGAAAGAAAGGAGCGGAAACCATGAACTATTCCGTGCAGGAAGTAATGCAGTATGTCAACGAAGAGGACGTCAAATTCATCCGTCTTGCGTTCTGCGATGTGTTCGGAACCCAGAAGAACATTTCCATTATGCCGGGCGAGCTTCAGCGCGCGTTCGAGAAGGGAATCGCGTTCGACGCGTCCGCCGTGCGCGGGTTCGGGGACGAAACGAGGTCCGATCTTTTTCTCCGTCCCGACCCCGCAACGCTCTCGGTTCTTCCTTGGCGGCCCGAGCATGGGCGAGTGGTGCGGATGTTCTGCAACATTACCGACCCGAACGACCGCCCGTTTGCCTGCGACACGCGAAATATTCTCAAACAGGCGGTGGCGGCCGCGGAAGAGCAGGGCGTTTCGTTCTCGTTCGGTCCCGAAATGGAATTTTATCTGTTCCGGACGGACGACGCGGGAAACCGAACGAACTTTCCCTACGACGAGGCGGGATACATGGATATTGCGCCCGAGGATCGGGGCGAGAACGTTCGCAGAGAGATCTGCCTGATGCTCGAGCAAATGGGGATCCAGCCGGAAAGCTCCCACCACGAGGAAGGCCCGGGGCAGAACGAGATCGATTTTCGCTATTCGGACCCCCTGACCGCGGCGGACAATACCATAACGTTTCTGACCGTTGTGAAAACCGTTGCGGGCAGAAACGGGCTTTATGCCGATTTTTCGCCGAAACCGCTGCGGGAACAATCGGGAAACGGATTTCATATCAACCTCTCCGCATGGCGCGGCGCGGGCGAGGACCTTCTTTCTCCGGTTCTCGCGGGCGTCCTCGAAAAAATTTCCGAAATAACGGCGTTTCTCAACCCCGCGGAAGAATCCTACCGGCGGTTCGGCGTCAACAAGGCGCCGAAGTATGTGTCGTGGTCGTGCGAAAACCGCTCGCAGCTCGTCCGCGTTCCCGCGGCGGTTTACGACCGGAAACGCTTGGAGTTGCGTTCGCCGGACCCGCTTGCCAACCCGTATCTTGCCTTTGCGCTCACGATCCGCGCGGGGCTGTACGGCATTGAAAAGGGTCTGACGCCGCCGCCGCCCGCGGACATTAACTTTTTTAAGGCGGACGAAAAAACGTTGAGAGAATACCGGAAACTGCCGGAAACGATGAGCGAGGCGGTCGCGATTATGCGGGAAAGCGAATGGATCCGGACCATCCTGCCCCAAGCGGTAATCCGGCTGTACGCTGAAAAAGCGATTTAAGGCAATCCCGCGCAAATCGCGGCATTGCTTTCACCAAGCCGCAAAAACGCACAGGAAAGGGGGAGAGAGAAGCCATGGCGTTGGAAGAACGGGTTTACAGAACCCTGATCGTGTCGGTGTCCGAAACATTCAATTCCTCTTTCGGGGCAATGCTTTCCGCGTGGAATTTCTCCCCGCTGCGCTTTGTTGGCAGCGTTGGAGCGGCGCGGAGAGCGGTTTCGGAACAGCCGTATGATCTGATCATCATCAATTCGCCGTTGCCGGACGACGCTGGGATCCGTTTTGCGATTGACGAATCGGGAACCAAGCCCTCGGTGGTGCTGTTGGCGGTTCGGGCGGAGCAATACGAACCAACGTTCGAGAAGGTTTCCGAACACGGCGTTTATCTGCTCTCCAAACCGACCTCGCGGGGAATGGTGACGAGCGCGATGGATTGGATGGTGACGACCTGCGAGCGGCTGAAACGGTTTGAGAGGAAGAACGTTTCCCTCGAGGAAAAAATGCAGGAGATCCGAACGGTCAATCGGGCGAAATGGATTCTGATCGACCGCTTGAAGATGTCCGAGGCCGACGCGCACCGCTATATTGAAAAGCAGGCGATGGACCGATGCGTTCCGAAGCAAGCGATTGCAGAGGAAATCATTCGCACCTACGCGTAACCCCGTCCCCGCCGATCCGGCTTCGTTCGCGAAAACGCGCGTCCGGCGAGCGAAACAAATCGGCGAGCAAAACACATTCGGCGGGCAAAACAATTCGGCGAGCCGATTCTGCTTCTTTATGAAAACGAATGTCCGGCGAACCGCTCCATACCGCGCCTGTGCCGCCGACAGCCGTTCTGCCGACATTCCAAAACAAAAATACCACCCGCAGGGGTGGTATTTTTGTTGTTTGGCGCGGGTAAGAGGACTTGATGCCTCCAACTTCGCCGCTTTGCGGCTCGTCAACACGCGCGGAAAGGGAGCGGAAAGCGAACCTCCGTTTGGCGCGTGTAAGTGAATATTCGCGATCTCGTGCCGACACATAGAAACGGGGGCTATCATTCGATAGCCCCCGTTTCTATGGTGCCCCCGAAGGGGTCAAATCCGAACTTATGTTGCATTTTTTCGGTTTGCGGCTTTTGGATGCTTTCAGCATTTCTTCGCTGAATTCTACGCTGACGGCTCCCTCCCGGAAGTTCAGGTAGATATCAAAATGATCCTCGTAAAGATAAATCACATTCACGAAATGATCCACCAACCGTTGCCGCTGTTCTTTATCCCGGATATCGTAGGTCTGAAAATGTTTCAGCCAAGTCACGAAAACCTCACGGCTGATCTGCGGTTTTGCCAACTCTTCCCGCGCGATCTGCTCCAATAGGTTTTTCTTTTGCTCTTCCAAAGACTCCAACCTTTGCTTGGTGGAAGGCGTGAAGATGCCGCTTTGAATTGCGTTGAGCATATTCTCAATGGCTTTTTCCGCCTCGGCAAGTTGCTTTTTCAGAACCGGGATGGCATCGCTTTCTTTGCTCAGCTCATCCATCAGCAAATCGGCAAGACGTTCGATCCAGTCGTTATCCATGACCAGTTTCTGAATCTGTTCCAGAACCAGATTTTCGATCCAGTCCTTACGAACGGTTTTCTTGTCGCAACCTTTATGGTACTTCACCGAAACGCATTTGTAATAGTGATGGACGTTCTTTTCGGTATGGCTCGTTCCGCTCTCACCAACCATGAAGCATTTGCACTTTCCGCACCGAAGTTTGGTGGTCAATATGTAATCATCCTCCGCCTTGTGTTGGGCGGGGGCTTTTTTCGTTCTTGCCATTCTTGCCTGAACCCGGTCAAATAACTCTTGACTGACAATGGCAGGGATGGCACCGGGAACGGAAATGTCCTTAAAAACATATTCGCCGAGGTAACGGCGGTTGTGAAGCATTCTGGTCGTAGAATTGATTGTCAAGGGCGTGTGCCGTGCCGTTCTGACACCGCTGTTATTCAGAAAGTTGGTGACAGTCAACATCGAGTCACCGTTTGCGTACCGCTCAAATGCCTGCACGATCAGCGGCGCAACCAGCGGATCGATCTGAAAGCGTTGGTCGCTGTCAATGGTATATCCCACGGGAAGCGTGCCGCCGTTATACTTGCCTTTCAAAGCGTTGTCGGTCATTCCGCGCGTTACTTTTTGGGCAAGTTCCGCGGAATAATACTCCGCATATCCTTCCAAGAGCGATTCCATCAGGATTCCTTCAGGCGTATCCGAGATGGTTTCGGTTGCCGAAATCACCTTGACTTTATTCTTCTTTAAAATGTTTTTGTAATAGGCGGCATCGAAGCGGTTCCGAGCAAAGCGATCCAGTTTCCAAACGATGATGACGTCGAACATTCCCTTGGCACTATCCTTGACCATTCGCTGAAAATCCGGGCGGTTGTCGGTCTTGGCGGACATAGCACGGTCAATATAGGTGCCGAGAATCTGGATCTCATTTTTGTTCGCGAATGCCTTGCAGTCCCGCAACTGACCTTCAATGGATTCCTCGCGCTGATTGTCGGAAGAATAGCGGGCATAGATGACGCCTTGCATTATATCAGCTCCTTTTTATTTGACTGATACCATTTTACCATATTATCTTGTATTTGTCAACTAAAAATCCAAATATCTTATATAATATTAGGCAAAAAATCTGAGATAACATTATTCAGAAAAACTGTTTGCAAGGAAACTATTGAAAGATCAATAAGAATGTGGTATAATAAATTATCTTTTGAAAAAGGATACAACTATTATGATTAACACTTTGGAAGAGTTTATTACCGAATTTGAAAAAGTGAAAGCGATGGGATGGATCAAAACACACCGCTCCGGTCCGACAGGTATTGGAAAAACACTTGAAGATTTACTTGGTATCCCTGAAAATAATCTTGATGAGCCTGATTTTGGTGAGTATGAATTGAAGTCTTGCAGAATAAATTCCAACAGTATGCTTACAATGTTTACTCGGGCTCCAGAACCACGTCGTGCAAATACATTTTTGCGGTTAAAATATGGGTATTCGAGTGATACTTACGACAACGAAGAAAAGGTACTTCATGCAACGCTTTCGGCAGACCGTTTCACACCCATTGCTGATACCGGGCATAAACTAAAAATTGGTTGTGCTCATTTTGGCATTTATATTGAATCTGAAGATGGTGCTGAAGAAGTTATGTGGCCGCGAGAATTATTAAGAGCAAGTTTTGAAAAGAAATATAAGAACAAATTTATATATGCAAAAGCGCTCTCACGAGGAGAGGGTGAATTTGAAGAATTTAAGTTTGAAGAGGCTTACGAAGTGGCCGGCTTCGATTATGAAGCATTTATCAAATTGCTTGAAGCGGGGAAAATTTACGTTGATCTTCGGATAGGGCAGTATCACCGGGGACGCAATCAAGGCAAGACGCATGACCATGGAACGGGTTTTCGGATTAAGGAAAGCGATCAGCCGTTGCTGTTCAAAATCAAATATAAAATTTGTTAATATCAAAAGGCGAGCTGGAGTGTAAGCTCGCCTTTTAATATTATAGCTTTCTCAGAATGACAATATGTTCTTCTGTCATGGTACTGGCGGTCTTTCCAACTTCGTTGGTGGGAGAATTTGCAGAAGGCATAACTTTATTGACGATATTTCGATTGATCGTATACACATACTGTAAACGATAGTTTTGTGCGATTTCCGCGATAATCTTATCTGTAGGAATCACCTCTCCCTTTACAGTTCTATTTGCAACTACCCAAAACTGATATCCGTCTTTTTTTGTCTTTTCGGCTATTGTTGCTATGGATTGTTCCAAATCATTATAAAAACTAAATACGTCTCCTGCACGCTCTAAGTCAATATCTTTAATCTTATCCAGTATTTCACGCAAAGTAGCGCTTTTCACAGTATATTCGAAGCCGTTTCGATATTTCTGACCTCCCATCAATGTTCGATCCATATTCATGATCTCTTTTTCTGATAATTCAAAAAGGTCAAGCCACTGCATGGAAAGTCTACTGTATTCTCCATATGCAACGGTAGTTCGGCTGTCACCATATGGGGGAGATGTGATAATTAAATCGTATGCCTCGTTAGGAACAGAATGCAGTTTACAAGCATCTTCGCAATAGATAGAAACCTTTGGTACAGCGGATAGATAATCATATGCTTCGGTGAAGTCAATCATTTTTTCGATGTTGCGTTCTAATATTTTGATAAACTCCGCCTTGGTATCGGGATTGAATTTGACAACTTTTTCAGGTGTCATACGAAACATTTTGAATTCACCGTTTCTTCTATTGGATACAAGACGAATAATCTCACTCATAGCAACAGAGAAAAAGTCGCGGATATCCTTGCTCTTCGTTTCAGAAATTGCGGCCTTAATCAATGTCAACTCGAAGATTACTCGAGGCCTAAACCAGTACCCGATGTTTTTAAACGATGGAGCTTTAAGATTGAGTTGATATTCTTGATAGAATTTGTTCATGTAGACGGAAGCATCACATCCCCAACCATTTTTTGCAGATAAATCAAGCCCATTTTCTTTGACCATATAGTCGTCGACAAAATGAATGAGAAAATCGTGTTTTGTATATATATCATTGAGTCGATTCTTTAATTCGTTGAATTCATTTTGAAGTTCCGTTCGGTCAATTGGGGTTGTTTTAACTTTTGATAAAAGCAATGCCAACGGGTTAATATCATTTCCCGCCACGGTAGGAATTCCCGCCAAGATGCCTTCAACAAGGACTGTCCCGGATCCCGCAAATGGATCAAACAAAGAATTAATTTGCTTGAACTGCTTTAGAATGCTAATAATATTTTTGCTAATAGGGCTGACCATCATTGCAGGATAAGAATGGATGCCATGCGTATATCTGTGAGTATCGTTATCCTTAAAATCCCAATAGTTATTCGGCAATTGTTTAAGATATTCTATTAACTGTTCGTCAGTATCAAATTTTACAATCATAGACTCTTTGATTTCAGCTTTAGGATAGCCGTCTTTTTTCACTCCTTCGTGAGTTTTGACCTCTACAGTGCAAATCGTATCATTATGCCATCCACCATGGGCAACCATTAGAATACGTGTAATTTCAAAACCGTATTTATAGCCAATTCCACCGCTATTCCATCCAAAAGTAATTACTTTGCCCCCAACTTTAACAATCCGGGATATTTCTCTCTTATGATTTCCCCAAAAGGAGGCCTTTGTTGTATCCCAAGTAACGTTATATCCCACATTATTATAGCACTCACTAACCTGTCGCGGTGAATAGGGCGGATCATAAAGGACGCCATCGACCGATGAGTCTCCAAACATTTTCATAAAATCAAGAGCATCCATATGATAATCTGTATCAAATTCATTGCTCAAATCATTTGTAATTGTCGCCAACTTGTTCCTGTTGGCAAAAGGATCTATCCATGTGCCATCTGTCATTTCATCCACGATTAAATCATGAATAGGGTTAACTTCAAAGGTGTTTTTGTTCGGCATAGCCCAAATTCGTTCAATGCGGATGTTTTGATTAATTATTTGTTTCTTTTCAGTCGTCTTCTTTCTTGCATCTTCGGGCTTTTCAGCATCATCGGGAATAACCCAGTAGTTGCCCACACGTTGGGCGCCGGGAATTCTATTTTCATTACATAGCAACTGAACTCTACGAGGCGCAATGCCCCATTTTTCAGCCGTTTCTTTTACGCTAATTAAATTCATAATGCCTCCTGAAGTCAGCACGCTTTTATTATATACTATTATATACCGAACCGCGAACAATTGCAAGGGGTAAAATGATAATTCTTTGTGTTTTGGATAAGTATTTTAAATTCGTTAAATTGCTGGGATGCTTTTTGCTATATTGTTCGTTATCAGGAAATTGCAAAGATGGTCCTGCCGACAACACGACAAGACCATCTTCATTTTTGGATATAATTTTGTTAATTCTATGATATGCCCAATTCTTTGCAACTCTTGTAAAGATCAATGAGTTGATAATTGGGAATATCAATTAAAGGCTCATACATAAAGGCGTTCACATGAATGCTTTCGGGTGTAATTAAAAGCACATCACTTATTACGAGTTTATCTTTGTCGGTTAGATGAGAATTTGCTCTATTAGCCCACTCGCGAGTTTGATTGCTCGTACACATTATATCTATGCCGTTATTAACCAAAACATCGCGCAGAAAAAACTCTGCCTTTAAACGAATAGCAATCGAAAGCGTTATTTTGTTAATTAGTGATACTCCTATTGCGGTTTCACTGCAAATGTTATCAGCCATTCTGTATACGGTATCAATCCATTTATCTGAGGAACAGGTACAAGACAGGTCCTTTAGCGTGAAATCTTTCTTAAGTTTTGCCCAACAATCTGCGATGGTAACAGTATCTGTGTTTAGTTTGACATGCAAGATTCCAGTTAAAAAATCCCGTAAGGCTTCGTTGTCCATATACTCACATATATTTCTGCAGAATGGAACGGCAGAAATGAAAGTTCGCAATAACACTTCATCGGACAAATTGCCTTGGCGGATTTTTTGAAGAATTCCAACATTAAAGAAATCTTTTTGATATTGGAACTTATTCATCGTGATTCTTCCATCAGATTCCTTTTGTGCCACAAAGCACATACCGTACTTAATATCTAAACGCGAAGAAACAGTTCTATAAAAGTCGAAATTGTGGGTTAAAATCAAAAGGTCGATCATTTTATTGTCAGATAATTCGCTCAAATACTCTATAATAGCATATTTGTTGGAATAATCGAAAGAATCTGCAATATCATCGGCAATAACCAATTGTTTTTGACCAGTTTTATCAGCAATGTCTTTAATTTTCTCAAGATCGAAAAGAACCTGCAAAAGGTACAGTGCACGTTTTTCACCCACGCTTAGACATTCCATCAACTCTTCTTTTGTTTTTTGACGAGCATCTGCTCCGCGCACATAAGTAAATGTAAGACGAGCTGGTTCATTATTTAACATTACTCGCCTCGGGTTTTGGATATCAACCTTAAATGGTGCATGAAATCTTTTCTTAAATACATCTACGACGCGTTCCCATTGCGCTTGCTGTTTATCAACTTCTACTAGCAAAGCATCAATTTCTTTCTTCTTTGCCTTGATGGAAGTGCAGAGTGCATCTATATCGAAGGATTCCGCAGTAAGATATGTCATCCATATGGATTTTTTAGTCTCAGGAATATTACTAAGATATTTAATTATTCCTCGGTTTTCCTTGATGATATCCTTTAATACACGGGAGGCCGCATTGCCATTGATCATTTTGCTCATACTTGCATGAATGCTTGACAATTCGGGAGTATCATTAATCTGCTGAATTTCTTTTTGAATAATTGCATTCCAAGAGGCAATGTCAGAAATCTCCGTTCCATTACTTAAGACAATTTTATGATTTGCAGAAAAAAGCTTTGTTTTTTCTATCGTTTTCCCAAATTCCGAAGCATTGTAATCATCAAACTGAAGGCTCAGTAGTTTAGAGCGTTTAACTAATTCGCCATAAGTTTCAATATACTGTTGAATTTTCTCCTGAAATACGGGATCGTTTAAGATTTTTTCTGTGTACGAATTGAAAAGTTGGTCGTATTTTATATCAGAAAATTCACCATGAGAGGCCACTTTTTCTTGGGCATCCAAAAGTTCTTCAATGATAACTTCCCAATCTGCATCGATAGATAAGCCAAAATCATAACATATCTGTGTACGTATCTCTTCATCTTTGAAAGAGGTATGAGATTTAAAAACATTTATAAGTGACTCGATTTCTGCAGAATAAGCTCCATGTATAGCGTCATATTTCTTTCTAATTTCATCATCTGCCAATATGGTTGCAACACTGTCAGAATACGCTTCAAATTTTTCGTCAAAAGAATTTATAACGTAAATATTGGGCTGTTCATTCCTTTTTGGTCTTGTTGTATCTGAATACGTGGCAGAATAGTATTCAACCGTATAAGAGGCTTTTCTTTCAGTAAATATACGATCAATTGGTTTCTTCTTGCGAGATATATCATCTAATGCTTTTGAAAACGAGCTTTTCATTACACCG
>CADBKZ010000010.1 GCA_902795355.1 uncultured Ruminococcus sp.
TGGCGGCGATGCGCGGGGCTTTGGAGAGGACTTCCGCCGCGCTTGCGAGCTGCGCGGGGTCAATCGCCTTTGCCGTTTCCAGAATGGACGCGCTTTCGAGTGTAAACGCGTTCATCGCGGCTTGGATCATCTCTTTCTTCATCTTCCGTGAACCTCGTTCCAAGTTTTGCGGAGCGCCCAGAGCATCTCCTCGGCGGCGGCTTCGGGGTCATTCGCCTTGAACACGCCGCTGGTACATCCGGTCGCCTGCGCTCCCGCGCGGATGACGTTCGCCACGTCGTCGGGTCCTGAAATGCCGGCTCCCTGCAACACCATAATGTCGGGGTCGATTTTCCGCACGGCTTCAATGGTCTCCCGCACGTAGCCCATGTCGCTCGCCACGCCGGTTCCGATCAGTTCGGTCGGTTCGGCAACGATCAGGTTCGGGGAGAGCCGCGCCACTTCTTCGATCTCCTTCACGCTGTCGGCGCAGACGATGGTGGCAAGCCCTACTTCGTCAGCGCGGGCGATGGTCGCCTTGATCTGCTCCAACGTCAGTTTCTTCTCGGCGTGGTTGAGCATGACGCCGACAGCGCCCGCTTCCTTGACCGCTTCGGGCAGGACCGAACCCAACCCGCGCCCCGGACGGAGCGCGTCCATGTGCTGGGCGTAAACGTGGATGTATTTCGTGTTCTGCGCGAGCAGGCGGATGTCGGCATACTGCGGGGTGACGATGACGTCCAGATCGTATTTGTGCGCGATCTCATCCACCCGTTGGGCGAGCTTCAGCATCCTCTCGCCCCACATGAAGCATTTGGGACCGATCTCAAAATACGGGGCGCGGATCTTATAGTTGCGGTACATAGTTGCTCTCTTTTCTGTTTAATTCATTTTTTGATCCAGCGCGCGGAAACGGGCGTAGCCCTCGCTGTAATCGGCTCCCGACGGGTTGTATTCCCGCTTGGGCGAAACCAGCCGTTCCGCCGCAGCCCTGACCGACGGGAACGCGCCCACGCCGACCGCCGCAAAGATGGCGGTGCCGAGGCAGGCGGTTTCGCTCTCGCTGACCGTTTTCAGCGTTTTGCCGGTAATATCGGCTTTCATCTGCACCCAGAGTGGGCTGGACGCGCCGCCGCCCGTGACGCGGATTTCTTGAATCCCGTCGTCCCCGATGTATTCGAGGTCCTCGCGGAGCAGGTAGGCGACCGACTCCATAATGGCGCGGGCGAAATGTCCTCTGGTGTGCGCGAGGGTCACGCCCGCGAAGGTCGCCGTGGCGTCGGGGTTGTATTTGGGCATGGTCGATCCCGTGAAATAAGGCAGGACGGTCAGCCCGTCGCACCCCGCGGGAATCTTTTCCGCGAGTTCGTCCAATTCGCGGAACGAACAGGTTTCCGCAAAGTTGTTCCGGAACCATTTGAGCGCCATGCCGGCGGTGGACGACCACAGAATGCGGCAATACTTCCATTCAATGGCGTGAATATGGCACGGAATGATGCTGTTCGGGTCGTAGGGCGGGACATGGTCGGTCATGGCGCAGATTGCCATGATGGTTCCGGTCATCTCGCTGACGGCGTTCTCATCGGTCACGCCGCAGCCAACGGTTCCCGCGATTTGATCGAGCGCGCCCGCGACCACGGGAATGCCGTTGTATTCCCCCACCGGCTCCATGCTCCGGCAGAGGCGCGGCAGTTGACTTTCCTTTACCCCGATAAAGTCCAGCATTTCGCTCCACCACGCGCGGTTGGTAATATCGTAGTAGAGGGACGACGACTGAATGGTCGGTTCGGTGACGAACGCGCCGGAAAGACGGTAAAGGACCCAATCTTCCAAGAGGAAGATTTTTTCGGTCCGCGCCCAGATTTCGGGGCGGTTTCGTTGGAACCAAAGCAGTTTGGAAGCCGGAAATCCCGCGGGAATTTCGGGCTGCCCCGTGACTTCATACACGCGTTTGTTACCGAAATGTTTCTGTATTTCTTCCGCCTCCGCGGTCGCGCGGTTGTCCAGCCATACAACGGCGGGGCAAAGCGGGGTTCCGTCGCTGTCTGCGAGGATCAGGGTCTCCCCTTGCGTATCGACCGAAAGGGCGTCCGGCTTCCCGCATTCGGCGGTCAGTTCCGCGATTACGCGCGTACAGATTGTGATATATTCTTCCGCGTCAAATTCGATGTAGCCGGTGGCGGGGTCGGTGGAAAGGGTATAATCCGCCTGTCGGACGCCGAGGCGTTTGCCGTTTTCATCGAACGCCGCCGCTTTGAGCGAGGTGGTGCCGATGTCGATGCCGAGAAAGGTTTTCATCGTCAAAGTTCCAGAACTGCAATGCCGAGGATTCCGCAAAGGCTACGAATTGCTGCGCGGTTATCGCCGTAGGTGACGATATAATGCTGGCAGGCGACGTTCTCGGCGAAGCGCTCCACGTCGGGGATCTCAATTTCAAGCGCCGAGAGCTGCGGCGCGGGCTGATCCCAGCCGCATTCTTCCCATTTGGGCGGGTTCTTGCCCTTGCCGAGGATGATCTGCATGGTGTATTTGCCGTTCTTGCAGGTCAGGCGGGACATGGTAACAATGCCTGTTTTCACTTTGGAAACGTTCAGAATGCCTTGATCGAGCAGACCGAACGCGGCGGGCAGGACGGTGTAGGTATCGCCGTCCACCATATCGGCGGCAACGAAGTCCGGCACGCCCGCGAGGACGCTGTTTTCAAAGAATTCGTAAAATTCGAGGTATCCGGCGAGTTGTCCGGTGAGTTTGTTCATGATGAGCTGGGTGACCGCGCCGAGGCAATCGTTTTCGGGAACGGTGGTGTAGCCGTCCTCGGAGAGGAGCATGAAGATGGGAGCCGGAGGGAAGCCGCAGAGTTTCTTCATGCCGTCCACGTCTTTAATGGAGATGGACTTATAATGCCGTTCCTCGGCAATCTGTTTGACGGCGAGATAGTACCCCGCCGCTTTCATCATGGATTCCTCTTTGGCGGGTTTGAGGAAATGCCACTTTTTGATCCGATTCTCCACGACCGCTTTCTTCTCAGCATCGGTAATTTTCTCGTATCTCTGCTGCATTTCGAGCATTTCAAAGGTTTCAATCTCCACTCCGGTGGTCTGTTTGAGCGAAAGACCGTCGTAGAGGGTGCCGTAGAGGTTCATATCGCGGTAGCCCGCCATGCCGACCTTCGCCGTCCGCAATTCCTTTGCGGCAACGGCGGCGCGGCAATACGCGGCGACCACATCGCTCTTGGTTTTCTTGCCGATGATATCATAGACATACTTGAACTTATATCCGAGTCCTTCAAAGGTGGCTCTCAATCCCGTGGTTCCGGCTTGGTCGGCGGTGGTGACCAGACGGTCGCCCTCGTACCAGCCGCAAAGTCCCCAGAGGACCATTGGCAGGTGGCGGTAATGCTCGGTTACCTTGACCACGGCGTGCGTAGGAATCCAGCCCGCCACGCAGACGACCAGCGCGTCGAACGGTTCTTGGGCGAGCTTTGCCACCGCGTCGTTCACCTGCGTTTCTTCATAGTCGTCCGCCACGGGATAGACCGAGACCAACTCCAACCCCTCCGCTTTCAATGCTTCTTCCGCCGCGCGGCACTTGCGGATAATCACTTCCACAGGGGTGTTTACCTCTCCGAATCCGATAAAGCCGATTTTAGACATCATAAAAATCTCCTTTTGCTGTTTGTTTTTTAGATGAAATATTCCGATTTTGTTTCTGTATCTTTCAACGGGTCAACGGCCGCGCGGGGCGGCGCGCCGATCTTTCGCGCAAAGCGCGCGTTTTTGTTTTTGTTTGCTTATGCTTTTGAATAATGTTTTGTTTTTATTTTGGTTTTATTATATCATAAAAGCGGCGGATTGTCAAGTCCTTTTTCTGCGGCAGGTAAAAAATCAAACGGGAGACCTTCCCGCTCCGCATGCGGTAACCGCTTTGCGCCGCCGGAAAACGGGATTTGCGCGGCCGCGGGGCGGAACCGCAACGCCAGACGCGCGGGCGATCCGGCTATGCGGGGAAAAGCGGAAAGCCGCCGGAGAACGGGGAATGACGGGTTTTTGGCTGCTCCGGCCGATTCGGGCGGGACGCGGAAACGAAAGGCAAAGGGAAACGAACGGAAAAGAATCAATCCTGCTTTCCGGTATACTCCCAAATGGGCTGCGACCATGCCTGCTTGCCGTGTTCGTCCACAATGGTCAGGCGAACATACGAATGGGGCAGGGCGGAAAGATCGAACACCGCCGAGGTCAGCGTGGCTTCCCCCGCTTCCGGATAGGCGATTCTTGCCTTGCGGCGCCCTGTGGAGAGGGAGATATGGTCCACCGGCGAGGTTTCCACGTAGAGCCGATCGTCCTCGAGAACGATCGAATGGAACAGCGGGCCGGTGGAAGCATAGAATTTTCCTTTTTTCAAAGCCTCTGTTACCGATTCCTGCGTCAGTTCGTCCGCCTGAATCACCGTAAACCCGCCGCAGGAATCCCAGCGGCGGCTATCGGGGGCGAATTTGTTGTGGTTATCGTCGGTTGCCGTTCCGAAAATGGGGGTTCCGCCCGCGAGCAGCCGATCCCAGATTTTGGTGTTGATTTCGTCGTAGCCGCCGATATAACAGCCGTGGTTATACAGTTCCATGGCGAACGCGCCGCGGATCCGCGCAAAATCCGCCGCGGATTGGAGCGACCACGTCGGGTGATTGAGCATGGCGAGGAAGCCTTCCTCGCGATACGCGTCCACAATCTCCTGCGCGGCTTCATACCTGCGGACGTAATCCTCGCCGCCGATGTGTTTCTGGTCCCTGCGGCTTTCCTCGATGAACGCGCCGTGGCGGATGTGGATCGGGTTGTAGCAGGGAATGGCGGTTTGTCCGGACTTTTTGGGGTAGAAGTTGATGTGGTAGCAGGGCAGATCGTCCCTGCCGTAGGAGAGGTAAACGTCCACCTCGATGGCGAGCATGGCAAGAAAACGGTCGTCGTTCAGTTCGCTGTGGTCAATCAGAACGTTGTGGTCGCTGAACGCAACGATGGAGTAGCCCGCGTCCGTGTAGATTTTTTTGATTTCTTCGGGCGTCTTGCAACCGTCCGAAAACACGGTGTGGCAATGCAGATTGGCTTTGAAACGGTTGCCCGTTTTGGAGAAAATTTCGTTTTTCATCGGAGTTCCTTTCCAAACGTCGGTTTATTGGAAAAAAATACTATCATTTATATATATCTGCCGGCGATCCGCCCGAAAAGGCGGTTTCGTTTGTCAGATGCGGATCGGGAGCGGGAGCGCAAGAATCCGGTTGGTGTCCCGCAGGAAGCGGCTTGACCGGATTCCGCATTCTTCCAGAATGCAGCGGTTGCGGATAACCCCGACATTGTGGGTGTTCAGCCCCTCGCCGTTGTCGCTGTACCAAAAACGGTTCCCGACCTGCCAGATGCAGAGCTTGGCGCCGATTTTTTCATAGCATTCCCGCGAGACGCTCCCGCAGCCGTGATGGCCGACGACCACCACGTCGCTCGGGAGCTGGTCGGCGTGGTTTTTCAGCAGATCGTTGGAGCATACCCATTCCGCGTCCGCGAGGAACAAAACCGACTGTTTCCCCGCAATTTGCAATTTGAGAATTACGCTGGAATCGTTCATGTTCATGTTTTTCGCGTCCGCCATGTCGGGAACATGCAGGACGGAGACGACCATCTCGTCCACATCAACGGCGTCTCCCGTTTGCAGAACGCATAATTTCGCTCCAACGGCGTTTTCGCAGCCGAGGAGCGTTTCCAACGGTTCCGCGTTCGCCGCGCTTGCTTCCTTGGAAAGTTCCGTATAAAAGGATTTTTCCAGCAAATGGCAGCAGAAACGTTCCACGGTAACGCGCGAGGCAAGCTCCGGCTCTTTGCAGATCCGGTAAAAAACGCCGTAATGATCCTCGTGCAAATGCGTCAGAAACCATGCGGAAACCACCGGCTTTTCGGGGGCGGAAATCTGCTCGATAACGGAAAGAATGTGTTCCGCGTCCGCGGCGTGTCCCCCGTCAATCACAATCAGCTTTCCCTGCGCGGTTTTCAGAATGGTGCATCCCATATTCCAATTCAGAATTTCGGAGCTTTGAACCGAGTAGAGCGCGGCGCCCTCTATGGGCTCCGGCCGTTCGGCGCGAAGCGCGGCTTTCGTGTATTCCACGCGGTAATCCGCGGCAATTTCAACGTCCGGCAGGTACGGGGGTTCTTCATATGCGGAGAAAAGGAAAGGATCCCGCAAAACATCCTCCGCAAACCGATACGCCGCAAAAACCGTTCCGTATGCGCCGTCGTTCAGGAGTTTGTATGCCGTTGTGTAGGAAGAATCCGGCTCCGGCGGAACGCCGAGCCCCGCCAGATAGGTTCTGGATCCGACCGTTCGGATTTCGTATTCCCAAAGACGGTCGGGGGCGCGGTCTATTTTCAGTCCGTCCGAAATTTCGCGGGTCGTTTTCCCAATCACAATTTCGTAATCCGAAGGGGGCGTTTCGTCCGTAACCATCGGCAGCCGCTTCCCGCAAACCAGCTGGATGCGTTCGCGAAGAAACGCGGCGGCGCGGCGTTCGTTCATTGCGGGGCGGGATGAAAGAACGATTCTGTAACGATGCAAATACATGTTGTTTCCCTGTATCTTTCTTTTTTTATTTCTATTGTATCAAATACGAAAGAAAATGTCAACCTTTTTTCTTTTTTTTCAATTGTGCAGATTCAACAATCTTTCTTGTTGAAGTTGTACAAAAATGAAATTTTTGAAGAAAAAGGGTTGACATGTACTATGAAAAAGTATATAATTGAATCACAATTTTGGATTCGTTTGTTTTCAGGTTATCTTTTGTTTTTCAAAAATATGAAATAAAATCGATAGAAATAAGGAAATCACATGAAAGAAATAAAGGCCGATTTTTCAAAACCGAACGGAAAACCGATCTGCCCGCTTCACGGCGTTAATTCCGGCCCGATGACCAAGGTTTTTACGTATGACGCCCGACCGCTGTTTTTGGAAGCGGGGTTCCCTTACGCGAGATTGCATGATGTGGAATATCCTTACGGCTCCGGCGAGTTTGTGGACATTCCCTGCATCTTCCGCAATTTCGACGCGGATGAAAACGACCCGAAGAACTACAATTTCGCGCTGACCGACGAATATATCCGCCGCATTGTCGAGGTAAAGTGCGAGCCGCTGTTCCGCTTGGGAATTTCCATTGAACACGCGCCCGTGAAACGGTATGTGTTCCCGCCCAAGGATTTTGCAAAATGGGCCCGCATTTGCGAGCATATCATCCGCCATTATAACGAGGGTTGGGCAAACGGTTTTCTGTGGAACATCCGGTATTGGGAAATCTGGAACGAATCGGACGGCTCCGGCTGCAAAATGTGGGGCGGAACGCCCGAGGAGTTTTACGAGCTGTATGCGGTCGCCGCGCGCCACCTGAAACGGTGTTTTCCGGAGCTGAAAATCGGCGGCTGCGGGTTTACGCGCGCCAAAAACGAGTTTATCGAGGGCTTTTTCCGCTATATTTCCTCTCGGAACGAGCCGGTTCCGCTCGATTTCTATTCTTGGCATATTTATTCGGATCAGATCGAAAAATATCTGCGTTTTGCCGCGGAAGCGCGCGGCCTGCTGCAAACCTACGGCTATCCGGAAGCGGAAAGCATTATGGACGAGTGGAATTATATGGAGAGCTGGGACCATCAGGCCGAGAGCTACCGTATCATGAAAAACCATGTGGGCGCGGCGCATGCGGCCGCCGTGCTGTGCGCAATGCAGAGCCGGACCGACGTTGGCATGGCGAACTACTTTGAAGCGGACGTCGTAAAGGAATTCTGCGGAATCTTTGATGTAAAGGACATGGCCATCAGCAGGGCCTGCGCCACATTGAAACCGACCAAAGCCTTCTATTCCTTCAAAGCGTTCAATCAGCTCTACCGTTTGGGAAAAGCGGTGGACGTTCGGGGCGCGGAGAACGGAATTTACGCATGCGCGGCAACGGGGGAAGCCGGCCACGGCCTGCTTCTTGCCAACTACGGGGCCGGAGACGCGGACATTACCTTGCAGCTTTCCGGATGGGAAGCGGGGAACGTGGAGATCCGGCTGACCGACGAAACGCATACGTTCGAACGTTTTCTCGCGCTGAAAGCGGGAAAACGGTTTGCCGTAACCATTCCGGTGCGGGATCGATCCGTTCTTTATATCGGTTCCGTCGCCGATGGCACATAAAACGAAAAGGAGGAGATCTTTTTTGAAGAAAACCACAATCATTGCGCTTTTGCTCGCAATCGCAACCTTCTTGTGCGCGTTTGCGGGATGCGGCAAAAAGAAAACCCCCGACCCCACCCCCGATACTGTCGTTACCGACAACGGAACCGGCTCGGCGGGCGAGGACTCCACCTCGGGCGAATTGCCGGACCGCACCTTCCAAAGCAGGGAATACCGGATCCTCGGGCGGGACGGCGACACCTACCCGCAGTTCTCGAATTTCGAGTTTGAAGGGGAGCGGAACAACGAGCTGATCAGCGAGGCTGTTTACACGAGAAACCGGGAATTGGAAGCCAAATACAAATTCCTCGTTACCTATAAAGCCTCGAAGGACGTGGCCGCCGACGTCCGGCTCTATTCGGCCACCGACGACCTTTATGATCTTGTCGTATACCGCGTGCTGGACGTTCAAACGGCGGCAACCGAGGGTCTGCTCGCAAACCTGAACGACGTCCCGTGGCTGAATTTCAGTCAGCCGTGCTGGAACCTGAACGCAAACAGCAGCCTTTCTCTGGCGAACCGCCTCTACTACACCACCAGCGATTACCTGCTGTTGGATAAAAACCGCACCTACCTGAATATCTACAACCGCGAGCTTGCCAGAAGATATAACCTCGGCCAGCTGGAAGACTTGGTGGATGCCGGAACATGGGCATACGACAAATTTTTCGAGCTGCAAACCACAACCAGCGTGGAGCTGGACGGTCTGGACGGACACAGCTCGGACGACGGCTTCGGCTTGGTGATGGACAGCTACAACGCGTTTGCGGCGTTTGCCTATGGCGGCGGCTTCCTCTTCTCGGATAAGAACGAGCAGGATCTGCCGCAGTTGGTTGCGCAAACTTCCAATATCACAAGCATCATCGATAAAACGCTTCAAATTACCTGCGATAAAGAAAAGGCCATGTTCTGCAACGACTACAACAACGATTGGGCCATTGCGAACAACACGTTTTATGCCTCTCGCGCCTTGGTAACAACAACGTTCCTTTCGGTGTTCGATACCTCTATGCGGGAGCAATGCACCTTTGAGTACGGCTTCCTGCCGTTCCCGAAGTACGACGCGAATCAGGAGTTCTATTACACCATTCCCGATCCCTCGCATTCCCAAGTGTTCGCCATTCCCGAAGCGTGCAGGGATAAGGACTTTGCCGGATATATGTTGGAGCTGTTCTCCGAGGTTTCAACCGACACCACCATGAAAACCTACTATGAAACCAAATGCAAGCTCCGCAACTCCTATGATGAACTTTGCGCCAAAATGCTGGACCTGATCTTTGAACATGTGGTCTACGATTCCGCGTTCATCGGCAACTTCGGCAATTTGAGGAGCATTCTGACAACGGAGCTTCCGCAAAGAAAAATGGCCGTGTACACCGGCTTGTACAGAGGCCGCTCCGGCGCCGCGGGCAACGAGATCGCCGAGCTTGTGGAGAAATACGAAAGCTTCGAGTAATCGCGCCGCAAGAAATCAAATTTCGGTAATCACCGTTTTCGCAACGGTAATTATAAAAAAAGAAGAAAGGATGAATTTCCCATGAAAAGAAGAACCCTCCCCATCTTAACGGCAATCGCGCTGATGTTGGCCCTGATGTTACCGCTTGCCGTTATCGCCGGCTCGGCAGACGAACCGGAACTCCCCGATGTCCTCGCGTATAACCTTGAAGGGCAGCAGCACCTGATCGTTGGCGCCGCAACCACCACCGCACCCACGGTGGATGGCGCCATCGGAACCGACGAGTACGGCTACAAACTCCGCATCGACCCGAAAGCCACCGATAACGGCGGGTATTTCGCCGCCGCGGTTTCGGAAGCAAATCAGGCCTACATTCCCAGCTACATCGATGTGTATGTCGCCTACGACGCCGACTATATTTACACCGCTGTGGTCGTTCAGGAAAACACGTTCCTGAAAAGAGACGGAAGCAGCGGCAACTACAGCCGCGTCAACTTCCAACTCGGCTTCCTGACGAGCGGAAGCTCGGTGGACGCAATGACCCGTTTCAATTGCACGAGCTGGATTACGACCGCGAACGAATCCAAAAACGGCAACGGCCTTTTGGTTTACGATTCGGCCGGAAAAATTTACACGACGATAGAAAAGACCGCAACGGGCACGGGCTGGGGTTATAACAACACCTTGATGGAAGCGATTTCGCACGCCCGCACGACCGACGCCGATGAAAAGGCCATCACCGTTTACGAGTGCCAATGGAAGAAGAGCATGCTCAAAGAAGCGTTCGGTCTGGAAACGCTTCCCAACACCGGCTACTTCGCCCTCGAGGTTATGACGTACAATCTCGATAACCAGAACATCGGAACCTATCGGTATGCCGTTCAATTGAGCGAGAAACAAACGCTGGATCTGATTAACGAATACATGTGGGCGACCACCTTTATTCCGCACACCATCACTTTCGGCGACGAGTTTGATCTGCCCCTGCCGAAAGCGGAAGATCCCGAACCCGCTTCTTCCGAAGAACCCGCTTCTTCCGAAGAGCCTGCTTCCTCGGAAGCTCCCGCCACTTCCGAAGCTCCCGCAACCACCGAGGCTCCTGTAACTACCGCGGCTCCCACAACCACCGCGGCCCCCGAAAAGGAAGAGAAGGGCGGTTGCTCCAGCACGCTTGCCGTTTCTTCGGTTGCCGTGCTGCTGGTCGCCGGAATCGGCGGAGCCGTTTCCGTTAAAAAGAAGAAACAGGATTGATTTCTTTGACCATAGCTTTTTGACACGATTCGGGAACGACTGATTTCCGATCGGACAGACGCGAAACCGGAATCGGATTTATCTGCACTCCGGTTTCGCGTTTCTGTGCTTTCTCATCCCGCCCTTGGCGGATGAAACGATTCACGCAAAGGATAAACGCCATGAAGATCAGATACAAAGTGATTTTGTTTTTTGCCGCGCTGGCCGTTCTGTTTGGAGCGGTTTCCTGCAAAGAAAACGGGACGGAGAATGAAACTTCCGGTTCCGTTTCCGGCTCAACTTCCGGCCCCGCGGCGGATTTGACCGCGCCGAACGAGTTCTGGGTGGAAATCGTTTCCGCCGAGGGAACGCCCTGCACGGTCGTGTATTCGGATTCCGCAACCGATAATGTAATCAGCGCGGCTTCCCAGCTCGCGGTTTTGATCGGCGCGCTCACCCCGTCGAAAGCCTCCGCAACCCTTCTTCCGGAGTCCCAATACCGCGCGGATTCCGCGGGTGCGGTGATATTGGTGGGGGATACCGGCCAATCGGCTTCCGAAACCTTTTTGAAGAAGATCGGGTATGCGGATTACGGGTTTTCCGTTGTGAGCGAAAACGTTCTTTGCGTGGGGAGCGCGCAGTCGTCCAAATGCGTCAAGGCGTTGAATGATTTGAGCAAAATGATGAACGCTTCCGGCCTGAAACGCGAGAACGGAAAGGCGTCCGGCGGATACTATCTTTCCTCGGCGAGCGACAGCATAACGGCGGCTTCGTACCCCGTATCCTCTTTTCAGATCAACGGGAAGAACGCCAACGAATTTGTGCTGGTGAGCGAAACCGAAAACCTGAAAACGGCCCGCCTCCTGCAATCCTATATCGGGAACGCTTCGGGGCAGTATCTCCGCGTCCTCTCCCCCGAGCAGGCGAAGCAGCAGCCCAACCGAATGCTCGTTGGAAACACGGGCGAGGAATCGCAAAAAGCGTTTTACGAGCAGGATTATCGAACGTCGTACCGGAAGTACGAATGGATCATTTCCGGTTCCACCGTTGCGTTTCACGCGCTTTCGGATTCTGTGCTTGCCTACGCGGCAGAGCGGTTTCAAACTGGATTGCTGGCGGGAAAGACCGAAATTTCGCTGACCGACGCGAATACGGAAAAGGGCGTTTGCCCCGAAACGGTTTTCGGCGTTTCGGATCGGCCCGAGGCCGCCTCTCTGCGCATTGCTTCCAACAACGTTTATTTCTATAATTTCAACGAAAAGCGCGTCAACGCGCTGGAAGAGGGAATCCTCTATATGGACGCCGACATTCTGCTTTTGCAGGAAGTCAGCACAACGTGGCATTCCGTTCTGGATACCGATCTCCCCGCTCTCGGGTATACGCAGGTCCCCACAAAGGCGGACAGCAGCGATATTGGAGCCGTTAGCAACCAAAAGAATTACACGCCGGTTTTCTACCGCGCGAATAAGGTCAGATTGGCGGCCTACGGTTACGATCAGTTTGAGTCGGTCAAATTGAAGCCCGATAAAAATCACACCACGTCCAAATCCTATACATGGGCCGTTTTTGACGAGATCGGAAGCGGCAAACGGTTTGCCGTAATCAGCACCCACTTTACTTGGGCGCCCGATAACTTTACCCCAACGCCGGAACAGCTCCGCACGCAGGACGCGCAAGAGGTTATGGCGAAGGTGGCCGCGATTGAAACCGAATATTTCTGCCCCGTAATCGTTATGGGGGATATGAACAGCACGGAAGGTTCGCAGCCCTATGCCGTTATGGCGTCCGGAAACCTTTGCGACGCGGCGCATAACAGCACGGCAACGGCGAATCTGAACTACAACACATGGCATGATGTCGGCTCCGCTCCTGTTCAGAACGGAACGGCGATTGACCATTGCTTCCTTTCCAAAACCAGAATCGTTTCCGAGCTTTTCCAAATGATCGTGAACGACTATGCAATTCAATCCACCGACCACTGCCCGCTGGTGGTTGACGTCAGATTAAAATAAGGAGACTCGGGAAAATATGGAAAACAATGTTCAAATCGGTTGGTCGGAAGTCAGCATCACGCCCGAGCGGAAAATTCAGCTTGCGGGGCAGTTTTATAAGCGTGTTTCGCAATATGTGGAAACTCCGATTACCGTTACGGCTCTCGCATTGGACAACGGAGAGGATCATGTTGTTTTCTGCTCCGCGGACTTGGAGAGCGTGGACCCCTGTTTAATGAAAGGCGTTCGCGCCAACCTTGCCGGATTGCCAAATGGGCCGGATCCGGAAAAAATTATTATTTCGGCCACCCATACGCACACATCCTTTGTGTATGAAAGAGAAGTGGACCCCGGCTTGCAGGCCCTTTCCGCTTTCCTCGGAAAAAACGCCGAGGCGGAGCCGGAGGCGCAAAGCGCGGACGAGATGTCGCCTTCCGAGGCCACGGCGTTTTTGATTGACCGGCTGACCCTTGCCGTAAAGCAGGCATGGGAATCGCGGACCTGCGGGTATTACGGCTTCGGCTTCGGCCGCGCGGCCGTTGGCATGTGCCGTCGGGTCTGCTATGCCGATGGAAGCGCGAAAATGTGGGGGGATACCAACACCAAGGACTTTTTTGCGCTGGAAGGCGGAAACGACAACGGAATGGAACTGATGTTTACCTACGATATGCAGGAGAAAATTACCGGAATCGTAATCAACGTCGCGTGTCCCGCGCAGGTTTTGGAACAACGGTATTTTGTCTCTTCGGATTATTGGGGCAAAGTGAAAATCCTGCTTCGGCGGGAGCTTGGCGAGAACGTCCGCGTTTTGGGAATCTGCTCCCCCGCGGGCGATCAATGCCCGCGGGATCTGGTCCGGTGGATCGAGCCGGAAACTCCGATTGAGGATCCGAACGTAATCCGCCGCAATCCGCCGCTCCGCCGCGCCGACCCATCCATGTACGACATTCGGGGAACATGGACAATCGGCCGGCGGATTGCCGGCGAGGTTCTGGCGGTTCTGCAAGACCCGATAGAACGGAAACGGAGCATGAAACTCCGCCATGAAACCGCAATTATGCCGTTGCCGCTCCGCCGCGTTACCGAAGAGGAAAACCGGCAGGCAAGGGAGATTCTGGCGCAATTTTCCGAAAAGAAGGGAGCCGGAACGGTTGACTTTACGGAGAATGCCGCCATGCACGTTTGGGCGGGCATTGCCGCGAGGTATGATCGGCAGCAAAAGGAAAGCGTTGTTCCCGTGGAGATTCACGTTCTTCGCGTGGGAGACGTTGCGTTTGCAACCAGCCCCTTTGAGCTTTTCTTGGATTTCGCAAATCTGATCCGCGCGAGAAGCCGGTCCGTGCAAACGTTTCTGTTGCAGCTCGCGTGCGATTCCAAAGGCTACCTGCCAACGGAAAAGGCCGAAAAAGGCGGCCATTATTCCGCGTACATTTCCAGCGGCAACGTTGGGCATGAGGGCGGCTACCTGTTGGTGGAAAACACCCTTTCCGCAATTGAGCGGATGTTTTCGGAAGATGGAATGTAAAAAACCGCCGAAAGAACACCGCATGGCCTTGGGGTTCTTTCGGCGGTTTGCGCTTTTCCGGCGCCGCATGGTTGTCGGGCGTCGGGTCAGGCTTCGTAAATCGTAATTCCTTTCTCGCGCAGGGCTTCAATTTCT
Source organism: uncultured Ruminococcus sp. (assembly GCA_902795355.1). Lineage (GTDB taxonomy): Bacteria > Bacillota > Clostridia > Oscillospirales > CAG-272 > UMGS1865. Next base: position 14,555 of record CADBKZ010000010.1, read on the forward strand.
TCGTTTTTATCCGACCGGTTTGTTACGAGAATATCCATTTTTGAAACGGGCGCAACATGGGTAAACGTTTCTCTTCCCAGCTTCGAGGCGTCCGCCGCAACAATTACGGTGTCGGAAAGATCCATCATTGCCTGAATGGTCAGAGCCTCGTTGGTGTAGTAAAGGGAGAGGCCGGAGCGCACGCTGATGCCGTCAAGCGAGAGAATACATTTGTGCGCGTGGTAATTCTTCAATTGCAGAATGGTGTCGTTGCCGTAGGTAAATTGGTATCGGGAATCGATCTGTCCGCCGAGGAGCGTTACGTTGAAGGCGGGGAATTGGTTGATTTCGCTTGCGTTTTGAATGGAGTTCGTTACAATGCTGATGTTCTTTTTCCGGCGCAGCGCGCGGAGTACGTAAGTAAGGGTCGTTCCCGCGTTCATCATTACGGTGTCGTTGTCGTCAATCAGGTCGGCAACCTTCTCCGCAAGCGCCTTTTTTGCGCTTACGTTGGTGTTGTAGCGTTCTCTCGAATTCATTCTTCCGTATAGCGAATTTGGTTCAACGGCGCCCCCGTGAACGCGGTTCAATTTTCCCAGAGATTCCAAAAGAATCAGATCGTTGCGAATGCTGACATCCGAAATGTGAAACTTGCGGCTCAATTCGGAAACGCGGATTTTGCCTTTTGTCTGGATCTCTTTCAGAATGTCATCTCGGCGTTGTTCGGCGGTAATTTCTTTCATTCCCAAATTCCTTTCTCCCCTGCGGGCCGCGAATTTTGATTGAAGGTTTTGTTTTATCTTTATTATAGCACAAACATAACAAAAAAGCAAGTCTTTTCCAATAACAATTTTATTTTAACGCGAAAAATTGCCGATGTACGCAAACACACGGCTGTTTGAAAGGGTGACGACATGCTGAACGATTTGAAAAAAAGGGTTTTGGAAGCGAATCTGGAATTGGTCAGACAAGGCCTTGTAATCTATACGTGGGGAAATGTTTCCGGAATCGACCCGAACAGAGAATACATGGTGATAAAGCCGTCCGGCGTCGATTACGGATCCATGACCGTTTCGGATATGGCGGTGGTTGACGTTCGTTCCGGAAAGGTTGTGGAAGGGGATCGCCGGCCATCTTCCGATACGCCGACGCATCTGGAATTATACAGAAAATACCCGAATATCGGCGGCGTTGTTCATACGCATTCGGTTCATGCGGTCGCTTTTGCGCAGGCGGGACTGCCGATTCAAGCGTTGGGGACGACGCACGCGGACTATTTTTGCGGCGACATTCCCTGTACAAGGGCGTTGACGCGCGAAGAGACGCAGACCGAATATGAAGCGAATACGGGAAAAGTGATTGTTGAGACATTCAACGGGCTGAACGCCGATCCCATGGCAATCCCGGGGGTCGTGGTAAAAAATCACGGTCCGTTTTCGTGGGGAAAAGATCCGGAAGAAGCCGTTTATCATGCGGCCGTTATGGAGAAGGTTGCAGAGATGAATCTGAAAACCCTGCTGTTGAACCCGAACGCGAGCATGGAAACCTACCTTTTGGAAAAGCACTTTAAGAGAAAGCACGGGCCGGAAGCCTATTACGGGCAAAAGCAATAAAACGCGGCGCGGAAAATCGCCCGATCCGCCCCACACCAACAAAGCGGCAGGGGACGCCAAGCAGCGTCCCCTGTCGCTTTTGGATTGCACGCGCGGGAAATCATCCTGAAACGCCCGACAGGGCGTTTTTTACGTCTGATTTATAAATTTTTCAGTATGAAGATTTCATATTGATTTTCTCTCTTGCCATGGTTTAATAACACAGTAACATACCAAACAGGCAGGCTTTATTTGCCGTAAAAACAGACGATCCGATTCAAGGAAAAAACGAACGCCATGGATAAGCCGTTTTCCGATTTGCCTTTTTCTGCTAAAATTTGATTTTTGAAAAAAATCGAGGAAACCGGAGCGAAATCGGAGCAAAAACGGAGCAAAAACGAGAAAAACCGAGGAAATCCTCGGTTTTTCAGGATGCATCTTTTTCGGTCGCATAAGTTGGTTGCACGTTTGCCACTCTCATTGAACTTTTGATTGAGTTTTGATTGTTTCGTTTTTTTAGCATGAATACGCTGGGGTATCAAGATAAAAACACAAGAAATCTGAATATCCGCATCGCCTTCATGAAACCGTGAACCGAACATCTTTTCCGTTCAGCACCCAAAGAACGCCGGTTCGTTCGCAGGGAACGGTATTCCCGTTTCCATCGGTGAAGGTCAAGGGACGCTCGCTCACAAAGCCCATTGTCCCCGCCTCGCAAAGCGTGATTCGATTGCCGTCCTGTTTTTCGATCGCACCGACGCCCGTAAAGAGGTCAATCCGCCCCAGCACAGCAACACCGTTCTTTATGGGTACAAAGGTGTAGAGCCGGAACGCGTCGCGGTTCTCCAACCGAACGGGAAGGGTTTCGCCCGCTTGCAGAATGCCCGCCGTTTTCGTGAAATATTCGTAGTAGGCGTAAGTCCCCGCCGGCAGACCGGCGTTTTCGGGAGAAACGAAGCCGCTCACCGGCTGATTCTCCGCATGAATATTGAACGCGGCAACCAGCCCGTTCTCCCCGATGCGGTTGCGGATTTTGAAAATTTTGTCGGTTTTCGTGGGATTTTCCATCAGACAATCCTCGGTGGGCGTGGCGCTCTCGTCGGGACGAATGATTCTTCCATTCTGTAAAAGCAATGGTTTCAGCACTTCCGGTCGGGTGCGCCCGATCTTGTCCGATACGTAGATCGGTCCGCCGCTGATCGCCCGACAAAGACTGTTTTTGGCGGCTTGCTCGTCGTCCGTCCACCACATATCCCAATCGTTGACATAGAATTGTCCCTGTAAAAGTCCGTTGTAGGCGCATTGCAGGACATTCTTGGCAAACCATTCGCGGCTTTCGGGCATGAAGTCGTCCGAGCAGCGGCTGATTGCGCTATTTCGGTTGAACATACATTCCGAGGGCATTCCCATGCAGTTGATCAAAGCGCCGCCGAAACAGACGTCGGTCGCGTCGTCGATGGCGGATTGAATGGCTTTCGCGCTCTGCCCGATGGGAGCGATTCCGCGGTAGCGTTCATGGAAGCCCTGATTGTCGATCTTCACAAAGTCCGCGCCCCATGATTTCACGGTGCGGCACAAGTCTCCGAAATACGCCTTTGCCTTCTCCGGCTCCGGCGAAACAATCCGCTGACCGGATGGCGTGGTGACGAGATTATCCTTTTCCAGCGCTTCGATCTCGCTGTCCGGCTCCACCCCCGCCCAATAGCCGGTGGTGGGGAACCAGACGCCCACGTTCGGGATCCCCGCGCGGTGCAGGTCGTCCACCACCGCTTTCATACCCTTCGGGAAGCGGACGGGGTCGCCCTCGAATCGGCGGAGTTTGCTTTTGTGCATGGCGGAGACCATACTGCCGAAAGTTGCGTCGGACGGGATTTCGTTCAGCGCGGGAACGTCCGCCCACATATCGTCGAGGATCGCAAACCGGACGGGGACGCTCTTTTCCTGAAATTCCCGCGCCTTTTCGAGCATTCCCGTGTGATTCACACGAATTTGCATGGCGTCCCACGAACACCAGCCGAAGGTATTGAACATATCGGCAACGGGACGGTCTTTCCGCATGGGAAGTCCCAAAAGCTCTCCCGCGGCTTTTGCAATATCAAAGAGCAGTTGCAAGGGGTGCTCTCCGCGCATGGAAAGAAACGCGGGCTGTTCGCGGCATTCGGTTACGGGCGTGTTTGCGTACATCCGGAAAGCAAGCCCTTCCGCCGTCCCGCAAATCACGGTTTTGAAGGTGTCGCCGCAAAGGGGAAGAAGAGCAAGATAGCCGTTTCCATCGTGAATCAGCAGTCCCTGTACGCGGGCGGGCAGGGAAGAAAGGGAATCGCCCCACACGGGACGGCACCAGAACGGCGAATGATTCTCGATGGCGAGGTAGGGAGCGTTCGGCAGGTCGGCATAGAGCAGGATCGCGGAGTCTGGATCAAATCCCGCTTCGCATTGCGCGGAAACGGTGCAGAGTGCGGCGCGACCGCCGAAGACGGGATGCAATTTCCAGACCGCTTTCTGCTCCGATTGCGTGTTGCTTTGATTGGTGATGACGGTTTTTCGGATAGAAAGACACATATTTTGACCTCCTTAATACTGTAAGAATACTGCCCGCTCCAGCCCCGCTTGGTTCGGGCTGTGAAGCGAAATCATGCGCGTCCCCTCGAAGGTTTCGAAGAGCATGGCGTGACCGCCGTCGAACGGGAACCGGCTGCCGAGGTGACGCCACGGACCGCGCAAAGTTCCGCTTTCGCTTTCGGCTTCCAGAACCAGATAGCGCCTTTCGCGGAAGCTCGACCAGAGCATGCGGAGCTTTCCGCCTTCAAGGAACAGGAACGGACCGTCGGTCACATAGTTCCCGCTTCCGGGGTGCAACTCGGTAACGGCGGGGTCATCCGAAGCGCGGAACAAAAGGGACGGTTCTCCGGCGGGCGCGGTCAGGTCCGGCAAGAGCGGCATCGCCCAAATTTCGCCGTCCTTCACCTGTAACCATTCATGGCTGAAAACGATATAGGGCGTTCCGTTCTCAATCCAAAAGGTGCCGTCCAGACATTCCCAATCGGCGGGCGTAATCGGGAAAGGGGAGAGCGGAACGAAAGTCCCGTCCGGCGTATCGCAGACGAAAATATGCGTTCCGCGGCATTTTCCGTCCGCTTTACAGCTCCCGAACAAATAGTATTTTCCGTTGTAGAAATGCACTTCGGGCGCCCAGAAATCGCGATCCGCCCAAAAGTGGATGTCGCTTCCCCGAAAAATCACTTTCGGCTTGCTGAAATGTTCCAGATCGGTTGTGCGATAGACCGAAAAGCTGCCGGCGGCGCCAATCCAGCCGGTTTGCAGGGCGGTTGTGCCGTAAAGGAAATAGCAGCCGCGTTCGCGGTCGGGCAGAACGAACGGGTCGCGAATCCGAATTTCTTCTCGTTTGAACATGGTTTTCTCCTGTATCATGCGGTATTCTTTTTAACTGCTCCGGTTCTTTTTTCGGTTCCGCATTTCTTTCGGCGTCATACCGAAGGATTGGCGGAACAATTTGTTGAAATAGGAAATATCGTTGAAGCCGGATTCCAAAGCGATTGTAAGAATCTTTTTATCGGTGTTGCAGATCAGGTGAACAGCGGATGACATTCGCGTGTTGTTGATATATTGCGGGAGCGGGATCCCCACATCCTGCCGGAACAGTTTCCGGAATTGGGAAACCGAAAGCCCACAGTTCGCCGCAATCATCTCCTCGGACATTTTTTGCGGGTCCATATAGTTGTTCCGGATAAACAGCAGGGCGGGTTTCAGTTTCTCGGAAAGTTTCAATCGATTTTTGTTTTTATCAACGTCGCCGATGCGCGCCGATTCGATCAAAATCTGCCCCGCGAGCAGCGCAATTTCAAGCCCGCTGAACGAATCGGCTTTTGCGTTGCCTTTCAGTTTATGGATCAGATCGGCAAGCCGCGTGTGTTCCGAGGTATGAAAAACGCCGTTGTATCCTTTTTCCGCAAGTTCTTTCAGTTGGGAGATCAAACTGCCGTCCTGTTCCAAGGAGAGTTGCATAATGTCCAGGAAGATCCACACCCATTTGCTTTCCACGTTCTCGTCGGCTTTGGAAAAATGCGGGACGTTTCTCCCAACATAGGAAATGTCCCCCGGGGCGAACCGATAGATCCGGTTTTCAATGTGCATCTCTCCGGTCCCGCTGTAACAGATGCCGAATTCCAGACAATGATGATAATGAAGCGCGGAGATGGGTTGAAAATCCAGCGGTTCTACCTCGCCAACGGACAAGCCGTGGGAGAGCGACGGATATCCGATTTGAAAGTACACGGGAAGAATTTCATTTCTGGTGCTGTATTCCATTCGCGAAAACTCCTTTGCCTGATTACCCTTATTATACCTAAAATTACAAGAAATTGCAATAGAAAAACCGCATTTTCAGAAAAATAAGCGAAATTTCCGATTTTACAATAGAAAATAAGCGATATAGACAAGACAAGGGACGGCGCGCATGATATAATAAAAGCGAACAATGGGGGCAGACTCTCGCTTTTTCCCCATGAAATGAAGAAAAAAGGAGCAGCAAATGATCCAACAAACGCCCCCCATGGGCTGGAACACCTGGAACACGTTCGGACCGGAGATCAACGAACAGTTGGTGAAGGAGACCGCGGATTACATCGTTTCGTCGGGGCTTGCCGCCGCGGGTTACAAGTATATCATCATTGACGACGGCTGGTCGGAACCCGAAAGGGACGAAAACGACCACCTCGTGCCGGATCGCAAAAAGTTCCCGTCCGGCATGAAAGCCCTTGCCGACTATATCCATTCCAAAGGGCTGAAATTCGGGATGTATTCCTGCTGCGGCACCATGACCTGCGCGGGCTATCCCGGCAGTTACGACCACGAATACCTCGACGCCGAAACCTTTGCGTCATGGGGCGTGGACTACCTCAAATACGATTTCTGCTACCATACGGGAACGCTCGCCGGCAAGTATTTCTACCGCCGGATCGGCATGGCGCTCGCCAACTGCGGCAGGGACATTCTGCTCGCCGCCTGCTCGTGGGGCATGGAAGAAACGCAGGAGTGGATCAAGACAACCGGCGCGCATACGTGGCGTTCGACCCACGACATTCAGAACAGTTGGGCGTCCATCAAGAGCATCACGAAACAACAGGTAAAGATGCTGCCGTATAACGGCCACGGGTGCTTCAACGATATGGATATGCTCATCGTTGGCATGGGCGGCAACAGTTTCATCGACGGCAGTTTCGGCACCAACGGCTGCACGCTCCACGACCACAAAACGCATTTCTCCATCTGGGCGCTGTTCGGCTCTCCGCTCATCATCGGCTGCGACATCCGAAAGATGCCGGAAGAGGCGAAAGCGATCCTGACGAACAAGGAAGTCATCGCGATCAATCAGGATCCCGCGCTCAACCAACCCTACCGCGTGGACCTCGACCGTTGCCCCGAGGATATGCTCGTTTATGCCCGTTTGCTCGAAGGCGGCGATTTCGCCGTGGGCGTGTTCAACATGAGCGACGCGGACTACCGGTTCGTGTTCGGCTTGGACGAGATCGGCATCACGACCAACTGCGGCAAGAAGGCGGTCGCCAAAGAACTTTGGAGCGGGGAAGAACAGCCCCTGCGGTGCGACTCCTTCGATCTGACCGTGGAACCGCACGGCGCGCGGCTTTTCCGCTGCAAACTGGTAACAAAATGACCTGCCTTTGCTGTGGGAAGGAACTCGACGCGCTTGACATCGGCGCGCATCGGAAACTGATCAATCGGCAAGCGAAAGAATTTCTTTGCAGGGATTGCCTTGCGAAAGATCTCGGTTGGGAGCGTAAGTTCCTCGATGAGATGATCGACCGCTACCGCCGCTGGGGGTGTACGCTCTTCCCGCAGGGGAAAGCGAAAGAATAAAACACAAAAAAAGGAAAAACTGACAATGAAACAAAAACAACAGTATGACGTTGCGGCGATCATCTGGCCTGCCTACACGGGAAACGAACCCCGCACACGGATCTTCTGGCCGGAAGGCTACGGAGAATGGCAAACGGTCAAAGCCATGAAACCGCTCCGCCCCGGTCACGCGTGGCCGAGAAAGCCGCTTTGGGGCTACGTCAACGAAGCCGATCCCTTCGTAATGGAAATGGAGATCGAGGCGGCGGTATCGCACGGCGTGAATACCTTTATTTACGATTGGTATTGGTATGACAACGAGCCGTTTCTCGAACAATGCCTCGACGACGGCTTTCTCAAAGCCCGCAACAACCATAAAATGAAATTCTATCTCATGTGGGCAAACCATAACGCCAACTCCATGTGGGATAAGCGCAACGCGGAACTCTACGCGCCCATCTGGAACGGCGCGGTGGATCGCAAGACCTTCGACGCGATCGTGGATCGCACCATCGAAAAATACTTCAAGCATCCTTCCTATTATAAAATCGACGGCAAGCCCGTTTACATGATCTTTGAGTTGGAAAACCTCATCAAAGGGCTTGGCGGAGTGGCGGAGACCGAGCGCGCGCTTGCCTACTTCCGCGAACAGACCGTGAAAGCCGGATTTCCGGGTCTGGAGTTGCATCTTGTCCTGCACGACAAAAAAATGGACTTGAAGCTGGATAGCGGAGAAACGCTGCTTTCCTTTATCAACCGCGCGGGATTCGACGGCGCAACGAACTATCAGTTCTTCGATTTTGCCGACATGGGCAGACCGTACGCCGAAATCCTCGAAGACGTCAAAAAAGAATGGAAGCATATCAAGGAAACGGTTAAAGTTCCGTATTACCCGAATGTTTCGGTGGGCTGGGACGCCAACCCGCGGTATAACCACCTGTTGAACAATATTTGCGTGGAGAACACGCCCGAAGAAGTGAAAAAAGGGTTTGAACTCGCAAAACAATATGTGGACGACGGCAACGGCATGCGCGCGCCGCTGATCGTGGTCAACAGCTGGAACGAATGGACCGAGGGAAGCTATCTCGAACCGGACGATCTCTATGGCTACGGCTATCTGGAAGCGATCCGCGATACCTTCCTGCAAAAGCCGGAATGAAGGAAAGGAGAATGGAAAAGCGAAAAACATTGGTAATGGTCCCCGTTTGAAGATACCCAAAAAACAAAATCAAAAGGAGAAAACACCACCATGAAAAACAGAAACAGAATTTTTGCCATCCTGATGTCCCTTGCCATGCTGCTCGGCATGCTTGCGTTCGCAATTCCCGCCGCGGCGGATGAACCGCAGGCGTCGGTCCCCATGGCAAACAACACCGATGTGGTTCTGAACGGGATCACTTTCCGTTTTGATCCCCTCGGAACGCATCCGAACAGCAAAGCCGAGGTCAACGCGGACGGAACGATTACCCTGACCATGCGGGAAGGCGATCTCTTCTGGATTCCGTCGGTCACGATCGACGCGCAGTCCGAACTGGATATGAGCGTTCTCATGGTTTCCAACAACGGCGGCAGGAACAACTGTCAGATGGCGTCCGGTCTTGCATGGAAAGTGGGCGCGGGCGACAACAACGCGTGGGGCGAGGACACCGACAACACGAACATTCTCAATCTGCAAACCGCGCGGCGCCGTCGGATTGTTAACGGCACGGTTTATCAAATAGCTCATGGCCAAATCACCAATGTGGGCGTACAGGCGGGCAAAACAGATACAAACGACAAACTCACTGCTTTCACGCAATCGGGTACAAATTACGTTTGGAAGTGCGACACCGTGCTTCGCATGAAGGTTTATGTGAAGAACGACGAAGGGACCGATTATGTCCGCGGCGATATCTGCAACGCGGACGGCGAAGTCCTGACCTACGACTACTACGCGCTTTCCACGACCGCGCCGAAAACGATGGAAGGCTCGGTCGGCTATTGCGTCAACTGGGACGGCGACGGATCCGACGACGGCGATATGGTCATTACCATTCAGAATTTCACCGTGAAAGATGCGCTGATCAATGGAACGCGCGGCGATTTCGATTTGGTTTCGATCCTGGAAAATGCCGAACTGGATGTTCCCGCCATGTCCTTCGCGGGCACAACCACGGCGGAGTTTTACGAAAACAATGTGGAACTTGCTTTTGAACTGGGCGTGGATGCGAGCATCCCGGAGACCGCGGAGTTGGTCGTCAAGCGCGGAACGACCGAAATTGCCCGTTCCGCTTTGAGTACGTTGGAAAAGGGAACGAACGGCTATCTCTGGGAAACCGAACTGGAAGGCGTTGAAACCACGGAAACGCTGACCCTTTCTCTGGAACAGGGGGGCGTTTTGGTTGAGCGGAGCGAACTGACCTACGCGCTCGGCGCGGCTTATCAGGCATATCTGGATTCCCTTGGAGAGCCGGTTGCCTCGAGTTCGCTGAACACGGTTTCCTATGCCGAGGATTTTGAAGGGCTGAACATGACGCTCGTCCCGGGCGAAAATATCGTCAACGGGCAAAAATGGCTCTATATCCGGAATTCCGAGGACGGTTCCGCCGTGATTAAAGACGGAAAGCTGTATTTTTCGGGCAGTCACCACGATCGGATCCTTTTTGTGAATCAACTCTACGACCATATCAATTTCCGGTATCTTCTGGACGTTTGCTACGATTCGGCTCCCGAAGTCCCGGTAACCGAGAACGAGGAAACGACCGGGGCTTACGGCTATATCGGCGCCGCCGTCAATGTTCCGCTCGAATTGACCGACGAAAAGCAGAATATCGGCATTGCCGCGTTCACGCCGAATTATCTCTATCTCAAACACGCCTACTTCGACGAGAGCGGCGTTCTCCATATGCAGGATGAACAGGGAGATCTTGCCGTTATGCCCAACGACCAGCGCCCGTCCGGCGCGTGGTCGCAGTATTGGCAGGCGGTCAAAGCCGGAGAAACGTTTATGATGCGCGTCTTTTCCGGCATTGCCGACGTCGCGAGCGGCAATTTCGGCGCGATCTATGCCGACCCCGCAACCGGCAGTACCAAGGGCGGTTGGGGCAACAACTATTCCATGACCAAATCCTATCGGACCGGCGTGATCGGTCTGATCGCCGGAGAGGGGCAGGCTTCCGCTACCGTTGATAACATCAAGGTGGAAGTTGTCGGAAACAAAATCAAGGTGGATAACGAAGATTTCTACATCTGGGGCGACGGGAAAGTCGCGGTTTCGGCTTTGGAGCGTTCCGGAGAAAAGTTGATTTACGCCACGGTGGACGGCGCGCTGAAATACGCGGGCGATATCGTTACCGCTAACCGCAAAACGCAGATTACCACCTCGCAGGTCACGCTCACCACACGCAAAACGACCGCCGACGGTGAAACCGGTCTGAAATGGAGAACCGAGATCAGCAAAGCGGACTACGACCGCCTCGCCGCCGATGAAAACGTCAAGAGCGTCGAACTCGGCACCGTGGTGATCCCCACCGCCAACATCGCGGGCGGGCTGACCAAAGAAACGGCGGGCGTTACCGACATTGCCGCCGCTTCGGATTGGGCGGCGACCTCGGATACGGCTTACACCTTTGAGGGCGTCCGCACCATCGCGAAAGTCGAGCGCGACACCTCGTACAGCGGCGTCGGCTATCTCAAAGTGACCATGAAGGACGATACCGTGATCGTTGTGTATGCCGACTATGTCACCCGCAACCATGCCTACGCGCTTTCCGACCTTGTTTCGGCATTCCACGATAACGATGATCCCACGCTCGGAACCGATCCCGCAAACACCCAAACAAGCGAAAACAATGAAACCGCCGCGCCCAATGAAACAACCGAACCCGTAACATCCGAAGAGAAGGGATGCAAGAGCGCCGTTCTCGGAGCGGGAGCCGTGCTGACGGTCGCCATTCTCGGCGGCGCGTGCGTATTGATCAGAAGAAAGGAGAATCAAGAATGAGAATGATTCTAAATCTGGGGGGGGGGTACCCTCCTATGAAAACAGAATACAAACAGCCCATTATGGAAATCATCTCCGTGGAACCCGTGTTTTGCACGGGTTCTGGAGAACCAACGCCCGGGCAGAACGAAACGCCTCTGATATTTTATTGAGAAAGGAAGATAACTCCATGAAATCGTATGAAATTCCTTGCCTGACCTTTGTGACCCTCGACGCGGCGGATATTCTTCGCACGTCCGGGGAAGGTCCCAACGAAACGCCGAAAATTGATTTGTTGAAGGATCTGGATCCGTAACGGCAAGCGTTTGTCCGATTTCCATCGGAGCGGCAGGACCCATGAAACAACAAAATCTGTTGCGCAGAGTCGCTCTCTTTGGCGCATTCGTCTGGTTGCTTTGCTTCCTGTTCGCGGCAACCGCCGTGGCAATCGACACGCCGTGGGTAACGCTGAAACCCGATTCCGAAACCACCGAGGAACCGGCGCAAACGGAAAGCCCGGCGGACCGGGAAAGCGGAACATCCGCAACCGAGCAATCGGGAGAGGAAAACGCTCCCGCGTCGGTCGTGCAACCACCTGCCAATTCGGCGCCTACCGCGAGCGATCCCGCGCCGGAGCCTACCCAAAAACGCGGGTGCGGCAGCACGGTCGCCGGAACGGCCATGCTTCTTCCGGCATTGCTTTCGGTTCTGTTCATCGGGCCAAGCGTTTCCCCAAAGCGGGAATGATCCGAACATTTCCCCAAAAAGGAGATTATATTTATGAATCTGAAAAAAATCATCAGTTTGCTGCTTGTCCTTCTGATGGCGGCCGGCCTGCTTGCCGGATGCGGCAAAAAGGGCGGCAACGGGGACACCACCACCACAAAGAAAGCCGAGAGCAACACCGCCAAAGCGCCTTCCTATAACCGGGAGCCGCAGAACATGGAGCATTATGATCTCGATATTCTCCATGTGGAAGCGGACCTCTGGAATATGAACACCGATCTTGCGCCTACCACCTATTCCGGCGACGTGATTTCCTCCGCCATTTATTCGCGCAACGAATATGTGCAGGAGCTTTACAACTGTTTTATCACCGAGCATAACAACATCACCTTCTATAATATGTCAAGCCAGATCTCCATGTTGGTCATGTCCGGCGAATGCAAGGATTACGACGCGGCGTATAGCGAAGGGAGCAGCGTGAACCAGTTGGTCAGCCAGAATCTGGTGGAAAACCTCTATTCCTTCCCCGCGCTGCAATTGGACCAAAGCTGGTGGAGCCAGATCGTTAACAAAGAGGCAACGCTCGGAACGGGCAAATACCAAACGCTTTACTTTACCCAAAGCAACCTTTCCCTCACCGCCTTTGACCTGACATGGTGCATTTATTTCAACAAACAAATGTACATGGAACACCAGATTGCGGAAAACTTTTACGAACTTGTTCGGGAAAAAGAATGGACGATCGATCAGCTCTACACGGCGGCTAAATCGGTTGCAGCCATGAACGGCGAGGAAAGCTTCGCTTATACGCCGGAAGGAAAAGCCATTTACGGCATGACCACCTACTGGAACGGCGCAAAAGCCATGATGATCGGCGGCGGAATGGCGTTTATCACGCGAAATGAGGACGACGATCTGGTCGTTTCCCAATTCGGGGAAGGTTACGTCAATCTCTGCGAATCGCTCGCGAAACTGTTCGGCGAGGCCGGAACCTTCACCTATGGCGGCGCGTCAACGGGATCGACCACCGGCACCGCGAGCGACTATCTCAAAATCTTCAATAACAACCGCGCGCTCTTCCTCGGGGCCGAGGTCAAGTCCAGCGTCAGCGACCTGAAAGATTTTCCCTACGATTTCGGCATTCTCCCCATGCCCGCTTACGCGGAAGGCGACGACTACCGTTCGTGGGTGAACTATCTCGCGCCCGTTCTGGTCATTCCGAAGAACACGGAAGCCCCCGAAAAAGCGGCGCTCCTGCTCGACGTGCTGTCCTATTACAGCGATCAGGACGTCCTGCCCATCTACTACGATAAGGTCCTGCGCGGCAGAGGGGCAAAGGACCCCGATTCCTATGAAATGCTGGAAGTCATCAACCAATCGCGCTGCTTCGAGGCGAGCATTGCCTACGGCTGGTCGCGGCAGTTCGTGGAAGTGGTGTCGGATCTGGTGTTCAAGGGCAACGGGTCGGCGGCGAGCATTCAGCCGAACGAAGGCTACGCGGGAACCGACGGCATGATCCAGACGAATATCAACAACACCCTCAAAGCCATCTTCGGCGACTGACGGGCGGAGAAACGAACATGAAACGACGAAAACAAAGACTTTGGAGCGTATTTCTCGCGGCGGTTATGGTTCTGCTGTTCTGTTCTTCCTGCGGACTCTCCGGCGGCGGAGATGAAACCACCGAAACCGAGGATTCCGCCGCCGGACCGACCGTGATCTCCGCGGAAGAACTCACTTCCTATCAGATCATTCGCTCCGAGGAAGCGGACGAGGAGACCATTGCCGCGGCTTCCAAACTGTTTTTCACGCTCAACCGCAAATACGGGATCAAAATGACCTTTGAAACCGATTATGTCGGAAGAAACGAGGAAGTTCCAACGGGAACGAAAGAAATTCTCGTTGGCGAAACCAACCGCCCCGAATCGGTGGGCGTGCGGTGGTCGGATTTCCGCGTGGCGGCGGCGGGCGACCGCGTGGTAATTGCCGGCGGGAGCGGAGCGGCGGTGGCGCAGGCCGTGGATTGGTTTTTGGAGAACTGCGCGGAGGACGGCGGACTGAAAGTACCCGCGCTCCACGAAACAAAGAAAACCTACCGCCTCGAATCGCTCGCGCTGAACGGCGTCCCGCTCAAGGATTACGCCGTGGCAAAGATCGCGGGCGACGATGACGACGAGCTCCGCGCATGGCTCGGCGAGCAGGTTGGCATTCTGAACGTTTCCGACCGCGTGATCCGCCTCTCCACCGATGAAACGCTTTTGATCGCGGAACTGTCCGCCACCCTACAGGGCGCGGACCTGATCCTTTCCGTTTCTCCGAAGCAAGCCGACTTCGCCTATGTAACCGAGCGGTTCATGAAGTTGGTCAAGGATACCGCCGAGGCGGGAAAAACCGAAATCGTCCTGTTTGGAAAGGAGAATATGGCGTTGGAAAGCCAGTATAAACAACTTACCGAAGCGGATATGACCGCTCTGCGGAAGTCCACCGACGACCGCATCGAGGCGATCCGCAACACGCCGAACATGACCATTCCGAGCGGCGCAAAGGTCTATTATGTTTCCAACAGCGGGAGCGACAGCAACAACGGTACCTCGCCGCAAACGCCGTGGAAAACCATCGCAAAGGTCAACGGCACAAATTTCCCGCGGGACAGTTACGTTTGCTTCAAGCGCGGCGACATCTGGCGAGAAACGCTCATGGCGGATAAAGCGGGCGTGACCTACACCGCCTACGGAACAGGCGAGAAGCCCATCATTTGCGGCTCGCCGCAAAACGGCGCGGATCCCGCGCTTTGGGTGGAAACCGACACGCCGAACGTGTGGAAATGGGTCGGTCCCGCAATGGATGATGTGGGAACGATGGTGTTCAACGAGGGTGCGGCATACGCGGTCAAAGCGATCCTGCGGGTGGAAAAGACCGGCAATACGACCCAATTTTATAACCACACAACCGGCGACCCCTTCAACAACTTCCAGAAAGACCTGAACGCCGACCTGCATTTCTACCATGACGTGACCGCGAAAGTCTATGTGAGCGGTTCTGCCTATACGCATACGGGAACCGGCAACCTCTATCTTTACAGCAGCGAGGGCAACCCCGGCAGCCGCTTCCGCTCCATCGAGTTCAACGAGTATAAAAACCTCGTAACCGTCAAGGCAAACAATGTCGCCTTCGATAATCTCTGTATCAAATATACGGGGGTACACGGCATTGGAACAAGCCGGAGCGACGCGCAGGTCGGGCTGACGGTCACCAACTGCGAGTTCGGCTGGATCGGCGGATCGTCGCAGAAAAGCGGCATTTCGGGCAGAAATTACCAAACGCGGCTCGGCAACGCCGTGGAGATCTATGGCGCGTGCGACGGTTTCTATTGCGAGAACAACTATATTTACCAAATCTATGATACGGGTCTGACCATGCAGGCGAACTACAACAATGTCAGCAGTTCCATGCGGGATCAGCTCTACATGAAGAATATCACGTTCAAAAACAATGTCATCGAGCATTGCGTGTATTCCATTGAGTACTTTTTGAGCGACATTCAGGCGGATAACCCCAGTCGCATCGAGAATTTCCTTGTGGAAGGGAACCACATGTGGTATGCTTCGCGGGGCCTTTGCGAAAGCAGACCGCCCATCGACCGTACCTGGGGCGCGCACATCAAAGGGCGTTGCAGCGGCAACGGAAACAGGGCATATAACTACGTGATCCGCAACAACCTGTTCGTGGACGGCAAGGATCGGCTCCTGCAAATCACGTCCAACCGCTATAACCCCGATGGGAGCGACAGTATGCCGTCGCTTTCGGGCAACATTTTCGTGGAGCAGTTCGGGCGCAAATTCGGGCAAATCGAGCAATCCGAAACACCGCAAAGTCAAGAGGACGCGATCTTCAATTTCGACGTTGCCGCCTATGTTGCCGAACGGACGCTCGGAAAGTCCGACGGCACCGACCAATTCTGGTTCGCGCCGTAAAAAAACAGTACCCCGATTTCAAAAAACATATACATGAAGAAAGGGAAAAACCATGAAAACAACAACCAAACGCTTTCTTTCCATCCTGCTTTCGGTGTTCATGCTCTTCGGCACCGTTGCCATGATGATCCCCGCCGCGGTCATCACGGCGAGCGCGGATCCCGCCTATACGAATGTCCCGGCGAACACCGCCGTGACAGTCAACGGCGTCAAAATCCGCTACGACAGGTATTCCGGCAATGACGACGGCTATGTTCATGTCTTTCCAAACGGAACTATCGAGTTCAAGATCCGCCACGGCGATATGGTCTGGTTCCCGGATGTCGTCATGACCGATTCCTCTACCGTACACGGCGAAGTGACACCGATCAGCGGACTCGGAACACACACCGGCTTTGCTTACAATGTTGCAACGAGCGGTGACGGTTCGTATTCTTCGGCGAACATCGTCGGTTACAACAACGGAGGTCGTATTCGGGTTGCCGGCGATACGAAAGCCAACCTCGGAAAAAACAACGGTAGCGATGGCTACGGTTCTGGCGGTACGAGCAAAAGACCTGTAAACGGCGATATCACGAATTCCAAACACGGTATCAGCAACCGATATGATTTGATTCGGAACAGCAACTATGAAGTCGCCGAGGGCAAAACGGCGGGCGTCAACCTGTATAAATCCGACGGAAAAGTTTATGTCGAATGGCTTGCCGATTATTATGGCGCGTATCATACCGCAAACTATACCGACAGCACCGACAATATTGCTTATCTGTATGCCGGCGGCTCGGTCGGATACGGCGTCCTGTATCAGGGTTACAATGACAACGACAAAGGCGCGACTGCTGACAACAGCATTTACAGCGTCAGAAGAATTGAAAACCTCTATGTGACCAACTGCACGGTTGCCGGCGAATCGACCGACAAGGCTGTGCTGGCGTGGAACTATACCGATATTCCGGCAAATTCGACCGTCGAAGTAAACGGCGTGAACATTCGTTACGACCGGTATTCCGGCAACGATGACGGCTATGTTCATGTTTATCCGAGCGGCAAGATCGAACTCAAGATCCGCCACGGCGATATGGTCTGGTTCCCGGATCTCGTAACGACCGATAACTCCCTTATCCACGGCGAAGTTACCGTGGTTTCGGGAACTTATCAGCACAGCGGTTTTGCGTATAGCGTTGCAAAGAGCGGCGACACATGGGCTTCGGCAATGATCGCCGGATATAACAACGGCGCGCGCGTCCGGATCGCCGGCGATACCAAAGCGAATCTCGGAAACGACAACGGCGGCGATGGCTACGGCTCCGGTGGTACCAGCCAAAAACCCGTCAATGACGCAGTTCAGAATCTGAACAGTTACTATAACAATGTAAAGAACGACAACAACGAAGTCGCGGCTGGTAAAACGGTCGGTATCGAATTGAAAAAGTCCGACGGAAAAGTGTATGTTGACTGGCTCGCGGTCGGTTACGGCGCGTACCATTCCGCAAACTATAACGACAGTACCGACACCGTGCCTTATCTTTACGCGGGCGGCTCGGTCGGATACAGCCTTCTGTATCAAAACTATAACAACGATTATATCGTCAGAATAATCGAAAACCTGTATGTTACCAACTGCATGGTCGCGGGGAACAGTGAAGTGATCGCCAATCTGGTCGGTACGGGCGACATTATGAAAGCCGGAACCGCGCTGGAAACCCATACGAATGTGACGATCAACGGTCAGGTATGGAGATTCGACCCCACAGCCGGACATACGGGTTCCTGCTGGGCGAAACTGCCGGACGGCACCATCCTTGCCAAAATGGAATCGGGCGATCTGCTCTGGATGCCGGAAGTGACCGGCGTGCTCGGCTCGATTGAGATGGATGTTAAACTTTACTCCAGCGACGGCGGCGTGAATACCTCTCAAATGGCGGGCGGTATTGCATACAATATCGATGCCGGAGAGAACGGCACATGGGGTGACAGTACCGATACTGCCTATGGCACCAATGTGCAAACCGAATGGCGCCGTCGGATCGGCTATGGCACCTATACAAACTATGCCGCAAACAACGGTTTCAGCGGCGGTACGATTGGTACAGTATCCGGCATGAATATCGTTTCGGATAACCGCGACAGCGCGAATTATTGGTACAATTCGACAGGTATTTGGGCGGCAGGCAGATCGGTTCACTTCGGATTGTTCAGAGATGATGCGCAAGTGACCGCAACCTTCGGAAGCACGAGCAACCCAAGACACACCACCGACTATTACACGATTGATAACGAAAACAAAAAGCCCGTTGTCGGACCGTTCGGCTTCCAATTCGTCTGGACTTCCGGCGCAAACGTCGTGCAGATTTCCAATGTTACTTACGAAACATTGGGCGCGGCTATGAACCTTTCCCTCGACGGTAAGATCAAGGTCAACTTCGGCTACTATTCCGATCCCGCACAGACATTGGAATTGGTTGCGAGAAATGGCGAAACCGTCCTTGCCCGGACAAATTGCGATCCGACCAGAAGGACGATCCTTTCGATTCCGGTGAACGCAAAAGAAATGACCGACACGATCACGATCACGATTGAAGAAGGCGGCTCCGCGATCACAAATGGAACTTATTCCGTCACTGTCAAGCAATACGCCGAAGCCCTTGCCGCGGCGGACGCGGAATGGGCTGACCTGATGAACGCCATGCTCAACTACGGCGCGGCGGCGCAGAAACTGTTCGGCTACAACACCGAAAACCTCGCGGCGGACATCTCCGGCGGTATCACCTACAATGTCGCGGATCTGCCCGACCTCACCACCGACGGCGACCGCTCTTTCCTCTCCGCCATCGCCGGGACCCTGACGCTTGAATCCGGCACCGACCTCAACCTCTATTTCAAGCCGGTCGATCCGGGCGCAACGCTGACCGCCACCGCCGAAGATCAATCGTATAACGCGGTCGCGCTCGAAACTGAAACCGTTGACGGCTATCTCAAAGTCAGCGTCAAGGACCTTGCCGCCGAGGAATTGGGCGACGAGTTCTATATCACCGTTACCGACGGCGCAAAGTCGGTCACGCTCAATTACAGCGCGCTCTGCTGGGTGAAATCGGCAGTGGGCAGCGATTCCGCGTCGGATGAAACCAAAACGCTTGCCAAAGCGGTCGGGGTCTATGCTTCCGAGGCGCACGCAAAAAAAAAATCAGTGAGTCCGTAGTTTCTCTCGCGGGGCAGATCGCGGGGGCGGAAACCGTTTCCGCCCTCCGGTCTGCCACGGATAGCCGCGTTTCGTCCATCCGTTCTTCCTCGTCGGATTCTTCTCTGATCCAGACTTCCGGAACGGTTTACAACTATTATGTTTCCAGTTCTACGGGCAGCGACAGCAACAGCGGCGACGACTCCGCGCACCCGTGGAAAACGCTTTCAAAGGTCAACGAGAAACTGAACGAAGGCAGCTCGTCCTATAAGTACAACGTTTACCTCAAACGCGGCGACACCTGGCGCGACGAATTTCTGAAAACCAACAAAACGAGCAATGTGACCATCACCGCCTACGGAAGCGGCGCGAAGCCGGTCATCATGGGCTCTCCCGAAAACGGCGCGAACGCATCCAAATGGACCCAAGTCGCCACCAACATCTGGCGGTATGCCGGTTCGGACAGTTGGGATGACGTGGGCAACGTCGTGTTCAACGATGGGGAACGTTACGGTCGCAAGGTCGTGCAGCTCTACGTCAAGAACAGTAGCGGGCAAACCATCACCGACTTCACCCATCCCACCGCCGGCGCACAGTCCGTCAGTTTCTCCTCTTATACCGATCTGAAAAACGATCTGGACTTCTACCACGACAAGAATTTCTCCGGCGGTTCGGGCGCTTCTGGTTATCTCTATTTGTATAGTACTTCCAACCCCGGAAGCCGGTTCTCGTCCATCGAGTTCTCGGTCAAACAGCACGGTATCGAGATCTACAAAGCCGACAACGTCCGCGTGGATAACGTCTGCGTCAAGTACGTCGGCGGTCACGGCATCGCCGGGCAAGGGCTGAATATGCAGAATATTCTTGTCCAGAACTGCGAATTCGGCTGGATCGGCGGCTCCATCTCGGATCGGATCAAGAATTCGGTCATCGGAACCGAAACGGTCGCCTATGATCTCCGCTACGGTAACGCCGTGGAAATTTACGGCGGTTGCAACAACTTCTGCGTGCAGAACAACTATATCTATCAGGTTTATGATGCCGGTATTACTCAACAGTTCAACTGCCAGAGCAAAACCGATTCCGATCACACGGCAAATCAACTCAATATCTACTACCACAACAACGTCATCGAAAACTGCAACTATTCCATCGAGTATTTTCTCTCGAACTGCCCGGCGGGGAACAGCAGTTATATCAACAATTTCCAGATCACCGACAACGTCATGTGGAACGCCGGGCACGGCTTCTGCGAAACGCGGGGCATCTGGGAGCGCGGCTTCTCGGCGCACGTCAAGGCACAGAGCGGCTCCACTTCCTGCAACCGCTTTGCCAACGCCGAAAACGCCTTTGTGATCTCGGGCAACCAATTCATCGGTCAGCGCGACGCCGTTTTTGCGATCTGCTCCAAGATGAGCGCGTCGAACGCCAACGCCAACCCTGTCGTCACGAACAACGAGTTTTACGGCGTTTATCAGACGAACAAGATCGGCGCGGTCTGCAACTACAACACCGGTTCGGACGTCTCGATCCACAACGTCTACGCTCTCTACGACACCAATATTCAGACCTACATGAACGGCGCGATCGGAGCGTCGAAATTCAGCGGGAACACGATCAAATTCCTGTTCTGAACCGATTTTCAAGGCAACCGGCTGTCCGTCTTTCGGATAGCCGATTGCTTTGGGAAGATTGTATTTTTATGTAAGAAGAATGCGAGAAGCAATATGAAAACGAATGGTTTGTCAAGGATCATCCGAACGATCTGCCTGTTGTTGGCAGTTCTCTTTGTCGCGGGATGCGCAAGCGGAAAAGAGAACAATGACGATCCGCCAAAGTCAGAAACCAAAACATCCATTCCACTTTCGGAATTGGAAACCTACACGATCATTCGCGGAGAGGATGCCGACGCGGAAACGATTTCGGCGGCTTCCGATCTTTTTACAACGCTCAAAAAGCAGTATCACCTCAACATTTCTTTTCAAACCGATTATCTCAACAAGGGAGAAACGGTCCCCGCGAGCGCAAAGGAAATTGTGGTCGGTCCTACCAATCGGAACGCCGAAGTACCGAACCAACGTTATTCTGATTATACCATCTCCCGCGAAAACGAGAAAATTATCATTTGCGGTGGCAGCGGCAGCGCAACGCAGGCGGCGGTGAAGCAATTTCTGAAACTCTGTGTCACGGAGGAGGCGGTCGATCTTGCAAAACTTCCTTACCGTTACAGCGCGGAGTACCTGCTGGAAGATCTGAAACTGGGCGGCGTTGCTCTGAAAGAGTTTTCAGTTGAAAAAATCGACGGGGAAGCCGATGACGATCTGCGTTCCTGGCTTGGAACAAGAGCCGGCATCCGGCAACAGTCGGAAAACGGCTATGTGATCCGACTGACCGCCGATCCGTCGCTGTATCTCAACGAGATTACCGCCAAATGGCAGGATAAGCAGTTGCTGCTTTCCGCGTCCGCATACATGGACAACCTGGATATTGCGGTCCAATATTTTAAAAAGTGCATCACGACAAGGAGCGGCGATACCGTGGAATTGAATGGAAATGCAACGGTCGATCTGCCCGACCCGAAGGAGCCGTTGATCGACGTGCGAGAAGCGTCCGGCAATCTGAAAATGGTCTCTGCTGTGACCGACAGGGATCCGCTTTCCTACGCGGTGGGAGATACCGTTGTGTTCGCCTGCACGCTCTTGGCAGACAGCAAGGTCGTTTCCTGCCCGAAATTCACGTGGGAATGCAGTACCGAGGACGGCAAGGCATATTCCGGAGAAGCGGAAGGGACCTACGGGAAACTGATCGTCAAAATACCGGCGACCGGCGCCGGAAATGTCCGATTGAAAGTCTTTGCCAAAGATGAAAACGGTGTGATGATCCCGGCTGTGAAGCAATCGACCAGTTATAATGATGTGACCGTTTTCAGCGCGGTTGTGAACGCTCCCGATCTGACCGCTAAAGCGACCGAACCGTCGGATTTTGATTCGTTTTGGGCAAACGAGATCACAAAGGTGACGGCAGTCGATCCTGATCTGATTTCAATGACGAAGATCGAAAATCCGGGAAGCGTTTCCAACGTAGGGGACGGCGCGGTCAGCGCGGGCAATTACGATTTTTATCGCGTTAAGATTCAAACGCCGGATGAATGCGGATACGCAGTCGGCTATCTCTCGATCCCGAAAAACAAACCGGCAGGTTCTTTGGGGATCACGGTGGTGTTCAACGGCTACGGCGTCAGCGATCTTACCCCCTACGCAAGTTCGACCGATATCGTGCTCAATGTCTGTGCGCACAGTATTGAACTTGGCAGAGAGGCGAGTTATTACAGCAATTTATCGAACAGCGGCGGCGCATTATACAACTATTGTTTCAAAAACAATGGCAGTCGCGACACCTGCTATTTCCGCACCATGATCCTGCGCGATCTGCAAGCCGTGCGCTTTATCAAGGCATACGCAGGCACGGCAGGTGTACGGATCAACGGTAGCGAGAAGCAGTCACTCGGGCTGTGGAACGGGAAACTGCGTGTTTACGGAGGCAGTCAAGGTGCATTTCAAGGGATCGCCGTCGCGGCACTCGACCATGACGTGACCGATGCTTACTGGTGGATCCCGTGGATGTGCGATGTGAATGGCGCGAGCAGCGTGTTCCGCCCGTCCTACACTTCGGCATTGCGCTATTTCGATACCGTTTATTTCGGTAAGCGCATTGCATCGAACGTCAACGCCTCGATCACGATGGGGCTTGGCGACTACATCTGCCCGCCGAGCGGTGTTGTAGCATTGTATAATGGAATGAACTGCCATGTGACATTGACCTGCAAGCAGGGCATGACGCACGGCTATACGCCATCAAAAGCGGTTGCGACGACCCATCGCAAATAAGAAAGCGATCGGCTGTCCGTTTTTCGGATAGCCGATTGCTTTGAACCCTTGCTTTTTGCAGAATGTTATGATATGATTGATATAATAACTCCGTAAAGAGAGGTATAAATGGAACAGATCGAAAAAAACACCGTCGCGGCGGAAAACCAACTTGCCGGAGCGGGGCTTGTCACCTTTGAAAACCCGAACGGAAAGGGCAGGCGCGTGCTGTTCGTCGGCAATTCCATCACGCGCCATGCGCCCGCTCCCGCCATCGGCTGGGAGCGCGACTGCGGCATGGCGGCGTCATCACTTGATCGGGATTAT
The DNA here is from genome assembly GCA_902795355.1 of uncultured Ruminococcus sp. Taxonomy (GTDB): domain Bacteria; phylum Bacillota; class Clostridia; order Oscillospirales; family CAG-272; genus UMGS1865. The sequence continues at coordinate 38,035 of CADBKZ010000010.1, forward strand.
GTGCATCTGCTCATGCAAAAATTCCGCGAAACCGATCCGGACGCGGCGTTCTGCATTTGTCAGGTCGCCGATTGGGAACGAAACTACAAAAACGGCTCCGAAACCTACCCGTTTTTTGCCGCGGCAAGGGATTTTTGCGCCGACATCATCTTTTTCCGCTTCATTGAAAACGTCCCGCGCAAGGATTTTGACGACGAGGCGTTCCGGCGCGAATACGCCGCTTTTGCAAGTTATCTGAACCCGACAGGCAAAGCGCGGATCGTCCTTTCGTCCGGCTTCTGGAAGCATGAAGGCGACGCGGCGATTTGGACGGTTGCCGTTGAGCGCGGTTATCCGTTCGTCGAACTCGGCGACCTCGGAGAAACGGACGAGATGAAAGCAATCGGCTTGTTTGAACACACCGGCGTTGCCAATCACCCGGGCGATCGCGGCATGGAAGCGATTGCCGAGCGGCTCTGGAACGCTGTTTGAATATTTGAATGAAAAAGAAGAATCGAGGAATACAAATGTTGCCCTCTGCCTTGCAATTCACCCCCGCGGTCTGCGCGGTGAAAAATGATTATCAAATTTTGGTTCCCGTCCATACGTCCTGCGTTTTGTGGGTACGTATAGGCGAAACCACTTACTTTGACGACAGCAACGGCATCCTGCGCTCGGATACCGACCTGCACCGCGTTATCGTTCCCGCGTCGGTTCTGGACGCGGTGGGGAAATATACCGTCTGTTGGCGGGAAGTGATCGAGCGAAAGCCCTATTTCCCGATTATGGGAGAAGAGCAGAGCGCGACCTTCACCTTCCGTCCCGTGGTGGGCGACCCGATCCGTGCCTACATGATCGCGGACGCGCACGGAATGTTCGAGGAGTCGGTCGCCGCCGCGAAAGTGTTTGAGGAAACCTATGGAAAGATCAACCTGCTCATTCTCAACGGCGACATTCTCGACCACAGCGGCAACGCCGAGAATTTCATGCTCTACTATCAAATTGCCGAAGCAATCACGGGCGGGGAAGTTCCGGTCGTCATTTCGCGCGGCAACCACGATCTGCGCGGCAAGTGCGCCGAACGCCTTGCGGATTACATGCCGAACGAAAACGGCAACAGCTTCTACTCGTTCCGCGTGGGCAACCTCTGGGGAATCCTGCTCGATTGCGGCGAGGATAAGAACGACGACCACCCCGAATACGGCGGTACGGTCGCCTGCCACGCGTTCCGGCAAAGGGAAACCGATTATCTGCAACGGGTCATTGCGAACGCGGAGAATGAATACAAAGCCGAAGGCGTGGAACATCGCGTTGTGGTGTCCCACGTTCCTTTCACGCAGATCGACCACGACCCGTTCGACATCGAGCAGGAGATTTACGGCAAGTGGGTGCAACTGCTGAATGAAAATGTCAAGCCGGAAGTGTTGCTTTCCGGACATGTTCACAAAGCCTATGTCACCCAACCGAACGGCGAGCGCGACGCCTACGGCATGACCTTCCCCACGGTGGTCGGCTCCGAGGTGCGAACCAAAGACCACTATTTTGCCGGTTGCGGCATCCTTTGGGAGAAGGGAGCCGTCCGCGCGGTCCTCAACGACCAAACTCAAATTCTGAAAGAAATCGTTTTTTGAAAGGCGACCTATGGAACCCGAACAACCGAACCGCCGGAAAAAGCAATGGCTTTTAATCATTCTTTGCTGCCTCGCGTACAGTTTTGCCTACGCGGGCAGGTACAGTTATAACGCGAACATCGCGCCGATCATGGCGTTTTACAACGTTACCCGCGCCGACGCGGGATTGGTCAGCACCTTTTTCTTCTTTGCCTACGGCGTCGGTCAGCTTTTCCACGCGGTGTTCTGTAAATTCTATCCGAAACGCTATGTCATTCCCGGCGTGCTGGTCCTCTCGGCGGCGATCAACCTCGCTCTGTTCTTCCAGCCGCCGTTTGCGGTCATCAAATATCTTTGGTTGCTCAACGGCATCTGTCAATCGCTCCTGTGGCCGACGCTGATCCTGACGCTTGGGGAAACCCTTGACGGAGCAATGATGAAACGCGCCGTGCTGACCATGAGTTTCTCGGTGCTGATCGGCACCTTCCTCGCCTACGGCGGGAGCGCGCTGTTCAACCTCGGAAACGCGTTTCAGGTGTCCTTCCTGTTCGGCGCGATTCTGATGGTCGCCGTCGGAACGGTCTGGTTCTTCTCCTACCGCACCTTAACGGCGAAAGCAGATATAAAAACCGATGAACCGCTCCGACCGATCGAAAAGCAAACCGCGGCGGGCAAAGCCATCGCGGGCGCGATGGTGGGATTGCTGATCGTTTGCGCCCTCTTTGCCGCTGTGGATAACTTCGTCAAAGACGGGCTGAATACATGGACACCGGTGATTCTGAAAGAACAGTTCGGGTTCGGGGACAGCGTTTCGATGGTGATGACGCTGGTTTTGCCGTTCTTCGGTGTGTTCGGCTCGGTTCTGGCATTGCAGACCAACCGATGGATTAAGGATTTCCGCACGCTCTCGGGGTTCTTCTATCTGTTGCTTTGTGCGGTTCTCGGTATGGTGATGCTCTCGCTCCGGCAAAATGTCGTTGTTCTGTTTTTGGTCTGTCTGGGGCTGATTTCCTGTCTCGCGCACGGGATCAACGCGGTGCTGACGAGCATCATGCCGCTTGCCATGCGGGAGAAGATCAATTCGGGCTTTCTTGCGGGTGCCATGAACGCCGCCTGTTACATCGGCAGTACCGCGAGCGCCTACGGGCTGGGGAAAATCGCGGACGGCAACGGGTGGAATACCGTAATCACCGTTTTGCTGGTCGCGTCGGTCGCGGCGACGGTCCTTGCAGGCACTGTGACGGTTGCGGCGTGGATTCGGAAAAAACGGCAAAAAAGAATCGGCACATTACGAAAGGAATCAACGAATGAATCCGGTACATTACCAAAATTTGATTGACGTTACGAAACCGCCTTACTGTGCGGACAACACCGGAAAGAAAGACTGCACGGCGATTCTTTGCCGTGTGCTGAACGATTTGCTGATTCGGGAAGCGGAAGGAATTACAAAAACCGCGGAAAAAATCCTTTCACCGGATTTTCCGTCTGCCGTGCCGGGATTCGGCTATATCGGATTTGAAAACCGGAAATATATCTACCGCGAACAGCAGGAAATGGACATCATCTTTCCTGAATATGTCCCATCATCCAAAATCATCTATTTTCCTGCCGGAACCTATCTCGTGAGTGACACGGTGTGCTATACGCTGGATTCCATTAAAAACATTTACCATGCAAAACCGTTCTATCAAATTGCAAGAGGAATCCATTTTCTCGGAGAATCATCGGAAACGGTAACGGTCAAACTTGCCGATAACAGCCGCGGATTTGAGGCGGGAGCGGGAAAACCGGTCATTTCCTATATTCGGATGTCAAGAGAGGATTGGAGACGGGAGATCACCAACATCGCGCAAATGAACACCTTTTCGGGAATCACCGTGGATTGCGGAAAAGGAAACCCCGGAGCGATCGGACTGCTGTTTGTTTCATCCAATTCCGGCAGGATCGAGAACAGCAATTTTATTTCCGATGGAAGCGAATGTGCCATTCAAACGGCGGTTGGCAGCGAAGGTGTCGCAAACGACCTGAAAATCCGCGGATTTGATTACGGAGTGCGAAGCACCGATTCCGCTCCGTTGATTTGGGAAACCGTTTCCATGACGGACATCCGCAAAGCAGGGATGCAGGTCGGCGGCAGAACCATTCTTCATCATGTCCGATGCGAAAACGCGCCTTTGTTGCAGTTTGCCCCGGGCTACGGCGTTTGCTTCGCGGACGATGCAAACGTCAATCGCGACGTGAAAACCGATCAAAACACTTTGTTTATCAAAGAAAACAGCAAGGTGTCGATCTACGGCAGAAGAACGGAGATCCCGTTCGGGGATCGCGTTTGGGAGATGAACCGCGAGATGCCGCCTTTCCCGAAGCCGCCCGATCTTCCGGATCACGAGTGGGTCTGCGTGGACGATTTCGGCGCGATCGGCGACGGCGTGACCGAGTGTTCCGCCGCGATCCAAAAAGCGTTCGACAGCGGCAAAGCGGGAATTTGCTTTGGAGAGGGACATTATCTGCTCGACCGTCCCGTAACGATACCTGCATGCGTTCGCGTGATTGATTTTCATTTTTGCGATCTTTTCGCTGGAGAGAATCTCAAACAATGCAAAGAACAGGGGGCGTTTGTCGTCCGTGAAGATTCGGACGGTCTGCTGACCTTCCGCAATCTTTACACATTTGAACAGTTTTGCGGATATTTCCGTCTGATCGAACACAGCGCGAAGCGCCCGATTCACTGCAAGGATCTACATACGCAGACCGCCGCCATGTACTTTAACACGGTTGAGGGGAGCACGGTTTGGCTCGACAACTGCGCGTGTACCACGGGGACCTACTCGCAGGACGCGATCCTGCAACGGATCGGCATGAAACCGGAATATTGCGGCGTCATCCCGTTTGAATTTCACGGGCAGACGGTCTATGCGCGCAATCTAAACCCGGAACGGGCGGACACAGAGGTTTTGAACGACCGTTCAACGCTTCTCGTTTACGGCTTGAAAACCGAAGGTCCTGGAACGATGCTCAAAACGGTGAACGGCGGCATTTCGGAAGTTTGCGTGATGAGCGCGGGAATCGGGAAAACCGACGCACCGAACGCGCTGATCTCAACCGACGGTTCCGTAACAAATCTCTACGGCTTGCGAATCGGTGGCTATGCTCCGCATCTGTTGTTCAATAAAATCGTGGAAGAATCGGACGGAAAAGAAACAAAATCCTTTTTCAGAACCGATATTCACGGGCAGGAGATTAACGAAAACACCAAAACGGTGATTTGCTATTGTAATTACTTCCCAAACGAGGTGTTACCATGAACCAGGAACTTTACCAATACTATATCATCGACCGCGTCCACCGGGGCTTGCGGTCGGACTGGAAGGAAGATCTGGCGGGCGCATATTCCGCTCTGGGGCTTTCTCCCGAGGAGCGCATGGTGCGCCGGTTCGAGGCGGCCTGTGCCAAAGAAACGCCGGTCATCCATCCGCTGGAACAGATCGCGATGCGCCGCACTCTGCGCAAACTGCCCGACGTGCTGACCGAGCAGGAATGGGCTGACGTCCGTAAGGATCACTACGTTCACGAACTCGGCTACGTTTCCAACCTTTCTCCCGACTATGAAAAAACCATCGCCGAGGGTCTGCTTGCCCGCCGAGAGAGCGTCACGTCATCGCAAAAGCGGATCATCGACGCCATCATCGGTCTTTGCGACCGCTACCGCGACGAGGCCGTGCGCATGGGTCGGGACGACCTTGTTTCCGTCTTTACACAAGTCCCGCGCTACGGCGCCCGCAACTTCCGCGAGGCGCTCCAATTCTTCCGGATCCTGCACTTTGCTCTCTGGCTCGAAGGCGACTACCACAACACCGTGGGGCGCTTTGACCAATATATGTACCCCTACTTCCAAAAGGACATGGAAGCCGGACTTTACACCAAAGAAACCGCGCTGGAACTCGTGGAAGACTTCTTCCTCTCCTTCAACAAGGACAGCGACCTCTACGTTGGCGTTCAGCAGGGAGATAACGGGCAGAGCATGGTGCTGAGCGGCAAACTCGCGGACGGCTCCGAGGGCTTTAACGAACTCTCCGAACTCTGCCTGCTCGCCAGCCGGAACCTCAAACTCATCGACCCGAAGATCAATCTCCGCGTGAATAAAAATACCCCTCTCAAACTCTACGAAAAGGGGACCGAACTGACCAAAGTGGGGCTCGGCTTCCCACAGTATTCCAACGACGATATCGTGATTGAGGGGCTTACCAAACTCGGCTACGACTACGCCGACGCGGTCAACTACGTGGTGGCCGCCTGCTGGGAGTTCATCATTCCCGGCGTGGGCAACGACATTGCCAACATCGGTGCGGTCAACTTCCCCAAACTTGTCGATGAAGTCCTGCGCGCCTATCTCCCCACCGGCGGGGACTTTGCAGGTCTGCTCCAAGCCGTGAAAGCCGCGATCCAAACCGAATGTGACCGGCAGACGGCGACCATCCAAAACGTGTGGTTTCTGCCTTCTCCCTTCATGGACCTGCTCCGCGACGCGAAGAAATATAACAATTTCGGTCTGCACGGATGCGGCATCGCCTCGGCGGCCGACGCTCTGGCGGCGGTGAAGGAATATGTCTTTGACAAAAAAGCGGTCACGCCCGAACGCCTGTTCGCGGCTTTGGACACCGACTGGGCAAACGACCCCGAACTGCTCCATCTGCTCCGCTACGAGGCGCCGAAGATGGGACGAAACGACGACAGAGCCGACAACATGGGCGCGTTCATTCTGGGCACCTTTGCCGACGCTCTGGACGGCAAGAAGAACGACCTCGGCGGCGTGTGGAGAGCGGGGACGGGTACCGCCATGTACTACCTCTGGCACGCCCGCGACCTCGGCGCCACCGCCGACGGCCGCCGCGCGGGAGAGCCGTTCGGCACCAACTTCTCGCCCAACCTGTTCACCGAAATCCCGGGTCCGCTCTCGGATATTCAGTCCTTCACCAAACAGGACCTCTCCCGCACGATCAACGGAGGTCCCCTGACCCTCGAATTTGCCGCCGGTATCTTCAACCGGCCGGAGAGCATCGGGAAGGTGGCCATGCTCATCAAGCATTTTGTGGAGCGCGGCGGGCACCAACTCCAACTGAACGCCGTGAACCTGGACGCCATGAAGGACGCGCAGAAACACCCCGAACGGTACCAGCAACTGGTCGTCCGCATCTGGGGTTGGTCGGCCTACTTTGTGGAACTCGACCGCGACTTCCAGAACCACGTGATGGCGCGGCAGGAATACGCGGTTTAACGCGGAAAAGGGGCGATTTCGCATGACAGGTATCATTTTTGACGTCAAAGAGTTTGCCCTGAACGACGGCGCGGGCATCCGCACCACGGTGTTCTTCAAGGGGTGCCCTCTGCGCTGCGCGTGGTGCCACAACCCCGAGGGGCTGGACCCGAAACCCGAACTCTACGTCAAGCAGAACGGGTGCCTGGAATGCGGGCTTTGCCGCCGTCCCTGCTCCCATCCCGAATGCCAACGGTTCGGGCGGTGTCTGCACGTTTGCCCGAAGAACCTGGTCACGGTCAAGGGCGAGGAAGTGGCGGCGGCCGACCTTGCCGCGCGCCTCTTGCGCGGGAGCGACCTATTGCGCGCGTCCGGCGGCGGGGTCACGCTCTCGGGCGGCGAACCGCTCCTGCAAGCCGACTTCGCCTGCGAACTGCTCGACCTGCTGAACGGAAAAGTCCACAGAGCCATTGAAACTTCGGGATACGCGACCGCCGAAACCTTCCGCAAGGTCGTTTCGCGGTGCGAATTCGTCTATATGGACTTAAAACTGGCCGACCCCGAAGAACACAGGAAGTGGACCGGCGTTTCCAACGAGAAAATTCTCGCCAACGCCGCGTGGCTCAAACAAAGCGGCATCCCGCACACCTTCCGCACGCCGCTCATCCCGAATATTGTGGGCACCCCCGAAAACCTCGCCGCGATCGCCGAGATCGTGGGAGCCGACCCGTGGGAGCAACTCCCCAACAACGCCCTCGCCCCCGCCAAATACAAAAGCGTGGGGAGAGTGTGGAGATTGTGATTGACAGCAACCAAAATCACAATTGAATCTCGTAACCCGAACAAAGAGAAATACGTAGGCATTCCCGTGGACGGCGGATAGGAACTGAACGTTTATACCGGGAAATTTTTCACATTACCTCGAACTTGTGTCAAAACTGATGAAAGTTTTAGATATTTTTTTATAATACCCTTGATAATTTCCGAAAAGTGTGGTATAATATATCTATAAATTGAATCGATTCTGACACAAGTTTGAGGTGAAATATATGATAAAAAGAGATTTTTACCTGAATCGCATCATTCATAATATGTGGAACGGCGAGGTAAAGGTGATTACGGGAATCCGCAGGTGTGGCAAATCCACCCTGCTTTTCGATTTGTTTTTTGAGTATTTGACGAAAACAAGAGGTGTTGACGAAAATCTGATTATCAGATTAGAACTTGATCAGCGTAAACACTACAAATACAGAAATCCCATTACACTTTGCGAATATGTGGAAAGCATCGTGCTTCCCAATCAAGAAAAACAATATTTTCTGTTTATCGACGAGGTTCAGTTCACGAAAAAAATCGTCGATGAAGAAAACGGCGGCATCGAGGTTACAATCTACGATATGCTCAACGAGCTGAAAGCATACAAAAATCTTGACGTCTATGTAACGGGTAGTAATTCCCATGCGCTTTCTGGGGATATTGCAACCGAGTTCCGGGGCAGAGCAACGCAAATTCACGTATATCCACTGTCATTTGACGAATATTACGCTTATGTCGGCGGTGATGAACGCAAAGCGTTAGACAGATATATGCTGTACGGCGGAATGCCCAGAGTGCTTTTGATGGATGACGACCGGGATATCAAAGAATATTTGATTTCTCTTTATAAGGAAATGTACGTCAAAGATATCGTAGAGCGTCACAGAATAGAGCGTGAGGACATTTTGAATGATATTCTTGATTTTCTTTCTTCCCAAATCAGCTCCTTGACAAACCCGACAAATATTGCAAATGCGATTGCAAATACGCGAAAAGAGAAAATCAATCCGGCGCTGGTATCAAACTATATAATCTATATTGTCGATTCCTTTTTGGTAAACGTAGCGAAGCGGTTTGACGTAAAGGGAAAGACCTATTTCAACTATCCGAACAAGTATTACTACACCGATATCGGCCTCCGCAACGCGCGTTTGAATTACAGGCAGTTTGACGCGGGGCACATTATGGAGAATATCGTGTACAACGAACTTGTCAAACGTGGATATTCGGTTGACGTTGGCGTGGTTTACGACCGCTCAACAGGCAGTAATATTCAAAGAGAAATCGATTTTGTTGTGAACGACGGAGACCGCAAACTCTATATTCAATCGGCATTCCGAATTGATACCGAAGAAAAGACGTCGTCCGAGCTTGCATCTCTGAAGCTTACGAAGGATTTCTTTAAAAAGATTATTGTTCGTATGGATATCCCTCATCATTTCTACGACGAAAACGGCATATACCACTGCAATCTCATTGATTTGCTTTTGAATAGAGTAGAATTATTTTGATAAGATTGCTTGACTTTTCTCTTGCGCTGGACACACGAACGCTATTCCGGAAATCGGGTTTCCCGATTGTTCGGCGCGGCGGTAGGCGCGCTCTCGAAAGCGCGACGAAGTTGCACTTTCCTTTACCTGCTTAGGCATTGGCAATAGCCAATATCATGTTGCATTCTGTAAGCTGAAAAAGTCGCCGTAAACAAGATCATAATCTCGGCAAAAGGACACTGTAAAAGAGTTATGGACAAGATAGCATATCATTACAACAAAAAGAAAATCCCTGCCGAAACTGCGGGGAAATATCTCTATTTCTATCCTTGCGACGATCCCGAAAAAGCGACCGCTTGGCTGGAGGGACACGGATTCTCGGTTCTGGAAGTGAGCGAAAAAGAGTGGGAAGCATTATTCGAATTGGATCGGCTCGAATACAACAGCCACCACAAATATACCCGTCATATAACTCCAATGCCGGAAGAGGAGGAAGACAAATTGCCCGTAGGGCAACAGGAACGATTGCATTTTGATGAGGCTCCTATTCCTGAGACTGTGGCTGAAAAAGTGGATAAGCAGGCACTCCTTTCCAAGCTCTCCGAAAAAGAGCAACAATACCTCGCGTGTCTGGACAAAGGGTTTACACAAAAGCAGGTCGCAAAACAATTCGGCGTTTCTCAAGGCTATGTTTCTATGGTCAAACAACAGGCGCAGTATAATCTGGATTACAAAGAGTATCGCGCCGCTTTGCAATCAAATGATCCGGGATTTGTTTGGAAATGTTGGGATCGTTTCTCCCGAAAAATGGAGATGCCCATGTTTCTTGACATCGAACTGGATTACGTAATCGGTTGCTTGCACCCGAACGATATTGCCCACTTTCTGTATTGGTATTATAGCATAGTATATTTTTTCTTTCCTTGTATAATGTTAAACAAAACATCGGTGAGATACATACCTGCCAATCCACCAGCAATCCCAAAAATAATATCGAGTATTTTTTTTATCACAGTGCCTATGACAGCACCACTATTATCAATATTATTTACTGGAGCATTTTGACAGTAGCAGAACTTATTTACAAAAACATCTTCACTTGTAGCAAACACATCTGGAGCATCCGCATTGATGAACCGCCCGACTTCGGGATCGTAGTATCTCGATTGCAGATAGTAAAGCCCTGTTTCTTGATCGTAGTAGTAACTACGGTATCTGAA
>CADBKZ010000011.1 GCA_902795355.1 uncultured Ruminococcus sp.
TCGTAGAGTGGTTTGTGGTGATTCTATTCTACCAAATCTCAATCACTTTTTCTATTTCTTTTTTCTCTTTCAGTCTCACATCTATTGTAACACTACATCCCCGAAAAACCGTTTTTCGCGCGGGGGTTGACATTTCGCGAAAAAAGTTGTATAATAGAGGCGTCGGTCGGCCGACGTTCCGTTCGGACCGCGGCGCACGTTCCCGCGCACGCCGACCCCTCTCCCGCAAAAAACGCGGACGTTCCGCTTCCCCGCTCCCGACCAACGCCGGAGCGCGACTATTGCTGCAAGATTTGGAGAATTTCAAAATGGGAAAATATAAAGTTCTGGTCACATACGTCGAGGCCGGCATGGGGCATATCATCTCCGCCGAAGCCGTTGCCAACGCGCTGGAAAAATACTACCCCGACGAGGTCGAGGTGATCCGCTGCAACATCTTTACCGATACGAACGACAAATTGCTGATCAAATATCAGCAATTCCTGATCGACGAGGTGAAAAAGAGCAACAAGCACCCGTTCCACATGTTCTATCTGAAACTTCTGCGCATGCGGCTCTTCCCGCGGCTCTCCTCGCTGATCTTCGCGCACGCCACCATTTTTCTGAAAGAGAAGAAAAAGGTGATCGCGATCATGAAAGGGTTCGACCCCGACATGGTGTTCAACACGCATTTCGTGCCGCTGCATTTCGCCATCGAGGCGCAGAAAAAGCATTACGGCGGCCACTTCTTAACGGCCGTTTATAACCCCGACCCCAACGTTCACGGTTGGTGGGACCGCCGCGGCGATCTTTCGGTGTTCAACAATCAGGGAGCGTATGTGGAAGCCGTCAAGAACGGGTTCAAGCCCGAAAACTGCCTGCTTTCGCGCTTTGTGATCCGCGAAAAGGTGCGCGCCACCCCCAAGGATAAGCTCGCCCTGCGCCGCAAGCATTATCTGCCCGAAAACCAATTCACCATCACCCTCGCTTCCAGCGCATATGCGGGCGGGCATCTCCGCGCGTTCGCCGAACGGATTATGAAGATCAACCGTCGGTTCACCCTGTTGATCATCGCGGGGTCGAACGACGAGGTTTACGAGGAGATGAACGCCAAGGTCGGAACGCTCGAAAACGTCAATCTGCAGGTCTACCGCTTCGTTCCCGACGCCCACGAGCTGTACGGCGCGTCGGACATCTTCATCACCAAGGCGGGGCCGAACGCCATTCTCGACAGCGTTTATATGGACACCCCCGTGATGACGAACTTCTGCGCGAGCATCATTGAGCAGGTCACAAAGGCGTATTACATCGACGAGCATAAAACCGGCGTTCATTTTACCGACAAGGACGAGGCCGCCGACTTCCTGCTCCGCTGCATGGATAACCCCGCCGTCCTCGAACCCTACGTGGAAAACTGCCGCGCCTTTATCCGCGACCATACGGGCGGCGAAAAGGAGATTGCGGACGCGATTGTGGAAAAACTCCGCAAAAACGGCCCGCCGAAAGCCGACGCGGGGCAAACGCCGACCGGATCGGGCGAGGAAAAGCTCCCCGCGGCCAAAGACGAGCCAACCGAAAAAGAAAAAGAACCCGCGGTGGTGGGGTGAAAACAACCGCCCCGCGCCGGCAAAAAAAGCCGAGCGCGGGGCGGTTTTCGGTTTGTTTTGCGAAAAACAATGTATTTTTCCCGAAAAAAGTTTTCAAAAACTATTTACAAAAGCGAGAAAATGTGTTATAATACATCTGTATGACGTTGGCGCAGTCGATCGGCTTGCCCGATTTTTCGGGGCTTCACCCGCCGTCGGCCGGAGTCAAACGCAGCAAATTCAACAGAAAGGTGAAGAAAAACCCATGATGCAGAAAGACGAAAAGCAGGCTTTGATCGAGCAGTATGCCGTTCATGAAGGCGATACGGGTTCCCCCGAGGTTCAAATTGCGATCCTCACATCCCGCATCAACAACCTGACCGAGCACCTCAAAGCCAACAAGAAGGACTTTCACAGCCGCCGCGGCCTTCAAAAAATGATCGGCCACAGAAGAAACCTTCTCGGCTATCTCCAAAAGGTTGACATCGAACGCTATCGCGCCATCGTTGCCAAACTCGGTTTGAGAAAATAAGTCCGTATCGGGAGCAGGAGCAGGTGTTTCCATCTGCTCTTGCTCCCTTGCTCGTTCCATTCAAAAAACGTTCGGCGAACGGATTAGCAGTTAACCGAGGTCCCGACCCGCGCTTCCGGTCGGAACTTCCGTTAAGTGCTAAACCTTCGCCGAAAATATAAAAATTTTTTACGAAGGAGTCGTTTCATCCATGTCCAATCCCATCAGCACACCCATGCAATTCAAGAACCACAAAGTGTTCAACTACACCTTGGCGGGACGCCCGCTCGTGGTGGAAACCGGCAAAATTGCCGGCCTCGCGAACGGTTCCGTGTTCTGCCGGTACGGCGAAACCGTTGTTCTCTGCTGCGCCACCGCCAGCGAAAAACCCCGCGACGGCATCGATTTTCTCCCCCTCTCGGTGGACTTTGACGAGCGGATGTACGCCGCCGGCAAAATTCCGGGCGGGTACCTGAAAAGAGAGGGTCGCCCCAGCGAAAAGGCCATTCTGACCGCCCGCGTGATCGACCGCCCCATTCGCCCCCTGTTCCCGAAGGATCTCCGCAACGACGTTGCCCTGACCCTGACGGTAATGTCCGTTGACCCCGATTGCTCCCCCGAGATCACCGCCATGATCGGCGCGTCCATCGCCCTTTCCATTTCGGATATTCCGTGGAACGGCCCGATCGGCGGCGTGTTCATGGGCTTGGTGGACGGCGAAATCGTGGTCAACCCCAACGCCGAACAGCAAAAGAAGAGCGACCTGCAGCTCACCGTTGCCGCTTCCATGGAAAAGGTGGTAATGATTGAAGCGGGCGCAAACCAAGTGGACGACGACACCATGTTCACCGCCATTATGAAAGCGCACGAGGAGATCAAGAAACTGCTCGTGTTCGTCAACGAAATCATTGCCGAGGTCGGCAAGCCCAAATTCGAGTACCCGTCCTGCGAGCTGGACCACGACATGTTCGACGAGGTGTTCGCGTTCTGCGAAAAGGACGTGATGAACGCGCTGGACACCGACGATAAGAACATTCGCGACGAGCGCATGGTCCCGATCAAGGACGCGATCATCGAAAAGTTCTCCGAAAAATATCCCGAGCTTCCCGCCATGATGGAAGAGCTGGTTTACAAGATCCAGAAGAAGATCGTTCGCCGCTGGCTGCTGGTGGATAAGAAGCGCGTGGACGGCCGCCGCATGGATCAGATCCGCCCCTTGGCAAGCGAGGTTGGCGTTCTTCCCCGCGCCCACGGCTCCGGCCTGTTCACCCGCGGGCAAACGCAGGTGCTCACCGCCGCCACGCTCGGAACGCTCTCCGAGGCGCAGATGCTCGACGGCATTGACAGCGAAACCTCGAAACGCTATATGCACCACTACAACATGCCCGGGTTCTCCACGGGCGAGGCAAAACCCGTTCGCAGCCCCGGCCGCCGCGAAATCGGCCACGGCGCGCTGGCCGAGCGTTCCCTCATCCCCGTGCTTCCCACCGAGGAAGAGTTCCCCTACGCCATCCGCTTGGTTTCGGATGTGGTCTCTTCCAACGGTTCCACGTCGCAGGGTTCGGTCTGCGGCTCCACGCTGGCGTTGATGGACGCGGGCGTTCCGATTAAAGCGCCCGTTGCCGGTATCTCCTGCGGCCTGATTACCGCCGAGGACGGCTCTTGGGACACCATGCTCGACATTCAGGGTCTGGAAGACTTCTACGGCGACATGGACTTCAAGGTGGCGGGTACCCACAAGGGCATTACGTCCATTCAGATGGACCTGAAAATTGACGGTCTGACCCCCGAAATCATCCGCCGCGCGCTGGAAATGACCCACATCGGCCGCGACTATATCATTGACGAAGTGCTTCTCAAAGCCATTCCCGCTCCGCGCGCCGAGGTCTCCAAGTACGCGCCCAAGATGACCACCATGAAGATCGATCCCGACAAGATCCGCGAGGTGATCGGCAAGGGCGGCTCGGTAATTCAGAAGATCGTTGCCGACACGGGCGCGAAGATCGACATTAACGACGACGGAACCATTTGCATCGCGGCGGTCAACAGCGAGCAGGCCGACGCCGCCAAAGCCTGCATCGACGCCATCGTGTTCGAGCCCACCGTGGGTTCGGTCTACACGGGCAAGGTCACGGGCATTAAGGAGTTCGGCTGCTTTGTGGAATACGCCCCCGGGAAAGAGGGCATGGTCCACATCTCCAAAATCGCGCCCCGCCGCATTGAGAAGGTCGAGGACGTTCTCAAACTCGGCGACGTGGTCAAGGTGAAGTACATGGGCTTGGATAAGAAAGGCCGCATGGATTTCTCCATTAAGGACGCGCTGGACGCCTGAACGGCAAAGGCTTTTCCCGCACCACGGCAAACCCATACCCAAAAAACGGAGGAACTGTGATGGAAAACGAAACCATTCTGAATGAAACCGAAGTGAACGAAACCGCCGCCGAGGAAAAAAGCGGCATCCGCGCGGATTTTGCCAACCGCTATCAGGCCGCGCAAACCGCCTGCAAGAGCATGTTGGAACGCTTGGCGCGCGATTTAAGAGAAACCAACGGAAATCCCTATATCCGCGCAACGTCCACCTTCCGTTACGACATTTACCGCTCCGCGGAAGACGCGGAGCCGATCGACACGTTCGTGTTCGAGAAAACCAACGGTTGCTCGCTCCGCGCGCTGGCGCTTGCCGCTTCGTTGCTTGCCGCCGCGAATCTCGCAATCCAATCGCACTTCGGAAAATAAGACAAAAAGATAAGTTGTCCGACAAAAAGCAAAGAGCCGCCCGAACAAGGGCGGCTCTTTGCTTTTTCAGGTGGAAAACAGGCAAGTTTTTTCCGCGAACGTATTGACTTTATTTCTTTTTTTTGTTAAAATAAGGTGATGAAAATACATTGAAGGAGTTATTCCCTTATGAACCCGACTCTGACTTACCATACCGATCCCTCGATACTGCATATCGGCTGCGAGTCGCCGCGCGCCTATTTCGTTCCGTTCGGCAGCGTTGCCGCCGCAAGAACGGGAAACCGCGCCGCAAGCGACCGCTTTCTGACCCTTTCGGGCGATTGGGACTTCCGCTATTGCCGCAATTTGCGCGAACTCGGCGATTTTCTCGCCCCCGACGCGCCCGCCTTTGCCGAAAAACTGACCGTTCCCATGAGCTGGCAAATGGCGTTGGATCGCGGCTATGACCGCCCGCTTTACACCAACGTTCGCTACCCGATGCCCGTTGACCCGCCGCATGTGCCCGACGAAAACCCCTGCGGGCTTTACCGCCGCACGTTCGTCGTTTCCGCGGAGTCTCTCGCCTCGCGCGGGGTCTATCTGAACTTCGAGGGGGTGGACAGCGCGTTCTACGTGTTTGTGAACGGGCGGTTCGCCGCGTACAGTCAGGTCAGCCACACCACCACCGAGGTCAACGTTTCCAAACTGCTCCGCGCGGGAGAAAACGAACTGCTGGTGTTGGTGTTCAAGTGGAGCGACGGAAGCTACCTCGAAGATCAGGATAAGATCCGGCTTTCGGGCATCTTCCGCGAGGTCTATCTGCTTTTCCGCGATCCCGTACACCTGCGCGACCTGTTTGTGCGCACGCCGACCGCCGAGGACTTTTCCGCCGCAACGGTGGAGGTTGACCTCTCCCTGACGGGGAAAGCCGAGGTCGGGTACGTCCTCAACGGCCCCGACGGCTCCGCGGTTGCCGAGGGTTCGCTTTCGGTCAGCGAAACGGGCAAGCTCTCGCTTCCCGTTTCCGCGCCCGCCCTTTGGAGCGACGAGACCCCCGTCCTTTACGAGCTTTTGCTGACGGTGGGCGGCGAGGTCGTCCGCGCCATGGTCGGCGTCCGTCGGTACGAGGTGCGCGGGCGGGTCGTGTACGTCAACGGCAAAAAGGTCAAGGGCAAAGGGGTCAACCGCCACGACAGCCACCCCACCCTCGGCTCCGCGACCCCGCTCTGGCACATCGAGCGCGACCTTCTCCTGCTCAAAGCGCATAACGTCAACATGGTCCGCACCAGCCATTATCCCAACGACCCGCGCTTCTACGAGCTTTGCGACCGCTACGGCCTTTATGTTTGCAACGAGGCCGACATTGAAACGCACGGCATGCAATTCGGCGGGTACGGCCCCACCGTAACCACCCGCACATGGGGTCAGCTCTCCGATAGCCCCGCTTGGAAAGACGCCTACCTCGACCGCGCCGAGCGCATGATGGAGCGCGATAAAAACCACGCCTGCGTGCTGTTTTGGTCGGTGGGCAACGAATCGGGGTGCGGGACCAACCACCGCGCCATGGCGGATTATTTCCACAGCCGCTACCAAGGCTGTCTGGTCCACGCCGAGGATCTTTCCCGCCAGATTTACAACCGCGATACCCGCGGCATGAACGAGGAGCAGTTCGGCATTTCTTCCTTGGGCGACTACGCCGATGTGGACAGCCGGATGTACCCGACGCCGGAAGAACTCGATTCCTATTACCTGAACGCGAAAGCGCGCTCCAAACACCCCGTTTTCCTCTGCGAATACAGCCATGCCATGGGCAACGGCCCCGGGGATTTTGAAACCTATTGGCAGCGCATCTACCGCCACGATTGCTTCTTCGGCGGGTGCGTTTGGGAAATGCTCGACCATTCGGTGGACGTCGGCTCTCCCGATTGCCCGAAATATGTTTACGGCGGCCATTTCGGCAATCCCGTGAACGACGGCAACTTCTGCGTGGACGGCCTCTTTTATCCCGACCGCCGACCGCATACGGGTATGCTGGAATACAAGCAGGTTCTCCGCCCCGCGCGCGTAACGGCCGTCAACTTTGAAAAAGGAACCGTAACCGTCCGCAACCACCGCTATTTTACCGACCTTTCCGACCTCGACCTGCTCTGGAAGCTCGAACGCAACGGAAAAACGGTTGCCGAGGGGCGCATCCTCTCGCTTGGCGTCGCGCCGGAGCATAGCCGCGCCTACCGGATTGACCCCGCCCTGTTCGCGGGTCTCTCGGGCAACTGCTATCTCACCCTCTCGTTCCGCGTCAACCGCTCCTGCCCGTGGGCCGAGGTCGGGTACGAGGTCGGGTTCGAGCAGTTCGCCGTTCCCGCCGCAAAACAGACCGTTCCGCCACCGGCCCGCCCCGCGGGTCTTATCCTGACCGAAACCGATTTTGACCTGACCGTTGCCGACGGGGAGACCGTTTACCGCGTGGATAAGTTGCGCGGCCTGCTCTCCTCGATCAACGACCACGGCAAGGAGCTGCTCTCCTCGCCCGTGTCGCTCAACGTCTGGCGCGCGCCCACCGACAACGACCGCAAGATCCGCCGCGATTGGGAAGCCGCGTTCCTGCACCTTGCCGATACGCGCTGCAACGCTTGCGAAGCGGCGGAAAACACGCCGCGGCGCGTTGTGATCCGCGCTTCGCTGGTTCTGGCCGCGCCCAGCCAACGCCCCGTTCTGCGCGGAACGGTGGAATACCGCTTTGAGCCGGCGCGCGGCGTGGTCATCGCGCAGGACCTGCATGTGTTCTCGGACGCCGAGCGCGCAAACAGCATCCCCACGGTTCTGACCCAGAAGATCGACTTTGAAGGTCGGGACGCGACCAAAACGCCGGTTCTGCCGCGCCTCGGCGTGCAATTCTCCATGCCGCGCGGAACCGAGCGGCTCCGCTGGTTCGGCCTCGGCCCCATGGAAGCCTATGCCGATAAACGGCAGGCGGCGCGGATGGGCGTTTACGAATCCACCGTAACCGACCACTTCGAGCATTACGTCAAGCCGCAGGAGAACATGGCGCACGACGGAACCAAATGGGCGGAGATTTACACCGAGGCGGGCCACGGGCTTGTGATCCTGCCCGCGGAAGAAACCGAGCAGATCAGCTTCAACTGCTCGCATTTCTCCCCCAAAACCCTGACCGGAACGCGCTACGATTTCGAGCTGGTCCCCGCCGAGGAAACCGTCGTCAACGTGGATCTGCGGCAGGCGGGCATCGGCTCCGCTTCCTGCGGCCCCACGCTCGCCGAACAATACCGCATTCTCCCGAACGACTATTCCTATTCGTTCCGGATTCTGCCCGCGTTCATCGACCAGACCGACCCGTTCGGCGTATCATAAAAAAAGAGCCGTCCGCACCGCGGACGGCTCTTCTTTTGCTTTGGGGATTACCAACCGGTTTTCTGCTTCCGCACGTACCGCAGAACCGCGCCGAGCGCAACGGTTGCGGCGGGAACCAGCAGGATCAGCAGAACGCCGAGGAAGGTGGCCTGCCCCGTTTTCGGCGAAAGGCGGTCGTTCGGCAAAATCGGGTCGTCAACCGGAATGCGGGACCCCTCAAAATCGGTCAGCCAATTCAGCGCGCGGGTCAGATAGGCAAAGTCGCCGCCGCCCGAATAGGCGTTGACGATGGCGGTGACGTTCGCGGCCACAAACACCAGCCGCCCGCCGTTCTCGGTTTCCGCGTCGGCGGTCATCCCGTATAATCCGACCATCGAGCCGTCCGCCGGAACATGCGCCTCGGTCGCTTCAAAAATGCCGTATTCGTTCAGCAGACCGACCAAATTCGGCGCGGCGACCGAAGAATCCGCCGTCAGGAGCAGGCGGCCGCCCGCCGAGAGATACGCGCCGAGAAGCGCGGCTTCCTCGTTGGTCAGGTCGGAAGTCAGGCTGCAAAAAATCGCGTCGGCCGCGGCAAGATCCTCGGTTCCGGCGGCGGTTTCCAGCCCGAACCCGCTTTGCAGGAGATGTTCTTGCAGAAAATGGTCGGGGTCGTCGCCCATCATCGCGATCCGCGGCGCGGTTTCAGCCGACGCATAAAAGATCGCGTTGGTCATCATGGATTCGAGCGCAAAGCGGGTCGTGGTGGCGTCCACAATCCCGTAAAAAGTTTCGGGGTCGCTCATGGCGTTCACCAACAGCTCCTGATAGCCGGACGGGGTGAGGGGAAGCTGAACCGACGCGCCGGACAACGCCATGGTGTAAAGGTAATAATACATACCGGCGCGCAGGATCATGCGGCTTCGCCTGCCGCTGACGATAACGCCCTGATCGGCATAGGCGAGCGCTTCCGCGTCCACATCGCGGAAGCGCGGATCCGTGGAGAGGTTGACCACTTCCACGCGCACATGCGGCGACGCCTCGGCATACTGCACCGCAAGCGAATACAGGTCGCGGTCCACGTCGGTTTTCCCGCCGCCCGAGAGATAGCGGATGGTGACATCCTCGTTCAGCGCGGACAGCGCGCCGCGGCTCGCGGCCGAAAGGCGGAACGCCGCCCGCCCCGTAACGTCCGGATACGCCGCGCGGAACGGCAGGAACAGCAGCCCCGCGTTCATCCCCGCCAGCAAAACCGCCGCCGCGCACGCGGCGGCAACGCGCCGGAAGGTATCGCGCCGCAGGCTCGCGCGCCAAACCGTTAAAAAGAGGAAAAAGCCGATTACCGAAAGATCATAGAAGAACGCGGGCAGGTCGAAATGCCCGCCGAGAAAGCCCGAAAAGCGGGCGAACGGAGAGCAGAGGTGCAGCGCCGCGGGAACGCGGTCGGTCAAAAAGCGCGGGGCTGCGAAAATCAAAACCGCGGCCGCCGCGGTCGGAACGGCAAAGGTCAGAACGGCGGGCAACCGCCGCTTCCCCGTCCGGAACCACACGCAAAGCCCCGCGAGGGCAAAGAGGACCGCTAAAACGAGAGCCGACCCCCACGCGGCGCGCTCCATCAGCCCCGTAATCAGGTCGGTCAGGCCGAGCAACACGCAAACGGCCATCCCGAGGCCCACCGAGAGCGCGCGGCGGTCGGTGCGCGAGGCAATGAACGAACAAACGGCAAGCATGGCAGCCCCGTGGAGCAGGTAGCCGAGCCAAGCGACGTAGGCCGCGCCGAACGAAACAGACCCGAACGCCGAGAACAGCAAAGGCAGAAGCCCCGCAATTGCGGCGGGAATGAAAAAGACGGCGAGCAGCGCGAGAAACTGCCCCGCGTAATAGGCCGCGCCCGAGATCGGGAGACTGCGGAACCACGCGGCCTCTCCCGTTCTCCTCGCGCGGGTAAACACCGCGCAGGCGGCAACGGGAGCCAACGGAATCAACGCCTCGGCAAGCACGGAAAACATGCCCGAGAAGGTCGCGTACCCCCGATACAAGTTGTAATAATACGCCGAAATCCCCGTGGCAAGCAGGAGAACCGCCGCAAAAGCCCAGCCCACCCAGCCGCGCCAAAGCGACCGGAACGTGCGTTTGAAAACCGGAATCATGTCGCCGTCTCCTTTCCGTCCGGCCCGCCGAACGCTTCCAGCGAGAGCAGTTCGATTCCGTCTGCTTCCAGCTCGGCGCGAACGGCCGCGGCCAGCCCCGCGGGATCCTCGGTTTCGGCGGTTACGGTCAGGGGAAGCGACCCATCCCCGTTCGGGGGCGCGGGCCGGCAGGTGCGAATGGTTTCCACGCGGGAAAGCGCGGCAAAAATCGCGTTCCGCTCTCCCCGCACCGTCAGCGAGAGCGTCGCCGTTTGCGCGGCGGTTTCGTCGGTCAGGGTCAGTTGCCCGTCCGCAATCCGCAAAACCGCGTCGCACCGCGAAAGAACGGTTTCGTCGTCGGTGGCGATCAGCACGGTGCGGTCGCCGCGGATGGATTCCAAGGTTTCCCAAAGCTCCTGCGCGTCCTCTTCTTCCAGCCCCTTCGCGGGATCGACCAGCAAGAGGCGTTCCGTTCCCCCAACGGCGGCCTGCGCCAACCCGAACCGACGCTTTTGCGGGAGAGAGAGGCTCCCCGCGGCGCGGTTGCCGAGGGTATCCAGCCCCGCCGCTTCCATGGCGGCGTTGACCTCGCGATCGCGGCGGTTTTCGGAAACGCCCCGAACCGTTGCCAGCATGGAGAGAAACTCAAACACCGTCAGCTCGGAGCCGAAATCGGGGTCTGGCGGGAGATAACCGCCACCGCGGCGCGCCCGTATCGGATCGGCGAAAAGATCGCAGCCGTTCAGGTTCACCCGCCCCGCGGAACAGGCGAGGCTTCCCGCAAGAACGCCGAGCAGCTCGGCGGCTCCCTCGCCGGAAACGCCGTACCGCTTTCCGTTGTAAAGACGAAAAGAAACGCCGTTCAGCAGCGGCTTCCCGTTTTGAATATAGGTCAGATCGGTCACGTCGATCAAATTCGTATCCCTCCGTTCGGTTTGCTGTCTTTCATTATAATGGTTTTTCGCTCCGCTGTCAAGAACAATCGGAAAACCTTTTGTAAAAATTCGCGCGCGAACGGGCAATTTCCGTATCAAATCCCGCCAAAACGGGAAGGATAAGGAAACAAACCGAAAAAAACGCGAAAAACCCATGTCCCCCCGATTGACAAAAGTTTCCGTTTGTGTTAAAATAAATATAGATGAATTAAATCCGCCCCCGATTGAATTTTGCGAAAGGAGATTTTCCCGCCGTGACCCGCACCGACGACCAAGCCCCCTACTTTTTCCACCAAGGAAGCAGCGAACGGGCATACGAATATCTCGGCGTTCACCGGAACGGAACCGGAACGGTTTTCCGCGTTTGGGCGCCCAACGCCGAGGCCGTATCCGTGGTGGGCGACTTCAACGCGTGGGATCCCCTCGCCGCGCCGATGGCGCGCGTGACCGACCGCGGCGTTTGGGAAGCGACGCTCCCCGCAAACCTCGTTCAGGATGGGCAATGCTATAAATACTTCATCCGCAACGGCGAAAAGGAGCTTTACAAAGCCGACCCCTACGGAACCCGCATGCAAACGCCGCCTGAAACGGCCTCGGTGGTCTGGGATACATCCGGCCACGTCTGGCGCGACGCCGGATGGCTTGCCCATCGCGCGCGCACCGCAACGCGGGAGCAGGTGATGCGCGAGCCGGTGAACATTTACGAAATACACGCGGGCTCATGGATGCGCCGCGCGGACGGCTCTTCCCTTTCCTATATCGAGCTGGCGGCCGAACTGGTCCCCTACCTGAAAGAAATGGGCTACACCCACGTGGAGCTGATGCCGCTCGCCGAATACCCGTTCGACGGCTCTTGGGGCTATCAGGTCTGCGGGTACTATGCCCCCACTTCCCGCTTCGGCTCCCCGCAGGATCTGATGGAGTTGGTAGATCGGTTGCACGAGGCCGGCATCGGCGTAATCCTCGATTGGGTCCCCGCGCATTTCCCGAAGGACGCCCACGGGCTTTGCGAATTTGACGGTCAACCGCTCTACGAATATCAGGGAGCCGACCGCATGGAGCACAAGGGCTGGGGAACCCGCCGGTTCGACGTTGGGCGCGAGGAAGTGCAGAGCTTTCTGATCTCCAACGCCGTGTTCTGGATTGAAACCTACCACATCGACGGCCTGCGCGTGGACGCCGTGGCCTCGATGCTCTACCTTGACTATGATAAAGCCGCGGGCGAATGGGTCCCGAATATTTACGGCGACAACCGCTGTCTGGAAGCCATCGCGTTTTTCCAGAAGCTCAACGCCTGCCTCGCGCGGATCCACCCCGACGTTCTCACCATTGCCGAGGAATCCACCGCTTGGGCGAATATTACGCGCTTCGGGGGCGACGGCCTCGGCTTTACCCTGAAATGGAACATGGGCTGGATGAACGACAGCCTTTCCTACCTTTCCACCGACCCGCTCTGGCGCAACGACCACCACAACCAACTCACCTTTCCCCTGACCTACGCCTATTCCGAGCGGTTCATCCTTCCGGTCTCCCACGACGAGGTGGTGCACGGGAAAAAGTCGTTGCTCGACCGCTCCGTCGGCGACTACGGGCAAAAATTTGCCGGAACGCGCGTTTACCTTGCCTACATGATAACGCACCCCGGAAAAAAGCTCCTCTTTATGGGTTCCGAAATCGGGCAGTTCCGCGAATGGGACTACGCCGGCTCGGTGGAATGGTTCCTGCTCGACTACCCGATGCACGCGAAATTCCAGACCTACGTGGCCTCGCTCAACCGCTTTTATCTGCAAAATCCCGCCCTTTGGCAACGGGACGACGAATGGATCGGCGGGTTTGAGTGGATTGACGCCGACAACGCCGCGCAAAGCGTTTATTCCTACCGCCGCAAGGACGCGCAAGGGCGCGAATTGGTCGTCCTGCTCAATTTTCAGCCCGTGCGCCGCGACGATTTTCTGCTGGCCGTTCCCGAGGCGGGAATTTACGAGGAAGCCTTCAATTCGGACGACGAAGCCTTCGGCGGCGGCGGCGTTCGAAACGCGGGTCCCCGCCGCACCGAGCCCTGCCTGCTCCGCTCCTATGGCCGCGCCATCCGCATTACGGTTCCCGCCATGAGCGCCCTGATCTTCCGCTGTGTGCGGAAATTCCCCAAGCGCAAAACCCCTTGACCCCCGCAAAAACGATTTTATACGATCGGAGATCATCTGTATGTACCGGAAAAAAGAATGTGTGGCCATGCTGCTTGCCGGCGGGCAAGGCAGCCGGCTCTATGCCCTGACCAAAAAAACCGCAAAGCCCTCGGTCTCGTTCGGCGGCAAATACCGCATCATCGATTTCACACTCTCCAACTGCATCAACTCGGGGTTCGATACCGTCGGCGTTCTGACGCAATATCAGCCCCTGCAACTCAACGATTACATCGGCAACGGTCTGCCGTGGGATCTCGACCGCACGTTCGGCGGGGTCAAAATCCTGCCGCCCTACCAAGGGCAGAACGGCGCGGATTGGTATAAGGGTACCGCCAACGCCATCTGGCAGAACATGGAGTTCATCAACCGTTATCGCGCCGATTACGTGCTGGTCCTCTCGGGCGACCACATTTACAAAATGGACTACGCCAAAATGCTGGAAACCCACAAGAAAAACGGCGCCGACTGCACCATTGCGGTAATCGATGTTCCCTTGGAAGAGGCAAGCCGTTTCGGCATTATGAGTACGCGCGAGGACGGCTCCATTTACAAGTTTTCCGAAAAACCGAAACACCCCGACAGCACCAAAGCTTCCATGGGGATCTATATTTTCACCCGTGAAAAGCTGGAACGCTACCTGCGCGAGGACAGCGAAAACCCGAACTCCGAAAACGATTTCGGCAAGAACATCATTCCCGCCATGCTCGCGGGCGGCGAAAAACTGATGGCCTACCCGTTTACGGGTTATTGGAAGGACGTTGGAACCATCCGCTCGCTCTGGGAAGCGAACATGGATCTGCTCGGCGAACATCCCGCCCTCTCCCTGCTCGATGAAAGCTGGCGGATTTACAGCCGGCATGAAGCCGCGCCGCCGCAGTTTGTCGGCGCGGACGCGGTCGTTCGGAACGCGTCGGTAACGGCGGGCTGCGAAATTCACGGAACCGTGCGCGGCAGCGTGCTCGGAACCGGCGTTTATATCGGCCGCGGAGCCGTGGTGGAAAACAGCGTTCTGATGAACGGCGCGCGCGTTGAGGACGGCGCAACCGTCCGCTATGCCATACTCGACGCGAACGTAACCGTGGAGAAAAACGCCGCGGTGGGCGAGGAGAACGCCGCGGACCGCATCGCCGTTGTCGGCGCCGATTGCGTAATCGCCGCGGGAACCGCCGTTCCCGCCGGAGCCATGATTTCCGAGGACGACCAAAGAAAGGAGATTGCGAAATGAACGCCGCAGGATTGGTCTTTTCCAACATTCACGACCGCACGGTGCCGGAGCTGACGCGCATCCGCACCATGGCGAGCATTCCGTTCGGGTGCCGCTACCGCTTGATTGACTTCGCCCTCTCCAACCTCGTCAACTCGGATGTAACCAACGTGGGCGTAATCACCCACTATAACTACCAATCCCTGATGGACCATATCGGCGGCGGAAAGGATTGGGACCTCGCCCGCCGCTCGGGCGGCATCAAGATCCTGCCCCCCTATGTGGCCGCCTACGAGAACGCCGCGGCGGCAAGGCTCTATGCGAGCCGCCTTGAAGCCCTGCTCGGCGCGCAGAATTTCATCAACCGCTGCAACGCCGATTATATCATCCTTTCGGATTGCGACGCCGTACTCAACATCGACCTGAACGACGTTATGCGCGCGCACGTGCAAACCGGCGCGTACCTGACGCTCGTAACCAAGCGGATGTCGGCCGCCGACCATAAATTCACCCGCGAGCGCGACATTGCAACGCTGGATGAAAACGGCCGCATTACCGAAATGGCGCGCTACCTGCCGCGCGAGGGCGAGGTGGACGTCAGCACCAACATCATGGTCATCCGCCGCACCGACCTGCAAGCCGCGCTCTCCGAGGCGTTGGCGCGCGGGTACGGCAGCTTCCACCGCGACATCATCGGCCGCAACCTCGGCCGCAAGCTCTTCTGCGCCTACCGCTACAACGGCTGGTATTCGCAAATCGATTCGCTCGAAACCTATTTCTCCGCGTCCATGGAACTGCTGACGCCCGAAGCGCGCCAAGGCCTGTTCGGCGGCGAGGGGCGCGAAATTTACACCAAGATCCGCAACAGCGCGCCAACCAAATATGCCGAGGGGGCCGCCGTTCGCAACAGCCTGATTGCGGATGGATGCGTAATCGAGGGAACGGTGGATAATTCCGTCCTCTTCCGCGGCGTGCGCGTGGGGCGCGGAACCGTGGTGCGCAATTCGATTCTGCTGCAGGATACCCTTGTGGAAACCGACGTGGATCTGCACTGCGTGATCACCGATAAAAACGCCGTTATCCGCGATGGGCGCGTCCTCTCGGGGCATGAAACCATGCCGTTCTTCATCGGGAAAGGAATCACCGTTTAGTCTTACATCCTGCCGCCGGCAGAAAGGAGACATCATCATGAAAACTGTTTTATTCGCGGGAGCCGAGGCCATGCCTTTTGCGGCCACGGGGGGATTGGGAGACGTTCTCGGCTCCCTGCCCGCCGCGCTCTCTGCAACGGGGGAAGCCGACGTTCGCGTGGTTCTGCCCCTCTACGAAAGCGTTCCCGAGGGCTACCGCCGCAAAATGAAGCAGGAAGCGGTTTTCTCGGTGCGCCTTTCGTGGCGCGAGCAGTATTGCGGGGTATGGTCGCTGGTGCAGAACGGCGTGACCTATTATTTTCTCGATAACGAGTACTATTTCCGCCGCCCCTCGCTCTACGGCTATTACGACGACGGCGAACGCTACGCCTACTACTGCATGGCGGTTCTGGAAATGATGCGGCAGCTCAACTACTATCCCGATATTCTCCACGCCCACGATTGGCAGGCCGCGCTCACGGTCGTCTATCTCAATTGCATTTACCACTCCCGCCCGCATTACGGGAATATCCGAACGGTATTCACCATCCACAACATCGAATATCAGGGGCAGTACGATTTCTCGATCCTCGGCGACGTGTTCGCACTCGGCGAAAACGAGCATACCTTGATGGAGAACAACGGCTGCATTAACCTGATGAAAGCGGCCATCGAATGCGCCGACCGCGTTACCACCGTCAGCCCCCGCTACGCCGAGGAGATCCGAACGGCGGAATACGCCCACGGGCTGGAAGGCTCGCTCAACCGCAACGCCGCAAAGCTCTGCGGCATCCTCAACGGGATCGACTACGCGTACTACGACCCCGCGAACGACCCCGCCATCGCCCATCCGTATACCCGCCGCGCCATGTCCGGCAAGGCCAAGGATAAGGCCGCCATGCAGAAAGAATGCGGTCTGCCCGTCCGGAACGACGTTCCCCTGCTCTCGGTCATCTCGCGGCTGGCCTCGCACAAGGGGCTTGATCTGGTGGAAGCCTGCATCGACGGGTTGGTTTCCCGCAACGACATTCAGTTTGTAATCCTCGGGCGGGGAGAGGAACGGTTTGAGCGGTTCTTTACCGATCTGCAAAACCGCCACCCCGACCGCGTGCGCGCGCTGATCGCCTACGACCGCGATCTTTCCAAACGCGTTTACGCCGCCGCCGACATTTTCCTGATGCCATCGCGCACCGAGCCTTGCGGCCTCTCGCAAATGATCGCCTCGCGCTACGGAGCAATCCCCGTGGTCCGCGAAACGGGCGGCCTCTACGATTCCATTAAGCCCTATTGGTCGGATACCAAGGGGATCCACGGCAACGGCTTTACCTTTGCCAACTACCGCGCCGAAGAACTTGCCGAGCGCACCGAGGCCGCCGTTGCCCTCTGGCGCGATGTGCCGTCCCGCCGCAAGCTCCTTTCGCGCATTATGCAAACCGATTTCTCGTGGGATACTTCTGCGGGAAGCTATCTGGAACTCTACCGCGGGCTGTAACGCAGCTCCGCATTCATCCCCCATCACAGAAAAGGCATTTGATATGAATTACAACCCCAACAGCGCAGAAATCAAAGAAACCCTCGAAAACGTTCTCCAACGCCATTTCGGCTGCACGGCGGCCGAGGCTTCCCGAGAGCAAATGTACAAAGCCGCGGCCATCTCGGTGAAAAATCTTCTT
This sequence comes from uncultured Ruminococcus sp., assembly GCA_902795355.1. Lineage (GTDB taxonomy): Bacteria > Bacillota > Clostridia > Oscillospirales > CAG-272 > UMGS1865. Next base: position 17,397 of record CADBKZ010000011.1, read on the forward strand.
TCGGATAAACGCACCGCGTATAAGAAAAAGGTCAACGCCGCGGGAGCCAAGCGCGTCTATTATATGTGCATGGAGTTTTTGCTGGGACGGTCGCTCAAAACCAACCTATGCAACCTCGGCCTTGCAAACGTCTATGAAAAAGCGTTGCGCTCGCTCGGCTTCCGACTGAACGACCTTTATGAATGCGAACCCGACGCGGGGCTTGGCAACGGCGGTTTGGGTCGTCTCGCCGCCTGCTTTCTGGATTCGCTCTCCTCGCTCGATTACCCCGCAACCGGCTTTTCGCTCTGCTATGAATACGGCCTGTTCAAACAGATGATCGTGGACGGCATGCAGGTGGAACTGCCCGATATCTGGCTCCCCGGGGGCGAGGTATGGCTCGTTCCGCGCACCGACCGCATCTACAAAGTGCATTTCGGCGGCCGCGTTCACGAGGATTGGAAAGAGGACGGCCATTGCGAAATTTCCTACGAGGGCGGCGAGGACTACGAAGCCGTTCCCTGCGATATGATGATTTCGGGCGCGGACAGTTCGGCCGTCAGCCAACTGCGGCTCTGGCGCGCGCGGAACATCCAGAACTTCAACATGGGGCTGTTTACCCAAGGGCAGTATGCCAAGGCTCTGGAAGAGAGCAACAGCGCCGAAATCATTACCAAAGTCCTCTACCCCTCGGATAACCATACCGAGGGCAAGCTCCTGCGCCTGACGCAGCAGTACTTTCTGGTTTCCGCCTCGGTGCAGAGCATCCTGCGCGACCACATGGCCGTTTACGGAACGCTGGAAAACCTGCCCGAAAAGGTCGCCATCCATATCAACGATACGCACCCCGCGCTCTGCATTCCCGAGCTGATGCGGATTCTGATCGACCAGCACCGCTTTTCGTGGGACCGCGCATGGGACATCGTTACCCGCACCGTTTCCTACACAAACCATACGGTAATGCCCGAGGCGCTCGAAACTTGGAATGAGGACCTCTTCAAGCTCCGTCTGCCGCGCATTTATATGATCGTCAAGGAAATCAACGAGCGGTTCTGCCGCGAGGCGTGGAACCACTTCCCCGGGAATTGGAACACCATCTCCCGCATCAGCATGATCGGCTATGGGCAGGTGCGCATGGCCAACCTCTCGGTGGTCGGCTCCCATTCGGTCAACGGCGTTTCCAAGCTCCATTCGCGCATCCTGCGGGAATCCACCTTCAAGGATTTCTACAAAATGTACCCCGATAAGTTCGATAACGTTACCAACGGCATTGCGCACCGCCGCTGGCTCTGCTATTCCAACCCCAAGCTCGCCGACCTGATTTCCGAATGTATCGGCGACGGCTACCGCCACGACCCCGAACAGCTTGCCGAGTTTGCCAAGTTTGCCGACAACGGCGACGTGCTCAACCGCGTTCGCGCCATCAAGCACGAAAACAAGGTGGCGTTCTCCAACCTGATCCACGAAAAAACAGGGCGGCTGATCGACACCCACTCGGTTTACGACGTTCAGATCAAGCGGCTGCACGAATACAAACGCCAATTGCTCAATGCGCTGAACATCATCGGTCTTTACCTCGACCTGAAAGAAAACCCGAACATCGATATGCAGCCGCAAACCTTTCTCTTCGGCGCGAAAGCCGCCCCGGGGTACGATATGGCAAAGCGCATCATCAAGCTGCTCTGCATGATCGGGAAGGACATTGAGCAGCACCCCGCCATTCATGAAAAGCTCTCGGTGGTGTTTCTGGAAGATTACAACGTCAGCTTGGCGGAGGCGTTGGTCCCCTCGGCCGAGATCAGCGAGCAGATCAGCCTTGCCGGCAAAGAGGCGAGCGGAACCGGCTGCATGAAACTGATGATCAACGGCGCGCTCACCATTGGAACGCTGGACGGCGCCAATGTGGAAATGCAGGACGCCGCGGGCAAGGACAACATGTTTATCTTCGGACTCACGGCCGACGAGGTGGAGCAGCTGTGGCTCTCGGGGTACCGCTCCGCAACCTACTACAACGCGAACGAACGCTTGCAGAGAATCGTGAACTACCTTTCGGTGGGATTTGCGGGCGAATCGTTCTCCGACATTGCCGCGTACCTGCTCAACGGCCACGGCATTGCCGACCCCTATATGTGCATGGCGGATTTTGAATCCTACCGCGCCACGCACGAGCGCATGATGCAGGCCTACCGCGATAAAGCGCGCTGGAACCGCATGTCCCTGCTCAACATTGCCGCGGCGGGCTATTTTGCCGCCGACCGCTCCATTGAGGAATACGCCGCGCGCATTTGGGGCCTGAAAAAGGTGAAATAAGAGATCAAAAAAAGACCGCGGGGGAAGGAAAACTTTCTTGCAAGAAAGTTTTCCTTCCCCCGCTCCCTTTTTCTTTCAAAGAACTCCGAAAAGTCGTTTTTTCGGGTTTTACGAGGATGGAAAGAAACAGGGTGGCGCGCGGCAGGCCGACCGGACAGCGTTCCGGTTCCGCTCCGCTTTTATTTCAGCGTATAGGTTCCGTCCGCCCAGACCCAGCCGGCGGAAACCGCCTTTTTGAGCGTGAAGGTTCCGGTTGTTTCGCCGTAGGTTACGGTGTGGGTCCCCGCGGTTACGCCGCTGATGGTGACATAGCCCGAGGGGAGCGAGCTTGCGGAATTCATGCCGCCCATGCCGAAGCGACCGCCGCCCATGCCGCCGCCCGAGGACGGAACGGTTCCGAGCGCGATGATCAGCCCGCCCGTTACGGTAACGGCGCTGTCAACGTCAACCGCCGACATGTTGCCCGAGCTATCCGCGTTCGGGTTGCTGACCACCACAATGCCGCCCGTTTGCTTGTAGCTCCCGTTGGAGTCGATGCCGTCCACGTCGTTGCCGCCGACTTCCACATACAGTTGCCCGCCCGTAACCGTAATCAGGCCGTCGGATTTATTGGAGCCGGAAGCCGTGGCGTTCACGCCGTCGTCGGTGGCGTACACATGGAGTTCGCCGCCGTTGACGTTGATATAGTGCCCTTCCAAGCCCTCGTGGGAATCGACCACATTCACATAGCCGCCGTCGAATTGGAGCGTGCCGTCGGCATGGATGCCGTCGTCGGCCGCGGTAATCGTAATCGACCCGCCGCTGACGGTAATGTTGCCGAGCGGGGACGCGCCGTTTTCCAGCGCAACGTCGTTGTTCGCGTGAATGCCGTCGTCCTTGCAGTAAATTTCAATGGTTCCGCCGGAGATCGTAATCGCGTTATCGGCCTTGATGCCCTTGGAGCTTTCGGAGCTCTTCGCCGTGTTGGTGGAAGAACCCATGCTCCCGAAACCGCTTGTGCGCGAGGTAGAGGACGTTTTGGTGGTTTTCAGGCTATCGATGGTGTAGGAAGAATAGCTGTTGGTGTAAATCAGAATGCTGGTTTCGTCGCCCGAAATATCCACGTTATAGGAAGCGTCAATGCCGTCACAGCCCGCGTAAAGCTCCAACGTGCCGCCGGAGATCGTAATGGCTCCGCGCTGTTTGCCCGTGTTATCCGAAATGTTCGAATTTTCGGTTTTAAGCGCGTCGCCCGCGGTGGAAACGGCGATGATGTTTCCGGACTCCACCGTTAACGAATCGTTGCCTTTGAGGGCGTTGTTGGGCGCGGTAACTTTCAGCGTCAGGTTCTTGATTTTCAGGTCGTCCTTGGTGTGGATCCCGTTGTTGTACGAAGCCGTTACCACAAGTTTTCCGCTTCCCACAAGATTCAGGTCGCATTCGGCGTAGATCGCCGCGGAGCCTGTTTCGTCGGTATCGTCGGTTTGCAGGGCGCGGGCGTCGATGATTTCGTTGTAGGTGCCGGCCTCGGCCTTGATTTTGACTTTATCGGCGTTTTGAATATAAATGGGGGAATCGGTGGAGCAAGTGACGGACGTGCCCGAGAGAATCAGGGTCACTTCATCGTCGTCGCCGGCTTCCACACGGATCTGACCGTCGGAGAGCGCGCCCGAAAGGGTGTATTCGCCCGCGGCCGTAATGGTATAAACGTTGCCGCTCTGCGTGTAGCCGTTTTCCACATCGGTGGTAATGGCGAAGCTATCGGTAATTTCCACCTTGCTGTCCTCGGCGTCCTCTGCCGTGGACGCGCTCGACGCGGAGTAGGTCTCTCCCGAAGAGGACGAGGACGACGAAGCGGAAGAATCGGCGGTTGCGGACGTATCCGAACCGACGATCTGCGAGACGACGCCGCACCCCGAGAGAACGAAGAGGCACGCGACCAGAATCGCCGCCATTGCTTTTTTCCAAATTGCTGTGTGTTTCATGGTATAAACCCATCCTTTCTTGGTTTGTGCCCTTATGATACACCCGCAAACTGAAAAAATCCTAAAAAGAAAAAAGTTTTTGAAAAATTTTTTTGGCGGACAAACTCCTTCCGTCTCGCACGCTTGCGGGCGTGACGAAAGGAGTTTCAGACGGGCAATTCCTTGAAGCCTTCCCCTTGGGGGAAGGTGCCGAGCATCGCGAGGCGGATGAGGCTTCCACATGTCAACTACTCTTACCTCCTCCTTGGGGGAGGTGGCGCGCACGCTTGCGGGCGTGACGGAAGGAGTTTTTACATACCCGTTTTCGCTTTTCCCCCTCTGTCCGCAAACCCCTTTTTAACCGCGTGGCGCGGCTTTCAAAATACAAAATCCCCGACGGTGGGCGGCATCCGTCGGGGATATTATGAAATGTGATCGGTTTCTAAAACCGGACCGAGAACACGGTTCCGCCCTCGGCGGAGCTGGTTACGGAAATTTTGCCGCGCAGCCTTTCGGCAAGGTTTTTGGCAATGGAAAGCCCCAAACCGAAGCCGCCCACGCTCCGCGCTTTGTCGGCGCGGTAAAACCGCTCGAACAGGTGCGGCAGATCCTCGGGTGGAATGGGCGTTCCGTAGTTGCGGACCGAGAACACCGCGCCCGAGCCGTGCGGCTCCAACCGGACCGTTACCGTTTCGCCGTCGGGGCTGTATTTCACAGCGTTATCGATCAGGCTTTGGAAGAGGCGGACGGCCGAATCTTCATGGCAGGGGATGATTACGTTCGGGGCGATTTCGGATTCGATGGTGATTCCCCGCTCGAACGCCACCGGCTCAAACTGCAACGCCGCGCGCTCCGCCAGATCGCTGACCGACATGGGTTCGAGCGCGACCGACTCCCGCATGTCCTCGCTCTTGGCAAGTTCCAGCAGTTGGTTCACCATTTTCCGCATCCGCTCGGCTTCCTCGGCCGTTCCCTCTACCCATTGCATCTGCTCGGAAACGGCGGAATCGGGCTGCGAGCGCAGAATATCCGCGTTCGCGAGGATCACGGTCAGCGGGGTTTTCAGGTCGTGCGAGGCGTCGGCAACAAACTGCTTCTGCTTTTCCCATGCCTCGGCCGTTGGCTGAATGGCAAGACCCGCCAGCAGGTAGCTGACGCCGAAGAACAGCAGCAGGCTCCCGAGCGAAACCGCGCCCGAAATGATCGCCGTGGTCCGCATGGTGGCAACCAGATGGTCGGTCGAGGCGAACACAATTTTGGTTCCCTCGGGAACGGCAACGCGCTGCCATGCCAGATGTAACGAACGAACGGTTCCGCAGTCGCGCTTTGCCGCAACCGCTTTTTCAACGGCCTGTTCCAGAACCGCGTCCTCAATGTCGGCACCGAAAATGTCCTCGCGGACGTAGGAGCCGTCCGGGCGGACGATAACGGTTGCCGTATAAACATAGGATATTTTTTCGTTGCCGCCGATCTTCGGGAGCCGAATGTCGCCGCGGTCGTCCCGCGAGGACGGATCCTCGGCGAAAGGGTTGCCGCCGGGGGCAGTTTCGCTCGGGGCGGCGCCTTCCTCTTCGCGCGGTCTTTCATCGGGCAGAGCGCCCCCGCGAACGTCGGCAAAAAGGGCGCTTGAAACGGCGCGGTCGATCTGCGCGCGGCCGCTCCGGTAGGTCAAAACGCACACCGCCCCGAACATAACCGCCACCGCAACGCTGACCAACGCCATGTTGATCAGGATAAACCGACGTTTCAACCGTTTCAGCATGCCGTACGCTCCAATTTATAGCCGAGTTTTTTCATGGAAATGATCTCCACAGCCGCGCCCACAAAATGGATCTTCTTGCGCAGGAAGGAGACGTAGGCTTCCACGTTGTTGTCGCCCGCATCCGAATCGTAGCCCCACACCTTGTTGATGATCTCCTCTTTGGAAAGGATGATCTCGGGGCGCGCCAAGAGCAATTTGAGCAGTTCGCTCTCCTTGAAGTTCAGGCGGATGCTCTTTCCCGTTTCGCGGCAGGAAAGCACGCAGGAAGAAACGGCAAACACAAGGTTGCCAAACGCCATTTCGTCAATCACCACCTCGCCGCGGCGGCGCGAAAGAACGCGGATGCGCGCCAAAAGCTCGTCCGGCGAGAACGGCTTGGTCATGTAGTCGTCGGCGCCCGCGTCGAGGCCTTTGACCTTATCGGGAATCGCGTCGCGCGCGGTCAGCATCAGGATCGGGGTTCCGATCTTATCGCGCCGCAGGGCGGACGCCACCTCGAAGCCGTTGCGGTTCGGGAGCATAATGTCAAGAATCACGCAATCGTAAATGCCGCTTTTGGCATAATCGTAGCCCGCGTCGCCGTCGCCAACGGCGTCCACCATGTATTTTTGCTCGCGCAGGATGTGGCAAAGCGCGTCCGAGAGCCGCTTTTCATCCTCCACCACCAGAATCCGCATCGCAAATCTCCTTTCGCTCTGATCCGGCCCGAATGCGGCCGGCTTTTCCCAAAGTTTACGCCCGAAAGCTGAAAAAATGCTGAAAATCGGGGCGTCCGCCCGTTTTTTCCGAAAAAACGGGGAAACTCCTTGGCGGAAGGTTCCCCCGTTTTGCGCGCGGCTTCCGGCCCCGCTTTATGTGAGGCTCGGGATCAGAACGCCGGCAAGCAGGTCCTCCGCGTACTCGGCGATGCCCTTGGGATCCCCGTTGGAGAGCGGAGAGGCCAGCACATAGAAATTCCCCTGCGCCTGCGTGGCGTTGAAGATTGGCTTCCCCTCCGAATCATACGATTCCGCAACCTCGATGGTAAAGAAGAGCTTGCGGTAGTTGCCGTCGGTTCCGTAGGCGTAGAAGCGGATGATCGCGTCGAACGCGTTGTTCTGCGTGTAAATGCGGTTGCCATCCGCGTCGGTGGCGGTGTTGGCAACGGTGGCGTAGTCCTCTACCCGATAGGAAATTTTCGCAATCGCTTTGTCGTCGTTGACGTCGGACGCGATGAACTCGGCAACGGTTATGCCCGTTGCAGCCTTGAACGCCGCGGGGTTGACGTCGCCCTCGATGGTGTACCACAGCATGCGCGAATAGAAGCGGCGGAAATTATCGAGCGCGGTATACTCCTTGGTTTTGTTGGTTCCCGTGTCGGTTTTCTGCGTATCGGTAATGGTGTAGTCAAGAACATGCTCCGCGTTGCCTGCATACTGCGGGCAAATAATCTTCATGCCGTCCGAAGCGGGGCCGTTCGTTTGGTCGGTTGCGGAGTTATCGAGGATGAAATCGTACTGCTTGCCGCCGATCGTATAATGGATCTCGCGGACATAGGCAATGTTGTTCTGGAAGAAATATTTGTTATACCAATGGCTCTGCTCCCACTCCACAAACGAGGCGTAGTAGGGGTCCACCGCCACAACCAGATCATAGAGCGCGGAATAGAGATAGTACACATCCTGCCCGAGCGTTTCATCGTAGGTCTTCCGGCTGATGATCAGGTTGTTGACGACATAATACCCCGAGCCGCCTTTGGCAACGTCCGGATCGAACTTGAACGTTAAGAACCACACGTTATCCACAAGCCCGTAGGCGCGAAGGTCGGCCGAGGACGGCGAGAGCTTCTTGCAGGCGAGGAACTGCATGGAATACAGGTTATACAGCACGGTGTTGACGCTGTTGCTATCCAGCTCGAACCCTTTGAGCAGCTGCGAGGAGCCGGTAGTCCAATACGGGACCGAGGAATAAACGGTGTTCTCGCGCTCGGAAAGGTCCACATAGGAAAACTCGGTAATCGGCGTGTAGTGCGTGTCCTCGCCGGCGGGCGGGTCCAGCGTATCCACCTTGGCAAAGGCGAAATCTTCCACCATGGTGTAGGTGGCAACGCCCATGGGATAAACGATTTGCGCCGTTACCAGCGATTCCACGGGTTGCAGAACCGTATCCGAAATGTCCGAGGAGACGATATACACCGCGTCGCGGTCGGCGCGCTTGACATAGTAGCCGCCGCCCGAAACAATGGCGTCGCCCACATAAACGGTATAGGACGTATCCACGGCGTGGAAAGACCCGTCCGTTGCCGCTTCCCCTTTGGTAATGGTGAAAACGGCGGGCGATTTGGTATAATCCACCTCGCCGTGTTCGTCGGTGACGGTTGCGAGGCCGTAGGAAGCGTAGTTGACGCTTCCGTCGGGCAGGCGGGGCGCGGCGGGGTCGGTCAGGTCGAGCTTCTGCATGGTGAGCGAATACCCGCAGCTGACGCAAAGGCTGGCATAGAGCGTTGGATCATAGGAAGCGGGGGAATCCTGCCACTCCCAGCGGTTCTCTCCGGCGTTCCATGTTTGCATGGCGACCGTTACCACCGAGGTAAACGCGGTGGCGGCTCCCTCGGCGGTGTTCTCCACCGTTTTGCGGTAGAGTTTGAACGTGCCGTTTTCGTTGGTCACTTCCACCGAGTAGGTTTCGGCTTGGCGGATGCGCGGGTACATCATTACGCGCGTGTTGACCACCGTTCCGCCCAGCACCTCGTCGCCCTCGGTGTCCACAACGGCGTAGGTTTCATAGTCGCCGGTTGCGGTGTTGATGCGGTATTGGTTGCGGCTGACGTCGGTTTCGTATACGCGGTATTCCACGCCGTCCGACGACGAGGTGTAGTTGTTGAAGCCGTTGTCCTCCACCCGCTCCATCTTCTCACCGCTCTTGTTATAGAGCGCGTACAGGCCGCCATCCGTTTTATCGCGTTTCACGGTGTATTTTACGGTTTGTTCCACGCCGTTTTCATCAACAAAGGTATCTTTGAGCGTGTAAATGCCCACGCGGATCTTTGCAAACACCAGCCCGACCGAAAGCGCAACAATGATAACCGCGAGCGCCACCGCCGCGATCTGCTGCCGGCGGAGCATGGTGCTGCGCTTTTCGGCCGCTTTTTTCTGCCAGCGCGCCACCAGACGGATGTCGCGCGCGGACTTGATTACGCTATCTTCCCCGATCTCCTCTTCCCCGAGGTACCACCCCGCGAACGTATACCCCGCGCGGGTGGGCTTGGGGAGCGCGCCGAAGCGCGTTCCCAGAATCCCCTCGCGGCTTTGAACGGGCGTGGTTCCCTTTGCGGCGTCGAAGATGATATTGATTACGGTTTCTTCAATTTTCATGCGAAGCAATCTCCTTTCTTTCGCATTATCCGCCGCTTATCGCGCAAACCGGCGGCGCACCAGCACCCAAACGCCCGCTCCCGCCATTGCCACGGCGGGGATCAGCGCGAGCGCGACCGTCCAACCGGTTTTGGCCCGCTCGGAGAGCGAATCGGTTCCGATGGCGTCGTCGTACATCGGCTCGAAATTGAGGCCGACGCCCACCACCTCGCGGCCGATGGAGCGCAGGATCTGCAAAAGCACGTCGGTATTGCCGTAGGAATTGGAAAGAAGCAGCTCGTTATCGGCAAACGCGGTGGAGCCGAACGCGCAGACGTAGGACGCGTCGTTGACCGTGGTATACCCGCGCCCCTCGCCAATGGTGCGATTCTCGCTGGTAACCGTTGCGAGCTTATAATTGCCCGCGGCATCGGTAACGGGGTTGCCCGAGCCGTCCGTGAGCGTTTCGCCGCTGAAATTCCGCGCCGCGGCATAGGTGCCGCGCGAGGCGGCCGAGGAGCGGAACAGGTCGTAAACGCTGCGCGAATGGCCGTTGCTGTAATAAGACGCATAGGCGAACGGTTCGCTCCCCCCGCCGCCGCTCTCCTCGGTCTGAATATAATATTGCTGTTCATACGAGGAAGAATAGCGGATGGGCATGGTGTTCGGGAACACGACCTTGGGAGCCGCGCCGGTTCCGCGCATGGATTCGGTAATGGAGCCGCCCGTTCCCGCCGTTTCATACGTAGCGATCAGCGCGGTGTTGGCGGCGTCCACCGAATCGCGCGGGGAGACCACCTGATAATTGCCGAGAACGGTCAGGCCGTCGGCGGGGTCAAGGTAGCGGTCAAAAGCGACGCCCCAATCTTCCAGAAACTCCTCGAAATTGGGCAGATAGGGCGTATCCGCGTCCACAAACACCATCAGCGAATTGGCGTTTTCCAGAAACGCTTCGAGCTTGCCGATCTCCCCCGTGCTTCCCGAAAGATAACTGCCGGATGAAAAATCCGACTGCGGGTCGAATACAAGAATCAGGCGGCAATCCGCGGGGATCTCCTCGGCCTCGAGGTCCAGATAGCGGACGTTGTACCCGCCGCCGCGGAGCGCGGAGAGCAAACCCGAATACCGCTCCTCGGTTTCGGCCGTGAGCGCCTCGCCGTGGTTCACCGTAACGCCGCAAATGGGGGCTTCCGCTTTGGTAACGGCCATGATCGTGCGGGCAAAAATGCGCTCTCCGCTGTACGCCCAAGGCTCGTCGTCGGTATCCGAATTGTACGTGTAAAAACTGCGGAGCGAGAGAATGCGGAATTCCGACCCGCTCGCCACGATTACGTTGGATTGATAAATGGAAGAATACGAGTTGGTGCGGTAGGCGTCCACAACCGAGGGGTTCGACCACACGTCCACGGTTTTTACGCTGATTACGTTCGGGTATTTCTTGGCGAGGCTCCGCGCCGTGTAGTACACATAGCGCATCAGCGTGTTTCCGGTGAGCAGGTCGGGGTCGGTGCAAAAGATAATGTCCACATGCACGTCCTCTTCCCCTTCGGCCTCGCGGGCTTGCCGAACGCTCTCAAAGGTCTGGTCGAGCAGGAATGTGGTCTCGCTGTTGAGCGTGTAAACCGCTTCCGAGGTCAGGTCGGCGAACACAAAGCTTCGCGAAAAGATTGCCGTTAGCCCCACGTTGAGGAGGATCACCGCAACGATCACAATTGCCGTTATGGCGATTGCCGCGGTTCCGTGACGGAATTTGTTTCCGAATTTCATTTCCGTTTCCGTTCCTTTCCGTGGTTTTCAGGAGTGCCTGCGCCGCACAAGGATCGGAACGGCGACCGCCGCGATCGCGAGCGCGGGCAAAATGGAGAGCAAAAGCGTCCAGCGGAGCTTTTGCGCCGTTGTTACCAAGCTCATATCGGTGGATTGGAACGGTTTGATCGTCAGCCCCTCGGGCGTGCGGAGATTCCCGAACCGACCCAGCAGGCGCAGCAGGGCGTCGCTGTTACCGTACACGGCCGATTGCAGGAAGCTCTCGGTTGCGAGATCCACCGAGGCCGACACGCCGACGCGCGAGACTCCGCCTTCCAGCGTTTGCTCGGTCAGCGTCATCAGAAGAACGCCGTCGCCGTCCACGGGCGCGCCGTTTGCCCATGAAACCGCGCCTTTTCCGCTTTCATACAGGCTGTACATGGTGCGGTTCCCGCGGGTATAACTTCCGTCCCCGTTCGGAACAAAGCCGCCCGCCGCCCGCAGGGCGGTTGCGTTCTTGAACACAACGGGCTGCGATAGCCCCGCGAGCAGTTCGCCCGCGTACCCCGCCGACGCTTTGCCGTAAATGGTATAGCCGTCCGAGGTCAGCGACCCCGAGGTGTCCTGCACCATATAGCGGTAGGACGTCTCGCCCGATTTGTGGTAAAGCGTGGAAACGCCCCAGCCTTCGAGATAGGCTTCCAAGTTGGGCAGGCGCGGCGTTCCGTCCTCGAGAAAGACGAGGAACGTATGCCCCGGGACCGCGAGAAACGCGTCCAGAACATCCGGCTCGGAGAGCGACGAGATCCCGCTTTCCACGGCAAGATCCTTGTTGGGGTTGAAGCAGATGAGAAGCCCGCATCCGGCGGGGATCGCGTCCTGCGTCAGGTCCACATAATCAAGGCGGTAGCCAGCGTCGTCGAGCAGATAGAGAATTTCATAATCGTAGTACGCTTCGCCGTGGTTGTTCGTCAGGCAAACGGTGGGCGCGTCCGGCGCGATAGCGCGCAGAATGCCCGCCGCCAGCTTCCGCTCGCCGTTGTAGGCCCAGACGTTGGAAGCGTTGCCCCCCTCGAACACGAAAAATTCGGTGTTGGCATACACGCGGTGGTAGCTTCCGCTCGCAATGATCACGCTGGTGGATTTGAGCGTTACCGGCTGTTCGGATTCGATCCCCGTTTCGCGGTCGATCACCGTGGTGGTCATATACCCGCGCACGTTGTCGGGGTTGAGCCAGACGTCGTAGCAGGTCACTTTGATGCGCTCGGGATCCCGCTCCGCAAGGGTCAACGCCGTTTGGTACACATAGGAAGAGGTGGAACTCGCCATCAGGTTTTCGGGCAGATCGCAGAAAATAATTTCCACTTCCGCGCGCGTTCCGCTTTCCGCCTCGGCGGCGTCCATGGCCGCGCCGAGCAGTTGATGGCACTTTTCGCTGACGCCGTAGGTCAGCGCGGGGCGCATGCTGCTATACCACCCGTAGCGGCCCGCGAGCGTTCCGAACAGAACGTTGGCAAGCACCGTTGCGGCAACGAGCAAAACGGTTAAAACCGCGGCAATGCCGCCGTACCGCGCCCGACGCCCTTTGAGAAATCGTTTTTTCATGTTTGGTAGCGTTCCTTTCCGCCATCAGCCCCAGCGGCGTTTTTCGTAAACGCGCACGGTCAGGAACAGGAACACGAACGTGATGGAAAGATAATAGAAGAGCGCGGCATAATCGAAAATTCCGTTGGAGAAGTTTCCGAACCGGCTCATCACCGAAATCCAATCCAGCACGAAGCGGACGGCATAGCTGCCGATCAGCGGCTGGCCGTCGCTGTCGGTCAGGCGGTTGAACACGTTGAGCAGGATCATCACCGCGATTACGCCGATGGTGATGATGGCGGCCGAAAGCTGGTTTTCCGTCAGAGCCGAAATCAGCGTTCCAACGGCGATCAGGGCCGCGCCCAAAAGGATCACCGCGAACAGGCTGCCCACGATCTCCCCCGTTACGGGGCCGATGTGCGTGAGCGACATGTCCTCGCCCGCGCGCTCCGCCGCGCCGATGATATAGAGCGGAATGAAGTTGACGCAGGAAACGAGAATCCCGCCCACATAAATCGTAAGAGCCGCCAGATATTTCCCGAGCACCATGCCCGTAATGGTAACGGGCGCGGTCAACAGGAGCTGTTCGGTGCGCAGCTTGCGCTCCTCGGCAAACAGCCGCATGGTCAGAATGGGAATCAGGATTACAAACGAGATGATCAGAAACGTGAAATAGGTGGACGTGCTGTACGTGCCCGCATTCAGCGTGGTATAGCAGAACAGGAGCGCCGAGAACACCAGAAACACCCCGAGATACACATATCCGATGGGGTTGATAAAGTAGGAACGCATTTCTTTGCGGTAAATGGCAAGCATATTGAAAAATCCTTTCCGTTCGTCAGTGTCGAATTATTCTTCGTCGTCGGGTTCCCGCGCGGCGGCTTCCTCGCGCTGCCGCTTGGCGTCCTCGTAAAGCCCCGCGCCGATCTCGCGCTCCGCGCTGGTCCGGTCGGCTCCGCGGCGGCGGCGTTCGCCGCGCGCGGCGCGCGTCTTTTTTTCCTCGGATTGATCCACCACCGAAATGAAGATGTCCTCGAGGTTCATGCCGAGCGATTCGAGACCCACCAACGCCCAGCCGCGCTCCGCCAGAAGATAAAACAGCTTTTTGCGGATGTCCACCCCCCGCTCGCTTTCCACGGTGTAGGTAAACGCGTCGCCGTCCCGCTCCGCGAGGGCCTCGGCATACGCCACGCCGCTCATGCCCCGCAGAGCGGCCAGCACCTCTTTCTGCGGCCCGCAGATTCTGGCGTTGAACCGTCGGCTCTGCTCCACCGCGTTGGAAATGTTTTCGGTTTTCTCGTTGGCAACGATCTTGCCCTTGTTGATAATCACAATCCGGTCGCAAACCGCCTGCACCTCTTGCAGAATGTGCGTGGAGAGGATTACCGTATGCTCCTTGCCGAGGCTGCGGATCAGGTTGCGGATCTCAATAATCTGCTTGGGGTCCAGCCCCACGGTGGGTTCGTCGAAAATAATCACCTTCGGATTGCCCACAAGCGCCTGCGCAATGCCAACGCGCTGCCGGTACCCTTTGGAAAGGTTGCGGATTACGCGCCGGTAAACGTCGCGGATCCGCACCGTATCGCAAATTTGCTCCAAGTGGGGAACGCGGTCGAGCTTGCAGCCTTTCAGCTCGTAGTTGAAGTTGAGGTATTCTTCCACCGTCATATCAAGGTAAAGCGGCGGCTGTTCGGGCAGGTAGCCGATCAGCTTTTTCGCGCCGAGCGGGTCGCTCAAAATATCGATTCCCGCAACGGTCGCCTTGCCCGAGGTGGAAGAAAGATACCCCGTTAAAATATTCATCGTGGTGCTTTTGCCCGCGCCGTTGGGGCCGAGCAAACCCACAATTTCGCCCTCTCCGACCTCGAAGCTGATATCATCCACCGCGCAGTTCGCGCCGTAGTTTTTTACGAGATGCTCGATTCTGATCATAAAGGCAGATTCTCCTTTGCTTTTTCTCCGCGCGGCGACCCCGCGCGGCAAATTCCACAATATTCATTATATTGTACCACGGAACTGTGAACATATCGTGAATGAATCGGAAATTCCCTGTTTTTGTTCGCGGTTTTTGAGAAATTTTTTGGTTGTCCTGCATAAACGCCCCCGATCCGGCAAAAAATGAAATCGAACCGACGTGCCGTTGCGCGCCAACATCCAAAAATCAAAAGCTGAAAAGGAGTTTTGTACCATGTCCGATATGCCGAAACAACCCAAGCAAAAGAAAAGCCGGAAAGAATCCGCGTTTGCCCGCAAACTGCGCGCCATCCGCGTGAACCGCGCGGTGTTTCTCTCCGCCATCGTGATCCTGCTCGCGCTCGCGGTCGTCCTTGTGATCACCGCCGCGATGAACCGCGCCCGCCGCCGCGCCGCCGAAGAGGTGATCAAGCCCGTGACCGGCGGCGAAGAGCTGACCGAGCCCGCGCCTGTGCAAAAGCCGGACGACCCGAAACCGACGCCTGAAACCGACCGTCCGGTCGACCCCGTCCCGACGGTTCAGACCGTTCCCACGCTTTCCCTGCCTGTGGACGGCGCGCTCCTGCAAGCGCACAGCGCGGACCTGCAAGTGTTTTCCCGCACCATGCAGGATTACCGCGTCCATCTCGGCGTTGACCTCGCCACCGCCGCCGACGCGCCCGTTCTCGCCGCGGCCGACGGCACCGTGGCCCGCATTTGGGACGACCCGATGATGGGCAAATGCGTTGCGATCTCCCACGCCGCGGACAGCCTGACCGTTTACAAGAACCTCGCCGTGGATCTGCCGGAGAACATTGCGGTGGGAGCCTCGGTTGCGCGGGGACAGCGCATCGGCACCGTTGGGGACACCGCGCTGCTCGAAGTTGCCGAGGAGCCGCACCTGCATCTGGAAATGACGGTTGGCGGCTTGCAGGTCAACCCGCTCGACTATTTCCCCGCCTCGGTTCTCGCCTCGCTCGAACAGGACGCTTCCTACGAGGATGTTTCCGCAGGAAAATAACCGGTTCCGCACCGCCCCCGCTTCCGCCGGAAGCGGGGGCGTTTCCGCGTCCCGCAACCGGAATCCGCCCCCGCCGCGGCGTCGGCTTCGGCAATTTCCGCAACAGCATCCAAACAGGCGCGCCGTTTTTGCCGAAAAGTTTGTGCAACCCTACAACGTTTTTCTCTTGCAAAAACCGGCGCGTTATGTTATAATAATGGTGCGCTATATCCGACAAGAGCGGAACAGCAGCAAGGAGAAAACAGAAAATGAAAAGTTCGGGAAAAAACAGGCAAAACATTCAAACCATTGTGGGCGCGGGCGTGCTGATGGCGTTGGTGATCGTGCTGCAAGTGTTCGCGGGCAGCATTAAGGTCGGTCCCGTATCCTTTACGCTGTCGCTGGTCCCCATCGTTTTGGGCGCGATCCTCTACGGGCCGCTGATCGGCGCGTTCCTCGGCGGCGTGTTCGGCGTTGTGGTAACAATCGCAACGGTAACGGGAGCCGACGCGGGAGCTTACATGATGTTTGAAAAGCTGCCCGTTCTGACCGTGGTCCTTTGCCTTGCAAAGGGCATTGCGGCGGGACTTGCGGCGGG
Source organism: uncultured Ruminococcus sp. (assembly GCA_902795355.1). Taxonomy (GTDB): domain Bacteria; phylum Bacillota; class Clostridia; order Oscillospirales; family CAG-272; genus UMGS1865. Next base: position 33,604 of record CADBKZ010000011.1, read on the forward strand.
TTTGATCTGCCGCGCGCTCGAAAAAATCGGCAAACCCATTGTGGGTATCTTTCTGGCGGCAATCGCCTGCCCCGTAATCAACACCGGCTTGTTCTGCGTGTTCCTGCTCGCGTTTTATCGCGACGTTGCCGCCGTTTGGATGGGCGGGACCGCGTATTCCAATCTGCTGGTGTACGTTCTGCTCGGCATCGTGGGCGTCAACTTCCTTGTGGAGCTTGGGGTCAACGTAATCCTCGCGCCGGCCATCGAACGGGTGATTTACGCCATCAAAAAGCAACATTAAGTTTTTCACGGGGGGCCATGCATCGGCTCCCCTTTCTTCCGGATGAAAGGAGCAAAAACGCCATGATTCTCGCCGTTGACTGCGGAAACACGCACATCACGTTCGGTTGCATGCAAAACGGAACGGCCGCAACCGTATTCCGCATTTCCACCGACCGCCGCGAAACCGACTACGGCTACGCGACCAAAATCAAGCAGACGTTGGAGCTTGGCGGAGTGAACCCCGCCGACCTGACCGACGCGGTAATCTCCTGCGTGGTGCCGCCCCTCTCGGAAGTCCTCGCAAACGCCGTCCGCCTGCTGACGGGAAAGGACCCGTTAACCGTGGGCGCGGGTGTCAAAACGGGGCTTCACATCCGCATCAACGACCCGGGAACGGTGGCGTCCGACTTGGTTGCAACCGCGGTTGCCGCCAAGGAGAGTTACCCGCTCCCCGTGGTGATTGTGGATCTGGGGACCGCCACCACGCTGACCGCCGTGGACGCGGACGGAAAATACATCGGCGGCGTAATTCTCCCGGGAGCGGGCATTTCTCTCCGCGCCCTATCCGAAGAGGCCGCGCTCCTGCCGCACATTGACATCCGCAAGCCGAAAACCGTGATCGCCGCGAACACCGTGGACAGCATGAAAGCGGGGATCCTTTACGGCGCGGCCGGCGCGATTGACGGCCTGATTGACCGCATGGCCGCGGAGCTGGGCGCGGAACCGACGCTCGTGGCCACCGGCGGCCTCGCTCCGGTGGTTTGCCCTGCCTGCACCCACAAAATTCCCGTTGACGAACAACTGCTCCTGCGCGGGCTTTGGCTGATTTATATCCGCAACCGCCCCGAAGCGGCCGACCGCTGACCCGCAAGGAGCCGGAAAGAACCTTTATGGAAACATTTCGCATCCACCACATCCACCATCCCCATGCCGCCCCGCGGAGCATGAACATGACGGAAGGGCCTCTGTTCGGCAAAATTCTGCTGTTCGCCCTGCCGCTGATGGCTTCCAACCTGCTGCAAATGCTGTATAACGCGGCCGATATGATGGTGGTCAGCCTTTCCGCCGAGGAAAACGCCGTTGGCGCCATCGGCACCACGGGCGCGCTGATCAATCTGGTGCTTCATATCTTCATCGGGCTTTCCATCGGCGCAAACGTGGTGATTGCGCGCAGGCTCGGTGCGAACGACCCGCAAAACGCCTCGCGCGCGGTGCATACCGCGCTTGTGATGAGCGTTGGGCTGGGGTTGCTCGGAATGGCGGCCGGACTTCTGATCTCCCGCCCCGTGCTGGCTCTGATGGGCGCGCAGGAAAGCCTGCTCGACCTTGCCGTTCTCTATACCCGCATTTATTTCTACGGGCTTCCCTTCATTGCGGTTTCCAATTTCGCCATTTCGATTTTCCGCGCCAAGGGCGACACCCGAACCCCGCTGATTGTTCTGACCCTGACGGGGCTATTGAACGTGGGGCTGAATCTGTTTTTCGTTCTGGCCGTCCGCCTCTCGGTGGAAGGCGTTGCCATTGCAACGGCGGTTTCCAACCTTGCCTCGGCCGTTCTGCTGCTCTGGCGGCTCTCGCGGGACGGCGGCCCCTGCCGCTTTTCGTTCCGCCTGCTGCGCGTTGACCGCGCCGCCGTTCGCGATATGGTTCTGATCGGCGTTCCCGCCGGCATTCAGGGCGCGCTGTTCTCGCTCTCCAACATCATCATCCAATCGTCGGTTTTAAGCGTGAACAACGCCATGGTTCCCGCGGGCGAAACCTTTCAGCCCGTGGTAAACGGAAACGCGGCCGCCGCCAATCTGGAAGGGTTTGTGTACACCGCCACCAACGCGATTTGCCAAGCCTCCATCACCTTTACGGGGCAAAACATGGGCGCGGGCAAATACCGCCGCGTCTGGCGGGTGATGTGGTGCTGTTTTCTGATTACAACCGCGGTGGCCGTTGCGCTTGGCGGCGCGATTCTGCTCCTGCGCGACCCGCTGCTCTCCCTTTACGGCATTTTCCCCGCCGAGGAGGGATCGCTCGCCGCTCTTGCCCACCGCACCGCCGTTACCCGCTTGCTGTACATGTTGACCACCTATTCCCTGCTCGCGCTGATGGAAGTGGCTTCCGGCGTGATGCGCGGCCTCGGGAAATCGCTGACGTCCACCGTTGTTGCCCTTGCCGGCTCCTGCCTGCTCCGCATTCTGTGGATCGCAACCGTGTTCCGCGCATACGGAACGCTCGATTCGATCTACCTCTCTTACCCGATTTCGTGGGGGGTGACGGCGATCTGCCACTTTATTTGCGTGGTGATCGTTCTGAAAAGCAGAGGAAAAACCGAACGGCTCCCCGAACCCGCAGAAGCGGGGGCCGAAAGCCGTTAAAGCGTCCGCCGCGAACGGCGCGCTGCCCGAAACGCCCGTTTCCCCGCGGGCGAACGCCGAAAGAGGGGCGACCTTTCCCAAAGGTCGCCCCTCTTTTTCTTATTTTTTTCTTCCCGCGCGTTATTTCCCCGCGCGCGAGGCGTTGAGAATGGCGAGAACGGCAACGCCCACATCGGCGAACGTGGCCGCCCACATGTTGGGCATAAACAGGTTCCACACCAAAAAGCCGATCTTTACGGCAAGCGCGAAAAGAATGTTCTCCCAAACAATGCGGCGGGTGCGGCGGGCAACGCGGAGCAAGCGGGCAATGCTGCTCGGTTTATCGTCCATTAGAACCACGTCGGCGGCCTCGATGGCGGCGTCCGACCCGAACGCGCCCATGGCGATTCCGACATCCGCGCGGGCAAGCACGGGCGCGTCGTTGGTGCCGTCCCCGACGAACGCCAGCGTTCCCTGCTTTTCATCCAGCAGCCGCTCAACGGCTTCCACCTTGGCGGCCGGCAGCAGCTCGGCGCGGTAATCGGTCAGCCCCAGCTCCTCGGCAACTGAAGCGGCAACGGCGGCGCGGTCGCCCGTGAGCATGGCGAGCCTGCGAACGCCGGCCGCGCGAAGATCGCGCATGGCCTCGGCCGCGTCCGCCTTGCAAACGTCGGAAATCACCGCCGCGCCGGCATAAACGCCGTCCACCGCCACATATGCCACCGTTCCCGCAACCGCGCCGAGGTCGTCCGGCGGTGCTATGCCTTCGGCGGCCAGCAGGCGGGCGTTGCCAACCAGCACCGTTTGCCCGTTCGCCACCGCGCGAACGCCCATGCCCGCAAGCTCTTCCACCGAATGAACGGTAATCGCCTCGGCGGTGTCTCCCGCGGCGGCCGCGAGAGAACGGGCAATGGGGTGGTTGGAGTTCCGCTCGGCCGCCGCGGCAATTGCGAGCAGCCGCTCCGCCTCAAATCCCGCCGCGGGGCGCACCGAAGAAACGCGGAACGATCCCTCGGTCAGCGTTCCGGTTTTATCGAACACAACGGTATCCGTGTTCGCGAGCGCTTCCAGATAGTTGGCGCCCTTAATCAGAATCCCCTGTTTGGAAGCGGCCCCGATGCCGGCAAAATAGGTCAGCGGCACCGAAATAACCAGCGCGCAGGGGCAGGAGACCACCAGAAAGATCAGCGCGGTTTTCACCCAATGCAGGTCGCGCGTAATCAACGTCGGAATCAGGGCGACGAGGACCGCGAGGCCGACCACCGCGGGCGTATAAACGCGGGCGAACTTGGTAACGGCGTTTTCGGCGCGCGATTTGACCGTTTGCGAGTTCTCCACCAATTCGAGAATTTTCGAGACCGTGGATTCGCCGAACGGTTTGGTAACGCGAACGCGGAGCAGGCCCGCCCCGTTCACGCACCCGCTCACAATCTCGTCCCCCGCCGCAACGTCGCGCGGGGCGGATTCCCCCGTCAGCGAAAGGGTGTTGACGTCCGACGTCCCCTCGATCACCACGCCGTCCAGCGGGATCTTCTCCCACGGGCGGATTACGACGACCTCGCCGACCGCAACCTCGTCGGGCGATACGACCGCTTCCCCGCCGTCCCGTTCCACGCGGGCTTCCTCGGGGCGAATGTCCATCAGCGCGGCGATCGATTTGCGGCTCCTGCCGACGGCAATGTTCTGGAACAGCTCCCCCACTTGGTAGAACAGCATAACGAACACGGCCTCGGGATATTCGCCGATCGCCATGGCGCCAACGGTCGCAATTGTCATCAGAAAGTTTTCGTCGAGCAACTGCCCGTGCGCAATGCCGAGGACCGACTTGCGCAGAACGTCGTACCCCACAAGGAAATACGGAACGAGGAAAAGCGGCAGCCGGATGTAAACCGGCTCGGGCAACACCTTGGTAAGGCAGAGGATCTCAACGGCGAGGAGCAGCCCCGCCGAAACGAGAATGCGGATCAGGTTCCGCCGTTGTTTTTTGGTCAGGCGGCGCATGCGATCCCTCACAGTTTCACTTGGCAGTCGGCGTCCACGCGATGAATCGCCGCCACCGCGGCGGCCAGAATTTCGTCGAACCGCGTGTCGTCCGCGTCAAGAATCAGTTTCTGCGCGAGGAAGCTGACGGTCGCGTCGTTCACGCCGTCGATTTTTTTAATGTTCTTTTCCATTTTCGCGGCGCAGTTGGCGCAATCAAGGTCGATCAGGCTGTAAGATTTTTTCATGGGTGTTTTTCTCCTTTATCTGTCAAAATAAAATTCGGGTCGTTCTTGTTTCGGGAATCCGCGCTTCCCGCGGCGGCTCCGCTGCTCATTCGCAAACATGCTCCATGCCCTGCCCGAGAATGGTGTGAACATGGTCGTCCGCAAGCGAATAAAGCACGCTCTTGCCGCTTTTGCGGTATTTCACAAGGCTCGATTGTTTCAGCACGCGCAGTTGGTGGGAGATGGCCGAGGGCGTCATGCCGAGCAGCTCGGCAATGTCGCAAACGCAAAGCTCCGCGTCAAACAGCACGTAGAGGATCCGCAGGCGGGTGCTGTCGCCGAAAATTTTATAGAGATCGGCAAGAGCAAACAGGGTGTCGTCGTCGGGCAGATCCCGCGCGGCGCGGGCAATCTGTTCGGGGTGGGTCTCCACCGCTTCGCAGCATGGCAGTTCTTTCACGGGTCGGTCTCCTTTCGGTTTTTTGAACATTTGAACATTTGTTCAATTGTTATTATATCACAAGTCCCGCGCTTTGTCAACCGTTTTTCCGAAAATTTTTCCGTTTTTTTCGGAATGGCGATTTTTGCGTTTTTCTGCGCAATTTACGCTTGCATTTTGCGCATTTGCCTATTTCCGCGCCGTTCTTGACAGAAACGCGCAACTCCATTATAATATAAGATGGGTTTGCGCGCGGAACGCTCCCTTCCCCCGCGGGCAAACGATTTCAAATTCGGACAGGATTCAGAAAAAGGAGATTTGGAATGTACGACGTAGCAATCATCGGCGCGGGCGTGGTTGGCGGCATGATCGCCAGAACGCTTGCCGCGTACCGGCTGAACATTGTGATCATTGAAAAGGCACACGATGTTGCAACCGGCGCAACCGCGGCGAACTCCGCCATTGTTCACGCGGGCTTCGACGCAAAAGAGGGTACGCTGAAAGCGAAGCTCAACGTGCGCGGCTCGGAAATGATGCCTCTGGTCTGCGAGGAACTCGGCGTAAAATACCGCAACAACGGCTCTCTGGTAATCGGGTTTTCCGACGAGGACAAGGCCACCCTGCAAACGCTTTATGAAAGAGGCGTGAAAAACGGCGTGAGGGGGTTGGAACTGCTCTCGGCGGAAGCGCTTCGCGCGTTGGAGCCGAACATCTCCAAAAACGCGACCTGCGCCCTGCACGCCCCCACGGGGAGCATCGTATGTCCCTATGAACTGACGTTCGCCGCCATCGGCAACGCCATGGACAACGGCGCGGAGCTGCTGCTTGACAGCGAAGTGACCGCCGTTACCGCGGAGAACGGCCGCTATACCGTTACCGCGGGAGCGCACACCGTGGAAGCCCGCTATGTGGTCAACGCCGCGGGACTCTACGCCGACGCGATCGCGGCCATGGTCGGCGATACTTCATTCAACATCCATCCCCGCCGCGGCGAATATATTCTGCTCGATAAGGAAATGGGCGCGCTCGTTTCCCATACGGTGTTCCGCACCCCGAGCAAAATGGGCAAAGGCATTCTCGTTTCCCCGACCGTGGACGGCAACCTGCTCACCGGCCCCACCTCGGTGGACATCTCCGACAAAGAGGACAAATCCACCACGCCAGAGGGCATCGCGCGCGTGATGAAAGAGGCGGGCGAGAACGTGGAAGGCATCCGCTTCGGCGCAACCATTACCGGCTTCTGCGGCCTGCGCGCCGTTGGAAGCACGGGCGATTTCATCATCAACAACCCGCGCCACGGGTTTGTGAACGTTGCGGGCATCGAATCCCCCGGGCTTTCTTCCGCGCCCGCCATTGCCGCGTATGTGGCCGACCTGCTCGCCGCGGACGGCCTTGCGCTGGAAAAGAAACCCGACTACAACCCCCGCCGCGAGGCGCTCCACGCCTTCCGCGAAATGAGCATGGAAGAGAAAAACAAGGTGATCGCCAAGGATCCCGCCTACGGGCGCGTGATCTGCCGCTGCGAAACCGTAACCGAGGGCGAAATTCTGCATGCCATCCGCCAGAACCCCAAGCCCCGCGACCTTGACGGCGTCAAACGCCGCACCCGCGCGCAAATGGGACGCTGCCAAGGCGGCTTCTGCTCGCCCTACATTGTGGAAATGCTGGCCAAGGAGCTGAATATCCCCTACGAAGCGGTCACAAAATTCGGCGGGAAATCGGTGGTCAATTTCGGAAAAACAAAGGAGACGCTTTGAGATGAAACACATTGATCTGGTTATCATCGGCGGCGGCCCCGCCGGAATGAGCGCGGCGGTTGCGGCCTACGACGCCGGCGTTCGCGATTTGCTGATCCTCGAACGCGACAGCCACCTCGGCGGCATTCTGCAGCAGTGCATCCACAACGGCTTCGGCCTGCACCGCTTCGGCGAGGAGCTGACCGGCCCCGAATACGCCTACCGCTACGAGGCAATGGTGGAAGAGCGCGGCATTCCCGCCAAGCTCAACACCATGGTGCTGGATATCTCCCCCGAAAAGGTGATTACCGCCACCAACACCGAAGAGGGCGTGTTCCAGATTCAGGCAAAGGCGGTGGTTCTTGCCATGGGCTGCCGCGAGCGCGCCAAAGGCGCGCTGAACATTGCCGGAACGCGCCCCTCGGGCATTTACAGCGCGGGAACGGCGCAGAAGTTCGTCAACATGAAGGGCTATATGCCCGGGAAAGAGGTCGTGATCCTCGGTTCGGGCGACATCGGTTTGATTATGGCGCGCCGCATGACGCTGGAAGGCGCAAAGGTGCATGCCGTTTGCGAGCTGATGCCCTATTCGGGCGGCCTCGCGCGCAACATTGAGCAATGCCTGCATGATTTCAACATTCCGCTCAAACTCTCCCACACCGTGGTGGAGATCCACGGCAGGGAGCGGCTGACCGGCGTTACCATTGCCAAGGTGGATGAAAACCGCCGTCCCATTCCCGAAACGCGCGAATACATTCCCTGCGACACCCTGCTCCTTTCGGTGGGTCTGATCCCCGAAAACGAGCTTTCCAAAACCGCAAAGGTCCCGCTGGACCGCGTAACCAACGGCGCGGTGGTGGATCAGGACCGGCAAACCGCCGTTAACGGCGTGTTCGCCTGCGGCAACGTCCTGCACGTCCACGACCTTGTGGACTACGTTTCCGAGGAAGCCGACATTGCCGGCAGAAGCGCGGCCGACTACATCAACGGCCTTTCCGCCGACGCCGTGAACGTCGCCCTGCATACGGACGGCAAGGTCCGCTACACCGTTCCCCAGCGCATTACAAAGAAAAAGGACGTGACCGTGTTCTTCCGCGTTTCCGACGTGTTCCGCAACGTAACGGTCAAAGTGACCGACAACGCGGGCAACGTGGTTTATTCCCGCAAGAAACCCAAGGTCGCCCCCGGGGAAATGGAGAGCGTCACGCTCAAACCCGAGGCGTTCGCAAACGCGACCGATCTCAATTTTGCATTGGAGGTGCAGTAAGATGATCCGCGAACTGACCTGCATCGTCTGCCCCCGCGGCTGCCAGCTCAAAGCCGAGCTGGACGCGAACGGCGCCGTCCTTTCGGTAACGGGCAACGCCTGCCCCCGCGGCAAGCAGTACGCCATTGACGAATGTACCCACCCCATGCGCACAATCACATCCACCGTGCGCGCCGCGAACGGCGAACCCGTCCCCGTGAAAACCAACCGGACGATCCCCAAGGAAAAAATGTTCGATTGCATGGCCGAGATCAACAAGGCCGCCGTTTCCCTGCCCGCCCGCATCGGCGACGTCGTAATTGCCGACATCCTCGGCACCGGCGCGGATGTGGTCGTAACGGCAAATAAAGGATAAGATAGGGAGTCAGACCTTGAGAGGGGCGGCTTTTTCTCGCGAGAAAAAGCCGCCCCTACCAAACTCTCCCCCCAAAAAGAGCAAACGCGTTTTTTTGGAGGGGATATTTTTTACGTTATGTCAACGACCGCAGATAGACCGCCAAAAGACCCGAGTTTGTTCTTTTCGGCGGGGGTGAGAGTTTGAGAGCGGGGGGACCCTTTTCTCGCAAGAAAAGGGTCCCCCCGCTCTCAAGGTCTTTCCCAAACGCCCGTCAATCCTCTGCTCTTTCGCCGAGGATGGCGCGGTATTTTTGGTAGAACGACTCGAAGTAGCCGCCGTCGAGCGCCTCGCGGATCTTGGCGGTCAGCTCGTTATAGAACCACAGGTTGTGGGTTACGCAAAGGGACATACCCACCGACTCCTTGGCTTTAATCAGGTGGCGCAGGTAGGAGCGCGAATAGTTGCGGCAGCAGGGGCAGCCGCAGCCCTCGTCCAAGGGGCGCGGGTCCTTGGCGTACCTCTCGTTGCCGAGGTTGATTTTGCCATGCCACGTGAACAGGTTGCCGTGACGGGCGTTGCGGCTGGGCATTACGCAATCGAAGAAATCGACCCCGAGATGCACGGCTTCCAGAATGTTGCAGGGGGTGCCGACGCCCATCAGGTAGCGGGGCTTGTCCTTCGGCATGTACGGCTCCACCGCGTCGATAATGCGGTACATCTCCTCGGTGGGTTCCCCAACGGCCAGCCCGCCGATGGCGTAGCCCTCGCAGGGGACCTCGGCGATCATCTGCATATGCGCGACGCGCAGATCCTCGAAGGTGCTTCCCTGATTGATGCCGAAGAGCATCTGGCGCGGATTGAGCGTATCGGGCAGGCTGTTCAGGCGGTCCATTTCGGCGCGGCAGCGCACCAGCCAGCGGTAGGTGCGCTCCATGCTCTTTTTGCAATAGAGGTAGGGCGAGGGGTTCTCCACGCATTCGTCGAACGCCATGGCAATGGTGGAAGCGAGGTTGGATTGGATCCGCATGCTCTCCTCGGGACCCATGAAGATCCGTTTGCCGTCCACATGCGAGGCGAAATACACGCCCTCTTCCTTAATGCGGCGCAGATTCGCCAGCGAGAACACCTGAAATCCGCCGCTGTCGGTCAGAATGGGGCGATCCCAATTCATAAACTTGTGCAGTCCCCCCATCTCGCGGATCAGGCCGTCCCCCGGGCGGATATGGAGATGGTAGGTGTTGGAAAGCTCGACCTGACAGCCGATTTCGCGCAGCTGCATGGTGTTGACCCCGCCCTTGATGGCGGCGCAGGTGCCGACGTTCATAAACACGGGCGTTTGAATATCCCCGTGGACGGTATGAAGGACGCCGCGGCGCGCGCGGCCGTCCGTGGTAAGCAAATCAAACATGAAGGATCCTTTCAGAAGCCCGTGCGGTCAAATTGGCGGTCGAGCGCCCGTTTGGAAAGCTCCATGGCAACGGGGCGGCCGTGCGGGCAGAATGTAATGTCGGGCAATTCCATCAGCTTTTTCACAAGCCATTCGATGTGTTCGGGGGCATAATCCCTGCCGCCCTTGATGGCGGCTTTGCAGGCCGCTTGATACAACGCCTTTTCAAAGAGGATGTCGCGCGTGAGTTTCACGCTCCCCGTGTTGTCGATCAGCCTGCCCGCCATGGTGCCGAGCATGGCTCCGACGGCGGCGGTGTCCACCCCCTCGGGAATCGCGTCGGCCGAAACGGTGTTGCGCGCGTAGCGCAGGGCAAACCCGATTTTGCGCAGCTCGCCGTCGTAGTCTTTCAGAACTTCCACCTCGGCGGCGGTCAGCATGGTGTCCACGGGCAGCATCAGCAGCTGCGAGGCGACCGGCGTTTGGTACAGCCCCGCTTTGAGCTTTTCAAACAGGATGCGTTCGTGCGCGGCGTGCTGGTCGATCAGGAGCAGCTTTTCGCCCACTTCCACGATTACATAGCAGTTGAACGCGCTCCCCACAATGCGATATTCCGGCAGCGTTGCCGCCTCTCCCGCGGCGGGCGGGGTCGCTTCGGCGGGCGTCGGGCTTGGCGACGGTTCCCGCGCGGGCGGTTCTTTCGCCGACGCGCCGACGGGCGGGATCGGGAACGCGATGTCGGGGCGGCCGGTCCGGTGCGATTCGGGAACCGCCAGCGGCGAATCGGGCGAGACCGCCGACGGCGGGAATTTGGCATTGATATGCAGCGGCACTTCCACCGCGCCTTCGGGCAGCCGACCAACCGTTGACGGCGCGGAGCGCGGCGGCTCCGGAGCCTTTCCCGAGGGCGTTTGCACGGGCTTTTCGTTCTCGCCGAATGTGCGGCGGAATTCCGCCGAGGTCATCCGCTCCTGCGGCTGGCGTTGGGTCCTGCCGCCGAGATCATAGGAGAGCTGGCGGCTCCGGAGCGACTCGGGGCGGCTGTTCTCCACAGGAGAGGTCGCCTCGGAAACCTTTCCCCCGGGGAACGCGAACGCGTTGCGCTTCAAGGCCGAATCCAGATTGACGTTCGGCCGCGTAACATTCTGTTCCAACGCGGCGCGAACGGCGTAATAGACCGCCTCGAACACCGCTTTTTCGTTGGAAAACTTGACTTCCAGCTTCGAGGGATGCACGTTGACGTCCACGCGCGCGGGGTTGACCGCCACGTTCAGCACGCAGCAGGGGAACCGCTCGGGCGGCATATAGGACGTATACGCCTGTTCGAGCGCGGCCATAACCGTTTTGCTCTTGACATAACGCCCGTTGAGAAAGAAATTTTCGTGGTTGCGGTTGGCTTTGTAGTTATCGCTGCGGCCGATGTAGCCCGTAACGGTAACGCCGTTCATCTCGCCGTTCACTTCCAGCATCCGCGCGGCAAAATCCTTGCCGAACACGGCGTGGATCGCGTGGAGCAGGTCGCCGTCGCCCGCGGTTTCAAGGCGAACGTTGCCGTCCACAATCAGGCGGAACGCGATTTCGGGATGCGAGAGCGCCGTTTTCTCCACGTTTGCGCTGACCGCCATGGACTCGGTAACGTCCTTTTTTAAGAACTTCCGCCGCGCGGGAACGCGGGCAAACAGATTTTCCACAATTACCGTGGTGCCGTTGGAGCAGCCCTGCTCCCCAACCGTTACCTCGCCCCCGCAGGGCGCTTCCAGAACCGCGCCGAACTCCTCGTCGGCGGTTTTGGAGATGATGCGGACGTCCGCTACCGCCGCAATGGCGGCAAGCGCTTCCCCGCGGAACCCGAGCGTGATGATGGTTTCGAGGTCCTCTTTATCGCGGATCTTGCTGGTGGCGTGCCGGCGAAGCGCAACGGGCAGATCCTCGCGGGCAATGCCGCACCCGTTATCGCTGACGCGCATAAAGGTGATGCCGCCGTTCTGAATTTCGGCGGTGATGCTCGTGGCGCCCGCGTCGATGGAATTTTCCATCAATTCCTTCATCACCGAAGCGGGGCGATCCACCACCTCGCCCGCGGCGATCAGGTTTGCAACGGCAAACGGCAAAACATTGATTTTTCCCATGGGCGAAGCCCCCTTTCCCGGGGATGTCGGATGTGTTATCATATGAAGTGCAACAGTCGGAGAAAAAGAAAAAAGGATAGGACAACACGGCAAATTCGTGTATAATGTAGTTACCACACAACACAAACACGAGGTATTGCCATGTCATCCTACAACCATTATACACTAAAAGAACGGATTTGTCTACAGGAACTTTTGTCGGAAGGAAAATCT
>CADBKZ010000012.1 GCA_902795355.1 uncultured Ruminococcus sp.
TTTTTTCTTTTCAAAGGAGGAAGCAATGGAAGAAAATCATGTGATCGAAACCGGGCAAAGAACCGAATCCACCCCGACGAACGAAGTCAAGCGCGAAAAAGTGCGCGTCATCCCCATTCAGTACGTGGACGACTTTCCGAACCACCCGTTCCAGGTACGCGAGGACGAGGAAATGAAACGGCTTGTGGAGAGCGTCAAGGAATACGGCGTCCTGACGCCTGTGGTAGCCCGAAAAACCGCCGAGAACCGCTTTGAACTCATCTCCGGACATCGCCGCAAGCGTGCTTGTGAACTGGCTGGGATCAAGGTCATCCCCCTGATCCTGCGGGATATGACCCGTGAGGAAGCCATTATCGCCATGGTGGATTCCAACCTGCAACGGGAACACATCCTGCCCAGCGAAAAGGCATTTGCCTACAAGATGAAGTTGGAAGCCATGAAACGGCAGGGACAACGTGTTGACTTAACTTCGACACCATTGGTGTCGAAGTTAAAGAGAAGCAATGAGGAAGTGGGGGATCAATCCGGAGAAAGCCGCGATGTTCTCAAGGGCTCCGAAGAATTATTGTTTGCCATGTCACCGTTGCCTTCAGAAACAAGGTTTGGCATGGCATCCCTCCTTCCGCATCAAGCAATCAGCTATTTCAATAAAGTGGTTTCCATCGACGGCAAACCCACGAACAGCATAGCGGCGCGGAACGCGATCCTAAGCGAGAAAAACAAGGGATATGCAGCTATCAGTTATGACGATATCAACGGCATGTCACGAAACGATCTTCGTACATATATGGCGGATAAATCGCTTGTTTATATCTACCATAACATGATTGATAATGCAGGCGAACATAGTGAAAGCAGAGTTTTCGACGTCGTTGAAAGTGCTGTGGATGAGATTCTGATGCTAATCAGAAAACTGTATAACAGTTTGCAAATTTCGAATTTCTATGTTACTGCCGACCACGGTTTTCTTTATCGCAGGAACGAGGTTCTTGAATCCGGGAAATACAGCGACATTATGGCGTTGAAAGCGCCGGAAGCATCCAAACGATTTGTTTTAAGCGATGATCCGGATATGCGTATTCAGTATGCTTCGGAATTCAATTTGGACGATGTTTCTGGCGGCGACTATAAGGTGATTGTCCCGTACAGCTATGGCATTTTTAAGACAAACGGCGGCGGGATCCAATATGTTCATGGCGGTGCATCGCTTCAGGAAACGATCGTGCCGATCATTCACATCAGCGAGCTGAGCGCAGCAAAGAACAAGGATGCAGTAACGCCTGTCGGTGTACGGCTCAAAACAATTACAAGAAAGATCACCAACAGGAGCTTTACGCTTGAGTTTGAGCAATTTGAAAAAGTCGGAGAGCTGAAGCAGGCAATCACCTGTGAGACATACCTGGTTGATGAAGACGGCAACAAGGTTTCCGGCGAATACAAGTTTGTGGCAGGATCGGAAAGCGACGATCCGGAATCCAGAAGTATTAAGATCCGTTTTGCGCTGATGAATATCGAATTTGATCGAAATAAGCGGTATTACTTGATTTTGAAAAATGTAGCAAATCCGGATGAGTATATCGAAAAAGAACAATTCACGATCGATATTCTTCAGTTCAAGATGTTTTAACGGAGGCAGTTATGGATAACTTAGACAAGAAAGCATTTGACCTTTTCTCTGGCAGAGTCGTTCCGAAAGGAGCAACTAAAAAAATAAAGGACAGCGCCAATGTGCCAACATATGTCCTGGAGTACCTGCTTGGCAATTACTGCACATCTGATGACGAACGTGAAGTCGCCGAAGGTATAGAACAGGTTACCTCACACCTCACGAAATGTGAAGTGTGAATAAAATCATAGCGTTTTTCAGTATAATCCCTATATTATTCTTCACGTATGACTTGATCAGAAAAATGATAAAAAAGGTTCACAGTTCACAGCAACTGAACATACTGAAATAATTTCTGGGAAACACTATCTTATTCTTTCCATGTGCGACTTTCTAAGAAAAAAGATTCAGAAACATCAGTATGTTCAGTAAACCGGCCACGGCTTCAGTACGGAGACGGAGGATTAAGGAGCGTTTTTCTATAAAATCGCACGTGAAGAGATATATAGAAAAGAATATAGAAATTGTTCCGTATGGTCATTTCCTCCGTAATGGCACCACGTGTGAAAAGAAAAAGTGCCAATTTGGCACGGTCTCTAATCAGAATGCGGTGAACACGCGTCTTTGATCGTCTTTCCCGACGTCTTTGTTCGCGTCTTTCGCTGTCTTTCTTGGAGTCTTTCGGGCGTCTTTCGCAGATCTTTTTTTCGATCTTTTCGGATCTTTCGCGGGAAAGCATGCGTCTTTCGGTAGATTTTTCGCGAGTTTTTCGATGCGTCTTTCGCCGAATATACAGCCACGGTTTTCCGTGGCTGTTATGCGTTATGGAATGGAATTCGAAAGATTTTTGTAAAAAAGCAACTATCATTTTGGTGACACAAAAGCAGATGAATTATTTCAAAACCGCTTGACAAACTATCACTATGGTGATATAATAGCAGTGATCTCGGATGGAGGGAATGAAACATGGACAAAAAGATTACGATATATCACGGTTCAAAGCAAATCGTGGAAGTGCCGGTTTTCGGAGAGGGAAAGAAGAATAACGATTTCGGCTTGGGCTTTTATTGCACCGAAAGCAATGACCTTGCGAAAGAGTGGGCGGTTTCGTCGCTGCGCGATGGGTTTTCCAACAGATACACACTTGATACGGAATATCTGAACGTCTTAAACCTCAATAGCCCGGACTATACAATACTCAACTGGATCGCCGTTCTTGTGGAACACCGCATTTTCTCAATCAAGACGCCCGTTGCAAGAAGAGCAAAGCAATACCTGATCGATCACTTCAGCGTTAACGTGAACGCATTTGATCTGATCGTCGGTTACAGAGCAGACGATTCCTACTTCGATTATGCAGAGGCATTTGTCAACAACGGAATTACGGTAGAACAACTGGCACAGGCAATGCGCCTCGGAAAGCTCGGAGAGCAGATCGTTATCAAATCGCAATTTGCATTCTCAAAGATCAAGTACGAAGGTTTTGAAAGCGCTGATAAAAACACATATTATGCTCTTCGCAAAGCCAGAGATGACGACGCCAACAAAACATATCTCGAAATACTGGAAAAAGAGGCAGACGGACTGTATATTCAAGATATCATGAGGGGAGGTATCAAGAACGATGACCCACGCATACCAAGAAATCTATCTAAGTAACGCGCAATCGGTGCTGGGCGATGCGTTTGACTATGCGGTAAATATGTGCGGCATCCCCGGCGAAGATTTTGTAAAACTCTTTTGTGGCAGTTCGGTAAGCCGCAGGATGGAAAACGGTGAGCCGTCCCTGCTTTCCGGGAAAAGCGGAATTGAGATTGCCATAGAAGTTGTTGTCGAAACCACCGGAAAACATCTTGAGACAGAACCGCAGGAGCGCATGGAACGATCCATAGAATACTGGATCGGCTGGGCTGTCGCGTATTATCAATGGTATTCGTCAAGGCGATACGGCGACATTTTCAAGGCGCTATCCTATAACGATTTGCAAAAGATGTACTACACGCTTCACGAAGCGGATATCACCAAATTCGTGGATATCACGGATGAAAGAATCAGAGAGTATTTCAAGGATACCAATTTGAAACGAATCCGCACAACTTATGGCTGTACGCAGGCGGAACTTGCCAAGCTTTCCGGTGTGACACTGCGCTCCATTCAGATGTACGAACAGCGACGCAAGGATATCAATAAGGCAAGCGCAGAAACGCTGTACAGCATCGCAAAAGTGCTGGGATGTTCGATCGAGGATTTGATCGAAAGATAAAAAGCTTAAAGAATAAAAGGCAAAAAAAGATAACAAGGAAAAAATGTAATGAACAGCACCGAACGAAAAACTTTTTGGGATGCTCTGCGTCGCATCAGGGATAATGCCCCGGAGCATATTCAGGATTTGCTTGCCACAATAAAAACACCGGAGTACCTATGTAGATTCCGTTCTGTAAACGAAAAAAACTTAGTACAATTGCAAGAAAATAAATTATATTATTCCTCTGCTGATTACTATGATGATCCATTTGATACGTTTATTCATGTTGATTTTGCACGTATCAAAGAATTGCATGCGATTCTCAGCAATCAACTAAATACGGACAACCCGGTCTTTGTTAACTGGCTTAAGTCGTTAGAACCGATTACCGGAATCAGTAGCGAGCAATTACTCAATAATCTGAAAGAACATCCGTTGGATGTATCAAGTTTTCCCGACCGGATAAAGCAGGTCAGAACGGTCATACAAAAGAACCTGTTTTCTATATGTTTTTGCGAAGATGAATTGAACGAAACTCTGTGGCTGAAATATGCAAACAATTACAAAGGTTTTGCTTTGGTCTATAATGTGAAAGATCAAAACACATTTCTGCGCGGGAAAGAAGAAACTTGCAGGGACTGTCGTTCATTAATCGAACGGCCATTCATATATCCTATGTTTTATTCCGAGGATGCCTACGATGCAACACAATTCGCGTTGGCATGTCTACTGTGGGGAACACAAATTCCACCGCAGATTTTAAATTTCAGTTATAAAGCAGTTATGTGGGAAGCAGAACGGGTTTCTCTTATCAAGAAAAAGTGTCACGAATATGATTCCGAATGGCGCATGATTCGTCCGACTATGATGCCGGAGAGGACATGTATAAAGATGAAGCCATACAAAGTCATATTGGGACTCAGAATGCCAGAATACTCTCCGACTTTTTTGATAATATGTACCGATAATTCCCGATACCTTTCATAAGTCCTGATTTTCGTTGTCGACTTAACATAATGTTCAAGCCACTCATTCAGCCAATCTTTATATTTCATTTTTAATTCTCCTGTATTAATTTTGATCTGTAAATATTTTATCATTTGTTTGTGTCAACCAAATTAAAAGCAAAAAATCGGAATCGCTTTTTAACGCGCTTTCCGATTTTTCTCAATTATTTTATTCAATTTTTTAATATTCTTATCACTTTATTATTTTCAAGAACGCCAACATTTTCGAATGTATCTGACAACGCTACTTTGGCGTTCTTGAAGCGACAAAAAAGGACTTGATTTCTCAAGCCCAATTTTGCGACGTACCGTGGGTGTATTTCGTAAAATAATTGGATTTTCCTAATTCCCTACGAAATACACCTTTTTTGGGGCTTTTGTTGTAAATTTTCATAGCGTATGTGCAAAAACGGGCAAAAATAAGCAATCCGCTTTCAAGGTTTGTTTCTTATTGCCCCAAGCCCTTGTAAATCAGGTTGCGGACTTTTTGGTGTCCGACGGCATACAGGAAGGTGCCGCCGGACATCTGGGTTCCGAAGAAGAACGCGAGGCGGTTTTGGGGATCGACCATGGCATAGGTGGCTTGCGCGCCGTCCCAGCCGAACTCGCCCGCAGGCGAGAGGGAATCCGAAACGGCGGGGTTGGTGTGAACGCGCCCGCAGAGGCCCCAGCCGTAGCCGTGGAAACGGTAGGTCACAAAATGGTTCAGCGCGCGGGGGCAGAGGCGGTTGACCTGCATCAAGGGGACGCATTTTTCATCGAAAATGCGGTAGCCGTCCGGCGTTTTTCCGCCGCAGGCGGCCGCCGAGATGATTTTAACGTATTCGCCGACGGGCGCGAACAGTCCCGCTCCGCCGCTGTCGTAGTTGGGGTTGAAGTCGTATTTGTTCTCGCAGGGAATGGCGGTGTGGTCCAGTGTTCCGGAGTTGTATTGGAACGCGCCGGCAAAGAGCTTTTTCTGTTCCTCTGTGGGGTGGAAGCCCATGTTTACAATGCCGAGCGGATCAAAGAAATAGGTTTTCACATAGTCTGCGAAACGCATGCCGGAAATCACTTCCACCACCGCGGCAAGAACGTCGTGGCAGAGGCTGTAACGGTAGTCGGTCCCTGGTTCGAAACCGAGCGGTTCTTTGGCAAACTCGCTCACAAACCGCACGGTTCCGTACTGTTTTTCGCGCGCTTCGTCGTAGAGCGGAGACAGGAAATTGTAGCTCAAACCGCCGGTCATGGTAAACAGGTGCTCAACGGTCATCGTGTTCTGCGCGGGGCGAACGGAGCCGTCCGGCTGCTGAACGGTCAGGTTCGCAAAGGAAGGAATGTATTTGGAAACGGGGTCGTTCAGGCCGAGTTTCCCCTCGCCCACCAGCCGCATGGCGGCAAAGCAGGTGATCACTTTGGAAGAGGAATAGAGCCACATCAGCTCGTTTCCCGTAACGGGCTTGGTGTGCCCGATGTCGGTGTAACCCGAGGCGTGGCGGTAGATCGATTTTCCGTCCTGCATTACGGCGACGTCGCAGAACGGAATCCCATGCAGGGAAGTCAGTTCGTCCAGATAACGGTCAAGCTCGGAAAAATTCATAAAAAAGTCCCCCATAACAAGATTGATTTTATTATATAACGCAAATTCGGGAAAGTCAAGATGTTTCCCGAAAAAAGTTTTTGCGAAAAAATTCACAAAACCACTTGATAAATCGCGAATTTTATGATATATTTATTGTTGGTAAAATTTTATTCACCCGAAAGGAAGAAAAACCATGACCTACAACAAGAAATCCATCGAGGATGTTGAGATCAAAGCGGGGCAAAAGATATTCGTCCGCTGCGACTTCAACGTTCCCATGAAGGACGGCGTTATTACCTCGGATAAGCGCATTGTCGGTGCGCTTCCCACCATCAAATACCTGATGGGGAAGGGCGCGAAAGTGATCCTCTCTTCCCACATGGGCAAGCCCCATGCCGTCTTTACCCCGAACTTCAAGCTCGATAAGAAAGAGCAGAAGAAAGTGGACGCGCTGCCCGAGGCCGAGCGCGCCGCGGCAACCGCCGAACTGATTGAAAAGGCGAAGAAGAACGACCCCAAGAAATTTACGCTGGCTCCCGTTGCCGAGCGGCTGAACCAAGATCTCGGCGGCAAGGTGGCGTTTGCGAAGGACATCATCGGCGACGACGCGAAAGCCAAGATCGCGGCCATGGAGAACGGGACCTGCGTTCTGATTGAGAACGTCCGTTTCGACGCGCGCGAGACCAAGAACGATCCCGCGTTTGCAAAGGCGTTGGCCGACCTCGCAGGCGAGGGCGGACTGTTCGTCAACGACGCGTTCGGAACGGCGCACCGCGCCCATGCTTCCACCGCCGGCGTTGCGGATTATCTCCCAGCCGTTTGCGGCTACCTGATCCAGAAAGAGATCAGCATTATGGGCAAGGCTCTGGAAGATCCCGCACGTCCGTTCGTGGCGATTCTCGGCGGCGCGAAGGTTTCGGATAAGATCGGCGTCATCAACAGCCTGATTGAAAAATGCGATACGCTGATCATCGGCGGCGGCATGGCCTACACGTTCTTTGCCGCCAAGGGCAACTCGGTGGGCACCTCGATTTGCGAGACCGACAAGATTGAGCTTGCCAAAGCGATTATGCAGAAGGCGAAGGAGAAGGGCGTGAACTTCATTCTCCCCGTGGATAACGTAATCGGCCGCACCTACGACGAGAACACCACCTACATGCGCATGTATTCCAACGCCATTCCCGACGGCTGGATGGGCCTTGACATCGGCGAAAAGACGCGCGAGCTGTTCGCTAAGTCCATCGAGGGCGCGGGCACCGTGGTCTGGAACGGGCCTATGGGCGTTTCGGAATGGAAGAACTTTGCCGCGGGCACCGAAGCGGTTGCCGAAGCGGTTGCAAACTCGGGCGCGGTTTCCATCATCGGCGGCGGCGACTCGGCCGAAGCGGTCGAGCGGCTCGGCTACGGCCCCAAGATGACCCACATCTCCACGGGCGGCGGCGCGTCCCTCGAATTCCTCGAAGGGCTCGAACTCCCCGGCATCGCCTGCTTGCAGGATAAATAAGAAGGGCGGAAGGTCGCGGGGAAGGGACTTTTTGAAAAAAGGCCATTCCCCGCACCCCATCCCGAAAAACTTTCCCGTAAAAAGGGAAAAAACAAACCCCTATCCATTGTGTAAAAAGTTTTTGAAAGGGTGCAAGGGAAACTTTTTTCAAAAAGTTTCCCCTGCAAACAAAGGTGTTACTATGAGAAGAACGGTAATTGCAGGGAACTGGAAGATGAACTTTACGCCCGACGAGGCGCGCGCGTTCATCAACGAAGTCAAGCCGCTGGTCGCGGGCAAGGACAACTGCGATATCATCTTTTGCGCGCCGTATGTGACCATTGCGGCGGCGCAGGATGCGGCGAAAGGCTCGAACATTAAAATCGGGGCGGAGAACGTCCATTTTGCCGAGAAAGGCGCGTACACCGGCGAGGTTTCGGCCAAAATGCTGACCGCGTGCGGCGTGGAGTATGTGATCGTCGGCCATTCGGAGCGTCGGCAATACTTCGGCGAGACCGACGAAACGGTGAATCTGCGCGCCAAAGCGGCGTTGGCCGCGGGCATGAAGGTCATCCTTTGCCTCGGCGAGGTCAAGGAGCAACGTCTGTCCGGCGTTACCAACGAGGTGGTCGCCATGCAGACCAAGCTCGATTTGAAGGACGTGACCGCCGAGCAGATGAAGAACGTGATTATCGCGTATGAACCCGTTTGGGCGATCGGAACCGGACTGACCGCCACGCCCGAGCAGGCCGAGGAGACCTGCGCGGTGATCCGCGAAACGCTCGTTTCGCTCTACGGCAAAGAGGTTGCCGAGGAGACTGCCATTCAGTACGGCGGCTCGATGAACGAGAAGAACGCGGCCGAATTGCTCGCCAAACCCAACGTGGACGGCGGGTTGATCGGCGGCGCGTCGCTTGTGGCGGAGAAATTTGCCGTAATCGTAAACGCGGCGCAATAAGGGATCGATACAGATTAAGACCTTAAGAGGGGGCGCTTCTTTCTTCACGCGAAGAAAGAAGCGCCCCCTCTCAAACGCTCTCCCCGAAGAAAGAAGGAACGCGGAAAAGAGGAATTGGAATAGACTCCTCGCCTTATACAACGAAAAAAAGGGAAACCCCAAAACAAAGGGGCGGGGATTTTCTTGCAAGAAAATCCCCGCCCCTTCCACAAGGTCTGATCCCCCTATCGGGATTCTTCCCATTCGTATTTGCGGGCATCGTAGTAAAGATCCACGCGGCGGCGGGGCTTGCGGCCCACGCTAACGAGAAAGAACGTGTCGCGGGTGTTCATTTCGTCAATGGGGACGTCGCGAAGGATGGTGACTTTGCCGCCCTTGCGAAAATGAAACGTGGTAACGGTAATCCGTTTTCCGCTTTCGGCGGGCGGGTCGCCGCGCCGCCGTCGGCGTTGCCGGTCGGTAACAAGAACAATTTCGTCCGCGTAGACCAAAAAGCGTCCTTTCCGAATTTTGAAAAGACGGACGACCGACTGCAAAAACAGCGCGAGTAAGAGAACCGCCGCGCCGATCAGAAAGACGCCGAACGAGACCCCCGCCACCGCGGGCAAGCCGAACCCGTCGTCAACCGTGTTCGCAATCAGACCGCATCCGAGCGGCAGAAACACGAGCAGCAGGAAAAGAGCCAACCCGCCGTAGAGCGCGACGGAGACTTTTTCGTTGTTTTCCAACTCGCGGCGGATCTTCTCGCGCGTCAGAATCTGTTTTTTCGGTTCGGCCATCTCTTCACCGCCTTTCTGCTGATAGAACAATTATATCACAAAAGCTTTTTCTTTTCAATACGAATCCATAAAAATGCTTTTCGCTTCGGGCGAAAAGCGCCGGTTCGTCGGGGAGAGTGGCGTCTCCAGCAGAAAAGCACCCCCGCGGGGGTGCTTTTCTGCTGGAGGCGCCACCCGGAATCGGACCGGGGATGAAGGTTTTGCAGACCTCTGCCTTACCGCTTGGCTATGGCGCCTTGTTCTTTTTTTGGAAAAACGGGTACGAAACATGCTTCGTACCCGTTCGTTGGAGCGGATTACGGGGCTCGAACCCGCCACCTCCACCTTGGCAAGGTGGCGCTCTACCAAATGAGCTAAATCCGCGGAATGGTGCCTCCGGTCGGAATCGAACCAACGACACGGGGATTTTCAGTCCCCTGCTCTACCAACTGAGCTACAGAGGCATACAGCAAGGGCTGTATTCTTTATGAAATCGCGCTGCCCGAGGGGGCGATGCGCGTGGTTTTTTCAGTGGCGATCCGGATGGGGGTCGAACCCACGACCTCTAGCGTGACAGGCTAGCGCTCTAACCAACTGAGCTACCGGACCGTAAATGGGGAAAATCAGGATCGGAGACCGGAACCGCACCGTTGCGGAGCGAAGTTCAGGGTTGCTCCATGCTTCCCCGAGGATTGGGAGCGGCAACTTGCCGCCCGCTGCTGGTGGGAACAACAGGGCTCGAACCTATGACCCTCTGCTTGTAAGGCAGATGCTCTCCCAACTGAGCTATGCTCCCTAATTTTCGAACGCTTGAATATTATACCATAATCGGGAACGTTTGTCAACAGGTTTTTCAAAAGTTTTCGGAGAAATTTCGAAAATCCGTCCACGGCTTTCCCATTATAGCATAAACGCGAGGGGTTGTCAATCCTTTTTCAAAAATTTTTTGAATTTTTCGGGCGGCGGGGACGCATGGAAAAGAAAAAACTCCTTCCGCCTCGCTTTGCTCGGCGCCTCCCCCAACGGAGGAGGTAAAAGTAGTTTGCAAGCGGAAAGAATTGCCGACATGATATTTTTCCAACGGGAAGTTACCGAAAACCTCCACCATTGGGGGAGGAGGCGCGGGCTACTTGCAGCGCGTGACGGAAGGAGTAAAAAAAAGAGAGACGCAGCGCGGCGGCGGGAGCGTCTCTCGGTCAGAGCAATTGCAGGTAGGCGAGCAGGAGTTTCATTTGGCGGTCGTCCAACTTTTTGCGGGTCTGCTGGCCGCCGGAAAGGACGACGACCTCGGAGACGGTTTCGGGGAGAGCGGACGGGGGATCGGCGGGGGACGAGGGGGAAGGGACAAGGCCGGCGAAATAATCCAAGGAGACATGGAAGAAGGAAGCGAAGCGGATGGCGAGGGCGAGGGGGATGTCGCTTTCGCCGCTTTCGTAGCGGCGGTATTGGTTGGGGTGCATGAACATTTTTTCGGCCATATCCTTTTGGAAAAGGTCGGCGTCCTCGCGGAGATCGCGCAAACGGTAAGGCATAGGGAGACCCCCTTTTGTGAGTTTTTGACAAGAAAGTATCTATAAATCTATTATACCCGAAAAACACGAATTTGTGTTGACAAACACAATTTTGTGTGTTATAATATTTAACAAAACACAAAATTGTGTGAAAAAAGGAGAAAAACAACATGAAACGAATTTTGTTCATCTCGGCAATTCTTTTTGCGGTTGTCTCTCTCTTCGCCGCGTGCGGGAGCAAGAGTAACAAAGACAGTAGCACCATGACCGAGCCAATCAAACAACAGGAATATAACATTACCTACCATATGAATGACGGAAAAAGCGGATCGGTTAAAAGACAAACCGAAAAGCGACTGGTCACATATATTCCCGAGCGCGAGGGTTATGAGTTCGGCGGTTGGTATTGCGACGCCGATTTGTTCTTACCATGGGACACGGAAGAAAAAGTTACATCTGATCTTGAGCTTTATGCCGAGTGGATTGAGTTGCCCACCGTTGAGGGGCAGTTATCTGCACCGAAAGTGACCGTAAAAGACAATGTGTTTTCGTGGAAACCTGTTAGCGGTGCAAACGGTTACCGCGTTCGCGTCAGCTATCAAGGATATACTGAAAACTATATTTGGGAAGATGTTGTGAACGACACAACATGGGCATTCCCAGAAGACAAGGAAGCGGATGTATATATGGTGCGAATCTGCGCAAACGGAAACGGTGTTGATACGATCAATTCCGTTTATATCACCCGTCGGTTTGCCCTTCGCGTACTCTCTGCCACGGATAATATTGCCCTTGATCGAGCAACCTCTCTTTTATCTTGGAATGCGGTGGAAAACGCGGAAGAATATGCGGTTTATGTGGACGGGAAAAAGGTCAGCACACAAACCGAAACCGCCTTCAATTTTTCCGAATATGATGCAAACAAATATTCGGTCAAAATTCAGGCAACCAAACCAAATTGGAAAACCTCCTCGAAAGAGGTTACTATCAATAAGCAAACTCTGCGCGTTCCGAATGTGATTCTTTCAATCAATTCCGATACGAAAACCTATGTGCTGGAATGGGACAGCGTGACCCACGCTACCGATTACATTCTCAACTTTGATGGCAAAGAAGTGCGTGTGAAAGAAAAGAAATACACATTCAACAACGATTCTGATGTGTGGAGCAACGCGCAAACCGTTTCCTTTACGGTCAATGCCTATAGCGACAGCGGCGACTACTATATGTCCACAGGCGGACAGACCTATACCGCGAGCAAGCTCTATACGCTGACGGTAGAAAACGGAACGGGCGATGATATCAATGTAGAACTGCGCGGCACATTTTGGGCGCCCGTTACCGTTTCGTTCGATCTCAACGGCGCGAGCGGAATGGTAGCAAGTCAGACAATAACAAAAACCAACGCATTAACATATCCGGAACTGCCGGAGAGAGAGGGCTACATTTTCCGAGGATGGTTCAGTGAACCAGAATGCATGAATGTATTTGACTTCACACAAACACTGAAAAACGATGTCACTCTTTATGCAGGGTGGTATAAATTGCCGAGCAACGGCACCTTTGTGGAACTGTCAAGCGGGAAAAAATTTGAAAGTACTTCCTCTTATACCTATACTTATTTTCGCTCGTTGTCGGGGCATTATCTGACAATTACTTATCAGCAGGATGACAGATCTCCGACATCTTATATGTATTTCTATGATGTTACTGCAGGTCAACCGGTGGGAAATGATGGAGACAATGAATGGAGTTTCAGCAACCCTGTTCCCGCACAAACGTCGTTTTCCGTGAAAGCGGGGCATGTGTATTATGTGCGCACGCATTCTTCAAGCAAGACCAATCTGGATTTTACATTTTATGAAGCCAGAAATGTAATATCTTTTATCCCTGACGATGGCGGCAAAGCTATCAGTGATTATGTGTTGCATACGGCATCCAAGAAGATGAGCAATACCGTGATCTATGGGGAAACTTACTCGGTGGCAAATTTGGCACAATTG
This sequence comes from uncultured Ruminococcus sp., assembly GCA_902795355.1. GTDB lineage: Bacteria > Bacillota > Clostridia > Oscillospirales > CAG-272 > UMGS1865. The sequence goes on from CADBKZ010000012.1 coordinate 13,133, forward strand.
GGCTATTCCGCAATCGGGTCGTTCGACGGCGATTCCATTCAAGAAGTCGTGATTCCCGCGAAAAATTGCACCTTTACCGTCAAAGGTTTCACAGTTGCAACCGAGATGATAAACTTTGAATTTGAATCAACGGCAACAACTTGCAAAATTACGGGCGTAAAAAACAAAACCATAACCGATCTAACATTGCCGGAATATGTTACCTCTATATCATGGGGGGCGTTTTCCGAGTGCTCAAATGTCAAAAGTGCAACTGTTCCAACTTGGGCAATCTCGTGTCTACCAAAAGACAACTTGACATCGGTTGTTATTACGAGTGGAACAAGCATTGAGAAATACGGATTCAGAGATTGTACCTGTTTAATGGGCATTACGATTCCGGATAGCGTTACGAGCATTGGTTACGGTGCATTTATTCGCTGTACTGCATTAGAAAAAATTTCGGTTCCAAATAGTGTTTCAAAAATAGATGATTGCGCATTTAAGGGGTGCACGAATTTAGTAGAAGTTAAATTACCGAATACATTAACAGAGTATGGGCAACAAATTTTTACGGACACTGGATTATCAGAAATCGTAATTCCGGATGGTGTTACATCTATTGGAGTATGTGAGTTTGCTGAGTGTTTTAATTTAAAAACAATTATAGTTCCCAAAAGTGTGACAAGCATTGGATCAACAATTTTTCAATATTTGGCTCTCCATTCAATATCTATCCATTATAACGGCACTCAAGAGGAATGGGAAAATATAGAAAAAAGTTCTAATTGGTGCGGGTCTGATCAGTATGATTTTGATAATGGGGGAACGCCTGTACCCGTCTATATAACTGTTTTTTGTATCGATGGCGTGATAAATTACAATTAAAAGGAGATTTTGAAATGAAAAAATTTGTTGCAGTTCTTCTATCAATCATGTTTGTCTTGCAGGTGTGCGTTTCCTGCAAAACGAATGACAATCCATCCGATATCTCGACCGATTTTGTCGGCGGCGGAACAACCATTAAAAACCCGCCAACGGCAACCGAAACGGTTGAAATTTCTCAACATATTCCAACTATGTATCATGCCAATCCCGTTAACGACGAAGTGCCTTTTATTTCCGGTTATGATGACAACAACTATTATTGGATTTGGTATTTGGGTGATTTGGAAAATGTGCCGCTTCAATCCAACGGAGACTTCGGCGCGGGAGCTTCGGTTGTTTATAATGGGACAATTGATTTTACATACGGGTTTTCCTATAGCCAATCTACCGCCGAATCGGTGGAAAAAGCCATATCAAACGCTTCTTCCAAAACGACCGAGTGGACGACCTCGAACAAAATTTCGATTAGCGATAGTCAAACCTTCAATATTGGCATTGTAAAAAATACGCTCAAAGTTGGCTATGCCAGAACATGGGGAAAAAGCATTTCCAATACCGAAACCATTTCCCAATCCCTAACAAACACCGCATCAAAAACAAAAGCCACAACCACAACGGTGTCCACACATTTTGACAAAAACTGCAAGGCGGGGCATTATCGTTGGTGTTTGATTGGAGATGTGGAAGTTTATGCTTGCATTGTATATAACTACAAAGACCAAGAGATTGCTTTCTGCGATAATATTGAAAAAGTCGTCGGTACCCCGGGATACGGCTTTGAGTATTCGCAAAACAGCAAATTTGAATTAGACCGCTACGACACCCTGCCTTTTGATTGCCCAAGAATTGAAACGCTTTTGAATCAATATAAACCAACCAAATCGATTGACATATATACGACAACCCCAATCAAAGAAACAACCCCGACATCCCCCATTATACTTTCTCTCACGAAGGAAAGCTGTGAAGTAAAAAATGGATATAATCCGAATACGGATGGCGGGAAAGATGCAATCAAACTTCATTCTAAATTTGATATGTTTAACCTGACAATTACCGGCTGTACGCAAAATAGCGGAAAATATACCGTTCAGGAAAAGGACAAATTTGATTTGACGTTGAATCTGTTGCAGAATCCGGATTCTCTGCCAAGAGGAGTTGGAGCCGAGATGGGATGGGCAAATTTTTACAGCTACTATGTAACCAACGATTCGTATTTCAGTCCCGTTTGTGCTGTTGATCCAAATAATCAGATTGATTTCAAAGACAATATCGGCAAAGGGGCTTGCTATGTTACGGTATATCTGAAAAGCGGCGCAACGATCAATACCGTTTCAAAAACCAACCTGATGGAAAGAATGAATAAAGGAGACAGTCTATCACTGGTTAACGGTCTTGATAATACGGATCCGAGCAAAATCGAAAAAATTGAAATACTTGTGGTTTACAAACTAAAATGGGAACAATACTCCGGATGGTGGTATAGCGGGTATACCAATTGGAGATGCACCCAAACAATATATTTTGATTAAATTTGATTAAATGATTTTCCCCGCGGTTGTTCTTTGAAAGAGGGGGAGTGCGAGGGGGAGAAGAATTTCTTGCAAGAAATTCTTCTCCCCCTCGCGGCCTTTTCCCTGTCTTTCTCTTTTTTTCTTGACAAACGCCGGTTTTTCCTGTATAATAGAAAAGGTGATTTTTCTTACTGGGAAAGGAGAGGGGCATGGAGAACGAGGTCGGTCTTGTCTGGGAGCCGTCGGCCGTCGGCGAGGCGTTGTCCCCCGAGGCGGTGTCCGCTCTGCTTTGCTGGTATGCGTCGAACGCCCGCGATCTGCCTTGGCGGCATACCCGCGACCCCTACCGCGTTTGGGTCTCCGAAATCATGCTCCAACAAACCCGCGTGGAAGCCGTCAAGCCCTACTACGCCCGCTTCCTTGAAGCCTTTCCCACCGTTTTCGACCTTGCCGCCGCCCCCGAGGATCAGCTCCTGAAACTTTGGGAAGGCCTCGGCTATTACAGCCGCGCCCGCAACCTGCAAAAGGCCGCGCAGGTGATCGTCCGCGATTACGGCGGCGAAATGCCCGCCGACGAAACCCTTTTGCGCTCCCTCTCCGGCATCGGCGACTATACCGCCGGAGCCATCGCTTCCATCGCCTTCGGCCTGCCCGTTCCCGCCGTTGACGGAAACGTTCTCCGCGTCCTCTCCCGCGTGACCGGCTCCCGCGACGACATCGCCGACCCCGCCGTCAAGTCCCGCTTCCGCGAGGCTCTCCGGCCTGTGATCCCCGCCGACGCCGGATCGTTTGCGCAGGCGTTGATCGAAATCGGCGCGTGCGTCTGCGTTCCGAACGGCGACCCGAAATGTGCGCTTTGCCCGCTTGCCCCCCGCTGCGTTGCCAACCGCGAAAACCTGACCGGCATCCTGCCCGTCAAATCCGCGAAAAAACCGCGACGTATTGACAACTTGACCGTTCTGATCCTTCGCGACGGCCCCCGCACCGCCGTCCGCAAACGTCCTCCGAGCGGCCTCTTGGCGGGCCTCTACGAATACCCGAACGTTTCGGGGCATTTGACCCCCGACGAGGTCCCCGCCGCCGTTCGCTCCATGGGCTTCGAGCCGCTTTGCTCGACCCGAATCGAGGACGCCGGACATGTCTTTACCCACATCGAGTGGCGCATGATCGCCTACCTCGTGCAAATTGCCCCGACCCCGTGCGGCTACCATCCCCGCTCCGGCTGCTGGCTCGCGAGCGGCGACGATCTCCGCGCCGGATATGCGCTTCCGTCCGCGTTTTCCGCGTATTTCAAATATCAGTAAGGAACCGACGTTTATGAAACACATCTTTGTCGTCAACCCCGCCGCGGGGAAAGAAAACGCCTACGACTCCATTCGCGCCCGTCTGGAATCGGGCGAATTTGACTTGGACTACGAGCTTTACCGCACGCAAGGCCCCTCGGACGCAACGTCCTTTATCCGCGCCTACTGCGAGGCGCACCCCGAACCCGTCCGCTTTTACGCCTGCGGCGGCGACGGAACGCTGAACGAGGTGGTGAGCGGCGCGGTAGGCTACCCGCAAGCCTCGGTGGGGTGCTACCCCTGCGGCTCGGGCAACGACTTTGTGAAATACTACGGCGGCTCGGCCCGCTTCCTTGACCTTGCCGCGCAGGCCGCGGCCGTGGAAGAGCCGATCGACCTGATCCGCGTGGGCAATCGCTACGCCATTAACGCCGCGCATTTCGGCTTCGATTCGCACGTTGCCAAAACCGTGGAGAACGTTCGCCGCAAAAAGATCATCGGCGGCAGGCGCGCCTACACCACGGGCGTTCTGGTGGGTCTGCTCAAAGGCATGAAGAACGAATGCCGCGTCACCGTGGACGGCGAACTGCTCAACCCCGAGGGGAAAATTCTGCTCTGCACGGTCTGCAACGGCCAATACGTGGGCGGCTCCTACCGCTGCGCGCCCCGCTCCCTCGATAACGACGGGCTGCTCGAAGTCTGTCTGGTCCGCCCCGTCTCCCGCGTCCGCTTCGTTTCGCTGGTCAAGTACTACACCGAGGGGACCCACCTCGATAACCCCAAATTCGAGAAGATCATCGTCTACCGCCGCGGCGCGAAAATCGACGTGGAAGCCCCCGAGGGCTTCGTCTATTCGCTGGACGGCGAGTTGATTACGCAAAACCGCTTTACCATCGAGGTCGTTCCCGCCGCCATCCGATTCGCCGTTCCGAGGGAGAAGGAATCAGGGAAAATACAAGCCGAAAACAAGTCGATGCCTGAAAAGTGTTGACAAAACGGGAAATGTGTGTTATAATAAGAAGCGGAAACATGCAAAGAAGCGAAACTGCCGAAAGGAGATTGATTATGGCAGAAGATACCAGACCGCAGGTCAGCGGCAAATATCTCGAATACCTCGGCCGCCCGCTCGTCCGCGAGGGCGACACTATTTGCTACGGCGACATGACCGAAAAATGTATTCTGATCCTTGAAATTTTTTCCTACGACGCCGGAACGAACACCCCGAAGGACATTCTGGTTCAGGTGATCGATTCGAACGACCCCAACAAAATTATCAAGCAGGCCAACAAGAAAGGTCTGCACGACGCGTTTACGTGGGGGCTGGTTCAGCTCGAACGCGCCCTGCAAACGGCGTAACCGCGCCAAAACCAACGAAAAGCGGCTGAAAAGCCGCTTTTTTCCTTTCCCGCGGTTGACAAACGCGCAAGAATATGATAAAATAGTAAAACAAGAATCTTTATTATTCAGAACGAGGTTTCCCTATGCATTGGTCGGAAGAAATCGCAAAGCGGGTTATTGAACGCAACCCGAACAAAGAAGAATATGTCTGCGCCGCGGGCATCAGCCCGTCCGGCTCCATCCATATCGGCAACTTCCGCGACGTGGTAACGTCGTATTTTGTCGTCCGCGCCCTGCAAAAGCAGGGCAAGAAAGCGCGCCTGCTGTTCTCTTGGGACGAATACGACCGCTGCCGCAAGATCCCCGCGAACGTCAAGGCCGTGGTGGGCGACAGCTACGACCGCTACATCGGCGTTCCGTATGTCGATATTCCCGACCCTTGGGGCACCCACGAAAACTTTGCCAAGCATTTTGAGGCCGAGTTCCTCGAAGCCATGAAAAAATTCGGCATCGAGCTGGATTGCCGCTACCAAGCCGACCTCTACCGCGCGGGGACCTACACCGAGGACATTCTGGAAGCCCTGCGCCGCCGCGGCGAGATTTTCGAGATCCTCGATTCCTTCAAAACCAAGGACGCGGACAAGTCCCCCGAAGAGCTTCGGGCGGAGCACGACGCGGAAAAGGCCGCCTACTACCCCGCAACCATCTTCTGCCCCGCCTGCCATACCGATTTTACCACCATTACAAGCCTTTCGGACGATTGCGCAACGGCAACCTACACCTGCCGCTGCGGCCACAGCGGAACCTTCGATTTCCGCACCGACCACAACTGCAAGCTCTCGTGGAAGGTGGATTGGCCCATGCGCTGGCGGCACGAGGGCGTGGACTTTGAGCCGGGGGGAAAGGACCATGCCGCGCCTACGGGGTCCTATTCCAACGCCAAAATCGTTTCCAAGCAGATCTTCGGCTACGAGCCGCCGCTGTTCCAAGGGTACGAATTTATCGGCATTAAGGGCATGACCGGCAAAATGTCCGGCTCCACGGGCCTTAACCTGACGCCCGACACGCTCCTGAAACTCTACCAACCCGAGATCATTCTTTGGCTCTATTCCAAAACCGAGCCCACCAAAGCGTTCGACTTCTGCTTTGACGACGGCATCCTGCGCCAATATTTCGAGTTTGATAAAATGCTGGTGGAATGCCGGTCGGGGCTGGCGAACGACGTTACCAAAGCGATTATGTACAACTGCGAGGTGGCGGGGCGCGAGGTAATTCCCGTTCCCATGGGTCTGCTCGTTCAGCTCGGCTCCATTGTGGATTTCAACGTTCCCATGCTCGAAACCGTGTTTCAGAAGATCGGAACGCCGTTTACCTACGAGCAGTTTGCCGACCGCCTCGACCGCGCCAAATATTGGTTGGAGCAATGCGCGCCCGAGCAGGTCAACCGCCTGCGCGTTCGCCGCGCTTGGGAAGTTTACAACACGCTCTCGGACGACGAAAAGAAAGCCGTTGCGATGCTCCATGAAAGAATTGTGGCGGGCGGTTACGACCTTGACGGCCTGAACGCCATTCTTTATGATATTCCCAAGCAAATTTACCCCGCTCTGGCCGAATCCAAGGAGCTTCGCCCCCTGCAAAGCGCGTTCTTCAAAGCGGTTTATAAGCTCCTGCTGGGCAAGGAGCAAGGCCCGCGCCTCTATCTCTTCCTCTTTGCCATCGATCCCGCGCGCTATGCGAAGCTGCTCGATTTTTCCTACCCCGAAACCGCCGAGGAAAAAGCCGCGCTCGCGGCCGAGCAGGCTCCCGCCGAGGAACCGCCCGCCGAAACCCGCCCCGCCCCCGCGGCCGAGGAACCGCGCGGCGAGGCCGACCCTGTGGAGCCGGTGAAAGACCAGATCGTTCTCGACGATTTTGGCCGTGTGGATCTGCGCGTTTGCAAAATCGTCAAAGCCGAGGCGGTGCGCAAGTCGCATTCCTGCCTGAAACTCACGCTGTGGGACGGCCTCGGCGAGCGGGTGATCATGTCCTCGATCAAGGAGTTCTACGCGCCCGAGGCGTTGGTGGGCCGCAAGATCATTGTGGTGGCCAACCTCAAGCCCAACCGCATCTGCAACGTCAATTCGCAGGGCATGCTCCTTGCGGCAACCAACAATGCCTGCGGCTGCAAGCTGATTTTTGTGGACGACGCCGTTCCCGAGGGAACCGCGATTCATTAAGCCAAACCCAACAACTTGAAGAGGGAGCCTCTTTTCTCGCGCGAGAGAAGAGGCTCCCTTTCAAACGCTCCCTTTCCGATGGGAACGGAAGAGGAAAAAGTCCGGTTTTTGATGGGACGGTATGCAAATTCCGGCGAAAAACGGTCAGATTTCCGCGGGCTTGCGCAGAACGGGCTGCCGGATCAGCTCGGCGGGCGACATGGGCGCGGGGAAGCAGAGCGCGTACAGCGCGCGCGCACGGTCGGAAAGAATTTTCTGCCGTTTTGCCGCGGCGGTTTTCGGAACGGCCGAAACCGTTGGGCAAACCGGAACGGCCGCGGTCCGGCGCACCTGCGCGAGAAAGGCTTCGCCAACCGCGTTCAGCGCGAGCGGCCGCAGGTACGCGGGCGGCGCGGTCAGGTCGGTGCGGGTCACGCCGAGCATGGAGAAGAGAAGCCCGCGCCGCAAGCGGGCGAGCGGGTATTTTTTGGTTGCGGCGCGCGAGAGGAGCGAGCCGACGTCGGTCGCCTCGTTCGCGGCTTTTTTCAATCGTCCGCCAACGCCGCCGGCGGCCTCGGCGATTCCATCGAACGCGGACGGGTCGGCCACGCGAAGGAACGCAAGGAGCGCGGGCGCGGCGCGGTCAAGGGAAATCGGAAATCGGCCTTCCTCGGCCTCTCTTTCTAGAATATTCCGCTCAAAATCTGGCATTTTCGCATACACGTCCCGCAAATTTCCGCTTAAAATCGCGTTTCGGAGCGCGGAAGCGGACGGGTACGGGTCGTCGGTCAATCGCGCTTCCGCGTGGGGCGTCCCCACTCTCGCCACGCACCGCGGGCGGAGCCGCGACCCCTGCCCCCGCACGGCGCGCAGGTAGGCCGTTCCGAGAATGTCGTTGGGCGCGAGCGGTTCGGAAAGGCCGCATCGCTCGGCGAGCATCGAGAAATACAGCGCGGCGGTTCCCTCGGGGTCGGCGTTCAGCCGTTCGGCATAGTCCGCGCGGAACGCTGGGTCGTCCGCGGCGCGCGCCGCCCGTTCAAGCAATTCCATATCGCCCGATTCGCTCCCGAACCAAAGCTCGTCCGCGCCGAGTCGCGTCAGAATTGAAACGCCCGCTTCGGCAAAGCTCTCCGCGCCCGCCGCGGCGTATGGAAAGGGCAGCTCGGCCACCAAGTCGGCTCCCATTCCAAGCAGAATCTCGGCTCTCGCGTGCGGCGTCAGAACGGCGGCTTCCCCCCGCTGGACGAACGGTCCGCTCATCAGGCAAACCGCGCAATCGGCGTTCCGTCGTGCTTCCCGTATCAAATATTCGTGTCCCGCGTGCGGCGGATTGCATTCGCAAATGATCCCTGCGGTTCGCATAGCGTATTCTCCTTTTTTAAGGTCAAGAGCGTATTAAGGTCGTTTTAAGGTCAAGGGCGTGTTAAGGCCGTCCTTTTCTTGAAAGTAAAACAGCATTTCCTGCGGAAAGGACCAAAAGAACTTTCACGCATAAGAGGTTTTACCCATAGGGGATATTTGCAAAACTTTTTTCAAGAACTCCTTCCGTCAGGCTCCTGCGTCGCCTGCCACCGTCTCGCGAATGCCGTGCGCGGCATTTTCGCTCGGTCACGGCGCGGCTCTGACAGCCCACTGGGCTGCCATTCACTACCGCGCCGCCGCTTCGCTACCCAAGGAGGAGGTCAAAGTTGTTAGCAACCGGAAAGGATAAACAATGTTTATTTCTTCTAATAGAGACTAACTTGAAACCTCCCTCTGGAGAGAGGGGGACCGCCGGCTCGCTTGCGAGCCTTTGGTAGGAAGGAGTTTCCAACGGGTGCTGCTTGAAGCCTTCCCCTTGGGGGAATGGGGGAAACGGCCAAAGCCTTGTGGATGAGGCTTCCGTTTGTTTGTTACCTTGCCTCGCCCTCGGGGAGAGGTGGATTGTCGCGGAGCGGCAAGACGGAGAGGGTAAAATAGCAATATCGCAACAACCCTCTCCGTCACGCTGACGCGTGCCAGCTCCCCCAAAGGGGGAGCCTTGAAGAAACTGTCCGTCAGGAGCCTCATCCATAAGTCGCTTGCGACTTTGACACCATTCTCCGATGGGAGAGGGCTCTTGATGTTTGCGGACAGTGGGAAGAAAGTGAAAACGACTTGTTTCCGACGGGCAGTTTCTTGAGCCTTCCCCTTGGGGGAAGGTGCCGAGCATCGCGAGGCGGATGAGGCTTCCGTTTGCTTGTTACCTTGCCTCGCCCTCGGGGAGAGGTGGCAGGCGAACTTGTGAGCCTGACGAAGAGGGTTTCTGCAGTAATCGCAATTTTTTACCCTCTCACTCGCTTCGCGAGAGCTCCCCCAGAGAGGGAGCCTTGAAGGAACTGTCCGTCAGGAGCCTCTCCCATGGGCGGGGCGAAAGAATCTGCCCGCCGGAAACGCTCGGGAAACGTTTCTGCGATTATTATAACTTTTTTTCGGCGGTCTGTCAATGCGTTGCCCGAAAAAAGATACCGAAATTGCAAAAACCTATTGACAAATTCGGGAAAATCCGTTATAATAATGATTGTCGCATTTGAATATAACCGAGAGCGGGGTGTGATTTGTGATTCTGGACATGCGACCGATGCTTCGCGGCGAGGTCAGCCGGATCCGGATCGACTACCTGTTCGCTCCCCGTCTGCCATCGGATGTGGAACCGGTGGGCGAGGCGCACGTAACGGGAGAAGTGACCGACAGCGCGGGGTACATGCGCCTGACGTTATCGGCCGAAGTCCGCTATCGCGGAACCTGCGCGCGGTGCCTTGATCCGGTGGAAGATACGTTTGCCGTGGAGTTGGAACGCACCGTTGCCGACGAACGAACGCTGACCGCCGAGCAGATCGAGGAGAATGTGGACGAATATGCCGTTGTCCGTGACGGAATGCTCGATCTGGACGAGCTGATTGGCGAAGAACTGTTTCTGACCTTTCCCATGCGCGTGCTTTGCCGGCCGGATTGCCCCGGCCTCTGCCCCAAATGCGGGAAACCGCGGCGGGAAGGGAAATGCAATTGCCCCGAGCGCGAGCCGGATCCCCGTTGGGCGGTCCTTGCGGAACACGCTTGGGAACCCGACGAGACGGACAAAGCATAAAAACCAAAGAACCGACGCCGCACCGTTGCGTGCGGGATCAAAAGAGGAGGTGTAGACATGGCAGTACCGAAGAAGAAGGTATCCAAAGCACGCAGAGACAAAAGACGCTCCAACAACAGCAAGCTCTCTCTGCCGGGCGTTGCGAAATGCTCCAACCCCGCTTGCGACGCTTATGTGAAGAATCACTGCGTTTGCAAGGTCTGCGGATTTTACAATGGCAAAAAGGTTCTGGATGTTAAGGCGGACAAGAAGAAAGCCTGACCTTCCCGAAGCGCGACGCGGGCGGAAACACGCCCGCGCCGCGGATCCATTGTACCCCGAAAATTATTTGCGCTACCGAGTGCTTTGATCCTGCCGTTAGGTCTTTGAAGGCAGGTCGGCTCGGTGTTTTTTTGTGTTGCGGCGTTTTCGCGGCGGGAAAGCCCGCCCAATTTATTCGCAAACACAGCACGGGGTTGTGCGAACTCCTTTCGTCACGTCCGCAGGCGGACGTGCCACCTCCCCCGAGGGAGGAGGTAAAGATAATTTGCGAGAAAAACAGAAGCCGAGAACTGTCTTTTCAAATCAAATGGCAGGAACTTCAACCTCCACCTTTGGGGGAGGTGGCACGCGAGTTTACGAGCGTGACGAAAGGAGTGAGCGGGTCTCCATTTTTGTTTTGATTGCTATGTGTGGCGCAGAGGACTTTTCCCCGTTTTCACAGGGAGTGATTTTGATTTCAAACCGGCGGGAGAACCTATGAAACGATTGTTCGGAACGTTCACAAAATTTGAAATTGCGTGGTTTGCGCTGTCCATGGCGGTGGTCGTCGCGCCGTTTTTCGCGGTGGGGAGCCGCGAATGGCATTATCTCGCCGCGTCCGTGCTGGGGGTCGCGTCGCTGACGTTCACTTCCAAAGGAAACGTGCTGGGCGAGTTTCTGATGGTGGCGTTTTCGATCCTCTATGGCGTGATCTCGTATTCGTTCGCCTATTACGGAGAGATGATTACCTACCTCGGCATGACGCTGCCCATTTCGGCGGCGTCGATCGTCGCGTGGCTGCGGCATCCGTCCCAAAAAGGGCATAGCGAGGTTTTGGTCGCAAAGCTCGGCGCGCGGGAATACGCGAACAGTTTTCTCCTCGGCGTGGGCGTGACCGTGCCGTTCTATTTCCTTTTGCGGCATTTCGGAACGCCCAACCTGCCCGTCAGCACGCTTTCGGTGTTCACGAGCTTCACCGCCGTTTGGCTGACCGTGAAACGGTCGCCGTTCTACGCGTTCGCATACGCCGCCAACGACGCGGTGTTGATCGTTCTCTGGACGCTTGCCGCGCGGACCGACCGCTCCTATTGGGCAATGGTCGCTTGCTTCGCGGGCTTCTTGATGAACGATCTTTACGGATTTTTCAATTGGAACCGAATGCTGAAACGGCAGGCGGAAGAATCATAAAAATCGCGTTTTTCGACCACACGGTGCGCAAATTCCGGCTGTTCGCGGCTCCGAAAAACGGCGCAAGCGGCGCGCTTCCCCCGCGGGAAAGCGCGCCGCTTGCGTTTTTTTGGTGGATTCAGATTCCGAACGTTTTCCGCAATTCCGCGGCTTCGGCTTCCAGCAGGGCGATCTGCCTGACCTGCGTGGCAAGCTCTTCCGGCGTGGAAACGTCGGAAGTAAAGTGGAGATAAGCGGCCTTTCCGAACGCGGTGTAGGCGTTTTTCAACTGATATTCAACGGTTGCCAAGCGAACGCGGGCGGCGGCAATGTCGGTCACGTCGTTGATTTTTTGCGCCGCGGCGGCTCCGAGCGCGCGTGCGCTCTCGCGAAATTCTTCCCAAGACATAACAACAGCTCCTTTCAACGGCTTCCATCGAAACCCTTCAACAAAATTTTACCACGGATCGGCGAAAAAGTCAACACATATTCCGAAAAAAACGGGACAGACTAACCGAAAACGGGGGTGAATGAAATTGACCATCGAACCCAAACGATATGCCAAATTGGTGGCGGCGCACGCGCCGAAAACCAAACTGCTGAAAAACTGCCGCAACGCCTTTCTCGGCGGCGGGCTGATCTGCGCGCTCGCGCAGGGTTTGCGCGAGGTTTATACCCGCGCGGCGGGTCTCGCGGCGGACGACGCCGCAACGCTCGTTTCCGTAACGCTGATTCTTCTTGCCGCGCTGCTCTCGGGCATCGGCGTATTCGACCGCATTGCCAAAGTGTTCGGCGCGGGAACGCTGGTTCCCATTACGGGCTTTTCCAACGCCGTTGTTTCGCAGGCGATCGACAGCCGCGCGGAAGGGCTGGTCCTCGGCGTCGGCGCGAAGATTTTTACCGTTGCAGGCCCCGTCCTGCTCTATGGAACGCTCGCGGGAACGGTTTGGGGCGTCGTTTATTGGATCGTCGGACTTTTCGGGTAAAAAACGGCAAGCCGCCGATCAAAGGGCGGGCTTTCTCGGGGGAGAAAGTCCGCCCTTTCGCTTGCGTTCTTCCCGTTGCCCGCAAACGCCGTGAGCCACCCCCCGTGGGGAAGGCTTTGAATAACCGCCCGACCTACGGTGTTGTAACTTTGAGCCTTTCCCTTGGGAAAATCGGCAAGCCGATTACGAGGTTAGGCTACAAGCAGCCGAAGAGGGTTATCATAGGCTTTTCACCGCCCTCTCCGTCAGGCTCGCAAGCTCGCCTGCCACCTCTCCCCAAGGGCGAGGCGAAGAGACATTCAAACGGAAGGCCTCATCCGTCTTGCCGCTTCGCGGCAATCCACCTTCCCCCAAGGGGAAGGCTCAAAATATTGCAAACACCCCCTATGCGCAAGACCTTATCTGCGTGAAAGCTCTTTTTGCCTTCTTTTTCTCTCGAGAAAAAGAAGGGCGACCTTAATAAATTTTTCGCGATTTCTTGACAAAATAAGAATAGAATGATATAATAGAATCGGCTATGTCTGTTTGACGGAGAAAACCACGAAAAAACGACACCGATGATGAAGCGGAGAGGGGGAAGGCCGCGGATGGCATTTTTTGATATTCACACCCACATTTTGTGCGGTGTGGATGATGGAGCGCGCACCGAAGAGGAAATGCACGGCATGCTGCGCGCCGCATACGAGGACGGCACGCGGGCGATCTGCCTGACGCCCCATTATTCGCCGTATCTGTTCGGGGATACGTCGGCGTCGTCCGAGCGGGCGTTCGAGCGGCTCCGGATTTACGCCGAGGAAGAATACCCCGACCTTGAACTTTACCTCGGACACGAGCTTGGATACCACGAATCCTGCGTGCAGGCGCTCAACGACGGCAGATGCCGGACTTTGGGCGGAAGCCGCTATCTGCTGGTGGATTTTCCGGCGGGAGTGGGATTTTTCGAGCTTCGCTCGGCCATGGACCGGCTGCTGCGCATGGGGTATTGCCCCGTGCTGGCGCATGCGGAACGGTATCGCGCGCTCGGGCATCGGCTCGGGTGGGTGCGCGAGTTCGTGGAGAACGGCGGGCTGGTCCAGCTCAACGCAACGAGCGCGGTCGGCGCGTTCGGCGGCTTTTCCAAACGGCAGTGGGTCAAGTTCGTCAAGCAACGGCTCGTGCATGTGATCGGGTCGGATGGGCATAACCTCGATTCGCGGCCGCCGAAAATGTCGGCGTGCCTGCCCATGCTGGAAAAATATTGCACGCCCGAGGAGATCGGGTCGTTGATGTGGAAAAACGCGCAAACCCTTTTGCATAACGGGCGGATTTGAAGCGAGGCCAAAAAAAGGAGACGAAACATGGAAGAAAACACGGGCGAGAGAATGGAAGAAAGAGGACACGAAATTGAGATCAGCCTGCGGGATCTCTGGAAGATTTTCCTGCGGTGCTGGTGGGTAATGCTGGCGGTCGCCGTTGTTGCGGCGGGGGCGGCTTATGTGTTCCTGCGGGTCACGCATCGGGACGCGTACACCGCAAAAGCGAGCATTTGGGTAATGCGCGAAAAATCCGCGGGGCAGACCGCCACTTCGGACGTTTCCATTGCGAATAACATCATCAACGACGTGCTGCTTATTTCGGAGAGCAACCGCGTGCTGGACGCCGTTCGGGCGGACACGGGAACCGAATTGAGCAAGGGCGCGCTCAAAAGCATGCTCAAAATTTCCAACGAGGAAGAAACGCATATCGTCAACCTTTCGGTAACGGCGAAAACGCCCGAAGAGGCCAGAGCGTTGGCCAGCGCGTTCGCGCACAACATTTGTGACACGATGAACAACTACCTGTTCGATAACGAAAATTATACCAAGATCATCGACGACGCGTCGCTGCCGACCGTGCCATCCAACCCCATTTCCAAGGTGCGCGTGCTGATCGTTGCGCTGATCGGGGCGGTGTTGGTTTACGCGGTGTTCTTCCTGCTGCACATCCTCGACGATAAGGTCAACAACGCCGACGATGTGAAACGCTATCTTGGCATCAGCGTTCTGGGGCAAATCCCGAACCGCCGCGAGGTCGCGCGCCGCAAGAACCGCTACGGCAATTACTATTCGTATGCCGGAGCAGAGAACCGTGGGGGTGATGCAAAATGAAAACCGTGGAACTGCGCTTTGAAACCGCCGGAGCGGAAACCGATTATTTCATGCGCGAGGCGTTCAACACCCTGCGCACCAACGTTCTGTTCTGCGGAACGTCGGTAAAAACCATTGCCGTAACGAGCTGTTTTGCGCACGAGGGCAAAACCACCGTTTCGCTCGAAATGGCAAAGAGCCTTGCCGAGGCCGAAAAACGCGTCCTGTTCATCGACGCGGACTTGCGCAAATCGGTAACGGTCAGCCGGTATACCGACCAAAAGGGCATCGAGGGGCTTTCGCAGCTGCTCTCGGGGCAGAGCGCGCTTGCCGACACCGTTTACCGGACGCAGGTGGCGGGTCTGGATGTTATTTTTGCGGGTCCGTTCCCGCCCAACCCCACCGAGCTTGTGGGCGGCGAGAGCTTCCGCCAGCTGATTGAGGCGGTTTCCCCGCACTATGATTATGTAATCATCGACGCCCCCCCGCTCGGGCTGGTGGTGGACGCCTCGGTGATCGCCGGCGTTTGCGACGGGGCGATCCTCGTCGTCAATCAGGGCAAGGTCAAGTACCGCGTGGCGCAGGACGTGGTGGAGCAGCTGCGCAAGAGCGGCTGCCGCGTGCTCGGCGCGGTGCTCAACCAACCGTTCAGCCGCCGCTCTTCCGAAAAAGACGCGTATTATAAATATCGGAAAGAACCCTGAAACGGGGAAGCGACGGAAGAAGTTATTGTAAAAGCCCTCTCCGGCTGCTTGCAGCCTGACCTCGTAATCGGCAAAGCCGATTATGAGCTCTCGCGAAGCGAGTGAGAGGGCTTTTCAAAAGAACCCTCTCCGTCAGGCTCACAGATTCGCCTGCCACCTCTCCCCAAGGGCGAGGCGAAAGTAGTAGACGAGCGGAAGCCTCATCCGTCCGCTTCGCGGCCACCTTCCCCCAAGGGGAAGGCTCCAAGTAACTTTTCGCAGAAAACTCCTTCCGTCACGCCCGCAAGCGTGCGCGCCACCTCCCCCGATGGAGGAGGTAAAGAAACAGGCAAGCGGAAAAGCGAAAGCCTTTTATCCTGCTCAAAGCGTTGATTCCTTGAAACCTCCCTCTCGATGGGAAAGGCTGCAAACAGCCGGACCGCGAGCGAAAGCGAGCGGTGGAAGGAGTTTTCAACGGGGAATCATTTGGTTGATCGCCGCCACGGCGGCTTCAATATATTCATACGGCTATTGCCGGAATAAAAAGGAGACATCTATGAAAAGACTGTTCTGCATCCTGCTCTCCCTCTGCATGCTCGTGGGCGTACTCGCCGCGTGCGGCAAGAAGGACGAGGCGGACGACACCGCCGACCTTACCACGCCCGAAACCCTGCCGGCCGAGCAACCGGCCAACGTCAGCGCAAACCCCACGCTCGAAGAACTCTACGCCACCTTGTACAACGCGACGGACAACTACTATTCCAAACACACCGCCGCGTCGTTCGAGGACCTTACGGTAAGGTCCGTTTCCAAAGTCGCGGAGCAGCGCAAGGTAGCGGTGGAGTATAAGGAAAACCCCGCGGACGCCGAAACCAAAAAGGAAGAGCGCACCCAAACCGCAAACCGGACCGTTACCATTACCTTCCGCACCAAAACGGTCGACAACACCGTTTCCATAGAAGCGGCGGCGCAGAGCGTTGTGGTTTGGAACGGGTTCGAGGTGGACCCGACCACCTACGCGCTCTCCGAGGTCAGCGTGCGGTATGAAACCGCCGAAACGCATACGTTGTTCCCATCGGAATCGAATTACTTCTACACGAAAGTAACGTCCGAAAAGCTCGACGACGCCGAACCCACAACCGAGAAAAACTATTTTCAGTTTGGCGACCTCGCGGATTACGAGACCGCGGTGGCGGAGCTGATTGAAAAGTTCCATAAGGATACCATGTCGGATTTCTTTACGGACTTCGGAGAACTTGCGTATTTCAATGGGAGCGAACTGTTCTCCGCGGAGAAAAACGGGAACTCCTTGACTATCACCGCGAAAATGCCCGAGCTTTCGTTCGACCGTTATAACGAAACGTATTATTACGCCACGTATAACGCGGCCGTAACATATACGAACGATCACGCGGACAATATCCGCCAGACGGCGAATTACAAGTGGCCGGACGGCATGGCGCAAACCGAATTTTCCGTTTCCGTTGTGAACAGCTCGGATCTGGATACTTCCGCGGCGTCCGGTTTCGGCTACGGCTCCACCGTTTGGGACAGCAGATGGGTCCCGACTCCCGACGCTTCGATGTATTACGATCCGTATTCCGCGGCAATTGAAAAACCGACGGCGATCTTTTCCCCCGTTCCCGCTCCCGTTCCCGCTCCAACAAAGTAACAGCCGTTCCGGATCCGGCGGTTTCGCGGATCTTTTCCGCAAGTCCGCAAAAATAGACAAAAAACAACGAAAAACCCCGCGGAAATTTTCCTTTTCGCGGGGTTGACTTTTTGCCCGAAATATGATAGAATGGATACAGACAAAACAAGAGGGTTCTTGCGACTGACGGAACAAGCGGGTTTACCGCGGGGGAACAGGAATCGATACCGGCCGACCGTCTGGGCGCAGTTATCCGATGCGGGATAAGTGCGTCTTGTTTTTATTTGATTTCGGAAGCGAGGAAACGCGCATGAAAAAAGTGGGAATCGTTATGGGAAGCGCGAGCGACCTGCCCGTGGTGCAAAAGACGATGGACGCGCTCAAAGCGTTGGGGATTCCCTACGAGGCGCATGTCTATTCGGCGCACCGCACGCCGGCGCAGGCGGCCGCGTTCGCTTCTTCCGCGCGCGAGAACGGCTTCGGCGTAATCATCGCGGCGGCGGGCATGGCGGCGCACCTCGGCGGGGTACTTGCATCCATGACCACCCTGCCCGTTATCGGCATTCCCTGCAAGTCGGCCGCGCTGGACGGGATGGACGCGCTTCTCGCCACCGTTCAGATGCCCTCGGGGATCCCTGTGGCCACCGTGGCGATTGACGGCGCGACCAACGCGGCTCTGCTTGCCGCCGAAATTCTGGCCGTAACCGACGGGGAGTTGGCGCAAAAGCTGGCCGACAAGCGCGCGAAGGACGCCGCCGCGGTGCTGGAAAAGGACTGCGCTCTGCAAACGGGAACGCCATAACAATATTCGTATGCTTTGGAGAAAACCGCAACGGCTTTCTCCAAACTTATTTTTAGCTATTTCATTCAATAAAAAAGGCGGGGAAGTTTTTCGCCGAGGCCTTTTTGGGAAAAAGGCCGGAAAGGGATTTATGGGCGGTTTTTTCGGTATGGCGGCGACAAGGGATTGTATCCTCGATGTCTTTTTCGGGGTGGACTACCATTCCCACCTCGGAACGCGGCGCGCGGGCGTTGCGGCTTACGACGCGGAACTCGGGCTTCAACGGGAGATCCACAACATTGAGAACGCGCCGTTCCGCACCAAGTTTGCCAAACTGCCGGACGAAATGCGCGGCACGGCGGCCATCGGGTGCATCAGCGATTACGACCCGCAGCCGCTGATCATCCGCTCCAACCTCGGCACGTATGCCATTTGCATGGTTGGGCATGTTGCAAACGCGGACGCGCTGATTTCCAAATATCTTTCCTCAACCGGCGGGCATTTCAACGCGATGACGGGCGGCCTGATCAACGCAACCGAGCTGGTGGCGGCGCTGATCAACCAAAAGGGTAGTTTCGCGGAGGGAATCCGGTTTGCGCAAGAGGTCATCGAGGGGAGCGCGTCCATCCTGATTCTGAAAGAGGACGGCGCCATTGTGGCGGCGCGCGATCTGGTGGGGCGGCTGCCCGTTCTGATCGGGCGAGGCGCGGATTGCCGCTGCGTTACGTTCGAGTCGTTCGCGTATGAAAAAATCGGGTGCGAAGCCGAGCGCGAGCTTGGCCCGGGGGAGATTGTGGAGATCCGCGCAAACGGCATTTCGCAGTTGGCCGCGCCCCTGCAAAAAAAGCGCATTTGCGCGTTCCTGTGGTCGTATTACGGGTATCCCACGTCGAATTACGAGGGTGTGAACGTGGAGCTGATGCGGTGCCGCAACGGCGGCATTATGGCCGAGAACGACGCGGAAGCGGGCAACAATGCGGACGTGGATTACGTTTGCGGCGTTCCCGATTCGGGCACGCCCCATGCCATCGGCTACGCGAACAAAAGCCATATTCCGTTCGCGCGGCCCTACATCAAGTATACGCCAACGTGGTCGCGCAGCTTCATGCCAACCAACCAAAGCGCGCGCAACCGGATTGCCAAAATGAAGCAGATCCCCGTTAAAGAGCTGATCGAGGGCAAGAGCCTGCTGTTTGTGGACGATTCGATCGTTCGCGGCACGCAGCTCAAAGAAACCGTCGATTTTCTCAACCGCAACGGCGCAAAGGCCGTTCACATGCGCTCCGCCTGCCCGCCGATCATGTACGGGTGCAAGTATCTCAATTTTTCACGGGCAACCGGCGATATGGAACTGATCGCCCGCCGCGTAATGAACGAGCTGGAAGGCGACGAAGCCCTGAACCACATCGACGAGTATTCGGACGGTTCCACCGAACGAGGCAAGAAACTGCGGCAGGCCATCTGCGAAAAATTCCATTTCGCGTCGCTCGAATTTCAATCGCTCGAGGGCGTCGTCAAGGCCATCGGCATCGACCCCTGCGACCTTTGCACCTATTGCTGGAACGGGAAAGAGTAACGGTTAAGACCTTGGAGAGGGGGCGACCCCTTTTCAGGGAAAATCTGAAAGGAAAAAACAGACTTATGAACGAACAATCCAAATCCGAAAGTTACGCCGCCGCAGGCGTTGACATTACGGCGGGCTACCGCGCCGTGGAGCTGATGAAGCGGCACATTGCGCGAACGGTCGCCGGCGGAAAGTCGTCCGACATCGGCGGCTTCGGCGGCCTGTTCGAGCTGGATCTGGCGGGCTACCGCCACCCCGTTCTGGTGTCGGGGACCGACGGCGTGGGAACCAAGCTCAAACTCGCGTTTCTTCTGGACAAGCACAACACGGTCGGCATCGATTGCGTGGCCATGTGCGTCAACGACGTAATCTGCTGCGGCGCGAAACCGCTCTTCTTTCTGGACTATATCGCCTGCGGCAAGAACGTTCCCGAAAAGATCGCCGACATCGTGGCCGGCGTTTGCGAGGGATGCGTGCAGGCGGGGAGCGAGCTGGTGGGCGGCGAAACCGCCGAAATGCCCGGGTTCTATCCCATCGACGAATACGACCTTGCGGGCTTTTCGGTGGGCATTGTGGAAAAGGAAAAGGTGATTGACAAAAACCGCATGCGGGCGGGCGACGTGATGATCGCGCTTCCGTCCTCGGGCGTTCATTCCAACGGGTTTTCGCTCGTTCGCAAGGTGTTCGACGTGGAGCATGCCGACCTGACCGCCCCCGTTGCGGCTCTCGGCGGCAAGTCGCTCGGCGAGGTTTTGCTGACGCCGACGAAAATTTACGTCAAACCCATGCTCGCGCTGTTCGGGGAAGTGACCGTCAAGGGCGTTTCGCATATCACGGGCGGCGGGTTCTACGAAAACATGCCGCGCTCGCTCCCCGCGGGGCTGGGCGTGGAGATCCGGCGCGCGGACGTGCGCGTGCTGCCCATTTTCGATCTGATTCAGAAAACGGGGAACATCCCCGAGCGCGATATGTTCAACACGTTCAACATGGGCGTGGGCATGAGCGTTGTGGTGGCGCCCGAGGACGCCGACCGCGCGCTGGAAATCCTGCGCGCGAACGGCGAGGACGCTTACACCGTCGGCAGGATTGTTGAGACCGGCGGCGAGAGGATCCGGATATGCTGAAACGAACATTGAGCGGCGTTTGCGCGGGGATCCTGATCGCCATCGGCGGCTGTGTGTACCTCGCGTGCGACAACAGATATGCGGGGGCCGTTCTTTTCTCGGTGGCGTTGCTCTGCATTTGCTACAAGGGCTACGGGCTGTTTACGGGCAAGGTTGGTTTCATGCCCGAAAAATACGATCGCGACGCTTGGGAAGTGCTGCTGGCGGCCCTGCTCGGAAACGCGATCGGCACCTTTGCCTGCGGCTATGCCGTCCGCTTCGGCATGCCCGCGCTGGGGAACGCGGCGGAGATCCTCTGTCAGGGAAAACTCGATTCGCAATCCTTCCCGCAAACGCTCCTGCGCGCGGTGTTCTGCGGGGTGTTGATGTACCTTGCCGTCAGCATTTTCCGCGACCATAAAACCCCCGTCGGCATTCTGTTCTGCATTCCCGTGTTCATCCTTTCGGGGTTTGAACACTCCATTGCCGATTGCTTCTATTTCGCGGCCTCGGGCATTGTTTCGTGGCGCGCCTGCGGCTTTCTTTGGACGGTGATCCTCGGCAACTCCTTGGGCGGGGTTCTCCTGCCCCTGCTCGGAAAAATCGGAAAAAAGGAGAAACAGGCATGAAAAAAGCCAACATTGCGGTGTTCGTTTCGGGCGGCGGAACCAATCTGCAAGCCTTAATCAACGCCGAGGCGCGCGGCGACCTGCCCAGCGGGCGGCTCGCCTTGGTGGTTTCAAGCAAGTCCGGCGTTTACGCGCTCGAACGCGCCGAACAGGCGGGGATCCCCGCGGTCGTCGTCCCGCGCAAAACCTGCGCCGGACAAGCCGAGTTCGAGGCGCGCATTTCGGCGGCGTTGGAAGAATATCGCATCGATCTGATCGTTCTTGCGGGCTTTCTCTCCATCCTCTCGGCGGATTTCACCCGCCGCTGGCCCGAGCGGATCATCAATGTGCATCCCTCTTTAATCCCGTCCTTCTGCGGGCAGGGCTTTTACGGGCTGAAAGTGCATGAAGAGGCCTTGAAGCGCGGGGTAAAGGTGACCGGCGCAACCGTTCATTTTGTCAATGAAATTCCCGACGGCGGGCGCATCCTCTTGCAAAAAGCCGTTGACGTCCTGCCGGACGACACGCCCGAAACCCTGCAACGCCGCGTAATGGAGCAGGCCGAATGGCAGCTTCTCCCCGCCGCCGCCGAGCTGGTGGCAAGAGAGCTGGTTGGGGAATAAAACCCCCTTTTTCGCGAAAAAAGTTAAAGAATAAAAATAAAGGAGAACCGGAATGGAAATCTACAAAATCAACGACATCGGAGAGCTGATCGCGGGCAACCCCTATGTGGGTCGCGGCATTGTGGTCGGCAAAAGCGCGGACGGCAAAAACGCCGTTTCGGCATATTTCATCATGGGGCGCAGCGCCAACAGCCGCAACCGCGTGTTCGCCGCGCGGGACGGCGCAATTTTTACCGAACCGTTCGACGCTTCCAAAGTGGAAGATCCGAGCCTGATTATTTACGCGGCGGTTCGCGAGTACCGGAACAACCTCGTTGTTACCAACGGCGACCAGACCGACACCATTGTGGCGGGTCTCCAAGCGGGAAAAACCTTTGAAGCCGCGCTCGAATCCCGTTGCTTCGAGCCGGACGCCCCCAACTTTACCCCCCGCATCAGTGCCATGCTGACCTTTGCGGACGGCGATTTTACCTACCGCATGAGCATTCTGAAAAGCATTGACGCCAAGGGGAGCGCGTGCGCGCGGTACGCGTTCGCTTATCCGTCCGCCGCGGGGCTCGGCCATTTCATCCATACCTATGTAACCGACGGGAACCCCATTCCCACCTTTCAGGGCGAGCCGGAGCGCGTGGCCGTCCCCGACCGCATCGACGACCTGACCCAAACCCTTTGGAACGCGCTCGACGCCGACAACAAAATTTCGCTTTACGTTCAATACCGCAACCTTTCCACAGGCAAAACCGAAACAAGAATCGTCAATAAGAATCAGTAAGACCTCGGAGAGGGGGAACCCCTTTTTCGCGAAAAAGGGGTTCCCCCCTCTCCGAACCTCTTCCTCTTCCCGAAAAAGCAAACGCAAAACGCAAAAATAAATTTCCCCTGCCATAAACCCATTTTTCAAAAGTTTTTGAAAGGAGATGGGGGCTTGGGGGAAGGGGAAAACTTTTTGAGAAAAGTTTTCCCCTTCCCCCAATGGCTCCCCCAAACACCACCCATGAAAGAATTTGAACTGAAATACGGCTGCAACCCGAACCAGAAACCCTCGAAGATCTACATGCGCGACGGCTCCGACCTGCCCATCGAAATTCTCTCGGGCAAGCCCGGGTACATCAATTTTCTGGACGCGTTCAACTCTTGGCAGCTCGTCAAGGAGCTGAAAGAGGCCACGGGGCTTCCCGCGGTCACGTCGTTCAAGCATGTCAGCCCCACGTCGGCGGCGGTCGGCATTCCGCTTTCCGCAACGCTGAAAAAAGCCTGCTTTGTGGACGACATCGAAGGGTTGGACGAAAGCCCCGTCGCCTGCGCCTACGCCCGCGCCCGCGGCACCGACCGCATGTGCAGTTTCGGCGATTGGGTCGCGTTTTCGGACAAAGTGGACGTGACCTCGGCCAAAATGCTCAAACGCGAGGTGTCCGACGGCGTGATCGCGCCGGACTACGACCCCGAAGCCCTTGAAATTCTGAAAACCAAGCGGAAGGGGAACTACAACATCGTCAGAATCGACCCGAACTACATCCCCGAGGAGCAGGAAGAAAAGCAGGTGTTCGGCATTACGTTCCGTCAGGGGCGCAACAACTTCAAAATCAACCGCGAGTTGCTCGCAAACCTTGTCACCGAGAACAAAAACCTGCCCGAGGGCGCGATCCGCGATCTGATCGTCGCGCTCATCACGCTCAAATACACGCAGTCCAACTCGGTCTGCTACGCGGTGGACGGACAGGCCATCGGCGTTGGCGCGGGTCAGCAATCCCGCATCCACTGCACGCGCTTGGCCGGCTCCAAAGCCGACACATGGTTCCTGCGCCAGCATGAAAAGGTGCTGAATCTGCCGTTCCTGCCCTCGCTCGGCCGCCCCGACCGCGACAACGTGATCGACGGCTACATCAACCGCAACGAAGAGGACGTGACCGCCGACGGCAATTGGCAGAAATACTTTACCGAACAGCCCGCCCCCTTTACCGACGCGGAGCAGAGAGCCTACCTTGATACAATTGACGGCGTTTCCCTCGGCTCGGACGCGTTCTTCCCGTTCAGCGACAACATCGAGCGCGCGAAGAAAAGCGGCGTGCGGTACATTGCCGAGCCGGGCGGCTCCATTCGCGACGACCTTGTAATTGATTGCGCGAACCGCTACGGCATGGCCATGGCCTTTACGGGCATGCGCCTGTTCCACCATTAAGCGTCCGGTCGCGTGGAGAGGTGTCACATATGAAACTGATGGTAATCGGCGGGGGCGGCAGAGAGCATGCCATCATCCGCAAGCTGAAAGAAAATCCGCAGGTCGAGGCGATCTACGCGCTCCCCGGGAACGGCGGAATGCGCGGCGACGCGGTTTGCGTCAACATCGGTGCAAAGGACATTGCGGGCATGGCGGCGTTCGCCGCGGAGAAGGGCATTGACTATGCCGTGGTCGCGCCAGACGACCCGCTGGCGCTCGGCGCGGTGGACGCGCTGGAAGCCGCGGGAATCCCCTGCTTCGGCCCGCGCGCGAACGCGGCGGTAATCGAGGGGAGCAAGGTGTTCGCCAAAAACCTGATGAAAAAATACGGCATTCCCACGGCGGCCTACGAAACCTTTGACGATTTTTCCGCCGCGCTCGAATATCTCAAACGCGCGTCCTATCCCATCGTTATCAAAGCGGACGGTCTCGCGCTCGGCAAGGGAGTGGTAATCCCCGCAACCTACCAAGAGGCCGAGGCCGCGCTCTCGTCCATCATGCTCGAAAAGAAGTTCGGCGCGAGCGGCGACCGCATTGTGGTGGAAGAATTTCTGGAAGGCCCCGAGGTTTCGGTCCTCGCGTTTACGGACGGAAAAACGGTCAAGCCCATGGTCTCTTCCATGGATCATAAGCGCGTGGGCGACGGCGACGTCGGCCCCAACACGGGCGGTATGGGCACGGTCGCGCCCAACCCGTACTACACGGAAGCGGTGGCCGAACGCTGCATGCGGGAAATCTTTCTGCCAACGATCCGCGCCATGAACGCCGAGGGCCGCCCGTTCCGCGGCTGCCTCTATTTCGGGCTGATGCTTACGAAAGACGGCCCGAAAGTGATCGAATACAACTGCCGCTTCGGCGACCCCGAAACGCAGGTGGTTCTGCCGCTTTTGGAAAGCGACCTGCTCACGGTGATGCAGGCTACCACCCGCGGCACGCTCGCCGAAACCGAGGTAAAGTTTGCCGCAAAGCACGCCTGCTGCGTGGTGCTGGCTTCGGGCGGATACCCGAACGCCTATGAAACCGGCAAAGAGATTTCGGTTCCCGCCGACGTGCTTCCGCATGTTTATTTCGCGGGCGCAAAGACGACCGAAAACGACCGCCTTGTTACGTCCGGCGGCCGCGTCCTTGGCGTTGTGGCCGTTGCCGATACCCTTGCGGGCGCGATCGAACAGGCCTATTCCCGCGCCGACCGGATTTCTTTTGACGGCAAGTATTGCCGCCGCGACATCGGCGCAAGGGCGTTAAAGGCGGGAAAGTAACCGCTGGGGAAGGGCTTTGAGGGAAAGACATTGGGGAAAGACCTTGGGAAAGGGGGAAACTCCTTTTTCGCGAAAAGCCGTTTCCCCCTTTCCCAAACCCTTACCCCTTTCCCCAAAAAGCGTCCGCGGGGAAAAGGATGTTTGCAAACAGCGGGAAGCCGCTCGCCCTACAGGAATAATGTACGATTCATAAAGAAATGTATATCTATGTGCAGAACCTCTTATGCGTTATGCGTGAAAGTTCTTTTGCCTACTTTTCTTTCAAGAAAAGTAGGTGCGTGAAAGCTCTTTTTGCGGCGTTTCCGCAGGAAATGCTTTTTTATCTCACGAGAAAAAGAAGGATCATCTCTTGACTTTTAAGGAGCGGTTATGAACGTTTACAGAATTTATGTGGAAAAGAAGAAGGGACTCGATAACGAGGCGAGGGCGTTGCTCGGAGAGCTTGCAGCGGTATCGGGAGCCGAGGGAGTGGAGCGCGTGCGGGTTCTCAACCGGTACGACGTGGAAGGCATTTCCGAGGAGCTGTTTCGCGAGGCGGCAAAAACCGTGTTTTCGGAGCCGCAGCTCGACGTGACCTACCGAGACCTGCCCGAAACGACCGACGCGGTGTTTGCCGTGGAGTATCTCCCGGGGCAGTTCGACCAGCGGGCGGACTCGGCGGCGCAGTGCATCCAGATCCTTTCCTGCGGCGAGCGGCCCGCCATCCGAACGGCAAAGGTCTATCTGCTCGGCGGCGCGGTCACGGAAGCGACGGTCGCGGCGGTCAAGCGGTATGTAATCAACCCCGTGGAAGCGAGGGAAGCAAGCCTCGGCCTGCCAGAAACGCTGCAAATGGAAACGCCCGCGCCCGAAACCGTTCCAACGCTGTACGGTTTTTTGAACATGAGCCGGTGGGAGATCGAGGAGTTCATTGAAAAATACGGCCTCGCGATGGACGCGGACGACCTTTCCTTCTGTCAGGAATACTTCCGCGAAGAGGGCAGAGAACCCACCCTGACCGAGATCCGCATGATCGACACCTATTGGTCGGACCACTGCCGCCACACCACGTTCCTCACCACCATCGACCGCGTGAAGTTCGAGGACGAGGAATTGGAAAAAACTTGGAACGAATATGAGCGCGTGCGCGCGGAGCTAGGCAGAACCAAGCCCAGAAACCTGATGGACGTGGCCACGCTCGCGGCGAAATACCTCAAAAAGAAAGGCATGCTCCAAAAGCTGGACGAGAGCGAGGAGATCAACGCCTGCACGGTGAAGATCACCGTGGACGCGGACGGGAAAAACGAGGATTGGCTCCTGCTCTTCAAAAACGAGACCCACAACCACCCCACCGAAATCGAGCCGTTCGGCGGCGCGGCCACCTGCATCGGCGGCGCGATCCGCGATCCGCTTTCGGGCCGGTCGTATGTTTACGGGGCCATGCGCGTAACCGGCGCGAGCGACCCCACGGAGCCGTTCTCCAAAACCATTGCGGGCAAATTGCCGCAGAAAAAGCTGGTGCGAACGGCGGCGGCGGGGTATTCGTCCTACGGCAACCAGATCGGACTTGCCACGGGAATCGTGGATGAAATTTACCACAAGGGCTATGCCGCCAAACATATGGAGATCGGCGCGGTGATCGCGGCAACGCCGGCGGACCACGTGCGGCGGGAAGTCCCCGCCGCGGGCGACGCGGTTATTTTGCTCGGCGGCCGCACGGGTCGGGACGGCATCGGCGGGGCCACAGGCTCTTCCAAGGCGCACAACGCGCACAGCGTGGAGACCTGCGGGGCCGAGGTGCAAAAGGGCAACGCGCCCGAGGAGCGCAAATTGCAGCGGCTCTTCCGCCGCGCCGACGCCTGCCGCATGATCAAGCGGTGCAACGATTTCGGCGCGGGCGGCGTTTCGGTGGCCGTTGGCGAGCTTGCGGACGGGCTTTGCATTGACCTTGACCGCGTTCCCAAAAAATATGACGGGCTGGACGGCACCGAACTTGCCATCAGCGAGTCGCAGGAGCGCATGGCCGTGGTGGTGGAAGAGAAGGACGTGGAAGCCTTCCTCGCGCTTGCGGCGCAGGAAAACCTTGAAGCCACCCGCATTGCAATGGTCACGGCTGAACCGCGCTTGGTAATGATGTGGAAGGGCAACACGGTGGTGGATCTTTCGCGCGCGTTCTTAAACTCCAACGGCGCGGAAAAACACATTGACATTGCCCCCGCCAAGTCGCAACGCTATGAAAACGCGATTCCGGCCGATTTTGCAAAGGGGTATCTCGCGTTGGTCGGCGATCTTTCGGTCTGCTCGCGGCGCGGGCTTTCCGAGCGGTTCGATTCCACCATCGGCGCGGGAACGGTACTGATGCCGTTCGGCGGCAAATATCAGAGAACGCCGATTCAGGCTATGGTGCAGAAGATCCCCATGGAAGAAAAGCATACCGACACCTGCTCGTTCATGTCCTACGGGTATGATCCCCGCGTCGCGGAGAAAAGCCCCTACCGCGGGGCGTACCTCGCCGTGGTCGATAGCCTTGCCAAGCTGATCGCCGCGGGCGCGAAATTCGAGGACGTTTACCTGACGTTTCAGGAATACTTTGAAAAACCGCTCCGCGATCCCAAACGTTGGGGCAAGCCGCTCTCGGCTCTGCTCGGCGCGTTCCGCGCCCAGCTCGAACTCGGCGTTGCTTCCATTGGCGGCAAGGATTCCATGAGCGGGTCGTTTGAAAAGCTCGACGTTCCCCCAACGCTGGTTTCTTTCGCCGTTACCACGGGAAAGACCGGCGAGGTGATCTCGGGCGAATGGAAGCGGGCGGGCGACGTTGTGGTCGCCGTGTCCCCCGCCCTCGGGGCGGACGGATTGCCCGAGGCCGAATCGCTCAAAGCGATCTGGAACGCGGTAACCGACCAAATGCGCGCGGGCAAGGTCGCGGCGGCCTACGCCGTCGGCGCGGGCGGCATTGCCGAGGCCGTTTACAAAATGGCTGTCGGCAACGGGTTCGGGTTTGCGTTCGATCCCGCGCTCACGCTCCGCGAGCTCTTTGAATTAAACTACGGAACGCTCCTGCTGGAAATGGCGGCGGACGACGCCAAAGCCCTTTTCGGCAAGGTTCCCGCCGCGCGGGTTGTGGGAACGGTGCAAACCGCCCCGTCCATTTCGCTGGGCGGCGAATCGGTTGCGCTGGCCGACCTCGACCGCGCCTACGAGGGCAGGCTCGAACCGGTCTACCCCACGCTCGAAGGCGCGCCGGCGAACCGGCTGACCGCCTATTCCTACGAAAAACGCAGCGCGAAATCGCCCGCCGTCCGGTGCGCGAAGCCGCGCGTGCTGATTCCCGTTTTCCCCGGGACGAACTGCGAGTTTGACACCGCCAAAGCCCTGCGCGACGCGGGCGCGGAAACCGAGCAATTCATTGTCAACAACCTGACCGCCGACGGCATTGCCCGCAGCGCGGAAGCGTTTGCCGCGTCGCTCGCAAAAGCGCAAATGGTATTCATTCCCGGGGGTTTTTCGGGCGGCGACGAGCCGGACGGCTCCGGCAAGTTCATTATGGCGTTCTTCCGCAACGCGGCGATCCGCGCCGAGGTGGAAAACCTGCTCGAACGGCGGGATGGGCTGATGTGCGGCATTTGCAACGGTTTCCAAGCCCTGATCAAGCTCGGCTTGGTACCCTACGGAAAGATTACCGATACCGATGAAAACAGCCCCACCCTGACCTACAACACCATTGCCCGCCACCAATCCAAGCTGGTGCGCGTGCGCGTGGCGTCCACGCTTTCGCCGTGGCTCCGCGGGGTCAACGTGGGCGATGTTGTCACCGTTCCCATTTCGCATGGCGAGGGGCGTTTCCTCGCCTCTCCCGAGTTAATCGCGCAGTTGGCCGCCCGCGGGCAGATCGCCACGCAGTATGTCGATCCCGACGGCAACCCGACCGACGACATCCGTTATAATCCCAACGGATCGGCCATGGCCATCGAGGGCATCACCTCGCCGGATGGCCGCGTGTTCGGCAAAATGGGGCATAGCGAACGCGTTGGCGCGGGGCTTTACCGCAACGTTTCCGGCAACTACGACCTGAAAATGTTCGAGTCGGCCGTGGCGTATTTCAAGGGATAAGCGAAAGATCCCTTTCCCCGAACAAGCGAACACAAAAAATAAAAAAGGGGTTGCGGAACCGTTCCGCATGCCCCGAAAAGGAGAAAAACATGGCATATCTTACCGACATTGAAATTGCGCAGGCGTGCAAAATGAAACCCATTACCGAAATTGCGAAAACCGCGGGCGTGGACGAAAAGTACCTCGAACAGTACGGCCGCTACAAAGCCAAAGTGGATCGCGCCCTGCTCGAAGAGAGCGACCGTCCCAACGGCAAGTTGATTCTGGTAACGGCCATTACGCCCACCCCCGCCGGAGAGGGCAAAACCACCACCACCATCGGCTTGGCGGACGGTTTGCGCCGCATCGGCAAGCGGACGGTGGTTGCGCTCCGCGAGCCGTCGCTCGGCCCCGTATTCGGCGTCAAAGGCGGCGCGGCGGGCGGCGGTTACGCGCAGGTTGTCCCCATGGAAGACATCAACCTGCATTTCACAGGCGATTTCCACGCCATCGGCGCGGCAAACAACCTGCTCGCGGCCATGCTCGATAACCACATTCAGCAGGGCAACGCGCTCGGTATCGATCCCCGCCGCGTTACGTGGAAGCGCTGCGTGGATATGAACGACCGTCAGCTCCGCTTTGTGGTGGACGGCCTCGGCGGGAAAGTCAACGGCACGCCCCGCGAGGACGGATTTGACATTACCGTTGCGTCCGAAATTATGGCGGTGTTCTGCCTCGCCTCGTCCATTACCGACCTGAAAGACCGCCTTTCCCGCATTGTGGTGGCCTACACCTATGCGGGCAAGCCGGTTACGGCGGGCGACCTGAAAGCGGTGGGAGCCATGGCCGCGCTGCTCAAAGACGCGCTCAAACCCAACCTTGTGCAAACGCTGGAAGGGACCCCCGCGTTCGTCCACGGCGGCCCGTTTGCCAACATTGCCCACGGCTGCAACTCGGTTATCGCCACGCGCATGGCCATGAAGCTCGGCGACTACGCCGTTACCGAAGCGGGATTCGGCGCCGACCTCGGCGCGGAGAAGTTCCTTGACATCAAATGCCGCATGGCGGGTCTGCGCCCCGACGCGGTGGTGGTGGTTGCCACCGTCCGCGCGCTCAAAATGCACGGCGGCGTTCCGAAAACCGAGCTTGGCAAAGAGAACCTTTCCGCGCTCGGCCTCGGGCTTCCCAACCTGCTCCGCCATGTCTCCAACATCAAAAACACCTATGGCCTGCCCTGCGTGGTAGCCGTGAACCGTTTCCCGACCGACACCGACGCGGAAATCGACCTTGTAATCTCCAAATGCCGCGAGCTGGGGGTCAACGTCCGTCTGTCCACCGTTTGGGCCGAGGGCGGCAAAGGCGGCATGGAGCTTGCCGAAGAGGTGGTCCGCCTCTGCGACGCGCCCAACAACTTCCGCTTCAGCTACGAGGACGACTCCACCATTCCCGAAAAGCTCGACGCCATTGCCCGCAAAGTGTACGGCGGCGCTGGCGTGACCATTCTGCCCGCCGCGCAGAAGCAGATTGACGAGCTGACCGCGCTCGGCTTCGGCAAGCTGCCGGTTTGCGTTGCGAAAACGCAGTACAGCTTTACGGACGACCCGACCAAGCTCGGCGCGCCCGAGGGCTTCACCGTTACGGTTCGGAACGTCAAAGTCAGCGCGGGCGCGGGATTTATCGTCGCTCTCACGGGCGACATTATGACCATGCCCGGGCTTCCCAAATCCCCCGCCGCCGAGCGCATCGACGTGGATGCCGACGGCAGAATTACAGGGCTGTTTTGAAGGTCGTCCTTTTCTCAAAAGTAAAACAGCATTTCCTGAGGAAATGCCAAAAGAGCTTTCACGCCGTCCTTTTCTCGAGAGAAAAGGACCAAAAGAGCTTTCACGCACCTACTTTTCTTGAAAGAAAAGTAGGCAAAAGAACTTTTACGCAAAAGAACTTTTACGCATAAGAGCTTTCGCGCATAACGCATAAGAGGTTCTGCACATAAATATACATCCCTTTATGATCGTACATTATTCCTGTAGGGCGGGCGGCCAAAGGCCGCGTTGGCTTCCGCTCCCTCCGAAAAACAAACGCCAAAAAGAGAGTAACAACTATGCGGATATTCACTACCGTTTAATTGCAAAAGTCTTTTGCTTCCGGCGGGGGCAAGCCCCCGCCCTACGGTGATAAGAATAATAAAGGCTATGTAATATTCTTTGGGGAGCAAGCTCCATACAACCGCAGGTTGTTCCCTACGGAAACGGTGATTTTCATCTTTTGTAGGTCAATTGTTATGAGAGCGGATCCAAGCGGCCAAAGGCCGCCCGCCCCACAAAAACCACCCCATTGTTTTCGCTTTTCTTCCCGCTGTCCGCAAACATCATGAGCCTTCTCCCATCGGAGAAGGTGGCAGACAGAGAGGCGGGGAAGCCTCGATTGTCTGACGGATGAGGCTTTCCAATGGGCAGT
>CADBKZ010000013.1 GCA_902795355.1 uncultured Ruminococcus sp.
CGGTGTAATGAAAAGCTCGTTTTCAAAAGCATTAGATGATATATCTCGCAAGAAGAAACCAATTGATCGTATATTTACTGAAAGAAAAGCCTCTTATACTATCCGATAATCGTCCGCTCTACCTTGTCAGTAACGAACTTGGCTTTTGCGACGAATTTTATTTTTCGCGTTTCTTTACCAAGATGATGAAAATATCTCCGATGCATTATCGTGAAATTCATAATACCAAATGAAACAATTAACAACCGCAATCCCATTGAAAAATCACACTTTTCAAGTATGGAAAAGGCGGTAGAACAAGATGCGTTTTCAATCGCTTCCCGCTTATATGATATTGCTCTTGTCGCTTTTTCAAAATCTATTTCTTCATACCGGTAATTTCCCGCAATTGCAGATTCGCGTGTCAACACCTTGATAACCTTTCCATGCCCGTCTATCGCTTCAAGTTTCGGGTTATAATTATTCGATATCTCGGTCGATCCCGCACTGATATCGGTAGTATTCTCGGAACCTGCTACGGGATTCTTTTTTCCGGATGAACAGGAAAAGAAAGAAACAGTCACGAGTGCGGTTATTACAAGAATCAATAATCTTTTTATCATTTTACTTCTTACTTCCTTTTTTAGTATCCAAATAACGATTCTTCTTATTTGTTTATCATGCTCTGATAATAGAACATACCGCCCCGGATTTTAATCCGGGACGGTGGAAATATGGATTCATTTTTCGCTATTGATCAATTACCTCGAATCGAACAATCTCTCTTGCTCGCTGGGCAATATTGTTCATCTCTTGCGCCCAGCCGAGCGTGTCGGCGGCTTTGAGCGATTCGGAGATGCCTTCCGATTTGGCGAGTTGAGAGATTATGGAGCGATAGAGTTCGGTCGCCTCGTAGTCGATTTCGGATAGATAGTCGTTCAGTTTGCCGGTTGTTAAAAGCATTGTGTAAGTTTCTTTGCGATATTCTTTCAGCCATGCGAGGTGTTGCCGCCCGAAGCGACCGATTGGCTTTTGTTTGAGTTGGAAAAAGATGGGATAATATTGTTCGCCCTGCAATTCATATCGGATTCCGTTTTCAATGATGTGTTTTCTCATGGCCTGTTCCTTTCTTTGCGTTTCATTTGATTGATCCTTACGGGCAGGAACAACAGGTAAAAAGCATTTTGGAATCCGCGCTCGGTCGCCGTTGGCAATTTGTTTCGTTATGAATATTCGTATCAAACATCGGGCAGCGGCGCATGCCGCTGCCCGATGTTTGATACGGGCGATTGGTTTCGCGGAAACATTTCCGAAACACACCCTTGAAATTGCCCTATTGAAGCGTTTCCTGCAATGTTCTGATCAGGTTGCCGATGTCAATCGGTTTCGCAATATGAGCCTGCATTCCGGCGTCCATTGCCGCTTGCACGTCCTCTTGGAACGCGTTGGCGGTCATGGCAAGAATCGGAATCCCCGCCAGCTCTTTGTTTTTCAGCGCGCGGATCTCTTTTGTTGCGGTATATCCGTCCATCACCGGCATCTGAATGTCCATCAGAACGGCGTTATAATACGACGGCGACGATGCGGAAACCATATCCACTGCGATTTTTCCGTTTTCGGCCGTTTCAACCTCAAATCCCATCTGCTCGAGGATCATTTTCGCAATCTCCATGTTTACGGCGTTATCTTCCACCAGAAGGAGCCGCTTTCCGCTGAAATCAACCGTTTCTTCCACCGCCGTCTTTTTCTCGGTGTTCTCTTTTTGCACATCCTTCTCGTCGGCCAATTTGAATTTGATGCGGATTATAATCTCCGTTCCGCCGCCCGGGGACGTGAGAACCTCGATGGCTCCGCCCATCAGATCCACGATATTTTTGGTAATCGGCAAACCGAGTCCGGTGCCCTGCACGCCGCTATCGGTGGAAGTCCGTTCGCGTTCAAAAGCTTCCCACATCTTGTCAACAAACTCCTTGGACATTCCGATTCCGGTATCCCGCACCTTAATTTCGTAGTTTCCGTACCCGTCCTCGGGGCTTCCGGTTTCCAACACGGACGCGCTTACCGAACCGCCCGCCGGAGTAAATTTATAAGCGTTCGAAAGGAGATTCAGAAGCACGCGGTTCAGGTTGTTCCGGTCGCACCAGACATAGCGGTGCTGTACCTGCGAATGGTAGATCCCGAACTCCATTTGTTTGCTTTTCATCTGCTCGTCAAACAGGTCGTGCATTTCCTCGAAGATCCGGCAAAGGTCGGCAGGGGCATACTCCATTTCCAACATACCGTTTTCAATTCTGCTCATTTCAAGGATATTGTTGATCAGTGCGAGCAGGTGCTGGCTGGAAGCCTCGATTTTGGTCAGATACCGACGCACGCTTTCCATATCCCTTTCTTTGATCGCAAGTCCGGTGTAACCGATAATCGCGTTCATCGGCGTTCGGATGTCGTGCGACATGTTGAAAAGAAACCGGCTTTTCGCAAGGCTCCCTTCCACCGCGCGAATCTTTTCCCGCTCGGCAATCTCGTGTTTTTTTCGTACAAGATTCTGAATATACAGCATGACCAGAAGTCCAACGAAGGTGATAACGATCAGAACCAATCCCCCGCCGACGAGCGAGGCGCGGACCCCTTCCACCGTGTCCTTTTTCGCCAAAAGCTTGCCGAGCCACATCATGGCGGCATAAACAAGCAGGGCGAACAGAACTGTTCCGGAAGTGGACATGCCGCTGTATTCCGTGAGCGTGTTGCGTTTCACGGTTCGCCAATAGAACACGAACCCGAGCAGACACCAAAGCGAAAGCAGCAGGAAGGCCTCGCTTCCCATTGCGTCCAGCGCGGCGAGGCGCGGCACAAGCTGAACAATGCCGAAAATCGCCGAAATTACGGCGCCGATCATTCCCGTTACCATGATTTTCCGGTTGTTTTCGGTTTTCGCGATCTTATATGCCGCGGCGGACGTATACCCGTACCCGACGATTGCGCCGAAGGACGTGAGATCGACGAACCAATTCAGCGTATTTCTCCCCAAAAACGATATTGCAATAGACAATATCATAATGAATAGGATACTGTATGTCGTTTTGGAAAACTTTTCGGATAGGATTTTGTCTTCCGCCATGGTGGAAAGAACGCGTACCATTGCCCGATACGCGCCAATGATCCCCGTCAGGATCGCCGCCAACGCCGTAATTGCAATGATCGCCAACCCAGCCGGCCCCATGACCGCTCTTGCGGCATGGAACGTTGGAACGGCCGCAACGCCGTTCAGGTTTCCAAGATCGGAGATATATTCCTGCCAAGAGGCGTACCCATCCGGAACAACCGAGACGCTGACCAGCGCCATGGCAACGTACACAAAGGCGGCAATGATGATGGCGGCAAAAAGGATTCTTCTCGTTTTTTTCAGCGGAAATTTGAAATGCGCCGTATCGAAAGAAGAAATTTCAAACCCGACAAACGCCCACGGCGCAAGGATTACCAAGCTGAAAACGGCATACCCTTTGCCGACGCCGGAAAACCCGAACGACCCCACCGCGCCGCTGCCGACGACATTCGGCAGGCAAAACGCCGCAATCACAATTACGCCCAGAAAAAGCAAGACGGAAAGCGTGGTATGAAGCCTTTGAAGAACTGGTTTTGCCACGATGAACAGAATCCCCACGCCAGCAAGCGCAAAAACGGAAACAACCACCTCGCGCAAATAGATGGGATTCCCACCAATGGCGTACTGCACGCTTCCCTGCGCGGCGTCTCCCATGATCGTTCGGATCACAAGGAACAACGCCGTGCCGTTCAGGAAAACAATCGTCAGGTAGGAAAGGCACAAAAACCAAGCGCAAAGAAACGCATGGTCGCGCCCGAACGCTTCCTTTGTGTAGGAATAGATGCCGCCCGTTCTGGGATTGCTTTTCATAAGATAGGAGACGCTATACCCGACGACCAGCATGACCGCCAGCCCTATGGCCATGGAAATAATCGTTCCCGCCGGCCCCGCTATGGGGAGAAAGGTGGTCCCCGGCATAACAAACGCGCCCCAACCAACCATACAGCCGAAAGCCATTGCCCAAACGTCGATCGGCAGCAGGTACCGGTCCAATCCCTTGTTCTGCACGTTACCGTTCATAAACCGGCTTCCCTTCCGGAAGATTGCGGTTGTCCTTCTCCCAAATCAGTTCTTCCAGCGTTTTATACAAATGTTCCGGCTCAACAGGTTTTGAAAGGTGCGCGTTCATGCCGACCTGCAAGGATCGCTGAACATCTTCATCGAACGCGTTGGCGGTCATGGCAATGATCGGGATCGTTGCGGCGTCCGTCCGATCCATTCCGCGAATCACGCCCGTCGCCTCCAGCCCGTCCATTTCCGGCATCCGCACATCCATCAGGATCGCGTCGTAATACCCGATTCCGCTCTTTGCAAACAGCTCTGCGGCAATTCTGCCGTTCTCCGCGTGGTCAATTTCCACGCCGCGCGATTTGAGCAGTTCTTTCACGATTTCCGCGTTAATGAAAATATCTTCGGCAAGCAGGATTCTTCTGCCGTTCAGATCGGCGCGCCGTTTTTCCTTGAATGCGTTCAGGCTGTTGCGGCGGGCGATCCGCAAAAATTCGTCGATCACGCCGGAAGCGAACAGCGGTTTGGAAAGGAAGCTATCCACGCCGATGTGGAGCGCTTCATCCATAATTTCATCCCAATTGTACGCGGTCAGGATGATCACGGTGGTTTCGTTGCTGTATCTCTTCCGGATCTCCTTTGCAACCTCGATGCCGTCCATTTCGGGCATTTTCCAATCCAGCAGAACAAGGTTATACGGCTCCTGCTTGGCATGGCAGACCTCGAGCATTCCGAGCGCTTCGCGGCCGGATTGGCAGGCGTCGGTTTTGATTCCCGCTTCGTCCATTACAACGCGCGCATGCTCGCAGGCAATGGGGTCGTCGTCCACCACGAGAACATGCATATCCTTTGCGTTGATCCGATCTACAATCTGGCTCGGGTTATCGCAGTTTTTCAGGGAGAGAACGACGACAAATTCGGACCCGACGCCTTTTTCGGATTCCACCGTGATGGTTCCGTTCATCAGCTCGACAATATTTTTGGTAATCGCCATTCCAAGGCCTGTGCTGCCGTACTTATTGTTCCGGCTGCTGTCCTCTTGCGTGAACGAATCGAAAATTTTCGGGATAAACGATTTGTCCATTCCGATGCCGGTATCCTTGACCGAAAAACGCAGCGTGGACTGATCCTCAAACCGCGCGACGCGTTCAATGGTCATGGTAATGTTCCCCGGAGCGTCGGTAAACTTAATGGCATTGCTTAAAATGTTGATCAGAACCTGCTTCAGCTTCATATCGTCGCCGATGTAGTAATCATCAATACGGCCGTTGATCCGGCACTCAAATGTCAGCCCTTTATCGGCGCACTGCGACATGACCATGGTATTGATTTGCTCGAGCATTTCGCCGAACGAAAACTCTTCTTTCCGAAGAGTCAACCGTCCGGATTCGATCCGACTCATATCCAAAATATCGTTGATCAGCCCGAGCAAATGCTTTGCGCTCCCGTTGATCTTCCGCAGATACTCGCGGGTGGTATCCGTTAAAGTCTCGTCCCGAAGGGCGAGGCTATCCAACCCGATAATCGCGTTCATGGGCGTTCGGATCTCGTGGCTCATGTTGGAGAGAAACGCGGTTTTTGCTTTGTTCGCCTCTTCCGCGGCGGCGAGCGCCTCGCTCAATACGCGGTTTTTGGCAAGCGTTTCCCGCATTTCGGCGTCGATCACCGTAAACCCGAGGCCAACGGCGTGAACCTTGTGGTCCACCCTGTCCGCTGCGTGGCGAACGCCCGCCATGCGAAGCATTTCATAGTATTCTTTGCCGCCCCTCTTGGCAAGGTAGCGATAGGAAATGATGTTCTCTTTTAACAACGCCTCGCGGATATTCTGCGGGTCGATGAATTTGAGGAACCCATCGCGGTATTCCTCGTCCACATATAACTTTGCATAATAGGCGAAACGTTCATAAAACGGGAAATGGACCCCTTCGGGGTGTTGGTCGCGGTCGGTGGGGTCGGCTCTGTAACAAACGGCGTCGTCCGCGTCGAGGTCCACATGATACACGCTGCGGTAGTCGGAAGCCATGGCCGTAATCATGCTGTCCTGCTCTTTGCGCTTCCGTTCCTGCTCGAGCAGTTCCTCTTGAAGAACGATCCGTTTTTCCAGTTCTTCCTGTTTTGCCCTGCTCTCCGCTTCCGCCGATTTGACCTTGGTCATTTCGGTAACGTCAACACACATGCCGAGCAGACAAACTTTTCCGTTAACGTCCTCGAATTTTGTTTTGGTGGTTTGGAGATTCCGGAAATTCTTCCCCGTCGCGTCCGGAACATCTTCAAAGAAGATGTAGGCGTCGTCCTGCGAAAGAGCTTTCCGGTCGTCCTCAACAAAGTGCGCCGCCGTAACCGGATCGAAAATTTCATAGTCGGTCAGCCCAACCACCTCTTCCGGTTTCGTTTTTCCGGCATACTCCGCAAACGCCTGATTGCAGGCGAGATATACGCCGGTTTCCGCATCCTTGGAAAAGCTCATTGCCGGCATATTGGTCAGCAGAGAGGATACGGAGCCCATCAGGTCGGCGAGTTTGGCCGCGGATTGAACTTCTTCCATCAACCTGCGGTTTTCCTCTTCCGTTTTCTTTGCTTCCCGCAACGCCCGCTGGATGATCTTTCCCTGACGAACCTCGTCGTCAACGTCCTTAAAGCCCATCATAACGCCGATCCGGTTCTCCGGCATTTTGATTTTTCCGAAATCGATGCGGTAATATCTGGGGCCGCTTTTCAGGTCGCGGATAAAATTGACGGAAAACTGATTCTTTTCTTTGAATTGTTTTAAGATATACGGCAGGGAGATTTCTTCCTGCATGCGCTCCCGATCCTCTTTTGCCACCATCGTGTCCACGTACTGCGTTTTGGTGTCGGTATATTTGGCGTGACTCAACGCGTTTCGGATCGCCACGGCGTGGATCTCGTCCAAATCGGAGTGGTAGAGGGAGCAAGCCTCGGTTTCCACATCGTTGATCAGCCAAACGGTGTTATAAGAGTTTGTCAGGGTTTCGATAACAGCCTGCCGCGTTTGGGCATCCTTTTCCCGCAACTCGCGTTTTTCCGTAATGTCGGAAATAAAGACATAGTAAACCCCGCCATATTCTTTTGTTTCCGTGTAATGGCCGTAATCATCCACCCAGCGAACCGCGCCGTCCTTGCGGATGATGCGGTATTCCACATAATCCATGTTGTCCTCACCGGAGCTGATCTGTTCGACAATAGAATCCGAAATGGCGCGATAGTCGTCCGGATGCAGCATGCCCCTGAACGTGAATCCCGTCAACTTTTTGAAATCGTCCAGATCGTCGCAGCCGAAAATCTGTACGCAAGCCTTGTTTGCATACAGAAGCTCTTCCGCGCCCCCCGCTTTGTAGATGAAGAACCCCCCCGGCATGTGCCGCCCGATGTTCTCCACAAAAGACAATGTATGTTCATTCAGATCAAAGCCGGTATCAACCATATTCCGTCTCCTTTTTTCAATGGATTCTCCGCGCGGCGGATATGCGGTACATTTTTCTTTAGGGGACCTCTAAATATTCGGCGTGCTTCGGGCGGCGAGAAGATTTTTCGTCAGATCAACCAAAAGGACGCCGCCGATGTGGGAGCATCGGCAAGAAGTTTTGGTGCAATATGGCGGAAAAGATTCCGCCGCTCCGGAGTGCGATGAATTTTTAGAGGTCCCCTTTATTATATCAAAGTTTTCCCTGTTTTGCAATACAAATTTTGCACTTTTTTGCGGCGTTTGCCGCTTTTCGGCGAAACCGGAAACAATTTTGGTCCGGATCGGCGTGGAAAACGCGCGGAAAACGGCGCGGCGGGTCCTTTCGGGGGGCGTTTCGGGAAAGCCGATATATCCGAAATCAAATAAAAATGTTCCGGATTCCGATTGACATTTCCTTTGGTTCGTGGTACAATTACAGTTGACAAAAAAGGGGGGATCACTTTTATGGACTCTGTGAAAATAGGCGTAATCGGCTATGGCCAGCGCGGCTCTTCCATTACCGCCCACATTTTGCTGAATATGCCCGACGTGGAAGTTACGGCGGTTTGCGACGAATACGCCGACCGCGCGGAGCTGGCCGCCGAAAACGTTGCAGCAAAGAGCGGCAAGCGGCCGTTCTCCACCGTGGATTACCGCGAAGTTCTTGCGAAAAAGCCCGACGCCGTTTACATTGCCACCTCTTGGGAAACGCATGTGGAAATTGCGATTGACGCGCTCCGAGCGGGCGTTCCCGCGGCTTTGGAAGTGGGCGGAGCCTACTCGTTGGAAAGCCTTTGGGAGCTTGTTCGCACCCAAGAACGCACCGGCGTTCCGCTAATGCTGATGGAAAATTGCTGCTTCGGCCGCGAGGAGCTGTTCGGGCTTGCGCTCGTCCGCCACGGCGTTTTGGGCAATATCGTTCACGCGCACGGCTGTTACGCGCATTTTCTCGGCGACGAAATTGCCTCGGGCGAGCAGATCCGCCACTACCGCCTGCGCAACTACCTGACCCGCAACTGCGAAAACTACCCCACGCACGAGCTTGGCCCGATTGCCCGCGTTCTCAACATCAACCGCGGAAACCGGATGGTCTCGCTCGTTTCGGTTGCGTCCCGCGCCGAGGGAATGGAAGCCCACGTCAACCGGAACGCCGAAAAATACCCCGATCTGGTTGGCAAGAAGTTCCGTCAGGGGGACGTGGTCAGCACCATTATCTCCTGCGCCGACGGCTCGACGATCTCCATGCGGCTGGATACCACCCTGCCCCGCCACTATTCCCGCGAATTTACCCTGCACGGCACGAACGGCATTTACGAGGGCGCGCTCCATCACGTCCATCTGCTCGGCGGAAAAGAGAGCTTTAACTCGGGCGCCTACTATCGGAACACCGTTGGGAACGCCGCGGAGCTGGAAGCGGAGCACCTCCCCGCCGTATGGCGCGAAATGACCCCCGAAAAGATCAAAGCGGGGCATGGCGGAATGGACTACATTGAGTTCCGCGCGTTTGTGGACGCGCTCAAAAACGGCGACCCAATGCCCATTGACGTTTACGACGCCGCCGCTTGGATGTCCGTTACCGCGCTTTCCGAGGCCTCGGTTGCCGCGGGCGGCCTGCCCCAAGCCGTTCCCGATTTTACCAACGGCATGTGGACCCGCAGAAAGCCCAAAGACGTGATAGACGTTTAAGGGAAGCCCCATAAAAAAAGAACACCCCGCTTTTTCCTGCCGGAAAAAGCGGGGTTTTTGTTTGCGTTTTTCGGAAAGGAACGTTTGAGAGAGGGGGACCCTTTTCCCGCGGGAAAAGGGTCCCCCAAAAAAAGTCTTGGTTCCGATCTTAATACATGCCGCCCATGCCGCCTGCGGGAGCCGCCGCGGGAGCGGGTTCCGGCTCTTTCTTATCGGCGACGACCGACTCGGTGGTAAGGATGACCGAGGCGATGGAAGCCGCGTTCTGGAGCGCGCAGCGGGTCACTTTGGTCGGGTCAACGATGCCGCTGGCGACCATATCGCAATAGGTTTCGTTGTAGGCGTCGAAGCCGTAGCCGACTTTGCCGCTGTTCATGATCTTATCCACGATTACGCCGCCGTCGAAGCCCGCGTTGGCCGCGATCTGGCGCACCGGCTCTTCAAGCGCTTTCAAAACGATGCGAACGCCGGTCTTTTCGTCGCCCTCAACGGTGTCAATCACTTTTTCCACCGCGGGAATAACGTTGAGATACGCCGTTCCGCCGCCGGCAACGATTCCCTCTTCCACCGCCGCTTTGGTGGCGTTGAGAGCGTCCTCGATGCGGAGCTTCTTTTCCTTCATTTCGGCTTCGGTTGCCGCGCCCACTTTGATTACCGCAACGCCGCCCGCGAGCTTGGCAAGTCTTTCCTGCAGCTTCTCGCGGTCGAAATCGGACGTGGTGTCCTCAATGGCGACGCGGATCTGGTTGACGCGCGCTTTGATGGCGTCGGAATCGCCCGAGCCGCCAACGATGATGGTATGCTCTTTGTTTACCTTGACTTGGCGGGCATGGCCGAGCATATCCATGGTGGTATCCTTCAATTCAAGGCCGACCTCGGAAGAGATGACCTGACCGCCCGTGAGAATGGCGATGTCCTGCAGCATTTCTTTGCGGCGGTCGCCGAACCCGGGCGCCTTGACCGCAACGCAGTTGAACACGCCGCGGAGCTTGTTGAGCACCAAGGTGGTAAGGGCCTCGCCTTCCACATCCTCGGCAATAATCAGCAGTTTTCTGCCCGCCTGAACGATTTGCTCGAGCAGGGGCAGGATCTCCTGAATGTTGGAAATCTTCTTGTCGGTAATCAGCAGCAGCGCGTCGTCGATAACGGCTTCCATTTTGTCCATGTCGGTCGCCATGTAGGGCGAGAGGTAGCCGCGGTCGAACTGCATGCCTTCCACAACCTCGGAATAGGTGTCCGCCGATTTGGATTCTTCAATGGTAATCACG
The DNA here is from genome assembly GCA_902795355.1 of uncultured Ruminococcus sp. Taxonomy (GTDB): domain Bacteria; phylum Bacillota; class Clostridia; order Oscillospirales; family CAG-272; genus UMGS1865. Next base: position 10,505 of record CADBKZ010000013.1, read on the forward strand.
CCGTCCGACGTAACCTTTTCCATCGCGTCCGCAATCAGCTGGCCGATCACTTCGTCGCCCGCCGAAATGGTGCCCACGCGGGCAATATCCGCCGAGCCGTTGACCTTTTTGGAGTTGGCGACCAAGGCCGCAACCGCCGCGTCAACCGCTTTCTTCATGCCCTTGCGGACAACCATGGGGTTCGCGCCCGCGGTAACGTTCTTCATGCCTTCGCGAACAAAGGCCTGCGCCAGAAGCGTTGCGGTGGTGGTGCCGTCGCCGGCCGCGTCGTTGGTTTTGGTGGCAACCTCTTTTACCAACTGCGCGCCCATGTTCTCGGCTTCGTTTTCCAGCTCGATCTCCTTGGCAATGGTAACGCCGTCGTTGGTGACGAGCGGAGAGCCGTATTTTTTATCGAGAACCACGTTTCTGCCCTTCGGGCCGAGCGTGATCTTGACCGTGTCCGCCAATTGATCCACGCCGCGAACAAGCGCGTTGCGCGCTTCGATTCCATAGAGAATTTCTTTTGCCATAATGTATCAGTCCCCTTTCTTATTCAACCACGGCGAGAATGTCGCCCTGCTTGACAATGGTATATTCCACGCCGTCCACCTTGACCTCGGTGCCGGAGTACTTGCTTGTGATAACCTTATCGCCGACCTTCACATCCATGGGGATGAGCTTGCCGTCGTCGGTATGCGCCCCGGGACCGACCGCGACCACTTCCGCAACCTGCGGCTTTTCCTGCGCGGACGCCGTAAGGAAAATTCCTGTTTTTGTTTTTTCTTCGGCTTCGATGAGTTTGACAACCACTCTGTCCGCCAACGGTTTGATGTTCATAAAACCGTACCTCCTTGCTTCTCTTTTGATCATTGAATTTTTAGCACTTGAAACTTCCGAGTGCTAATTCTGATTTATATTTTACCCTTTTTTGAAAAAAAATCAAGCCCTTTTCGCAATAATTCACAATATGTTCACAAATAAATTGTCGAATCGGTGTTCCAAAGTGCTAAAATTGAGATTTTGACCGACGCGGAATGTTTTTCGGGGCCGATTCATAAAATCAATTGTAATTTTCGCAAGGGGGGAAACACGGGAATGTCTTGGCTTTCCGAATTGCTGACGGGCGGGGCCGTTCCCCCGCTCCTGATGGGCTGCGGCATCTTTTTTCTGGTCTATTTGCGCGGCCGCCCATTTACGCGCCCGCGGGCAATGCTCGCCGCGCTGACCGAGAAACGCGAGGGCGGCGTTTCCCCGTTCCGCGCGGTCACGCTGGCTCTGGCGGGAACGCTCGGCGTCGGCAACATAGTCGGCGTTGCGAACGCAATTGTCGTCGGCGGCGCGGGCGCGCTCTTCTGGATGTGGGTCTCGGCGCTCCTCGCCATGGCGTTGAAATACGCCGAAATCGTGTTGGCCGTTCGCCACCGGATAACCGCTTCCGACGGCTCGCACAGCGGCGGCGCGCCCTACTACATCCGCGCCGCTTTCCCGCGCCGGCCAAGGCTCGGCTCCGCACTCGCCGCCGTGTTTGCCGTTCTGATCGTTGCGGACGCGCTGGCAATGGGGTGCGTGATTCAGGTAAACGCCGTTTCGTCGGTCTTTTCGGGGGTCCTCGGCATTCCGGTTTGGGTTTGCGCCGTCGTTCTGCTCGTTTTGTCGGTTCCCGTGGTCCCGCGCGGATCCCGCGGCATTTCGGCGTTGACCGAATATCTGGTGCCGATCATGTCGCTCGGATATGTGGTTTTCTCGGTTGCCGTTCTGATTCTGCGGCGCGAGGCAATCCCCGAGGCGTTCGGGTCCGTTTTCCGCGAGGCGTTCGCGCCGAAAAGCGCGGTTGGCGGCTTGCTCGGGTTTCTGACCTCGCGCGCGCTGCGGGTGGGAACCATGCGCGGGCTGCTCTCCAACGAGGCGGGGTGCGGCACCGCGCCCGCCGCGCATGCGGGAGCCAACACCGATTCCCCCGCCGCGCAAGGCGTTTGGGGAATTTTTGAGGTGTTTGTGGACACCATTCTGCTCTGCACGCTTACGGGGCTGGTAATCCTTGTGAACGTTGGCGCGGCGGCGGAATACGCGTCGTCCCCCGTTATGATGACGGTTACCGCGTTCTCGGCAAGCCTCGGCCGCGGCGCGGCTTGGTTCCTTGCGGCGGCAATTCTCTGCTTCGGCTATGCGACCGTGGTTTGCTGGGCGGATTACGGCGCGGTCGCCGTTCGCTTTCTCAACCGGAAGCCGGCCTCGCGAAATCTGTACTACGTCGCTTTTCTGCTCTGTATTCCCCTTGGTTGCACGGTTGCACCGACCACGGTCTGGACGGTTTCGGACATTGCAATCGCCGCATTGACCACCATCAATCTGTTCGTTCTGCTCCGGTTGCGGCGGGAGATTCGCGAGGAAACGCGCAATCGGTTCGGCCCGTCACCGCAAATATAAATAAATGAACACTCCCAACCCAAGCAACGCGGGAACCCATTTGGCCGCGCGCGGCAAAAACCGACCGAACAACCGGCGAACGGAGGCAAAGCAAACCGCCGTCCGGAACAGGCACGCGGAATAATCGAGGAGATAGGAAAGAATTTCTGGGCGGAACGCGTACTGCCCCACCGAAACCACCCGCACCGCGCGGGAATACGGATAGGAGAGTGCGGCGGCATATTCCGCGCCGAACGTCAGCAAGGTCTGCAAAACGCAAACGAGCAGGATCCCTACGCCCGCCAGCGTTCCGAAAACGGGCGATCGGACCGACTTTCCTTTTCTGCGCGGAGTGGTTACCCCAAAATATACGGCGAGCGGGGCCATGGGAAGAAGGACTTCCGCCCATAGCGTTCCGGACAAGACGTCCGCTCCCGAAAAGACAGAAAAATCCACCGCGCCGTATTCGGCTCGGAACTGCGGCGCGCCCCGCAGAAACAACACGGCGACCGCAACGCATGAAGCGAAAAAGACGATCAACGCAAAACCGTCCGTACTCCGCCGCGGGGCGCGGGCGAGGCAAACCGCCGCCGCGAGGAAGAGCGCGGAAAACGGGACTTCGGTTCCCCGCGGCAGAAGCGTTTCGCCGAAAAAAGCGAGAAGATCCGACGCGCACCGCGCCGCGCAGAAGAGCGAGACCGCCGAAACCGCCGCGCAAAAAACGCCCGCGGCGATCATTCGCGGAATGCGTTTTCGGAACGGTGCGCGCAACAGTTTTCCCGCGGCGGGATACACCAGCGCAACCGCGCAAACGGCGGCGATTGCCGATACCGGAAACGAAATTGAAATTCCCGCTCCGGTATTTTTCCACGGGAAGCGCAGAAGCGTATTTCCCACGGTAAACAGAGCGGCGAGCGCAATTTGGTGCAAACCGCGGCGTTTGGTCTTTGCCCGCGTCATTCTACCGCCGCCTTTCCGTCCCGATAGGACCGCATACCGACGAAACGGTCGGGTACGGCGTTGTTCAGGTCGCTCGGCAAAAAGCGCGGAAGAGTGAAATCGGAGCTGTGCGCGGCGATTTCATAATAGCGGCACCGCAGCGGGAGCCCCTCATCCCGCGCCAACAGGCGCAGAATGTCCGGAATTTCGTAGCCCGCCGCCGGAGCGGAAAGCGTTCCCCGCGCCAACAGCTCGCGTGCGTCCGGCGCGGAAACGACTGTTACCGAAAGCGGTATTTCGTTTCCCGAAAGAAAATCCAACGCCGCGCGCAGCGCGTCGCCGCTTACCCCATCCCCGAAAATTGCGAGAGCGCAATGCCCGAAGAACAGTTTTTTCCCGAGCTTTGCCCGCAGATCCCGCATGGCCGCAGTCAGGTTGTTTCCGGTCCCGTCGAACACCAGAACTTCCATTTTGTCGGCCTCGTTCTCGCGCGTGAGCGGGACTTCCACCGAAACGCGAAGGTCGGCGTTGCCCGCGTCGAACCCGATGGCGGAAACCAAATAAAGCTCTTCCGGCTCCGAAACATCGGCGCGGCAGGCCGCCAAAAGCAAGCAGAGCGGAAGCAGCCAAGCGATTTTTTTCATCAATCGTCTCTCCGTTTCTGCCGGACGCGGTCCCTGCTGAACAGCGGGCGGGTGCGCATGGTTCCCCACGGCAGGCGCACGAACGTATCTTTCAGCCCCTGCACCGTGGGGGATTCGAGCGGCTGCAGATACGGCGTTCCGAACGAGGAGATCCCCATGGCGCGGATCAAAAGAAGGGTCAGGCCGATCAAACAGCCCGCCAGCCCCATCCACGCCGCAAGCAGGATCATTCCCACGCGGACGTAGAACACCGCCGCCCGCAGGCGGGGGATCATCAGCCCCGCAATGCCGCTGACGGCGACCACGATCAGCATGGACGCGCTGATCAGCCTTGCTTCCACCGCCGCCTCGCCCACCACAAGGCCGCCGATGATGCCGAGCGTATGCCCGAGATTTTGCGGCATGCGCGCGCCGGTTTCTTTGAGTATTTCCAACACCGAAACCAACAAGAGGCATTCCGCAAGCGAGGAGAACGGAACGCCGCCCCGCGTTCCCGCCGAGGAGAGCAGCAGAAACGTTGGCAAAAGCCGCTGATGATGCGTGAGGAGCGCGAGGTAGAGCGCGGGGATGGAAACCGTTAGAAAAAAGCACACGTATCGCAAAAAACGGCCGATGGACGAGACCCAGAAATTGAGATAATAGTCCTCGTCGGATTGGAAATTTTCGGCGAAAAGGTACGGTGCGGTGAGAACCACAGGCGTTCCGTCCGCAACCACGGCGACCCGCCCTTCGAGCAGTTTGGCGGCCACCACGTCGGGGCGTTCGGTGCTGCCCGTGGTTTTGAAAACCGACCGCCTGCCGTCGCGGATCAGCTCGGCAAGATAATTGGTGTCAAGAACGCCGTCGATGTCGATTTTGCCGAGCCGCCGTTTCATTTCGGCAACGAGCGACGGCGAGGCGAGCGAACGCAGATAGCAAATATACACCGCCGTTCCGCTCCGCCGCCCCACGCGCATCGGTTCGGCGCAAAAATCGGCGGTTTGCAGCTTGCGGCGGATCATGGCAAGGTTGGGAACGGCCGCTTCCTCGAACCCCTCGCGCGGCCCCTGCAAAACGCTCTCGTTCTGCGGCTCCTGAATCCCGCGGGTGCGGAAGCCCTTGGTGTCGATATGCAGAGCCGTTCCGCTCCCCTCGAACAGCAGAACCGTTTCGCCGTAAAGCATGGCCGAGGTAAGCGCTTCAAAACCGCTCGCGCCTTTGACCTCGCCCGCCCACAGCGCTTCCTCGGCCGCGCAGGCGGCGGGGTCGGTTCCCGCATTCATCGGGGACGCCGTAATCAGCGGGCGAATCACGCTTTCGTACACGGCGGACGACGAAACCATTCCGTCCAGATACAACACGGCGCAACGCACGCCCAACCCCGCGCGAAACACGCGATGGCGAAAGGTTCCGTCGCTCCGGAAGATTTCGCAAAAGCGGTCCAGATTTTCCCCGAGTTCCGTTCCGATTGTTTCCATGGCTTTCCCTCTCTTCCTTTTTATGCTATTATTGCCTCGGAAACGCGGAAACATGCAAAAAAAATGCCCCCGATCGGGGGCATTTGCTTTGATACTATGAATCCTTTTCCGCCAGCGGGGCGGACGGCTCGGTTTCGATTTTTGCCATTTCGCGCTGCGCCATCACAAGACCGTAGTAAATGCCGCGTTTTTCCATCAGCTCCTCGTGGGAGCCGCTTTCGGCCACCTTTCCGCGGTCGAGGACGACCAGCCGCGTGGCGTTGCGGAGCGTGGAGAGCCGATGCGCAATGGCAATGGTGGTGCGGCCTTTGCAAAGCGTTTGCAGGGCGTCCTGAATCAGTTTTTCGGTTTCGGTATCCAGCGAGGCGGTGGCCTCGTCGAGGATCAGGATCTTCGGATCATGCAGCAGCGCGCGGGCAATGGAAATGCGTTGCCGCTCGCCGCCCGAGAGCGTGTACCCTTTTTCGCCGACATAGGTGTTATACCCGTCCGGCAGACGGATGATGAAATCGTGCGCGCCGGCCGTTTTCGCCGCGCGGATGATCTCTTCCAGCGTGGCGTTTGGCTTTGCATAGGAAATATTCTGCTTGACCGTTCCCGTAAACAGGAAGTTTTCCTGCAACACCACGCCCATGCGCGAGCGCAGTTCCGCCTGCGGAATATCCCGTATGTCCACGCCGTCAATGCAGATGCGGCCGTCCTCTACGTCGTACATTCGCAAGATCAGATTGATCAGTGTGGATTTACCGACGCCCGACCGGCCGACCAGCCCGATGAACTCTCCTGCGCCGATTTGCAGGTCAATGTCGTGCAGGACGTCGTCGCCGCCGTCGTAGCCGAAGCGGACATGCTCCACCGAAATTTCGCCGTTCCAAGAGGGCTGTTTCGGCTCCTTGCTGTCGACAATTTCCACGGGCTCATCAAGCAGTTCGTAAACGCGGTTGAGAGAGGTCATCATCATCATCAGTTGGCGCGGCAGGCGCAACAGCATGGCAAGCGGACCGTAGATCATGCCGGCATACGATGAAAACTGCGACATTTCGCCCGCGGTCATCACGCCCGCGAGCATCTGACGACCGACATAATAGAGCAGGACATATTCCCCGATTCCCATGATGAAATCGAGCAAAGGCATGAGAACCGCCCACAGCTTTTCCTGCCGCAATTCGGCATCCCGCTCGGCGGCCGCCATTCCCACAAACCGTTCCTCTTCCCGCCGCTCCATACCATAGGCCTTGACCACGCGGATGCCCGAGAAAATATCATGGAGAACCGCGCTTCCCTGTGCGTTCAACTCCCGACGGCGGTGGAACAACCCGCGCATGAACCGCCAGAACGTGCGGAACGCAAGCATTACAAAGGGCGCGGGAACCAGAATGAGCAGGGCGAGCCGCCAATCGTAGGCGAAAAGAACGACGCCGATGACCAACAGCAGAAGCGATTGCTCCAACAGGCTGGGCAATTGGTTAATCAGAAAATTCTTGATGCGCGAGGTATCGCCGTTGACCCGCTGCATCAGCTCCCCCGTGTTGTTTGCGGAAACTTTGGCGATGGAAAGCGATTGGATCTTGCGGAACACTGTATCCCGCAGGCGAACGATCATGCGGTTGCCCGCCGTTGTCAGAAACCATCCGCGCGCAATGCGCACAACCACGCGCAGGGCATGGACCGCGAGGATTGTGAACACCATTCCGATGAATCCGGCAAGGAAAACCGAGTCGATCTCTTGACGGATATAATCATCCACCAACCGGCGGTTGAGATACGGGAGCAGGATTCCGATTGCGGTGGTTGCGAAGAAGAGCAGCACGGTAACGGCAATCAGCCCCCATTCGGGGCGCGACATGGAAAGCAAGCGGGCGATGGCGCGCCTGCGGCTTTTCTGTTTTTTTCGCTCCGGAGCCGACTCCGGCCGCCGCCCGTTCCCGTTCTCCTCGGCAAGTTCCCGCAGGCGCCGGTTGACCGCGCGGGCAAAGCGCACCGCCTCTTTTTGCGCGCGCGCGTCGGCGCGGGCAAACAGAACGGCTTCCCCGCCGATCCGCTCGTATTCGAGAAATACGCACCCAACGCCCGCAACCGCCCGTACTTCGCGGATCTCGGAGAGCGGGACTCGCAGAGTCTCGGTCCCGTCGGTTGCCACCGCAAGAACCTCGCGCGAGCAAACGACCGCAGCGTTGACTCTGCCGTGCGGCGCGACGGGATCGAGGTTGGCCCGGAACCTCGCCACCGTTTCCCGCGGCGGGATGGGCGGCGAGAACCCTTGCGGCTCCTCGTTTTGCATTTGTTTCCGCTTCTTCATACGTACCTCACAGATAAAGCTCGATTTTTCGATAGCTTCTGCGGTCGAGCGCGGAAACATCGGGAATTTCAAAGCGGTTCCCGTCCACATCCAGAAGAATCACCCGCTTGGCGTCGATATGAATCAGACTTTTATAGGTATCATGGAGCGTAAATTCCATTTTTCCGTCCGCGGTATCCACCTTCCAATAGGAAAAACCGTACCGCTCTTTCAGGCTGACAATATGCAGGATCACGGGCGCGTAATACCGCCGTTCGAGCTCTTCGGTCAGAAGGGTTCGGGTCTCATCGCCGAACAGGTCCACCGAGCGGATCATGCCAACCTCTTCCTCTTCGCCGTCCAGCACGGAAATATACGACCAAAGCTCTTCAAACGGAAAGTCGCGCCGCAGGGAAACTCTGATTTCGCGCCCTTCAAGCGACAGGTAAAGCAACCCGTTTTTGCGCGAAAAAGCCGCGTTTTCGGGCGTTAACCAAACCGTTTTCATAATTTCTTCGAGCGAGCGTTCCCGCCGCGGCCGGCGACCGCCGTCGCCCCCCGATCTTCCGCCGCCCGAAATGCCGCCGTTGCGCGCCCCGAACGGGGGCGGGCCGCCCATGCCGCCGCCCATCATCATCGGTGGTGTTTTCATTGCGGTAATTCCCCCTTTTTCAAGTCTCTTCGAGAACGCCCGCCTGTTGGAGCGCCTCTTCCTGCAAAGTAAACAATTTCCGGTAAACGCCGTTCTCCCGCGCGAGCAGTTCGCGGTGGGTGCCCGTTTCGGCAACCCGCCCCCGCTCAATCACCACAAGCCGATCGGCATCGCGCAGGGTGGAGAGCCGATGCGCGATCATAATGGTGGTTTTCCCCTCGGTCAGTTTCGTCAACGCTTCCTGAATCCGGCGTTCGGTGGCCGTATCCATGGCGGCGGTGGCCTCGTCGAGAATCAGGATCTTCGGGTCTTTCAGGATTGCGCGGGCAATGGAAACCCGCTGCCGTTCCCCGCCGGAAAGCTCCGAATAGCCCGCGCCGATGCGGGTATGGTAGGCATCCGGCAGGCGCATGATGAAATCGTGCGCGCCCGCGCATTTCGCCGCTTCCACCACCTCGGCAAAGCTCGCTTCCGGCTTGGCATAGCGGATGTTATCGAGGATCGTTCCCATAAACAGGTAGGTCTCCTGCGAAACAATGGCAACGTTGCGGTAGAGCGACCGCAGCGTCAGATCGCGGACGGGATGCCCGCCCACGCGGATCTCGCCGCTCTCGGTGTCGTAGAGCCGCATCAGCAGGTTGGCAAGCGTGCTTTTGCCCGCGCCCGTATGCCCCACAATGCCGAGGATGCCGCCGTCTTCCACCGTAAAGCTCACATCGTCGATCACACGCCTGCCCTTTTGATAGGAGAAGCAAACATGGTCGAACTCGACCTTTCCCGAACTGCCGTCCAGCTCGACGGCGTCCGGCTTTTCGCGAACGTCGGGCTGCGCGTCCATAATTTCAAACAAACGCCCGAGCGCGTTGGTGCAATCGGCGGTGCGGTTGATCATGTCGGTAAAGAAATCCAGCGGAGAGTAAATCATGTTCATGTAGGCGATAAAGGTCAGGAGCTTTCCGTAGGTCATGCCGCCGTAATCGCTCATCACCATCCAACCGCCCACGCCCCACGCGATCATGTTGCCAACCGTCAGCACCAAGCCGGCAAGCGGCCACGCGTAGTTGTTGAAGAGCGAAAGCTTCTTATCGCTCTCGGCAAGGTTGCGGCTATGCGAGGAGAACCGACCGATCTCGTTTTCTTCCCGCGAGAAGGCTTTGACCACGCGCATGCCCGAAAACACGTCCGCAAGGAACGAATTGAGCGATTTGGAACCCGAAAACCGCCGCGCGTGGAGCATTTTTTCGTTTCGGAACAGCCAGCGCATCAGCAGGAAGAATACGGGCACCGTAATCAACGCCAACGCCGCCAGAAGCGGCTGGATCCAGAACAGGAGAACCGTTAACACAACGACCTGCACCACGTTGATTACGAAATACGGAACGCCGTCGCAGAAAAATTCATAAATGGTGTTGGAATCGTCGTTGACCTGCGTCATCAGCCCGCCGGTCTGCCGCCCCGTAAAGAAGCCGAGCGAAAGACGCTCGATTGCGCCGAAAATGGTCTTTTTCAGGTCGAAAACCATTTTTGCGGCCACCTTGGAAGTAATCCAATTGTTGAGCATGGTGGCGAGCGTTTTGAGTACCTTGGTTGCAACCACCATGCCGAGAACGAGCAACAGCTCCCCCGCGAAACGACCCGTTCCGTCGATTACCTGATCGTAAAAGAACCCCGACGAAAGATAGGGCGCGAGGATGCTCATGGACGTGAGCGTTACGAGCGAGATCAGAATCAGGATCAGATCCGCACGGTAGCGGAGCAAAAAGACCGAGAACCGCTTGAAAATTTTCCCCTTTTCCATGCAGTGCGGGCAAACCGCGCGGTTCGGGTCGGGATAACGCATGCCGCATTTGGGGCACCGTTTGGCTTCCGGCAGATCCTTTTCGTCCACCTCAATCGGGTCTCCCCGCCGCAACACGGCAAGGTATTTTGCAAACAGGAGCATGGAATCCTTGCAGAAATTCGTAAAAGACGTCAGCAAAACGGGGCCGTCCACCGTTTGCGCGATCAGCCGCCCTGTGGAAAGCTGTTCCTCAACGAAAACCGACGAGAGAGCGTCCAGCGGCCGCGTTTCAAAAATTCCCCGGCTCGGGTCGGCAAGGTAGAGCGTTCGTTCATCGGCAAACAGGTACTCCTCGGCGGGTCGCTGGTCGCGGTCGCGATCGGACCTGACCGCAAGGGCAAGCCTTCCGGCGTTCACGCCGTTCCATACAAGATATTCGGTAACGTCGGATGGAATCGGGTCGATGGAAAACATGAACAAAGCTCCTTTCCGAAAGAATCGGGGATGAAAAAAATCAATCGGGATCGGTCCGGTCCCGCTTCGGCGGATAGCGGCTCGCAAGAGCTTCCGAAAGGTCCGAAAGAAGCGAGGCAAGCACAAGAACCAAGACGGCGGTCAGCAGCATCGGGATCCACCAGACCCACGCGAACCACGGCCGCAGGATGAGATCGGCGATCTTCCCCGCCGCGATCAGGCAAACGAGGATCGTTGCCCAAACCAGCCGAGCGCGGTATTCCGCCCGCAACCGCTCGGTTGCAACCGCGGAATGAACCTCGTCGCCATCATAGTCCACGCGCAGTCGGTCGCGGATGATGGCGCGGACGCGAAAAACCATAAGACACAGGCAAACGGCCGTCAGGATTGCGGAAAGCGACCCGACGACGCGCAGAACCATGATCCGTTCATACGCGGCCGCCACATAGCGGGCGTCCATGGCCGTGTACTCGCGATAATAGTTCGCGCACCAGACCCACTCGGAAAGCCCCGCGAGAAACGCGGCGACGCCAAACCCGATTTCCGCGCGCCGGATCCGCACCAGATCGCGCGTGAGCCACGCGCCGACGGCAAGGAACCCGACCGCCGCCCAATCGGGCAACAGCTCCACGCCGTGCCAGACCGACTGCACGAGCGCGTCCCTGTCCTGTAACAGCAGGAAAACCGCCGAAAACGCCGCTCCGAAACGGAACAGCAGGAAGGCAAGGCAAACCCGTCGGCCGAGCAGCAACCCGTAATCCGGCAGGATGTGGGTTTCATAATCCGCGCGAATGGCGGTTTGAAAGTCGGCATCCCGCCGCGCCGCGGCAAAAACACGGATCCAGCAAACCAGCCAAGCGAGCGTCAGCAGCAACGCCGGAACCAGCAGGATCAGCCGGATCATATCCGAATACGAATACCAATCAAACCGGAAGAAGGGATTCCCCAGCTCGGATTCGTAGGTGGTGACGGACGTAAGTTCCGGCAAAAGCGAGAGCAGATTCTTCCCCGCCACAAACAGAACCGAAAAGCCCGCCATGCGCTCGTACTGCGACCGCTCGCGGCGGTTTGCGCGCAAATGCGCCGCGTTCTTCCGCTCGGCAAGCGCGCCGAGGCCGAGGAACAAGCTGCGATATGCGGGGATCAGGAACCAGCATTCCACCGCGAACATTACAAAGGAGAACAACAGCGTCCACGCGGGGAGATTCTGCCCGTGCGGATCGTTCACCACCGGCGCGTTTTTGATGAAAACGTTGACCAGAAATTGCGCGAGCAGTTCGCCGAGCGCGATCCACACCGCGCCGCGGAATTTTTCGCGCGCTTCCCCGAGAACGTCGTTCAGATCGGCAATGCGGGAAAGACCGCCGAGCAGCAAAAGATAGCCGATCAGATCCGGCAAAACGTCGGTCATTCCGACAACGGGGTTCCACAGAAACACCCCCGCCGCAAGCATAAGCCCAAAGCCCATGCCGTTCTTTTTCTTCAACGCCGGTCATCTCCTTTCCCGAAATTTCTCCATCCGATCCGATACGGAAATTTTTACTTTCCGCGTTTCTTTTTTTGCTCTTGTTTCTCTTTCCGGCGGCGCAGGTACGCCTCGGTTTCCCCGCGCTTGGTTTCGGACGCACGCTCCTGTTCGCGCGCGAACCGATCGCCGATGCGGTTGAGCAGATTCCAGCGATAGCGGCGAGGCGAATCGTCCTCGTTCGCGGGCGCAATATTTTTCATGCAGGAGAGAAACAGAAAGAGGTTGAGAATGATAAACAGAAAATCAAACAGCGTCAGAACCACGCCGAACACCTTGCCCGCATCAGAAGAGAGAGGGGCGAGGCGAACCACCAGATACAACGCCGCCCAGATCCAGACGAGAATCAGGTTCCGCGAGGCGGCCACGGCCGTTTTGGGCAGTCCAACCGCCATTGCCAGCCGGAGAACGGCAGGCAGCAGGAGCGAATGGAACAGAAGAATGAACACAAACTCCAGCCACCCCGCAACCGTTCCGAGCGAATCGGACATCCATGCGGGGTTCCAAAGAAACCACTCGCCGAACATTTCGAGAATCCGGTAGATATTGACAAGGAACAAAAGCGCAAGCGGCGGGAGCGCGAGGCGAAACGACCTTTGGTAGGCTTTGAGCCGCCAAACGCCGACCGCCATGAGCGAATACCCGACCAACAGCGCCAGCGGCCCCGCATGGATGGCGTTTACCGTTATTTCCAGAAGAAACGCCGTCAGATACCCGAGAAACAAATAGCCGAATCCCATCCCGTTCTCCTTTGGTCAGTTGCCCGACTGTTCTTTTCGCATACAGCAGTTCTTATACTTTTTCCCCGATCCGCAGGGGCACAAATCGTTCCGGCCAACTTTAGGCTGCGCCGCCGCGGGTTTGTTGACGATGCGGATTTTCTTTTGCCGGTTGGCCCCGCTCCCCTCGAACCCCTCGCCGAGCGGTTTCGCGATCTGCACCCGACGGATCGGCTGCGACCGCGGAACCACTGAAAGAATGCCGCGCAGGGTGTTCTGGCGAATGTCGTCCACCATGGTGTCGAACAGATCGGCTCCCTGAATGCGGTATTCGTTGATCGGGTCGCGTTGGGCGTAGCCTTGCAGGCTGACGTTGTTTTTCAGGTCTTCCATTACGTCGATGTGGTTCATCCACGCGGAATCCACATTTCGGAGCAGAATGGCGCGCTCCACCTCGCGGAACACTTCCTCGCCGAAGAGCTTTTCTTTTTCATGATACCGCTCGATGGCGCGGTTGCAGAGCATTTCGGAAATTTCCTCGCGCGAGAGTCGGCGGCGTTCGTCCTCGGAATAGCGGAAGTCGTCCGGCTTGGTCAAAAGGCCGAGAAAATGCGCGCGCAGGCCGTCGAAGTCCCATTCGCCGCCGTGTTCTCCGCGCAGGTATTCTGACACCGTGGCTTCCACGGTGGAAACCAGCATTTTGCGCACCGTTTCGGAAATGTCCTTGCCATTCAGAACGTCCTGCCGCTGACCGTAGATCACCGTTCTCTGCTGGTTCATCACATCGTCGTAGGAGAGAACGTATTTGCGGCGTTTGAAGTTGGCGTCCTCGAGGTTCTTCTGCGCGCGCTCGATGGCTCCCGAAAGGATCCGCGCGTCAATCGGCACGTCCTCTGGCATGCGGAGCGCGTTGACAATGCCCATGATCCGCTCGGCTCCGAACAGGCGCATCAGGTCGTCCTCCATGGAGAGGAAGAAGCGGGATTCCCCGGGGTCTCCCTGCCGCCCCGAACGGCCGCGGAGCTGGTTATCGATGCGTCGGCTTTCATGCCGCTCGGTGCCGAGGATGAACAGGCCGCCCGCTTCCTTGACCCGCTCGGCCTCGGGGGCGATTTCGGCGCGGTGCTTTTCCAACAGTTCGCGGAACAAGCGGCGCGCTTCCAGCAATTCCTCGTCGTCGGTCTCGGTCATGCCCGTGCAGCGGGCGATATATTCTTCGGGGATCCCCTTGGCGCGCATTTCGGCCTTGGCCATGAACTCGGGGTTGCCTCCGAGCAGAATGTCGGTGCCGCGCCCCGCCATGTTGGTGGAAATGGTGACGGCCCCGAGCTTGCCCGCCTGCGCCACGATTTCGGCCTCTTTGGCATGGTATTTCGCGTTGAGCACCGTATGCGGGATGCCCGCGCTTTTCAGCCGGCGCGACAACTCCTCGGATTTATCGATGGAAACGGTGCCCACCAGAACCGGCTGTCCCTTTTCATGGCAGGCGATCACCTGCCGCACAATGGCGTCGTACTTCCCTTTCAGGTTCTTATAAACCGCGTCGTTATGATCCTTGCGGATCATGGGCATGTTGGTGGGAATTTCCACCACGTCGAGCGAATAGATCTCGCGGAACTCGTTTTCCTCGGTGAGGGCGGTACCCGTCATGCCCGAGAGTTTGCGGTACATGCGGAAATAGTTCTGGAAGGTGATGGTGGCGAGCGTCTTGTTCTCTTTCTGGACTTCCACGCCCTCTTTGGCCTCGATGGCCTGATGCAGGCCGTCCGAATACCGCCGCCCGGGCATCAGACGCCCCGTAAAAGCGTCCACGATCATCACGCCGTTTTCGTTGACGACGTAATCCACGTCGCGGTGCATACAGCCGTGGGCGCGGATGGCTTGGTTGACATGGTGGGCGATCTCGGCGTTCTCCGCATCGGTAAAGTTGGCGAGACCGAAAAATTCTTCCGCCTTTTTTGCGCCCCGCGGGGTCAGAATCGCGTTGTTTGCCTTTTCGTCAACAATATAATCCGCATCGATGTTGTCCTGATCCTCTTTCGCGTCCACTTCCTTGATCACGAATTTTTTCATGCTCCGCACCAAGCGGTCGGCGCGCTCGTACAGGTCGGAAACCTGCTCGCCCGCGCCCGAAATAATCAGCGGCGTGCGCGCTTCGTCGATCAGGATCGAATCCACCTCGTCCACGATCGCGAAAATGTGCCCGCGCTGTACCATTTGCTCCTGATAAGCCACCATGTTATCGCGCAGGTAATCAAAACCGAACTCGTTGTTGGTCCCGTAGGTAATATCGGCGCGATAGGCGGCTTTTTTCTCCTCGTTGGTCTGCCCGTGCAGGATCAGACCCGTGGTCAGCCCCATAAATTCATAAACGCGCCCCATTTCCTCGGCGCCCACGCGCGCGAGGTAATCGTTGACGGTGACGATGTGGACCCCCTCTCCCGCCAGCGCGTTCAAATAGGCGGGAAGCGTTGCGACAAGGGTTTTTCCCTCGCCGGTTTTCATTTCGGCAATGCGGCCTTGGTGGAGCACGATGCCGCCGAGGAGCTGCACATAGAACGGCCGCTTTCCGAGAACGCGGTCGGCCGCCTCGCGAACGGCGGCAAACGCGTCGGGGAGAATGTCGTCAAGCGTTTCCCCGTTGGCAAGGCGCGCTTTGAGCGCGGGGGTGGTTGCCTGCAACTCGGCGTTGGAAAGGCCTTTGTAGCGTTCCCCGAGAGCGTCGATCCGGTCGGCAACGGGTTTCAGCTTTTTGATCTGCCTTCCGCTGTACGTTCCGAAAATTTTTGAGAAAAGAGACATGATGATAATCCTTTCGCTGTGGAAATATCGCGGTGAACGGGCGAGGCGGCCTGTTTTCGGCCCACCGTTTGAACCGACCCCATACCATACGCGCCGTGTGATTTGTGCGAACAACACGTGGCGCGAACGGAGCGGCTCGCTTCGGTCCCCGCTCGGCGTTTGTTTCGTCTTTTTTTATTATACCATATTTTCGGCGGGATTTGTGATACAATTTGTAAACAATTCTTGTTTTTTCCGGTTTTCTCTTGCAAAATGAACCGTTTCGTGCTATGATGATATGCAAACGAGCAAAAGAGGGCTTTACGAAATGGCAAAAATCAACATTGTGCTTCACGAACCCGAGATTCCGCAGAACACGGGCAATATTGCGCGGACCTGCGCGGCCACCGGCGCGTCGCTCCACCTGATCCGCCCGCTCGGATTCGAGATTGACGACAAGAAGCTGAAACGCGCGGGGCTGGATTATTGGCACCTGCTTGACATTACCTACTACGACGGCCTCGACGACTTTTTTGCCAAACATCCCGACGCCGATTTCTACTGCTTTTCCACCAAGGCGCCGCGCAAATACACCGACGTCAGATACCCCGAAAACGTGTACCTGTTCTTCGGGAAAGAGACCAAAGGTCTGCCCGAGGAATTTCTGCACGACCACCCCGACCGCTGCGTCCGGCTCCCGATGCGCGAGGGACTGCGGTCGCTCAACCTTTCCAACTCGGTCGCCGTTGCGGTTTACGAGGTTCTTCGCCAATCCGACTTCGCGGGCCTGCGCGAAACCGGAAACCTGACGCAATTCGATTGGTAGTTCCGGAACAACCGAAAAACGCCTCTCCCCACTCGGGAAAAGGCGTTTTTTTGAACCGTAGACGGACGGACGAATTGCCGGCTCCCTACATCAGCACGGAAACCCGCCCGAGCGGAACGACCTGCGCAAGGCGCGCCGGATCCGCGCGGGTTCCGGCGCGGATCGCAAGCGAAACATCGGAACCGGGGGCGGCGCGGCAAAGCAGGATCAGCCCGCCCGCGTCGCGTTCCGCGTCCCGCGGCATCCAAAGAATGGGCGGGAGCGGTTCCCGCTCGGCAAACATTGCGAACAGCGCGGCGATTTCGGATGGGTCGCACGCGGTTTTCAAAAACAGTTTTTTGTCGGATTTTTGCAGAGCGTGTATGCAAAATCGAAACATTTGCGCTTGCCAGACGTTTTCGTTCGGCTCCCCGCCGGACAAATGCAGGTCGGCGCGATAGCGGTCGGGTCGCGCGGCGCGAAACCCCTCGGCAAGCGAAAGCGAAAGCCCGTATTCCGGCGGGTTTGCCGCAAGGAGTTCCGCCTGCGCGGTCTCCCACGCGGCATAAGCGGTCGCGGAAACGTCCGGTAATTCGGGGTAATCCGCCGTTTTGCCGCGGGGTGCGGGCAGGAAAAGCGGTTCCCCGCTCGCCGGCGGCGCGGGAACCGCCGCGGCTTCCTCTCGGGTATGCGGTTCCCGCAAAAGCGCTTCCGCGGTCAGCTTCCAAACAGCTTCCCGATTTTTCGGAACAGGGGGGAGAAAACACCCGAACAACTGCCGCAGCTGCGCCTCGGCGCGGCGGCGGGCGGGATGCTCCGGCATCTGCTCAAACGCCTCGCACAGGTTGCGGAAGGTTTCGTAGTCGGCGCAGCCCCGCGTTTTTGCGCAAAGCAACAGCGCGTCGTTTTTTTCGCCGTCCTGCCATAACTCGGTCAAATTCGTGATCGGCTGCACGTTTTTTCACCCCCGTTCCGCATTTATTCTACCACATTCGGGCGTTCCGGTCAAGTTTTTTTCGCATTTCCGCAAAAATTTTCCGCGTTGGTATAGACGAAACGCGTTTTTTGTGATAAAATAAAGAGGAACCTGCATGAAAGGATCGATTTGACATGGATTTTTCCGCATTCAGCCTGATTTACCCCGATGAAGCCTCCCGCCGCCGGCACGAGGACGGGACCGACCTTCCCGATATTGATCTGTTTACCTTGGAAGAGCTCGGCTTAACCGAGGCTTTTTCGCTGACGGGCGGCAATCTTTCCTCGTTCTTTACCACCGATCCCGCCGTTATGCGCTACCGCCTTGCCACGTTCGACGACATGATGCGCTGCCCCGAGCTGACCTCGATGCTCGACCGGCTGGTTCCGATCCTGAACGACATTATGGAGCTTCGCCGCCTTGAAGCCGACAGCGGAGACCCGAACGACTACCTTTCGAGCATGACCGAAATCGAACTTTACGTTTCGAGCGTGGAAGTTCTGCACGCAACGCTGAAATCGGTGGAAAGCGAGCTGAAAAGCCCCGCTTTTTCCGCGCTCGCCAAGTTGATTTCCGAATTGGCGGAAAGCGACTATTACCGCGAACTGAACGAAAAGCTGAACGAGCTGACCCGCCGCGTGCGCGAGATCCGCTCCGTTACCATCGGCGTTAACCTTGACGCGCAGCTGCGCCCGACTTCGGCAGGCGTGCTTTCCATCAATCCCGAGCCGTTCAAGTCCGGCGATGTGCTGGATAAAATTCTGCGTCTGAATTTCAAAAACGACGAATACACCTGCATTGCCGACCTTGTTCCCTTCGGAAAGAAGCAATCCGAAAATCAGAAAACCGCCCTTGCAAACGCGTTCAACAGCGCGATCAACGACGTTTATAAGTCTTCCCTCCGCTCGTGGAAAAAGATCGTTCAGGCATACGTGCTGGAAAACACCGAATTTCTCCTGCATTTAATGCCGGAGTTCGAGTTTCTCGTTCGCGGAACGCAAATGCTGCTCGCGCTGCGGGAAAAGGGATGCCCGTTGGCCGTTCCCGATATTCGCCCGATGGACGAGCGCGCGTTCTCCGCAAAAGGGCTGTATAACCCCTGCGTGGCTCTGAAAATTGAGGAAGAGATCGTTCCGAACGATCTTTGCTTCGACGAAAACGCGGGAATTTACGTACTGACCGGCCCGAACCGCGGCGGCAAGTCGGTTATCACCTGCGCGCTGGGGTTGGCGCAGGTGATGCTCCAACTCGGCATGTATCTCCCCGCCGAGGAAATTTCGGTTTCCCCCGTGGACGGGATCTACACCCACTTCCCCACCGGCGCCGAGGACACCATTGACAAGGGTCGTTTGGGCGAGGAATGCGCCCGCCTCGGCGAAATTTTCGATTGCGCGACCCCGAACAGCTTGGTGCTGTTGGACGAATCGCTCTCTTCCACCGGAAGCTACGAGGCTTCCTACATTGCCGCCGAGGTGCTCGGCGGGCTTGCGCACATCGGCTGTCGCTGTCTCTTCTCCACCCACCTGCACGAGCTGGCGGCCGAGATCGGGGAGTTGAACCGCCGCTCCCTCGCCTCGGGCGGCGTTGCCATCGATACGCTGGTGGCCGGTATGGAAGGCGAGGGAAAACGCTCGTTCCGCATTCTGCGCGCGAAGCCGGACGGCAAGAGCTACGCCCGCGACATTGCGCAGAGCTACGGGCTGACCTATGAAGAAATTATCAAGCGGATCTCCGACATTCGGAAATAACGGCCGCTCGCCCGATTGGGTTCTTTTCCGCGGGGCGGTTTGCCGCCATGAATCGAACGTCCGGTTTCGGGGCATAACACGGAAAAGGAAAGTGAGGTTGCAATTTGAAATCATACGATAACAAATGGAAGCGCGCGGCGGTTACGAGCCTTTGCATTCTGGTTGGAAACGCCCTGCTCGCCTTTTTGGTTGCCGCGTTCATCATTCCGCATGATATTCTGATGGGCGGCACCACGGGCATCGGCATTGTGCTGAACAAGCTGATCCCGCAGCTCGACACCGCGCTTGTGGTATTGGTCCTCAACATCCTGCTGTTGCTGCTCGGCCTTGCGGTACTCGGCAAAAAATTCTTTCTGACAACTGTTGCAAGCTCCATTCTCTACCCCCTTATGCTTGCTGCAATGCAGCGGATCCCGAACATTGACTCCCTGACCGACGACCCCACGCTTGCCGCCATTTTCGCGGGGCTTTTAATGGGCGTTTCCCTCGGGCTTGTAATTCGCGTCGGCTCTTCCACGGGCGGCACGGACATCATCAATCTGGTGTTCCACCATTGGTTCCACATTTCCATCTCGGTTCTTGTGTATGTTTCGGACATTGTGATCCTCGGCGTTCAGGCCTTCTTTTCAAGCCCCGATAAGATTCTGCTCGGAATTCTGGTCCTGATTCTGGAAACCATCCTGCTCGAACAAGTCACAATCCTCGGCAAATCGCAGGTGCAGATTTTTGTGGTGTCCGACCGCTATGCCGAAATTCGCGAGCAGTTGCTGACGAACCTTGAAGCGGGCGTTACCATGACCATGATTGAAACGGGGCGGCTCGAAAAGGAACAGCAGGGCGTTCTCTGCGTAATTCCGCCGCGAAAGCTTTACAACGCCACCGAGCTGATCCGCTCCATTGACCCGAACGCGTTCATGACCGTTACCAAAATCAAGGAAGTCCGCGGGCGCGGATTTACGCAGGAGCGCGCCTACGTGCAGGCGATGGAAGCAAAGCACGCCGGATCGACCGAACAAAAATCGTAAAACATCGGGGCGCCGCGAATTGCGCGGAATTGCCTTAAAAAAACAGTGAACCCCGAAAAACGGACGCGCTATTCTCCCCCGAGAATGCGCGTCCGTTTTTTGAAATGCTGAAATTCGTTGAATAAGAACAGTTTTTATTCTAAAATATTGGAATTTGTCGATTCTGTTTTCGGAAAAGGCTTGCAATTGCCGCGAAAATATGATATAATAGATTTAACTCAATTAAATGTTATCGGAGTATCCCGCATGAAAGAAATCAAACAAGCCCGTTTTACGGGCGAACGCGCGCTCTTCGGCAGCCGCGACCTGCGCATTGCAGACACGGTGTTCGAGGACGGCGAATCCCCTCTGAAAGAAAGCGAAAACATTGCGCTTTGCGGCTCCATGTTCCGTTGGAAATATCCGCTCTGGTACTGCAAGAGCATTGCGGCGGAAGATTGCGTTTGGTTCGATATGGCGCGAGCCGGCGTTTGGTATTCCAACCATGTTGCCGTTCGCCGCTCGGTGGTACAGGCGCCCAAAAATTTCCGCCGCTGCCGCGATCTGGTCCTCGAGGACGTGTTCTTCCCGCACGCGGAAGAGACCCTTTGGCATTGCGACGGGGTCCGACTGAAAAACGTGAACGCCAAGGGCCACTATTTTGCCATGAACTGCTCGGATATGGACGTTGACGGCCTGATCCTTGACGGAAATTATTCCTTCGACGGCGTGAAAAACGCGGTTGTCCGCAATTCCCGCCTGATTACGAAAGACGCGTTCTGGAACAGCGAAAACGTTACGGTTTACGATTCGTTGATCTCGGGCGAATACCTCGGTTGGAACTCGAAAAAACTGACGCTCGTCAACTGCACCGTGGAAAGCCTGCAAGGCATGTGCTACATCGAAAACCTGAAAATGGTCAACTGCAAGCTCGTCAACACCACGCTCGCGTTTGAATATTCGTCGGTGGACGCCGAAATCACCTCGCGCGTGGAAAGCGTGTTCAATCCCGCGTCCGGAACCATTCGCGCCGAAACCATCGGCGAGTTGATCATCGAACCCGATCAGGTCGATCCGGCAAAAACCAGAATCGTCTGTCGGGATGTCAAAACCCGTTCGGACAAGCCCGAATGGTTGCGGAGTTGATATGAAACCTTACGATTTCGACACGCCGGTGAACCGCTTCGGAACCGATTCCTACAAATGGGCGGTTGCCGAAGGAGAGTTGCCGATGTGGGTAGCGGATATGGATTTCAAAGCCGCGCCCGAAATTCTGGAAGCCCTGCAAGCGCGCCTCGACCACGGCGTATTCGGCTATGCCGAAATTCCCGACGCATGGTATCAGGCCTATATCGGTTGGTGGGAGACCCGCCACGGATTCCGCATGCAGAAGGAAGGGCTGTTTTTTTGCACGGGTGTGGTACCCGCCATTTCTTCCATGGTCCGCAAATTGACCACGCCGAACGAAAACGTGCTGATCCAATCTCCCGTTTACAACATTTTTTACAACAGCATTCTCAACAACGGCTGCCGCGTGCTGGAAAGCCCGTTGGTCTACGAAAACGGCGTTTATTCGGTGGATTTCGCCGATCTGGAAGCCAAGCTCGCCGACCCGCAAACCACGCTGATGATCCTTTGCAACCCGCATAACCCCATCGGTAAAATCTGGGATCGGGAAACGCTGGCAAAAATCGGCGAATTGGCCGCGCGGTATCATGTTACCGTGATCTCGGACGAGATCCACTGCGACCTGACCGAGCCGGATTGCGACTATATTCCGTTTGCGTCGGTTTCCGAGGATTGCCGCCGCGTCAGCGCAACCTGCGTTGCGCCAACAAAAGCCTTTAATCTCGCAGGGTTGCAGACCGCCGCGGTGTACGTTCCGGACCCCGTTTTGCGCCATAAGGTGTGGCGCGGGCTGAACACGGATGAGGTTGCCGAGCCGAACGCGTTTGCAACCGCCGCCGCTGTGGCGGCCTTTACAAAAGGAGCGGGCTGGCTGGACGCGCTCCGCGTTTATCTTTCGGGAAATCGCCGCCGCGTGGCCGAGTTTCTCGCCCACGAAGTTCCTTTTGTCCGGCTGGCGGCGGGCAAGGCGACCTATCTGCTTTGGATCAACCTTGGCGAGCTTATGGGCGGAAGCCGCGAAATTGCCGCCTTTCTGCGCAAGGAAACGGGGCTGTATCTCTCGGCGGGCGCGTCCTACGGCGCGGCCGGAGACCGCTTTTTGCGCATGAACATCGCATGCCCGCGCGCCACGCTCGAGGATGGACTTGCGCGCCTGAAAGCGGGTCTTATCGCCTATCGGGAACAATCCGCCCGATAAAAGCCCCCGATACAGAGGTTCGACATGCACGATATTTGGAACCCGTGGCACGGCTGCAAAAAATGCAGCGAGGGATGCCTGAACTGCTATATGTATTTTCTGGACAGCCTTCGGGAAAAGGACGGTTCGGAAATTTACCGTTCGCAAAGCGGCTTTCGCTATCCGCTCTCCAAAAACAGGGACGGGCGGTATAAGGTCAAAAGCGGCGAAATGCTCCGCGTTTGCATGACGTCCGACTTCTTTCTGCCCGAAGCGGACGCTTGGCGCGCCGAGGCATGGGACATCATTCGGGACCGTTCCGACGTCAAGTTCTTCCTGCTGACCAAACGCCCCGAACGGGTGGCCGATTGCCTGCCCGCGGATTGGAACGGCGGTTGGGAGAACGTTTTCTTCAACGTGACCGCCGAGAATCAGCGGCGCGCCGATGAGCGGATCCCCATTCTGCTCTCCCTGCCGTTCCGGCACAAAGGGATCATGTGCGCGCCGTTCATCGGGCCTGTCAGTATCAAAAAATACCTGCCCGCGGGGCAGATCGAGCAGGTCCTGTGCGACGGCGAAAACTACGGCGGCGCGCGTCCCTGCCGCTATGAATGGGTCAAATCCCTGCGCGATGAATGCGCGGAATACGACGTTACGTTCGTGTTCTGCGGAACGGGCAGACGGTTTATCAAGGACGGAAAGGAATACCGGATTGAGGGGAACAGCCTGCAAAGCCGGCAGGCGCGCCTTTCGGGGTTAAGCTACCGCGGCAAACCGATCTCTTTCGACCTGCGCGACCGCCTCGGGCTTCCGATTGCGGATGAATCGCTCTATCGCCCGCATTTCGGGGAGCGTTGCCAAACCTGCGGTATGCAGCCGATTTGCAACGGCTGCACCGATTGCGGGAAATGCAAACCGCCGCGGGATTGATTCCCGCACAAACAAAAACCACGCCCCGGGCGTGGCTTTTGTTTTTCGGCGGTTCATCTGCGGAAAACGACTTTTTTCCCGTCGTTCTCCCCCGCAACCTTTGCTTTATAGCCCAAAGCGAGCCATGCGGTGGCGTAGGAATGGGAAAGCGTGTTTGCCCAATAGGATTTCGGGAACGTATGCGCGCTCTGCGGCAAAGCAAACCCGAGGATCCGTTCCAACTCTTCATAGGAGAGTTCCGTTCTCCGCTCCCACTTTTCGTACAGATAGTCGGCAAGCGGTCTGTACTTCTGGCTGACCTGATCGGCGGGAAACGGCGGACGATCCGCGAACGGATTTTGCGGATTCTGCAACTGCCGGATCCGTTCTTCCAACGCATCCACCCGATGTTCCAGCGCGACGATCCTGCCCAGCAACTCCACAATTACGGCATTCACATCCATGTTTTCATTCTCCTTTCTATTTTCAAAAAATGCGTTCACGGTTGCCGCGCTCCGCCGCCGCATAGCCGGCCGATGCCTGCGAACATGGCAAGAAACGTTCTTTTCCGATTCTGCAACCTGACTATATCATAGTTTTGTCAAGTATTTTTATAAAATTTATTAAAATTTATTTTCTACTACCTAAAAACTCCCGAGGCCGGACAGCCTCGGGAGTTTTTCATTCGGAGCGGGAGTCGTTTTGCCTCGGCGGCTCCGGTTTCCCATTGTGCGCCGAAACGCCGGATCGGCCGGAAGACACACGGAACCGCGGTTTTGGTCGGTAATGTTCGAAGATTACCGCATCGAACCGGTTTTCGCTTGAGGGATCATGGCTTGTCCAAGCAACTCTGACCGCTCCCAAGGCTTCCGCAAATCGCACCGAAAGTGGCTTTTTACCGATGCGGTACGCGATGAAATGCGGTCGCGCAATTGCGTTCATCAGCAAATGGCCGAGCAGAAATCCCGTGGTTTTGGAAAAGCCCTCTTGCAGGTAGAATTGCGGCGGTTGGGCGAGCTGCCCGCGGAATACGGACGGCGCATGAAAGCGGAACCAAGCCACAATAAAAGGGTTGAAGCTCTCTATGCAGGTCTCCCCGCGGTAGGAGCGGAGCGCGTTGAGCGTTTTTCGGCAAAGCTCCTTGTTCCGCTTCCCGTTTTTCAGCTCCACGATGATGGGCGCGCGGCCGTTCACCAGCCGCAAAACCTCGGAAAACAGCGGAATTTGCTCGTCGGTTCCGCAAAGGCGCAGGCGGCGCAATTCTTCAAGATCCAATTCATCCACGCGCGCGTGAACGCCGCAAACGCGGTCGAGCGTGTCGTCGTGAAAAACGACGACTTCCCCGTCGCGGGAGAGTTGAACGTCCAATTCCATGCCATAACCCGCGTCCGCCGCTCGCGCAAACGCTGTCAGCGAATTTTCGGGGACGCTCCCGTCGCGCCCGTACAACCCGCGATGGGCGAAGTTACGGCCGACGAAAGGGGCGCGCTTCCGCTTCCCCGCCGCGCGCGGCGCGAGCAGGAAAAACGGCAGAAGCAGGAGAAACGCCGCAAGAGCGATGAAAACAATCAGAATCGGGGGCATGGTTCGCCTCAATCCCCGTCAATGGCTTCCAAGCCATGCGCGTTCCCGACCTTTTGGGCCTTGATGTTTTTCACCAGCGCGGTGAACACGGCGCAGCTCAACGCAAAGAGGATCGCCGCGTATACCGGAAGCGCGCGCCAAGCGAGCGTAACCTTGAACACCAAGCCGAGCAGAATGGGCGTTACCGTTTGCGCGGACATGCTTGCCGCGTAGTAGAAGCCGGTGAATTTCCCGATTTTTTTGTTGGAGCAAAGCTCCACCACCATGGGGAACGAGCAGTTATGAACCAACGCCATGCCGAAGCCCTTGACCGCCCAAACGGCAAACAACAGCGCGGGAAACGCGTGCTCGCCGTTCGCGCCCGTCACCTTTGCGGAAGGCGCGACAAAGCACATAACCGAAAGCGCCAGAACCGTAATTGCAAGGCCGCAGGAGATCGTCCATTTGCGGCCGATCCGATCGGCAATCTGCCCCGCCGTTGCAAAGCCGACCACGCTGGCCACGCCGCCGATGATGGTGAGCAGCATGGTTGCGCTGGAAGCGGAATTGAGATAGTAGATCACGTAATTTCCAATGTAGGTTCCAATGGCGTTATCGGCCATGAACCAGAGGAACTCCGCGCCGAGAATGGCAAACAGCATGCGCCGGTTGGCGGGCGACATGGGCGCGTCGTCGCTTACGGGATTTTCAACGGCGGCAAGCCGCTCGCCCGCTTCCATTTCGTCCCGCATGCTCTCGGCAAGCTCGTTTTCCCGAATGGTCAGGAACAGCACAAGGGCGGAAATCACCATCAGTACCGAGGCAACCACAAACGGGATTTCGATGATCCACAGCTTCCGCGCGCTGTCCGCGGCGTTGATGTAGTCGGAGAGTTTCAGGAAAATGCCGAGGACGGTTGCAAACGCGCCGCCGAGATAGCCCATAATGTTAATCAGCCCGTTTGCTTTCGCGCGCAGGGGCTTGGGCGTGATGTCGGGCATCAGGGAAACGGCGGGGTTGCGGTAAAGCATCATGAACATCAGCACAATCCCCATCATAATCACCATGCCGACGATCTGGTTCCGATGGAAGAACAGAGGGATGAACGGAAACGCGAGGGCGGATACCATGGTTCCGAGCAAAATATACGGCATCCGCTTGCCGATGGGGGATTTGGTGCGGTCGGAAAGACTGCCGAAAATCGGCAGAAGGATCAGCGCGGCGAGGTTATCGCACGCCATAATGATGCCGACGATCCATTGAACGTTCAGGATTTTCTCGGGGTCGCCGGCTTTCAGCTCCGCCGAGGAGAGATGGTACATTCGCCGCGCGAAAATGTCGGTCAGAAAGGTCGGGCACCACGAATCGTAGACCTGCCAAAGGAGCAGAATGCCGAAGAAGGCAAAGCCGATCAGAAGCGTGCGTTTGTAGTTCAGTTTCAAACCAACCGAGTTTGTTTTTGTTTCACCCATTGTTTGTCTCCTTACCAACGTATTTGAAAATCCCTTTTCCTGCCGACGCATTTTGCGCCGACAACCATAGTATACCATTTTGCGCCGCGTTTTGCAAGGGGTTTTGCCAAATTTCGGGATTGAAAAGGAATATCGCCAAACAGGGCGGGATCCCTTTGAAGGATCCCGCCCTGTTTGGCGACGTGCAGGGGTTAAAATCTGAACTCTGCCATCGAGGTATGAACTTGGGCCGCCGTATGCCCCCGACGAATGGGAGCGTGCGCCGCCCGCTGGCGGAGAGATAGTAACGTAAATCGAATTTTCGGGAATTAACCATCTTTCCTTTTTAGTATTCTTCTGTATTAAAACTGCGCAAAAGGCGATATTTCTGCTATAAAATGAATTAGATTTTCAAAACTTTCTTTTGTCCAAAATCTAGGGTGCATATAGCCGTGAACAGTGCTGTTTCTGTTGTCACCGCTATCTTCTTCTGAAGAATTATCAAAATACCGTTTTGCACGCTGTAATAATTCGATAAAAGTTACATCCGCTTGGTTTTCTTTTTCTGCTAATTCAATTAAACGAAGACCGACTTTTCGATAATTACGTTTATTATGATTTTCATCATACAAGGTTCTTCCATATTCCGATGTCCTGCTTCTTATCATTTCTTCCAAATATGAAAAAGCAAATGGGGTTAGAACTGAATAGGCACTGGGAAATGCTGTGTAAATATCTCTGACGACATCCCAATCTGGTGCCCAATTCCAAAAATGAGCATTTTGAATTATAATATCGAAATCTTTATTTATAGTCATATTTAAGTTTCTTTTATAACTGCTTTTATTCAAATTAATGTTGAAAAAAAGCACTATTTACTTGTAATATCTATCATTTTTAAGAAAATTACAAAAGGTTCTTTCCAATCATCATAAAACCTTAAAATCGTTGAAGATGATGGCAAATAAAGCGATGACAACTGTTTTGCTGACGAGGGAATGGGATTGCCCTCTTTTAAGTATGATAGGATAGATTCATCTACTTCTTGTTTTGTATATTTGGCTTTTTTATTCTTTATGATTGTTATTTTTGTTGCTTTCACAAATACGTCAAAAGAGCCGAATCTGCTTATAATCACAGATTGACTATATGGAAAAATTTCTAAAAACGCCGCTCTGTCTGTAAAAGTTGCACCATATCTCTCGGTTATCTCTTTTGCAGTTTTTAATAGTTCTTCTTTGGAAACGAATTGCTGCGGTTTAGATATATCCGAACCTATTTCTTCTTGGAATTTTTGCATACTACCATAAAAATTATATATTACTTTGGCAGTGGGCAATCCGTTTTCTTTGCGTAAATCTTTTAATGTGATTTTACTATGCGTTTCCAAATACTTACGACAAGCAATTATGACTCTTTCTTTCGACCACAATTCATAATTTAACGCTAAACCAAGAGCATTTTTTACATCACTAAAATTTTTGTATTCAGGGAAATATGACAAAATACAAGGAAGAGATGGTAGTCCATTTGCTTTTGTCAAATCGGCTTGCTTAAACTCGGGATTGGTTTTAGAGTATTCTACCAATGTATCCCATATACGTTCTCTATCCCAAATAATATCGGCTTTAAGTCCGAATGCCAACTTTAATTCATTCATAGAGCCATAATACTTTTTGACATACGCTATGGATGGCAAACCATTTTTATCTCTCGTAAAATCGACCTTTTTAATATCACCATTTTTCTTTATAAATGCACCTACAATCGAATCAAATCTTTCTTTTGTCGTTTTTTTACTGTCAGTTGATGCTTGTTCTGTTGTGGGAATTGAACTTAAATCAGTATCGACAGCAATACCTGCCATAAATCTTTTTGCTTTTTCTTCCATCATAAAATCGTGTAATTCTTTATCGCTTTTCGAAAGATTGCAAGCAGTACACAAAATTTGACAATTATCTAATGTGGATTTTCCACCTTTTGCGTATGCAATTATATGGTCAAAATGACATTCCGATTTGGAAACAAGATTTTTTCCACAGATAGCACATTTGATTTGTCCATTATTTTTTTCTAAATTAGCCAAAACCGCTTGGTATTGTACACTGTCAGAGAAAAGTCTATCACTCATAATTAAACCTCATTTGTAATGTTGGAATATATTTTGTAGAATCTTATATAAAACATTATAAACTTTGTCAAACAAATTGTCAAGGGCATTCTGAAATTTTTACGGTAATACAGTTAAACCATATTTGGCACTATGGCGGGTGCTTGACATATACAAGCGCGTCGCTACGCTCCGCGGTCAAGCACCCGCCAAAAACCAAAACAACACGGTAAAATGAAACGCTCAAAGCCAAGCGGATCGGGGTGGCTTTTGGTTGCAATTATCCGTGTTCACTTTATTATTCTAACGCCGAAATAGTCGTTATAAAAGAATAATACGAACTCCGAATTGTTCTCGGTGTTCGTATTATTCCCTCTTGGCGGAGCGCGTGGCGCTCTGATTGAACTTTGGATCGACTTTTAACAGGTTTCCCTCTTCATCGTTCAATAATCAATACTTTTCTCATCGAATAAAAAGTCGTAAATGCTCATTGTAACAATGCCGGTTTCGTCGCGTTTACGTTTGATATCATCCTTGACGATAATTATTTTTTTGAAGAAGTCCTTAATGTTCATCAGGGACTTCTTTTCTTGTTCTTGCTTTTCTTCGGTGTCCATCGCAAATGCCGATTGGATATAGAATTTATTGTTTCCGCGATTGGCAATGAAGTCTACCTCGTAATAGTTGCGGACGACTTTGCCTTCTTCGTTGCGCTTGGCGACTTCAACAATGCCAACATCTACTGAAAAACCGCGTTTGAGGAGTTCGAGATTCTTTTCAGATTCATTCAACATTTCCCTGTTCTGCTCCTGTCAAATGTTATCTGCTTGCCAAAGACTGAGCATACAACCAATTATATATATCGGAATTTGTGCTCACATAATCGTTCCAAACTCTCATGGTATGCCCTTCGCCTTTCAGCTCGGTGTATTTTATTTTAGTGCCTCCGGCGGCCTTTATGGCGGCGACAACCTCACGCGTGGCCGAGGTAGGTACCGTCACATCCTCCTCACCGTGAACCGTCCAGATAGGGACATCCTTCAATACGCTCGCCATAGCGGGATCTGCCGCTCCGCATATCGGAACACCGCCCGCAAACACATCGGAATGTCTCATCAGAAGATCCCACCCGGCAATTCCGCCCATGGAAAGCCCTGTTACATAAAATCTGTTTCTATCCACGGAAAATTCATTGGCGACACTTTCAAGTATTTCCATAACGCATTTAAGCTCATTGGACTCGGGGGTATTTTCCACACTGTAATTTCCGTTTTCCCAGATCATATCCACCCATTTTTCTCCGCTCGGACACTGAGGCGCTATTACAATCGACTGCTCTACGGGCGAATTTTCAAGATCCATCAGATTGTGAAGCATATATCTGAGCTGATCCTGATTATCTACGCCTCTCTGCCCTGCTCCGTGCATCAGAAGAAGTACGGGATACTCCTTTTCACTACTGTAATCAAAAGGAACGTACAATCTGTAATTCAGGCGGTCGCCTCTCGTACTCTCATACTTTCTCGTTTCAAACACCTGATAGATCATTTCGGGAGTGCATTTCCCTCCGCCCTTTTCGCGTAAGTATTCAATATAAGACTTTCGGGACAGCTCAGAGTTGCTTTGAACAATACTGTTATCGGCGGTAAGAGTGAGCTTTCCGTTTTTGATCTTTGAGATCATCTCATTGAAAAAATAATCCAACATATATCTTGTGGAAACCTCGTTGGTCGCCAACAGCAACACCCCGTCCTGATTGATTTCAATGGCAAAGTCGTTTTCGCCCATCAGCTTATCTTTAAGTCGGAGAGCTTGCTCTCGAACCTCTCCGATAACGATCTCGTGTTCATATGTATTGTTGGTTGTGCCGACATCCTTGCAGTTAAATTTTACACCGTAATCGTTGTAAATTTTTTTGACCATATCCTTTACTGCCGTTTGGGTCACGTCGGCACTGCCGTCGTACACGATCACATAATCTGTTTTCTGGTTTTCCACAAGAGTAAGCTCCATCATTTCTTTATCATCTGCAATCTCCGTTGCGCGTGTATGTTCTGCAATTTTCTCGGTAGTCTGCGGCTGCGCCGATAATAACACATTGGCATTTTGATTTGCACACGCCGCACTTACACAAGCAGTAACAAATATCAATCCAACATACAAAATCCTCTTCAATCCCATAATTGCACCCTAGATTTGTATTTTCGGAAAGCAAAGCAATATCATCCAAATATGTGCAAATCGTCGATTTTTCTACATTTTGAGCAAATATAATCAAAAGCCCTGCCTTCCGGTATTATTATACCATAGTTTAGAACTTTTGTAAACCCAGCAAAACACGCAAAAATCTGTAAAAAAAGCCAAAGTATTTATAGAAATCAAAGTGCATGGTATCACAAAAACGCAGAGAAAACAATTCTCGGGACATTATGCTCGATGATGATACTGTCAAAGATTCGCACATTTTCTCCCCGTAAAGGCCGTGATAGAACACGTCCCCGCCCGCACGGGAGATGCCGAGGACATCCGCCACTTGCAGGCCGGTCAGGTTCATGGGCAGTTCTTCATAATTGTGATAAATAGATTTCTTCAAATGGTTTCTCCTTTGTTAATTGATTTTGCTTGACTTTTTTCGTTGCTGAACATTGGTTTACGCTACTTCCATTTCATAGGGATCTCCTCTCGATAAGAATATGTAACCAAGGGAAAAAGAAAAGACCTGCATCGTGAATGCAGATCGAAGGTTATGGTTGATACGCGCTCGTATCCCTTGTTCTTTCGCGCGTTGTTTGCGTTCTCACCTCCGTTTGCTCAGTCATTTAGATATAGTTATCCCGTAGTCGTTCGTTTTGCCTGTTCCTCTACGGGATTGATTTTTGGGCGTAGAAAAAAGACCCATGCGGTTATACGCACGCGCCTTTGCCCTTTATGACTCAAATATAGGCAACCCTACCCCGATATGGGGAACATAGGGGGTTTGTTCGGAATTTTGTCGAATCAAAAAGAGCCGCTTGATCCTTGTGGGATCAAGCGGCTCTTGAAAGTCATTTAATCATGTTTTAGGCGATGTTTCAACCAGTCCATCTTTTCATTTTGTTTCTGTCAGTTCTTCTGGAATCTTGCCCCGTAAGTGGCGCAAGCGCGGTAGTCGGCGCCTTCCGGATCGCTCCCGAACATTCCCCAAACGGCGGGACGGAAGATTTTTTCAACCGGAATGTTATGCATACACACGGGGATGCGGAGCATGGAGCAGAGGGTGATCAGGTCGGCTCCGATATGCCCATAGGAAATGGCTCCGTGGTTCGCGCCCCAATGGTTCATCACATCGTAGGCGGTCTTAAAGGGACTGCCTTCTTTGCCGTCGCAGCGCGGGGCGAACCAGGTGCAGGGCCATGTATAGTCGGTGCGCTTCCAGAGAATATCGTTGACGTCTTTCGGCAGTTTCACGGTCCACCCCTCGGCGATTTGCAGGACGGGACCCAGACCCTTGACGATGTTCAACCGAATCATCGTGCAGGGCATCTCGGCCTCGGTGACGAAATGCGAGGAGAACCCGCCGCCGCGGAAATAGCCGTTGTCGGCGGCGCACCAATCGGTGGCGGCGAGAATGGCTTTGCGGTCGGCGTCGGTCGTTTCATAGAAGGGTTTGACGGTGGCGTTTCCGTTTTCGTCGGTGGATTTGCCGCAGTATTCAAGCGCGGCGGCGCCGGAGTTGATTAAGTGAATGAAACCGTCGGCCTCCTTCGCCTTGCCCTCGATCTCGTAGCCCGTGGCTTTCTTCACCGCGTCTCCCGACCAATAGGTGCGGACATCGGCAAAGAGCTGGGCACGGTTGGTCAATTGTTTCATCAGGAGCATGGAAACGCCGTTGAGCGTATCGTTCTCGGTGGCGACCACGAACGGTTCTCTTGCTCCGTTCCAATCGAAGGATGTATTGCAGATCGCCTCGGTAAAGTCGGCGTTGGGGAGATAATCCGTCCACTGCCGCTGCCCTTGGAAGCCCGCCGCGATGGCGTTGTGACCCACCATTTCTTCCTCGTTGCCTGTGGGGAGCGCGTCGTTGCCCGCCATCAGATCCTGAACGATCAAAGCGCACTTGACGGTGAATTCCCAATCCTTTGCTTTCTGTTCGGGCGATTTCTTGATAACCTCGTCCACCGATTCCACACGCATGCCGAGGTAGTCCTCGAAGAAATCGGGATTGATGGTGGAACCCGCAATACCCATACAGATGGAGCCGATTTGCAGGTAGGACTTGCCTTCCATGGTCACGGCGGCGATGGCGGCGCGACCGAACCGGAGCAGTTTTTCTTTCACATCTTCGGGAATTTCGGTTTCGTCGGCGTTCTGCACGTCATGCCCGTAGATGCCGAAAGCGGGCAGACCTTTCTGGGCATGGGCGGCGAGGACAGCGGCGAGATAGACCGCGCCGGGACGCTCGGTGCCGTTGAAGCCCCAAACGGCTTTGATGGTGTTCGGATCCATATCCATGGTTTCGGAGCCGTAGCACCAGCAGGGCGTGACCGAAAGCGTGACGGCGACCTTTTCGCGCTTGAACTTTTCGGCGCAGGCGGCGGTTTCGCCCACTCTACCGATGGTGGTATCCGAGATGACCACGCGGACGGGCGTGCCGTCGGTATATTTCAGATTTTCCTCAAAGAGTTTCTTGGCGGCTATCGCCATGCCCATGGTCTGTTCTTCGAGCGACTCGCGGACGCCCAGCGCCCCGCGGCGCGCGTCGATGATGGGGCGGAT
>CADBKZ010000014.1 GCA_902795355.1 uncultured Ruminococcus sp.
CCTCTCTCCTTCTCCCCGCAGATTCTTCGCTCTCTTCTTTTCTCTCTCCCTTTTGTTTTTTCTTGCTTTTTTGGTCTCACATCATTGACAAATATACACCGTCGGCTTTTTTCCGAAAAAAAGAAACGGATGAAAAAGTTTTTACGAAATAATTTTGCAAAGGTATTGACAAAATTGCCCGTCCGTGGTATAATAATCAAGCGTTGGTTGCGGCGGGATAGCTCAGCTGGCTAGAGCAACCGGTTCATACCCGGTAGGTCATGGGTTCAAATCCAATTCCCGCTACCAAAGGCCCGTTGGTCAAGAGGTTAAGACACCGCCCTTTCACGGCAGTAACAGCAGTTCGATTCTGCTACGGGTCACCAACACACAAAGAGAGGCGCTCTTTCGGGGGCGCCTCTCTTTGTGTTAACGGCTCTACGATGCGGGCGACTTTTCCCTTTGCCGCGCGTTGCTTCTCTTCCGGTCGGATTTCATGCAATGGCGGAACGCCGCGGGCGTTTGGCGCCGTATCCCGATCCGTCCCTGCCGCCTCTGCAATATGGGGCAATCGCCCCGACCCGCTCCGCGTCAGGACAGTTCCTTTTTGTTTTTATCAACCCAATTCCGCATATAATAGAAGATTTCATCGGAAACGCCGTGTTCAAGTTTGCAAGCGGCGTCGTGTATCTTATCCTCGGGAATGTTCATCATTGTCAGAAGATCCACAAAGGTCCTGTATCGGTTATAGATCATCTCCGCTCTTTCCCGCCCCTCGGTCGTCAAGGAAACAAGATAATCGTTGGTAATCGCGATGTCGCCGTCGGCAACCAGCTTTTTCAGCATTCCCGTTACGCTCGGTTTTGAAATATTCAGTTCCGCGGCAATATCAATGTTGCGGACGTTCCCCTTCTTCTTGGATAAGAGATAGATGGTTTTTAAGTACATTTCTTTGCTTTCGGTTCTACTCATTGTTTTCTCCTTTCATTCCCGAATGAAAAATTCCCTGACGACTTCTTTCCCGCCGATTTTGGAAACCGCTCCGTTTTCAATGATTGCCGCCCTGTCACAAAGCGTTTCCGCACAGCGAATATCGTGCGTAACGGTAATCATCGTATTGCCCGTTCTTTCGTGCAATTCGTTTAATATCCGCACCAAATCTTTCAGCCCCGTATAGTCCTGCCCAACCGTTGGTTCGTCCAAAAGCAACACTTCGGGGTCGCTTGCCGAGGCCGCGGCAATGGAAACTCTGCGTTTCTGCCCTTCGGAGAGAGACTGCGGATGCCGTTCTGCTATGGCTTCAAGGCCGAATAAAGCGAGAATTTCTTCCGCATACTCCGGCGTTTTTGCGTTGTATGCAATCTCCTGCCTTACCGTTGGCATGAACAGCATATAGTCGGGGTTTTGATAAACAAAACTTATAATATTATACCATTTTCCGCGCCTTTTGTCAATAAGACTCCTGATCTCTCCCTTTGATTTCTTGTTCAGTTTTGCAATTATTCGAAGAAGAGTGGTCTTTCCGCATCCGTTTTCACCCAAAAGGAGCAATCTCTCGCCCTTTTTGACGTTCAGCGTAATCTCCTTCAAAATCTCCCGCTTTCCGGCGGAAAAGCCCACATTTTTCAGCTCAAACAGATTCTCGTTTCCCGCTTTGTTCTGTCCGTCGTATGTAATCGTTTGCGCTTGGGACAAAAGAAACGCTTTCTTATCTTCTATCTTTGCAAGTTCGCCGCCGCGGATATTCCATACCGCGTCGACAAACGGCAAGACCATATCGAGGCGGTGTTCAACGACCAAAACGGCATACCCCTCTTTTGCGAGGCCTTTTAAGGTGTTCGTCAGAAGTTCCGCGCCCTGTCTGTCGAGGTTGGCGAGCGGCTCGTCGAGAATGAGTATCTTTTGCTTCGTTGCAAGCGTGCAGGCGGTAATCAGGCGTTGCTTTTGCCCGCCCGACAACGTTCTCGTTTGCCATTCGGGGGCAAGTTTCATGAAAGAACAAGACCTTTCGACGCTTGCCTTGATCTCCTCTTTCGGAAAAGCAAAATTCTCGCACCCGAACGCGAGCTCGTCCTCCACGACCGAATGAATGATCTGACTTTCGGCGTTTTGCAGGACGATACCGACTTTGCGGCAGACCTCGGAAAGTTTCTTCTCTTTGATACTTTCGCCGTCAATCAGGACTTCTCCCGTCACCTCTCCCGACGTGATATTCGGAATAATGCCGGAAATAATAGAAAGAACGGTGGATTTTCCCTCGCCTGAAAAGCCGGACAGAAGCGCGACTTCTCCGTATTCCACGAAAAAATTGACGTTATGTAATATCTCGTTCTCGTATCCTTCATAACGGAAGGATACGTTTTTCAATTCTATCGCTTTCATATCACCACCGTAAGGACTGCGCCTGCGATCAGGCACAGAATCAGGATCGCGTCCGTCGCCTTGAATTTCGGCGTTTTATAGGTCGTCGTTTCGGTTTTTTCAAGCGTAAATCCTCTCGTTTCCACCGACAAAGCAAGCGTATCCGAAATATTGACAAGCCTTGTTACAAACGGTATCAGAAACGCCCTGTAAAGGACTTTTGGATTGAGTAAACTTCCCGCTCCGCGCGTTTTCATCGCCTCGCGGACTCTTTTGGTTTCAAGCCTTAACAGCGGCGCGAAATTGAGCGCGATCAGCATGCCGAGCGTGATCCCTTTCGGCACTTTCATTTGGTTTAAGTTCCGCGTTAAGTCCACGGGCGCAACGCTCATCCCCGGTATCATTGCCGTTCCGATAATAAGGAGCCGTACTCCCATTGCGTTCGCCGCGGCAACGTCGCGCCTTGCAAGATAGGAGATGCCGCCGAAAACGGCCGCAAAAATCAACATCACGGGCAGAACGCGCAAACAAGCCCGATAACAGCCGACCGCGCAAAGCAAAAGAAATACCCCGCCGATAAAGCAGAACGCTTTGATATTTTTCGCCATAACAAGGCCGAACGCCAATATGAACAGAGCCGTTAAAATGGCAAGGATGGGGTAGATTTTCGACTTTGTTGCCGTCACTTTTTCATTACTCCGCTCTTTTGCAATTCTTTTGCGATTTTTACGCCGATAAACGCGCCCAATGCCGTTAAAGCGAGTACGGCAAGAGAAATCAGTACCGCGACCCACCAAACGGGATTTGTTAATGCCTGCACCGCCGCGCCGTTGCTTGCAAACCCGAAAATACGGAAGTAGATCAGCAGGAACGGAAGCGAGAGCGGCAGATAAACCGTTGCCGCAAACCAGCAGGCAATGTCTTTTCGGTATCCTCTGAAAATAAGGATTGACAACACTTCCGCAAGAACGGCGCAAACGGAAAGGCAGAAAAACATCGGCACGAACATAAAGATCAATACCACGCCGGAAAAGAGCGCGATAAAAACGAGCGCGCCCGGTTTTCTCACTTTCATCAGCCCGATGGCGGGAATAATGGAAAACTGCAAGGCAAGTACCAACTGAATAATACCGAACAACGGAACGCTCGTAACCAGCGGCATTACGCCGCCCGTCAGCAGCATTACCGCCGACAAAACGGCAAGGAACACAATATCCTTGATTTTATATTTCTGAAAAATCTTTTCTTTATGTTCTTCCATCTTACGCCTCCGCGATAACGCCTTTCTCAATCCGGTATACTCGGTCCGCAATTGCCATGGTGCTTTCGCGGTGAGATACAAGGATAATGGACTTTTTGTTTTTCTGTTCTTTTAATGCTTTTAAGATCATGCCC
This sequence comes from uncultured Ruminococcus sp., assembly GCA_902795355.1. Classification (GTDB taxonomy): domain Bacteria; phylum Bacillota; class Clostridia; order Oscillospirales; family CAG-272; genus UMGS1865. Next base: position 3,736 of record CADBKZ010000014.1, read on the forward strand.
TCGTTAATGCTGTCCACATTGCTCGTCGGCTCGTCGAGAAGGATCAACTGACTGCCTTTGAGAAACGCTCTCGCAAGGCCTATCCGTTGTTTTTCACCCGCGGAAAGGTTATCGCCCATCGCGCCGACTTTGGTCTTGTAGCCGTCGGGGAGCGTCGTAATAAAATCGTGGACAGAAGCGAGCTTGCACGCCGCTTCCATCTCTTCCTGCGTTGCGTCCGCTTTGGCGATCCGCAGGTTTTCTTCAATTGTCTCGTCGAAAAGGTAGGTGCTTTGCGAGACCATTGTCACATTGTCAAGAAGATTTGAAGTATTGATTTGATCTACGTCCACGCCGTTGTAGGCAATTTCGCCGTTTCCTTTCTCCCAGAAGCGGAGCATCAGTTTCAGCAGCGTGGATTTTCCGCAGCCGCTCTCGCCCACAATGCCGATAATCTCGCCTTTTTTCGCGTTCATGCAAACGTTTTTCAACACCTCGGCGTTGCCGTCGTAAGAGAACGAAAGGTCTTTGACATCGAGGGTTTCATAAGCAATGTTTTGTCCGTTCGTCACTTCGGTAACAGCGGGCTTTTCCGCGAGCAGGTCGAGTACTCTATCTCCGCTCGCAAACGTGTTGGTAAGGTTAGAAGGAAGCGCGGAAACCGCGATTACCGGACCGAAACTGCCGAACACGGCGACCACGCCGACGATCATTTGATACGCGGCGAGATTTCCCGTTGCGACAAGCGCAATGCCGACAGCAAGCGTGCCGAGAATGGCGACGGACACCATCAGTTCGGTAAGCGAAGAAGCCTTCGTGCTTTCGTGTTTCATCTTCTTCGTTTCGGCAAGGAGAACATCCGAGCGGCGATCGACTTCCGCCTTTCTCGCCTCGCCCGCGTTGTTGATTACAATATCGCGTATTCCCTTGATACTGTCGAGAAAATAAGCGTTGAAAGAGGCGAACTCCTTGCGGTATTTCACGCCGCTCTCTTTGAGTTTTCCGCTTATGATTACGGGAACGACGATACCGATAAGCAGATAGAACACGACCGCTACGAGCGCAAGCCACCACGAGGCGAACAAGCCGACGAACAGCAATACCGAAACCGATACGATAATCGCGATAAAGATCGGCGAAATGGTATGCGCGTAGAACACTTCCAGCGTTTCGGTGTCCGCGGTAATCATGGCGATGATGCTGCCTTTTTGTTTTCCCTCTAACTTTGCGGGGCAAAGAACGCGCAGCGCGCCGAAGATTTTATCGCGGAGCGTTGCCAAAAGCCGGAACGCGATATAGTGGTTGCTGTACTGTTCGATATAGCGGAGCAGTCCCCTGAACACGCCGCACCCGACCGCACACAGGATAATTGCCCACCACGGCATGGTAATGGCAAGCGGAGCAATGAATTTCGCCACGCCGAGAGAGCCGAACAAGGTAACGCCGAGAGCGAACAACTGCCCGAGAGAACCGTTGATCACGGCCAAAACCATAATGTACGACAGCGAGCCGAGGAGAACGACAAGGCTTGCCATGATTTTTGCGCCGCTTCTGCGGAGTTTTTGTTTAGCCATTGTTTTGCCCCCCTTTCGGCGCGTAGCCCGTCGCCGTTGCCGCCAGCGGCGTATCATTGAAATAGCCTTCTTCCAGCGCCTTTTGCGTTGAATAAAGTTTTTCGTAGCCGCCGCGTTTTTCCATCAGTTCCGTATGCGTTCCGCTTTCCTTGACTTCGCCCGCTTCCATATAGTAGATATGGTCCGCGGAAACGACGTTTGCAAGGCGGTGAGAAATCACAATTACGCTCTTTGTTTCGGACAACGCTTTGATGTTGCCCATAATGATGGCTTCCGATTCGATGTCGATATTGCTCGTCGCTTCGTCAAAGACGTAAATATTCTTATCCGCCACAAGGCTGACCGCCATGGCAAGCCGTTGCTTCTGCCCGCCGGAAATGTTTTCGGCGTCCTCGTTGATCGCCTTATCCAAGCCGCCCTCGCTGCGAATAAATTCGTCGAGGTTGACCTTTTCCAAAGCGGCGTACATTTCCTCGTCGGTTACGTTCTGTTTTGCAAGCATGAAATTTTCTCTGACGCTCGCGTTAAAGAGATAGGTGTTGTAACTGACCACGCCCAAATTTCCGTAGTAACTTTCTCTGGCAAGGGAGCGCAGGTCCTTGCCGCCGACGGTGATGTTCCCCTCCTTCGGACGAAACGCGCCGACGATCAGATTGACAACGGTCGATTTTCCGCAACCGCTCTCGCCCACAATCGCCGCCATGCCCTTTTCCGGGAAAGCCATATTGACGTTTTTGAGAACGTCGCGCTGACCGTCGTAAGAGAACGTGACGTTTTCAAGCGCGATATTTTTCCCCGCGACTTCCTCTGTCCCCCACTTCGGCTCTTCAAGATCCAAAATGGCAAGCAGTTTCCGCCCCGCGCTCGCGCCGTTCATACCCACGTGGAACGCCGAACCGAACGCGCGGAGAGGAAGAAAAAAGTCCACCGCGACCAAAATCAGAAACAGCGCGCCCGCAACGGCAGGCATTCCGAACCCGAAGCCCCAGCCGTTGGCAAGGTTGAGGATCACCATCATAATGCCGAGTCCCGCGCCGCCGTAAGCCACCGTATCCATAATGGTGGTGCTGGCAAGCTGCATGATCAGCACTTTCATTGTAATCTTGCGGAACTCTTCCGCGCTTTCGTTGATTTTAACGTGCTGACGGGCGTCGGCTTTGAAAATTTTGAGTTCTTTCAGTCCTTGTACGCTGTCCAGAAATTCCCCGCCCATTGAGATATATTTGCCCCAATATTTGGCGAACACCTTTTTGGCGTACTTCGACACGGCGATGATCGACATCGGGATTGCGGGAACCATGGCGAGAAGAACGAGAGCCACGCGCCAATCGATCCACACCGTGATCAAAAACAAGATCACGGGAGCCATCATCGCAAAGAAGAACTGCGGGATGTAGATCGTAAAATAAATGTCGAGCTGCTCCACGCCTTCCATTGCCGTTTGCGTTAAGCCCGCCATGCCGATGCCGTCCGCTTCTTTGACGCCGAGTTTGACGATTTTATCGTATGCTCTCTCGCGCAGATCCTTTTTGACCTTTCTGCCGAGAACGTCTTTCAGATCGCCGTTTATACGGGAAACCGTATAGCGAACGACCACGCAGAAAACGGCTATGCAAACAGGCGCAATATACGCCGCAAACGCCGTTTCGCCCCTTACCGCAAGGCTGATCGCCCAGCAGATACATGCGGTTGTTCCAACGCTTGCGAGCAATCCCACCGCCATCAGCGCGACGACAATAAAGATGTATTTTTTATTGCCGCCGAGCAGTTTGAATAAGTTTTTATCTAACATCGGTTCTCTCCTTTTTTCGGAATCATACGTTCTATTATACCGCAAAAGGTTCCGTTTGTAAAGTAAAAATCCCCTTTTTAGACGGCATATTTTGTTTTCAAATGCCGCCCTTTTTTTGCTTTTCGCACATCTCCCGCATAAACTTGACAATGCCGGCGCGGCTGACGTCGGAAAAGGTGCAGGCAACGCCAAGCGCATCCTGATACGCAATGTTCTCCGAAACGCCGCAATGGATGCTCAAATGATTCTGCAACCACAGTACAATGTCCTTATACTCGGTCAGAATCGCCTTCCCATCCTCTGTCAGAGAGAGCAGCTCCCCCTTGACTACCAGACCGCGTTTTTCAAGTTTGGAAACCGCCTGCGAAACGCTCGGCTTGGAAATTCCCGTTTTTTTGGAAATATCCACCATTCTGATTTTTTCTTTTCCCTCGTCAATCGCCAAAAGGTATCGAAGCTCTGAAGCCGTTAATTTACCCATGATTCGTTAACCCCCGTTTTCATTTTGGCCGGAATGCCCTTCCGGAACAATCGTTTTCTCCGCCTCGGTTTGCAGCAGCTTTTTTCTGCGCAGTTTTATAAGGAAGAGTACGCCGCCGCCAATCGCCAGAATAGCCGCCTCGATGATTACGGCATAGCCCCAGCGCGGCATTCGGAACGGAACGCCCGGCTCGCAAACGATGAAAACGCCGAGCTCGTCGGTTTCAAACCGTATCAGGCGCGCGCTTGCCTGACATTCCAGCTTTTGAATGCCGCCGTTTTCATCCATCCGGTATACCTCGGTTTTCTCGCCAGCGGACAATTCGTTCAAGCGAAGATCGACCACAATCGGCTCCGTAAGCGAAACCGGCTCCCCGCTCTTACTCCACAGGGCGAGCGAGATTACCTGATAATTCCTTGAAACCGTTTCCATAGCCGCCGACGCCAATTCGTACAGCGCGCTTCCCTCTCCGGCAAAGCCAACCGTCAGCGAGGAGTCCGGCGGAACCGTTCCGCTCGGATCGCGGAAGCTCGCCACACCCGAAGCTTCCGCCGACGCAATTAATTTTGCCGTTTGCTCCGCGCTGCTTGGGTTGCCCAGCGAGGTTTTGTAGGTTTCGCACTCCGCGCGGACAATCAATGTGTATTCCCCGTAACGGTCAAGCGGAACGGAACCGTTTGTTATGGGAATTTCTTCCCCGTTGTACAGGATCCGGCGGATCACCGCGCAAGATTCGTTGCCAATGGCCGCGGAAACTTCCGGCAGCACAAAGGTTTTGCCCGCACCGCCGGAAACATGGTATTCGGAAGCGATGGCGGTTGAGAAAACCGGAATGTATTCCGCCGGACGTTCCCGATCCGGTTCCGAAACGGCGTCCGAGAGCTTGGTTGCGCTATCAAGGTTCAGACGAATGGAAAAATTCGTTACCGTGTCCATCGCTTTGACGTATACCGACAGGTGCAGGTCCTTCCGCGCGTTCTCTTCCGAGAGCGTGTAGCAAACGGTGCGCACAGATCCTTCCGAGGAGACGACGTAGCTCCCTGCAACGCGATCGTCCATAATCAATTGCATATCTTGCAGCTGCGCCGCGTTGGTTTGCGTAATGGAGACGTAGCAAAGCGAGCCGATTTTCTCCAAGGTTACGGTTTTGGCAAAATTGCCGCCGATCATTCCCTTGCCCATGGCGCTCGTGCCGCCGATTTCATAGGTGCATTCCCAAGTGCCGTCGCCGCCGGAGAACGGACTTTCCGAAGCGGCGGGCAACGCCGGCAGGAACAGCAACGCCAGCGAGAGCAGGCAGCACGCAACGCCTTTTTTGAATGTTTTTTTCATCGTTTCATTCTCCGATCGGTCCGTAAACGGCAACCAATGTTACGGTGAACACATAGCCGTCCTGATCGACGCTTTCCACCGCCCAATCGCCGTCCAGCTTGCTATAACTCAAATGGATTCTCGTCAGCGTTCCGCCCACATCGACCGCCCAATATTTGAATTCGATCCGGTCGCGCAATTCGGGATTGACGGGTACGCTGTTCATCTGCGCGAGCTTTGCTTCTGGGAAAAGGACCGCAAAGGTCTTTCCCTCTTCAAACAACTCGCCGCGGAAACTGATGTTTCGGAAAGACTCTTCTTCCGGCGTATAGGGATTATCGGTTTTGCAGACGATGGTGATCAACTTGTGGAAAATCGGCTCAAAAACCGTATTCCCCTGAACGGAAACGCTTGAAATGTTGATCCCGTCCGAAAGCACCGTGCGTTCTCCCGAAATGCCGGTGGAAAGATCGATATAGCGGTAGCCTGTTACCGTATAGCCGCCGGGAATGGTTCCCGGGCTCGGCGTTGCGGCGTACTCGAAGGTCATGTTGTAGGTGCGGCGTTGGAGATGGACGGTCTTGTCGGTTTCCGTGCCGTCCACGCGCGTTGTAACCGTAATTCCCTCGTCCCACAGGCCGTAAAGAACCGCGTTGGCGGTGTTGAAGGCGGCCACGAAATCGTCAATGCTGTAACTGTCGTAAAAGAGCCGCCCGCTGTCGTATGGCGAAGCATACGGCTTGGTTGCCCATGTATAAAACCAATCGTTCCCGATCTTTCCCTCGGAAGCAAAGCAGGAAACGCTCATGGTAATCGGCTTGCCCTCGGCAAGGGTGAAAGGCGCGGTTTTGTAAGCGTAATACGTTTTTCCGCCTTCCACAAAGGAGGTGCTTTGCGCCGCGATCTCCGCGTTGAAGGGATGCGCTTCGTCGGTGATATAGGTAATGGTCATTTCGGTGTTGTTCCGGTCCAGCACATCCAATTCCCGCCAGAAATCAAACCTGCGGCTGATGCGCGAGGCAAACACCGGATTTCCCTCTTCATCGTTTCCGAGCGTAAACCGGCAATAAACGCGGATACGCCCCGGCTGACGGAGGATTACCGTTCCCGTGTTTGCAACCGCCTCAAAGGTGCCATGCTTTGCATTGGTGCTGTTTGCGCCGCCGAGGGCGACAAACTTTTCGGTGGAACGGTCGAAAACGTCGCAGGTGATCGTTGCGTCCGAAAGGCGCGTGAAATCGGAGCTGTAAACTCTCGGCGCGATGAACACATATTTGGTATTGCTGAAATAGTTTTCGTTTGTGAAGATCTGGGAAAGCGGCTCGTCCTTTCCGAGGAAATTGACGTTATAGAGCGCCTCGGCGGTCCATTTATCGCCGTATGCCGTTGTATAGACGAAGGAGAAATAGGCGTAATCCCCCGGGTTGAGATAGGAGAGCAGTTCGTTTGCGATCTCATCGGTGGTCATGCCGGCGGTACTCTTGGTGAAATACCTTGTTGCGGAATCAATGGTATAGGATTGGAGAACCATCGTCTCCCACGTATCCTCGGCGGTAAGGTGGAAGCGGAAGGTTTTGCCAACCACTTCGCGCAGGTCGCTCTCGCCGTGGAGCAGTTTTTTCTGGAGAGATTTATCGGCCGCGTCGGTGCCGAAATTTGCCGAAACCGCGCGGCGCACGCGGGAACCGTCGCCCTGCGTGCTGAACTGCAGATTGCCGCGGATGAACAGCCCGTCGTTTTCATCGAAAATTTCATAGCGCGGGCGGCCGGCGGAAACGAGGGAGAACACATAATAATCGCGCTCGCCGTATTCGTTTACCATTTCATACATTACGTATTCTTCCGTGCCGTCAACGCTCATCATGCCGGGATTTCCTTTTTCCATGGAGCTGCTCTTGGGTTCGCGGAAATGGGGGGTATAAAGTCCGGTGTCTTCATCCACCGTCAGCGTGCACATATTCAGAATGCAAACGTCCGCCACATAGTCGGGGTCGTCCGGAAAGTAGTTGGAAACATATTCCTCGTGCTTGCCGAACCAATCGTAGGTGACGCGCGGAATGGCAATGCTCTCGCCCACCTCGTAAATTGCGGCGGGATCGAAAGAACCCTCGACCACGGTGGGAACCGCGCCGCCCTGATCCACGCGCAGTTCCACAAGCGAGGAAAGCGTTCCTTCGCCGGTATTGAGCGTATAGACAACGGCGAGATCCTCGTTGAGCGCAATGGAACGGGAAGAAATTGCAACCTCTTTGGTAAAGTCCGCTTTGTTGTTCGCCATGCGGTACGCTTTGATTTCCAATCCGGTAAAATCGGTTTGCGCGGGAATCACCTTTTCGCGGAAAAGGCTGTAAAGATCCACCTCGGAGTCGGCCGCGACCGTTTTGCCGACGCGCACCGTTTTGCGCATTCTGTGGCCGGTATTATCGAAGGTGCGGAAGGTATAGGAATCCTCGCAGAGGTCCTGCCGCCGCGCGTCGTAGCCATACACCTGATAAACGGCGCGGTAGGTCAGGTTGGAATCGCTTGCGTGGACCTTGCCGACCGGTTGATAGGTTACGCGGGTGCCGTAGGTCAGAGCCGAAATCGTTTCCAGATTTACCTTTTGGGCGGCGGAGCTGAAAAAGTAGGTTGCGAGATCATAATTCATGCCGTAGGTGCGCATGAGATCATAGGCGTCGCTTCCGCTCATGCCGACCATCAGATTGGCGTCCGTCGTATGCAGCCGGAGGCTCATTTCATCAGAATACTGAAAATAATCGCCTTCCAGCGGGATATAATCCATGGATTCCTCGGCAATGGGCAGCATATGTTCAAAGTCGATCTCGATCCGCTTTGCGGAAATACCGAGCTGTCCCGCGCCGAAAATGCACTCCATAGCGGTGGAAATGCCGTCAAAATGCAGATCCCGACGGTAATCGTCGCCCATATCGGCAATGTAATAGAGTTGGCCGGAATCGGGATGAAATTCATAGCTGAACTGCCCGTAATAACTCTTATCGTCCGGCGCATTCGATTCCGAAACGATGGGCGTGGTATAGGACCCGCTGACCATATAGAAATTGATAAACCGCGAGAAAAGATCGTCCGGAGAAAGCACGCCGGCTTCGTTGGAAGCCATAAGACTATACGCCGCGAAGGGCTTGATGAGCGTATAATGCCCGCCCTCGGCGCGGATATAGGAAAACACCGGATTGAACGATTCCGCCATCGTCTCCCCGCCGTCCGTCAGGCGCATATAGGTGCGCACCAGATAATAGCCGTCGTCCAGCGCGGGGTCCTGCTCGGTAAAGGGCTTATCGTAGCCGATGAACGCCGTAATGCGGAATTCCACCAGATACTCGGTCTGCGTGGCGCCCACGTAGTTTGCGGCGTCCGGATCGTTCGACAGCCCGTCGGCAGGGTTGCAATCGGTCCACAGGACGGAGAGATAGAGCGGATCGGAGAGTTTCCAGCGCGAAATATCGATGAAAATGGTGCGCGAGAGCGAGTTTTCCGCCTCGATCCGCTCCGTGACCTGCGCCACGCTGCTCGATTCCGCCGCAACCGTAACGGTGTATGCCGAGGCAAGGTCGAAATACCCCGTGGTATAGGGGGAGCGGTACTGCAATTTGAGCCGGATGCCGCTTCCCGATTTTTCGATAAACGTTCCCTCTGCCACAATGTCCTGCGAGAAATCATCATAGCCGCCAACGGCATCGGTCAGCCGGCCTTTCTTCACGCTTTCGGGAACGATCGCCGCCGAAAATTCGATGGCATAGGTACCGTTCGCCACAATCGCTTCCTCGATCCAACGGGCGTAAAGCGTCACGTTCCGCATTCGGATCAAAAGGTAATCGTCCTCATAGGGCTGCGTATATTCCGCGTCAAAATACCACCCCGCAAACACATAGCCAACCTTTTTCGGAATTGGCAGTTTGGGGATGTAGGAAGCCGTATAATACAGGCTGGAAATCGGCGTTTCCAACCCTTGGGAATTGAAATAGATAATGTATTGCTGATCGCCGTAGGCATCCTGAATCACCTCGCGCGGGTCTTCCGATGTTTTGGAAAACGCCGAACAGCCCGCAAACAGCAGGCAAACGGTCAGCAGAAACAGAAAGGTGAAAATCCATTTTTTTGCCATGTTCAATAACCTCCATGGTGATTCCCGCATAGCGGGGGATACCCCGCGCCGCTCGGTGCGGCGCGGGGCTTTTTTGCTCCCCCTTGCGGGAAAGCGGATCCGGTTAATACGCGATGCTGTTATAGCGTACCACGGTTGCCATGAACGCCATTACTTCCTCGTAATCTGCGTCGGTGGTCAGGTGTCCGTCAAACCAGCCGTCCTCAAAGATCGCGTCGGCGGCGCTGAAATCGTAGTCCTTGCTTGCAATGGCGCTGATTTGCTCCGCGGTAAGCCACTTATCGCTGAGCGAAGTGTTGGCTGCGTCGTAGTTCTGAATTTTGTTCAGCACGTTCGCGGAAATATCGGTGAACGCGTTCTTATGGATTTTGGAAACGGCAACGAAGAGCAGCGCGGTGTTCTTTTTGAAGTTCTTACTGTTGATGTTCCAATAGGAATCCAGATAGCTGACCGACCCCTCCATGATCTCCCAGCGAACGATCGAATCCTGAATGCCGAGAGAAGAACGGCGGGTGGAGGTACCAAACGCAACGAAACCGCTGTTGATAGCGGGTCTTGCGACCAGCGAGATCAGACGGACGTCGTAAACCGTGATCGGAACGGTGGGGTCTCCCGCTTCGTTGCGGGCGGCGAGGTTGGCATACTGATACTCGGTGGAGGTGGAAACGAACTGCACCAGAGCCGAGCCGCCTGCCCAGCCTCCGGCGCCCCAGATTACGAAGTCGCCCTGTTTGAGGTTGGGGTTGATCTTTGTGGTGGTGGAAGTTTCTCCCGCAATCGTGAGCGAAATATCCTCTTCGCCTTCCACCGAATCGAACCCTTGCAAGGTGGGAATTTTGAAGGCGTAGGGCCCGACCTCTTTGAGGTTGCGGACGGGGAGCGCGAGCTTGGTTGCCGAAATTCCTTCAAAAGCGCTGCGGCCGATTTTTTCCAGATCCCCCGCGCTCATGAATACGGTGGTAAGGTTTGCGGCTTTGTAGAAGGCGTATTCGCCGATGGTTTTTACCGTTTTGGGGATTACGACGGCGGTGATATTATCATAGTTGAGGTCGATCCGGTCGGAGCTGTCGGCATACGCGTCCGAAGCGTCGAAAGCGTGCGGCGCAATGGCAACCACGGTGTAGGTTTTGCCTTTGGATGTAATCGTTTCGGGAATCTCCACAAGGTAGTCGGAAGCGTCGGCGTTCCAGCGGTATGCCGTGGTGCGGTTGAAGCCGGTGATGGTGGCTGTCAGATCCGCGTCGTTGATGGTGTAGGTATAGCCCTCGGCATAATAGGAGAACTCAACGTCAAGGTAAAGGTTGGAATCGGGAGCGACCGAATAGTCGTAGTCCTCGCCAAACTGCGTAACGCTGCGGATAAGCAAATCCACGCCGACCTGTTTGAGCGCGGGGACCGATTGGATCAGCCAGCTCTGCGAGAAAGTCTGGCCGGAAACGCCTTCCAGAACGGTTACGGTGGAAGAACCGAGAATGTAGTCGTTCGCCGTAACCGTAATGCTGATGGATTCGCCCGCGTTGACCGCGCCGATGAACTTTACATAAGGGGCGTTTTTGGCGGTGGTATATTTCGTTTCCCAGTTGGTGAACGTGGTTTCGTTGATCGAATCGTCCTCGGGGACGGCCGCTTGCTTGATATAAACCGTTCCTTCCGTGTTCGGGTGCATACCCGCGGCGGGACCGAGGTAATTGAAGATTGCCATGGCGGCGGCGTTCATGCCATCGGCGCAGTTGAGATAGCAATTGTAGCTATAAAAGCTGCTCCCGTTGATGGGGTAATAGAAAGGATACTCCAAAACATTCGGGTTGTACGAAACGAACTTCCATGAAGCGGGCAGGATCAGCGATTCGATCGCCATGTTGCAGAAGGTGCCGACCTGAATGCCCGCAACGCCCTCGGGAACTTCCACAACGCCGTTATGAAGCGCGTTCGCCGCGCCGCCGACCAGAATTTTTCCGCGCGCGTCGTTCACGCGGTAGATCAGACCGTCGGACTCCATTCTGAAATTGGCGTTCTTGGAAAAATCATAGCAGGGCTGCGCCATGGCGATGCTCTTGACCGAGGCGGGAATCACCACCTTATGTCCGTCGTTGAACTTGAAGGAGTTGATGATCACTTCCACGCCCTCGGGAAGCTCCACATCGAAGCCTACGCTGCCGAGGAACGCGTTATCAATGATCTTGACGGTGCTGGGAATCACCAATTTTTTGAGTTGGTATTCCCCGTTTGTGCCGCCGCGGATCACTTTGATTCCTTCATCATAAATCATGGTTTCCAGCTTGAATTGCTGTGTGGCGGCGGCGCTATAGGTCACGTCTTCCACCTCGATGGTTTCCAGCTCGGTGTACTTGTTGCCGTCCGCGTCGGTCTTGGTAACTTCTCTCTTCATTTTGGAAAGGAAGGAGACGGCGGGAAGATTGCGGGAATCGGCAAGCGATATTTTGTTGCTGAGCTGCGCGACGCTGTATTTATTGGTGGAAGCGTTCAACGCAAAATACGCCATTGGCGTACACCATTTGACCGTGACGGTGGTGTTTTGCCGGAAAGAAACGTTGCCTTTGGAGAAATCCAGCTCGGTATTGCCATCATAGTAATAGACATTGTTCGGGTCCATATACCATTTGCAAACCTCGGCGAACGGCGGCTCTTCCATGGCGGCGCCGGGAACCACACGGGTGGTGTAAACCACTTCATGCCCGTTGTCGAAGGTGATTTCGGCAACGAATCTGCCGTAAACATCCGCGGTATCAACCTCGGAAGTGTACGCAACGGTGCAGCCCGGGTCGGTGTACCACCCGTCGAAAACCAGATTGGACTTCAATGGGTCGGAGTATCCGTCCAGAACGTCAATGAAATTCCTTGCGCCGAGGGCTTCTCCATCCACATGGATGTTGACCTCCACCGGAATGTAGCGAGCATAAACCCGAATCTCGCCCTCCACGTCGCGTCCGGAAAACACATTGGCAAACGCGGTGTCCAGATACCAATTCGCAAAGGTAAAATAATCCTTTTCCGGTGCGGTGGGCGCGGAAACCGTTCCGTCCGCCGAGGGGGTAACGGTGGCGCCGAGTTGTTCCCATTCGCCCGTTTCGCTGTTCTGCACCATGAATGTAACAGATTTTACATTGGAAGCAGGAGCGGCGGACGTTTCGCTTCCGGACGCGGCGTCCGCCGTGGAAACGGTTGTGTTTCCGGCGTTGTCGTCAGCCGGAGAATTGGCTGTGTTGCCGCAGGCGGCGAACACGAGGACGCAAAGACACAATCCGAGGATTGCAGTGAAAAGCGTCAGCAGTTTTTTTGTCTTTCTTGTCATAGCTCTTCTATGACCTCCTTTGAGAAAATTTGTATAGAACTGCCTTGCGGCAGGATCTACCGGATGTTCCGCGCCGTCAGATATCGTACTTGGCGAGGATCTGCGCGGGCGTTTTGCGGATAACGAACAAATATGGGATCAGCGAAATGCCCACCATGATGACCGCCGACGCCGCAAACACGCCGAGCGACAGCAGGATGAACCCCCCATACGCCACATTCATAACCGAATAGCGCGCCGAAAGAAGAACGACGGCTCCGGCAAACCACAGGCAATAAAAGGTGATGTTATGCACAAGCGTTGCGACGACCTCTTTGAACAGCAGGTTGGAACGGTTAACGCCGATGGCGCGGTAAATGCCGTATTCTCCCGCCGTTTGCACGCTGCCCGATTTTTCGATGAAGAAATAGATAACGAACATCAACGCCGCTATGGCGATAACCAGCGCGAGCGAATTGGCGGTATTGCTCCATGTTTCGGCGTTTTCACGGTCGAATATCTCCTGCACGTCAACCGACTCCACGCCGCGCTCCGTAAAGCGCGCCAGAAGTTGTTCCCGCTGCGCCCCGCCCTCGGTTCCGACCTTGAAGAAATACTGCGTGTCTCCTTTGGCGTTCAGGTTATCCAGATTGGGGGAAATATAAACGAACAGATTATCCAATGTTTCCGCCGGAACGTGAATGCGGATATCGGTGGCCATCGGATCACGCGTGATTTTGAAGGACTTGACATACATCGGGCGGCTCCCGACAATATATACCGCCGTTGTGGAAAGCGAGAGGCGCGCGTTTGCCGACCGCACCCGCACATCCGCCTGCGTGGTATCGCTCAACATTCCGAACAGCGCGTTACGGCTGATTTCCACCATTACCTGATTTTCGGAAAGCCCGAGTTCTTCGTCCGCCGCGCAGATTTCGGAAGTATAGGACGCGGTAACGCCGCTTTCCTGCACAAACGCTTTATCAAAGAACACCGGCTCCCCGTCGAACAACGTCGTATAGAAATTGACCGTATCGTATACGCCGAGAAAATTGACGTAATCCACTTTGTTCATCAGCACGAACGGGTCCTCTCCCGCCGCAATGCCGCTCACGCGGAAATCATCCTCGAAAAGCAGAAGAAGCAGCGAGCGGTCGTTCTGCAATTCCGGAATGCGGAGATCCCGCTTCAATTTTTCCGCCAGCCCGCGCGAAAGCAGAACTTCGCCCGACTCCGGCATTTCGCCGTATTCCAGCCCCACCGTTTCCGCGGTGTCGCCCGATTCAACGGCGTGGGGAATATAATCCTCGTTCAATCCGGAAAGAGAGGCAAGGTTATGATAGGAGAATCTCCCCTCGCGCAGGTGCGTTTCAAAGAAATCAATGTCGGTGTAAAGAGACCGGTCCAGCGCGCGGAGCTGCATATAATCGTTGCGGGCAATGTTGGTATAAACGGCGTTTTCGTCGAGCGATTTGTTTGTGATTTCGGCGTTGATGATTTCATACGCACGGAAAGCGAAAAAGCACATTACGATCGCCATTGTGAAAATAAAGATCTGTTTGAAAAGATCTCCGGTGGAAAACGCCTTTTCATCCTCCCCGCGGCGGCGAAAGCCATGCCGCAGCGTGAAGAGCCGACCGTTCCGCCGAGCGGTGCTGTGCGTAAATCCGGCGGACGCGCCCGCGTTCGGTTTCTCCACCGCAATCGCGTCCTCGTCGCCCTTGAACAGCCCTTCGTCGTCGATTGTCGCCGTATCCGACAGCTGACCGTCCACAATTCCGATATGGCTGTCCGCATACCGCCGGATCAACGCAACCTCGTGCGTTACCAGCACTACCAACCGCGTTTTGGAAATTTCTTTGAGAATTTCCATAACCTTTATGGTGTTTTCCGCATCCAGATTGCCCGTCGGTTCGTCGGCGAGAATCACATCGCTTCCTTTAATCAAGGCGCGCGCAATCGCAACGCGTTGCTGCTGCCCGCCCGAGAGCGCGTCTCCGCGTTTGTTCCGGTAACGCTCCATATCCACAAGCGTCAGGACTTCATGCGTGCGGCGCGCAATTTCGGATTCGTCGGTAAATCCCGCAATAAGCATCTGGTTGCGCATAATCTCGGCAATCGTATAACCGCGCTCCAAATAATAATTTTGAAAAATGAATCCGATCTTCTCATTCCGGATGCGGTCCACCTTGCCGGCGGTGCATTCCCCATCAATGTAGATTTTGCCGCTATCCTGACGGTCAAGTCCCCCGATGATGTTGAGCAACGTGGTTTTTCCGCTGCCCGATTTGCCGAAGATTGCAACCAATCCTTTTTCGGGTAGCTCAAAGGAAACGCCTTTGAGGACCTGATTGCGGCTGCGGGAATGGGGATTGAATACCTTCCTGATATTCTCAATTCTGATTTTTGCCATTTATTTTGACCCTCTTTTCAGCGTTTTGCGGATGGACTGCCCGTTGATAACGCGATTAAAGCGCAGTGCGACCAATTCCACCATGCAGAACATCAGCAATTCGATAAACAAATAATCCCCCACCCCGATAAGCGGAACGGCGCTGTTGCGCACGGTTGTTACAAAGAAGGAAACCAAGGGCAACAGCACAAGCGTTGGCAAAAAGATCAGGCACATCTGCACATAAAGCGAACGCGAGGAGATATTGCGCGCAATGCCGAGCGTCCGGTAAACGGCAAAATCGGTTTTGAAGATATTCACGCTTCTGCCGAAAATTACGCTGATAAGCGCGGCAAAAAGAACGCCGATGCAGATCAAGAGAAAATAATAGACGACATTCATGGTAAAGATCTCCCCTGCCCGACGCAGATAAACCCGTCCGTCCGAAAGCATTCCCATATAGCCGTCCGGCAGTTTTTCGACCGCCGCCGAGGCAAGTTGATCGTTCTTGAAATAAAGGCAAGCCTGATTGACCGATCCGGCGGGAGAAAACACTTCGTCGTAATCCTGCGGGGAGAACTGAACCACCAGACCGCCGACGTCCGCGCGCTTCTCGCTGACCGAGCCGACGGTATAGGAGCGATCCGCTTTCATTCGGAAAAGCGCCGTATATTTGGTTGCCTCGTAGAAATTGGAATTGATGAAATTGACCGTTCCCGACTCCAACTCCTCGTTTTTCTCAAAGGTATAAACCGTCCGTTCCACCTCTCCGAGCTGCATACCGCTGTTGATGGCGCGGATCCGCTTGCCGTTTTCGCGCAGGTCCGCTTCGTTCAGATACAGGCGGATGCCGTTGTTGGAAACGGTTGTTACCGTTCTGATATCGGTAATCCCAACGCCCGCGCCGTAAAAGGTGTTCTTAATGCGCTGTTCCTCATAGGAAAGGGATTTCGGAAGCACCAGCACCGCGCTTCCCGCGTCCGGCAGATACGAATACGGGTCGTACAGGCAAATAACCGTTCGCTCCGATTCCCCGCCGGCAGTTTTCGCAACCGGAACCTCAAATTCGGAAAGATCGCGGTCCAGCAAAGCGTACCGCGCGCCGCTATACAAAGCGAGATCGTCCAGATCCGATTCTCCGATCTGATTTTCCGATGAAGAAACGATCACCTTTCCCGCAATGCCAACGTCGTCCAGCGACGCCGTATAGGGCTGAATCAGGCTCTGCCCGAACACCTCGAGAATAATGAACAGCGTAATGGCGCAAACGAACAATGCCAGCGTCATCATTCCGGTAAACTTCGGGCGGCTGCGGTAGTTGAGCGTTCCGATATACATCATATTGGAAAAGGCGTGTTTTCTGGTTATGGGAGCCATTTCCGCGTCGGCGCTCTCTTTCGGCGCGGGCGGAGCGACAACCGTATCCTCGGAAACATGTCCGTCGAAAATGCGCACGCGCCTTGTGGCGTACTGCTTGAAGTATTCGGGATTGTGCGTAACAACGATCACCAGCTTATCTTTGGAAACGTCCTTGAGGAGCTTCGCAACCTCTTTGCTCGATTTTACGTCAAGGTTCCCCGTCGGCTCGTCGGCAAGGATCACAGGGCTGTCTTTTGCCAAAGCGCGGGCAATCACGGTTCTCTGTTTTTCGCCGCCCGAAAGTCTGCTTCCTTTCTGGTTCGCCTGTTTCGTCAGACCAACCTTTTCGATCAGTTCCTTTGCAATGCGCCTTCTCTCTTTTCGGTCGTCAAACCGAAGCAGAGCAAGCTCAACGTTTTCCAAAACGGTCAGGTTCTCAATGATATTGAAGTCCTGAAAGATGGTGGCAATGTTTCTATCCCTGTACTTTTCCCATTCGCTTTCAGAATAGTGCGAGGTTTCCGAACCGTTGAAGTACAGCTCGCCCTCTTCATAACTGTCGTTCGCGCCGATCACGTTCAGAAGCGTGCTTTTGCCGCTTCCGCTCTCCCCCTCGATGATAACAAACTCGTTATAATCGAACGCGAGATTGACGCCGCGGATGCCGATGGTCAGGATGTCGTTGCTGTCGTATATCTTGCCGATATTTTCAAGTTTCAGTAATGCCACTTGTTTTTTCTCCTTTGGTTAGGTATGCCTAACTCATTTCTGCATTTTTTCTCAAAGTTCCATTTACAGCCCGAATCGTTTCACACAGCGGGAATTTCGGAATTTCCGTTTTCTTTTTTGCCGATTGGTTAGCATTGCCTAACTGAACGCCAAAAAAACAGAAAGAGCCTTTATCTGTTCTGCAAACGGCTGTTTTCGGGCCGGCGCAACCGCAAATTGACGAATTTCTATGGTTGCGGGTTCCCCGAAACAGCGTAGATTATTATATCATAAAAGAGAACCCCTGTCAATCCCTTCTCCGAAAAAACAGATGTTTTTTGAAACGGTTTTCCTGTTTTCGGAAGTTAGGTTAGCCTTACTTATTGTCTTGTTTCCCTTTTCTTGCAAGAATGGCGATCCACGTTTTTTTGCCGTGATGCGCGGTTCTGATTTCCGAAAAGCCGGCTTGTTTGAGGGCATTCCCGATCTCTTGATCGGTATAAACTTTCATGCCGTCAATGATCTTCTCGTATTTTCTCCCCATTTCGTCGGTTCCGTCCGATTCGTTGACGATCAGGAAATACCCGCCCTCTTTCAGAATGCCGTGGACATTCCGGAAACAGGTTTCCAGCCCCGGCCAAAAATATACCGTTTCAAAAGCGGTGGCAAGGTCGAACGTCTCTTTTTCAAGGTCAAGTTTCGATACGTCGCCCTGCTTTATTTCGCATCTTGCCGCGTTTTTCTAGTTATACTCCGCCGCTTTTTTTACCGACAACGGCGAATAGTCCACGCCGACGACAAAAGAATCGTCGCACCTTTTCAAAAGCGCGTCGATATTACGCCCGCCGCCGCAACCGAGTTCGGCTATCCGCTCAATGCCTTTCGTCGGCAGTTGCTCTATTCCGAAGTTTGCGAGCTTGGCGTGACCGCCGCCGTTCATCCCGCCGAGCATGATTTTTCCTAAAAAGCCCTCCGGCTTCCTTGTCTGATTAAAAAACTTTTTTAACAGTCCCATAATATGATTATCCTTTCTTTCTATTTGCTTTTACTTCTTTCAAACGATTCGCCTTTCGGATGTTTTACGAACATAAAATCGCACTTTTCATCGCCGTAACAAAGCGTTTTCGTGCGTTTGAAATCAATGCCGTCGAGTTCGCCGTAGTTGATCACGTCGCATTGGCAAAACAGCGGACCAAGTTTTTCCAAACCGCGCTTTTTGAAAATTTTCGCGTAAATACATTCGTTGGTCTCAAATCGAAACTCGTTTTTCGGCTGACCTTTGAACCATGTGTAACGCCAACCCGCGCCGCTCCCTTTTTTGAAACCGATCGGGACGATCTTCTTGATGACCGTCCAGAACCAACTCTTTTGCGACATCTTCTGAAATTTCTCTTTCGTCGGCTGAACGGACTTGAACATCTCCTCGCCGACGGTTTTGAAGGCGTCTTCTTCCGTCATGCCGTGTTTTTGCAAAGTTTCATAGAGCGAAAGAGCCGTAAGCAGATTGGCAAGGTGTTTGTAGTTCCCTTTGTCGCAATATTCGCGCTCTTCCTTGATAAGTACGCCTATACGCTCAAGAACGTCGTTTTTCGTACTTTCGTCAAGCGTTTGGAAATAATTATAATGCCTTGATTGTTTAACAAGTGCGTCCGCAGTGTATTTCTTCATTTGCCGCCCCTCTCTTATTTTTTACCTACAAGCAAAGCGGAACCCGAAAGAAACAGATATTTGGCTTCCTTTTCGCTCATAAATTTGCCTTTGGTCGTGTCGATCAGTTCGACTTTTTCATAGCCCGTTTCTTTCAATTTTTTCATAAATGCCTGAATATCGCCGTATTTCTGTTTTGTGAATAGGTCGTGTATGGCAAACGTACCGCCCTTTTTCAGCGTTCGCAACGTTTCAAGAAGGATCGCTTGTCTGTCCTTGCTCGGTATATTGTGATAGACGTAATTGCTCGTCACCGCGTCAAACGACTCGTTCGGAAAATCCAACGCCGTGGCGTCGCCTTTCTGAAAGGCGATATTCTTTACGCCCTCGGCTACGGCGTTGTTTTTGCAAAGTTCTCTTGAAAACGACGCATAATCTTTTCCCCAACGGTCAACGCCGATTATCGTGGCATTTGGGTTTCTCTTTGCGACGGCGATCGTCAGCGCGCCGCTACCGCATCCGACGTCAAGACAAGTTCCGCCTGCGGGAACGTTCACGAAACTTGCCGTCCCTTCTATGATATCTTTTGAAAGTTTGCGTTTTCCGTTATACGAAAAAACATTGTGCCACATTTGCATAAAGACAGCCACGGCGCACAATACAACTGCGACAACCGCAAACACTGCAAACAGAACGATCGCCCACGTCAGAGCATTTGCAAAGCCGACTGCTCCGAAAACCGCCGTAGCAATCAATGCCACCGCCGCCGCAAGCCAGAAGCCGACAACCATCCCTTTCGGGACCCAATTCTTATAATCCGGTTTCATTTTTCTTCTCCTGATATTTTTTTCGATTTTTCTTTCTTTTTATCCCAACGCAACGTCGAGCGCCATCATCACGGCAAAACCTATCATCACGCCCCATGTTCCGAGGTGCGGGTTATCCGCAAGTTTCGCGTCGGGAATCAGGTCTTCCGCAACGACAAAGATCATCGCTCCCGCCGCAAACGAGAGCAGCCACGGCTGCGCCGCAGTCAACGTCGCCGCCAAAAAATATCCGATCACAGCCGCAATCGGCTCCACCGCGCCGCTTCCCATTCCGAACAGGAACGATTTGCCCGAACTGCCCGTCGCGCGTTTGAGCGGCAGGGCGACCGCCGCTCCCTCGGGGAAATTCTGGATGGCAATGCCGATGGCAAGACCCAAAGCCGTGACCATCGCTTCCGTTGTGCCGACGACCGCCGCGCCGCCGAATGCAAACCCGACCGCCAGACCCTCGGGGATATTATGGATCGTAATGGCGAGAAACAGTTTTGCGGATTGATTCAGCGCGGTGCGCGGACCTTCTTCCTGCCCCGTTCCTTTATGCAGGTGCGGAACGAGTTTATCAAGCGCAACGAGAAACACGCCGCCAACCAAAAAGCCGACCACGGCGGGAACGAAACTCCACTTTCCGTAACTTTCCGCGCCCTCGATAGACGGGATCAGGAGCGACCAGACCGACGCCGCGATCATAATGCCCGCGGCGAAACCGAGGAACAAGGTGTTCGTTTTATCCGAAATGTCTTTCTTGAAGAAGAATACAAGCGCCGCGCCGAGCGTTGTGGCGAGAAAGATGATCGAAAACCCGATTGCTGTAAAAGCCGTATTGCCCATGTTTGTTCCTTCCTTTCCCAAAACCGCGGGATACAAACAACGGTCTACCCGTTTGCGGGAATCCCCGTGTACCTATTCCCTGTTATCTTTCAGACTCTCCACCATATCGGTTTTGCCAACCTTGCGGCGAACGAGCAGGAGCGAAACGAAATAGCAGACCGACGTTGCCGCAATTGTGATCAGAACGCTCGACCATTTGAGCGTTGCGGGAATGATGAGATTTTCCACATCCACAAACGCCGAGGAATACCACGCCATGCCGCCGTATGCCGCCAAAATACCGACGGCAATACCCGGGATCAGCAAAAGATGGTTTGCGCTGATGATCATCGAGTTGATCCGCCGATCCTCCATGCCGAGGACTTTCAGCATGGAAATACTGCTCGCGTTCTCCGAAACCATCAGGTTGATTACGGCATAAAGCGCCGCAACGCAAACGACGCCGCCGATGATCATCATCGCGTACACCATTCCGCTCATCGAACGGAGCATATTGTCCATTTGCGTTTCATACGTCGTGTCGGAGATGATCTCCATAACGGAAGAGCCGTCAATCGCAAGTTCGCGGTCCGATAAAACCGCGTTATATTTCGTTGCCGCAAGCCCCGCGATTTCCGCCGCGTTTTCTCTTGACGAAACGATGTAATTCTGATACCCGTTCTTGATAATCCCGTTGATCCTGACCGTTTTTTCTTCCAGACTTGCAATGCTGACGAAGGTAAATTCGTCCCCCTCTTCAAGTCCGAAGATCGCCGCGCAAAGACTGCTCATATACCATCCGTTTTCGGTGTCCGCGCGGTTGCCGCTCTGCGTGGTCAGATTCCACAGCGTATTGTCGCCGTCCACGCCCATCACCGAAAACCGCTTGCCGTCTTTGCTTTCAAAAGGAGCGACCAGAACGGCCTCGCCGTCCGAAGGGTTGCCGTCCTCTAACGTATTGAGGATATATTCATATTTGAAACTGCCGAATTCGCCGTGCGCCTGCTCTCCAACGGCTTTGACGCTATCGATAAACGAGAACGCAAACGCGACGATCACCGCGCCGAGAAACACGCCGAGGAACACGACCAGACTTCTGCCGGGGTTTGCCGCAAGCGAGCGCACCGCCATTTTGACCTTGACTTTCGCCTTTTTTCTTGCGAGGATCTTTTTGGCTTTTCCGTCGTTGCCGACCTTGTTACCGAGAAGCTCCACCGTATCGCGTTTTAACAATTTTCCGATTTTCAAAATCCCGCACAGCCAATAGATCAGCGTTGGAACCGCCACGCCCGCAAGCGCGATCCATACGGGCAAGGTAAACTCTGGCGCGAACGGTTCGTAATCGGCAAGGCCCAAACTGCCGAACGGCTTGGCGAGGATCAGCGCGAGAACCGACGTCAGAACGCCGCCGATCAGCCCCGGGATTACGGCAAATAAACTGTAATGAAGCGTCAGCCGCTTCTTGGTATAGCCGAGAGCCGACAAGGTTCCGATTACTTTTTGCTCGCTCCGGATCTTTCTGCCGATCATAATGGAGATCAGCGCAACGGTTACGAACGGGAGCATAACCAGCATTACCCAAGCGGCAAGGATGAACATTTGCGCCTGCCCGTCCACAAAGGTGATCCTTGCGTTATTGTCTGCCGAGAGATAGGAAGAAACGTAATAATCGGCGTTGACCGCCTTGCGGAAGTCGGCGATTCTGTTATGATCGTGATAAACGACTTTATAATTGTAACTGCCCGCGCCGAAAACGCTTGTAAATTCTCCCTCGTCCATATAGGCAAGGAAAAATGTGGTCACGTTTTTGTAATCGTCGGTCATGTTTTCGAGCATATAGAGGTAATCAGGGCGGAGAAACGTTCCCACAACGGTGTATTCTTTCCCGCGCAAAACCATTTTTTCGCGGCCGACCGCCACGCCGTTTTCCTCGGCGTATCCCGCGGAAATCAGAATTTCATCGGCGTTTTCAATGCTCCTGCCCTCTTTGATTTCGTATAAGTCGATTTTTCCGTTCGGAACAAAGACGCGGGCGGTAAAACCGTCCTCTTTTTGATTGACATACCGCTCTTTTTCAAGCGTTGCGTTATAGTTGTTTTCAAGTTCCGCAAGTTTGTCGTCCGGAATTTCTATATAGGTCGTGAACGACGCGTCCTCTACCTTGTTTTCGGCGAAAAATTTTTCTCCGAAAGCGGAAATGCCCGTTCCCGCAATGTAAAACAGGAAGAACAGCACCAGCCCCACGGCGGTTAGAATGCTTGCGGAAAGGTAAAAAGGCAGATTTTCCTTGATGTTGCGCAAATAGCGTTTGTTCAGCTTCATATTTCGCCTCTTTACAGAACCAGATCTTTCGCGGAAATTTTGTTTGCGTTTTCCTCTTTGCTTGCAATTCTGCCGTCGCGGATGCGGACGACCTGATCGGCAATGCCCGCGATGGCCTCGTTATGCGTGATTATAAGAATGGTGGTGCCGTATTCGCGGTTGATTTTTTCGATGAACGTCAGCACCGAACGCGACGATTTGGTGTCAAGCGCGCCCGTTAACTCATCGCAAAGAAGTAGTTTCGGGTTCTTGACCATCGCCCGCGCAATGGCGACGCGCTGCTGCTGTCCGCCGGAAAGCTCCTTCGGGAAGCGGTAGCGGTATTTTTCTATATCGAGCGCGGATAGTATTTCGTCCGTATCGAGCGGGGTTTCGGCGATTTCCGCTACTACTTGCACGTTTTCTTCCACGGTCAGGTCGGCAATCAGATTGTAAAACTGAAAAACGAAGCCGACGCTCTGCTTTCTGTACGCGGTCAACTCCTTTTTGTTCAGTTTTGTGATATTCCGCCCGTCAATCACGACCTCGCCCCCGTCAAGGCTGTCAAGCCCGCCGATCATGTTGAGAAGCGTGGATTTGCCCGAGCCGGACGGGCCGAGAATTACGCAGATTTTCCCTTTTTCAAGCGAAAAATTCGCGTCGTCGAGCGCAAATACCGCCGCTTCCCCTTTTCCGTATTGCTTTTTCGCGTGGTTGACTTCAATAAACATTGCGCACACTCTCTTTTTCTTATTGGTTAGCCTCGGCTAACCTCGTTTCAAAAAATATGGCCGGAGCCGTAAAACATCGGTTAGCATTTGCTAACACAATTATTATACACGCATTTGGGCGATTTGTCAAGATATAAATCGCAATATAAAATTCATTTTACGGATTTTTTTGCAGGAAACCGCTTTTCGGGCAGGTTTACGGCCGCGCAATCCTTGGGGAACGCCGCCATGCGGATTGCCGGAAAACGGCGTTACCGCTGCCGGCTGTCGCTCCCGCCCGCAAAACGCGGGACATACGACCCGCTCCTCTCCGCGTTCTCCAACCGCAGCAGGCGTTCCTTCCGGTCGGTCCCGCCCGCGTATCCGGTCAGGGAGCCGTCGGCTCCGATTACGCGATGGCAGGGGATGATCAGCAAAACGGGATTATGCCCCACCGCGTTGCCCACGGCCCGCGCGGACATGTTTTCAAGACCGCGTTTTTGCGCGAGGATCGCCGCGATTCTCCCGTAGGTCGTCGTTTTTCCATACGGGATCGCAAGCAAAAGTTCCAGAACCTCGCGCCGGAACCCCTCGGCCGCCACGCGCAGAGGCGGCGTAAAATCCGGCTCGCACCCGCCGAAATAAAGGTCGAGCCATTCCGCCGTCCGCTCGAAAACGGACAAAACCCGCTCCGTTCGGGGTTCCCCGAGCGCGGCCGCGAAACGCCGCTGTCCGTCAAACCAGAGTCCGGTCAGGCATTCCCCGTCGCTCGCAAGCGTAATGCCGCCGAGCGGCGAACGGTACCGATAAAAAACGTTCATCGTTCTCCTCTCCCCCGTCAGGAAACAAGCTCCAAGCCAACCGTTACCCAAAGCGCGCGGGAAATGGCGCGCAGGGTTTCGCCGGCGGATCGGGCCAACGCAAACGAAAGCCGATAGCCGTTTTCCGTGCGTTCCGATTGGATTTTGCGGAACGCGGGATGGTCCAAAAATGCAAAGCGCGCGGGATCGCCCCTCTCGGAATCGCGGTTGGAGCGGTACTCCATGCCCGTTACCAAGGTTTGCCGCCCGAGTTCGCGCATCCGGAAAGTCGGGCCTTTCGCGTCCGCTCCCCGCAGGGAAAGAAACAGACAGCAAAGAAACACCGTCCATAATCGCCGGTCCGCCTCGACAACCGGAAAGTCCCCGACCGGCAGCTCCCTGACATCCGCGCGGCAACCTGCGAGCGCGGCGATTTCGGCGCAACGCAGCCGAAAATCCGTGGGCCGACCGTTCAGAACGCAATCGCACCGGACAAATTCCTCGGCGAACTGCCGGAAAGCCGCTTCCCTTCCGCGCAGACTTTTTCCGGCGGACCCGACCATGGATTGCGCCAACGGCGAAAGCAGAAGATCGGTGCGCCCGATGCGGGCGGGAACTCCGGCAAACCCGCAAAAACTCCCCGCCGGAAACCACGCGGGCGTCAGTCCCGAAACCGCGGCTTTGCCGAAAAGAGCCACCACGCCGTGCTCGGCCGCGGCAAGCACGTTCTTTCCGCTTTCGGTCGCCTCGCGAAGAAACGTCCGGTTCTCCGCGGGGTGCAGGACCGTTCCGGCGGGACATTCGCTCCGCATGGCGAGGGCGCAAAAGTTCCGCTCCGCATCCAGAACGGCAAACCGATCGGAAAACGGTCGACCCGCAAGCTCCTGCTTGCCCTCGTAGAACGCGGCGACGGGAACGTAACTTTCAACTCGTTTCGGATTCTTCATGGTTCTTTTTCTCTCCGCGGTTGGTGGTTTGTGTTGGAAGAAAGCGCGGCAGCAACGGGCGCAATCGGGCGATCAGAAATTGCGCCGCAAGCCCCGTAAACAGCCCCGCGACCGTTCCGCCGATCAGCAGAACGGGCAGATATACGATCAGCGCGGGAGTTCGCGTTACCGCGATTGCCGCCGCCATTTGCCCGACGTTATGCGCAATGCCCCCCACGGCGCTCAACGCCCAGATCTGCCGCGCGGTAACAACCCCGCGCAGCAGGAGCATAACGACATAGCAGAGCGCGCCGCCCGCGGCGCTGTACAGCAGCGCCATCATGTTGCCGGAAAACAGGCTCCCCAGCAGAATGCGGACCGCAAGAATGGCGAGCGCGTCGAGCGGGGAGAGCAACACCATGGCAACCACCGTTACCAGATTGGCAAGCCCCAATTTGATTCCCGCGACGGGAACGGGATTCGGAATCTGCAATTCCACCAGAAACAGCGTCAGCGCAACGGCGGTAAAGAGCGCGTCGAGAACGATTCTCCTTGTTTTCATAGGCCCCCCTTACCGCGCGACGGCGTCGATCCCGCCGTCGGCCTTCGCGGACTTCTCCACGCGGATTACCAACCGATGCGGCAGGCAGACCACGGGCGCGGAGCCGTTTTCCCCGACCCACCCCGCCGAAACGCAAACGCGGTCGGGGCAATCCGCGTCGGTCACGCGGATCCGCCCGCGCTCCACCCGAACGGTGTTGGAGCCGCGCTCGTCGGTCAGGGTAAACTCAAACGGTTCTTCCACGGCCGAAAGATCGACCGAATACACGCAAACGCCGTCCCGATAGATATTTGCAACGGTTCCGCTCGGCCGCCGCGCGAACAGAATCGCGGTCAGAACGCTACAAACGGCAAGCAGAACGGCAAAAATCAAAATCCAGCTTCTTGTTTTCATAGGCGGATCACCTCAACGGCCGCGCCCCGCGAAACGGGGGTAAAGCGGGATTGAAGTCCCTCGGTCAAAAAGATCGTCCCGTTTTCATCCACAAACACCGCCTCAAAATCGCGGTACGCGCGCCAATGCTCGGCGGCGCGGTCAAGCCCCATCACATAGAGCGCGGTGGAAAGCGCGTCGGCAAGCAGTCCGCTCTCGGCCACCACCGTTACCGACAGAAGTCCGCTTTTCGCGGGGCAGCCCGTTGCGGGGTCGATAATGTGGTGGTAGGTTACGCCGTCCCGCTCGAAAAACCGCTCGTAACCGCCCGACGTGACCACGGCGCGGTTGGAAACGGCCAACACCGCAACGTTGCTTTCGGATTGCGGATCGCGGATCGCGACGCGCCAATCGTCGCCGTTCGGCTTTTTGCCGATTGCCTGCACGTTTCCGCCCAGATTGAGCAGCGCGCTCTCCACGCCCGCGGCGCGCAGCTGCTCAGTCAGGCGGTCGGCCGTATACCCTTTGGCAACGCCGCCAAGGTCGATCTCCGCGCCCTGCGCGAGCGTTACGGCGTTCCCTTTGACCGAAACGCCGCGGTAATCCACCGCAGCCGAAAGCGCGGCGAGTTCTTCCCCGCTCGGAACGCGGTGTTCTCCGGCGGTAAAGCCCCATGCGCGGACGACGGGATACACGGTAATATCCAACGCTCCGCCCGTCCGCTCGCAAAGGGCGAGCGCGGCCGGAATCAGCGCGGCGGTTTCCGCCGAAACGGTTCCCCCGCCGCTGCGGTTCAGCGCGGAAAGTTCGCTTTCCTCGCTCGTTACCGAAAACAGCGTTTCCAATTCGCGAACGCGGGCTTCGGCGTCGGCCAGCGTTTGCGCGCCGCCGTAAACGGTGAAGTCCATCACCGTGTCCATGGCGAAAATCGCGGCGGTCTGCGGCCCCGCGGTCCGGCAGGAAGAAAGGAGAAGCAACGCGGCCAAAACGACGGCCGACAAACGCGATCCGACCTTCATACCGTTCTCCCCCCTTTCCCCTTATTTCTTTCTATTTTACCACATTTTCCGGCGTTTGTAAAGACCGAAACGAAAGCGAGAGCGACTTTTTTTCCAAAAAGTCGCTCTCTCCTCTGTTTGCGGTGATTTGCGCTTACCGCTCCCCCGCGGCCAGCCGGACGCATTCATACGCGCCGTGATAGACCCCCGCCGCGTGCAGCTCGTCGATGCGGTCGCAGAGGTGCGGGATGATCTCGCGGTCGGAAACGATCCGGTCGAGCGCGGCGTTGACCGACTTCGCGTCCGGGAACTCGGGAAGCGCGTCGCCCATCTGGCTTCCCCAAACGCCGCCCCAGACCTCGTGCCCGCCGATATGGCGCATGAACACCTTCGGAATGGGATAGTAGGCCAATTCGCTCGGTTTCGTTACCATCAGGTCGCAAACCGGCATCAGCAAATTGGTGGAATACACTGCTCGGAACAGATCCTCGTTGCAAACCGCAACAATGCCGGAAGCGTCGCCCTCGCGGATCGAGGAAACGTAGGATTTCAAGCCGTCGTAAGCGTTGAAAAACGTGGTGCAGGGGAGATTGCCCAGCTTTTTCGCCATCTTCTCGTAAACCGAAAGATGGTCGCCG
The DNA here is from genome assembly GCA_902795355.1 of uncultured Ruminococcus sp. Lineage (GTDB taxonomy): Bacteria > Bacillota > Clostridia > Oscillospirales > CAG-272 > UMGS1865. The sequence goes on from CADBKZ010000014.1 coordinate 31,335, forward strand.
AAGTTGATCAGGAGCATCACCTTCTTCTGCTCCACCAGCGGGAGCAAATGCCTGACCATGGAAAGGAACAGGTCGAATCCCGCGCCCGCGCCGCCAACCGTCAGCAAAATGCGGATCGGCTTGCCTTGGCGCACGCGCTCGCGGCGAAGCTCGTTCTCGGCTTTGAGGTTGACGAGCAATTCATGGTCCACATAGCACCCCACCATTTTCAGCTGTTCCTCGGGGATCCCTTCCAGCGGCTTTTTGGCAAAGCCGTTCAGCGTTTTATAGCCGAAATAGGCAAACGGGGTTTGCACGGTGTGAACGGCCCCCTCGGAAAGATGAAGCCCCATAGGCCAGTTATCGGGAATGGCGTTGACCACATGGGTCATGCCCGCGTGGACGGCGGCCTGCGACGGCCACACATGCGTTGCGATATAGGGAATGTCCTTCGGAATATGGCGGAAGAGCGGGACCAACAGCTCGCTGTTCTTCTGATCCTTTGCGTTGTACGTGATCTTTTTGAATCCCTCGCTGTTGAGCGGCTCCCAGACGAAATGATTGAACAGTTTCGATTTTTGCGAGATGCGCGAGGCGAGCGAATACATGCGGTTCTGCTCGCGGATCATGGCGGAGCCGGTTGCCTCGAAGGAAGCGAGGTCGAGCCAATACGGCGTATAGCCCAGAGCCTTGGCGCAGGACGCCATGGCAATGGAAATGCGATAATGCCCGAAGCCCATGCGGATGTTGCCGACGATCAGGGCTTTGGGGTCAAAATCCCAATTTTCCTCGCCCGCAACAATGTTGGAAACGCCGATATGCTCCAACGGTTCAATGGGCTTGAAATTCAGCGGGTAGTCCCGCTCCCCGTCGTCCCCGTATTTCTTTTGGTACTTGGCCTTGCTCTTTTCGGCCTTTTTGACGGTTTTCGGGTCGATGGGGTTGCCGAAGATCATGCTTGTGCGGTCTTTCATACCAATTCTCCTTTCTCGGTATCGTAAACCAGAGCCTGCGCGCCGCGCGCGTCGGTATAGTGAATGCGGATGCGGTCGCCGTCGCGTTCAAAACCCGTTACCTCGGCGGTCCGGAACCGCTCCAACGCGTCTTGGAGCCAAGCGCGGCTCTTTTCGTTGTAGTCCGCGAGAAAATCCGAGGTCATCAGAACTCTTCCGAACAGCGAATTGATCGTCAGCAACGCCTCTTTTTGCGCCTCGGTGAGCGACACGTGTTTTTCCCGCAGGATGAACACATCGGGGTCGTTTCCGAACAACCGCCCGTTCATGAAAGAGCGGTATATCGTGTTTTGCAGGGTGACTTTGGTGGACACGCGCTCGCGGTGCATCATGCGCATGAACCATACGTCGTCGAATTTCAGAGAGACGTCCGGCCCCACGCGCAGATAATCGAATTTTCCCGCGCAGTTGAACGGCGTGGCTCCGCAGCCGAGGATCAGCCGGTCGCCCAGCGTTTCGCGCAGGAACGCGTAGGCCTTTTCGGCCGACATGGCGCGCGTTTTTCCCTCGTATGCGGGAAGGTTGGCCGCATAGAGAAAATCGAGCTTGAAAAAGTCGAACCCAAGCTCCGTATACCGGCGCAGGCAGGACCGGATATAAGACAGGACCTCTTCGTTATCAAGGTCGAGCGCGTAAAAACCCGACCAATTGCTCCCGCATTTGACCGGCTTTCCGTCGTTCCCGCGGCGGAACCATTCGGGATGCCGGCGGTACGCTTCGCTTTTCGCCTCGGCAACGAAAGGAGCCAGCCAGATACCCGCCATCAGCCCTTTCTCGTGGATCTTTTCCACAATGGGGGCAAGCCCGTTCGGAAATTTTTTCGGATCCACTGACATCCAATCGCCCACGAACGTTTCATAGCCGTCGTCGATCTGAAAAAGGTTGAACCGGCCGTCAACGGCTTCGAGGTCGCGCAGGATCTGCGCCTCGCTGATATTCTGATAATAATGATACCACGAGGTGTAGCCGAAGATTTTTTCGGGGTTCCGCCGTGGAAACAGTTCGCAGAACAGGCGCATGCCCGCTTGGTAGCTCTCCGCGGTCCGGTAGGAAAGCACGGTCAGCTCATCGCCGATGCGGAGCGGGATGTTTTCATAATCCGAGAAGAGATCGACCCGCCCGCTCGCGCGATCCACTTCAAAGACCAGATACGCGTTCGCGGCATTCATGTTGCAGAAAAAGCATTCGTTCCCGCCGCGGCTGTAAAACACATCGTAGCCGTGGAGCTTGTTTTTGGAATAGGGGTAGAACGTGGCGTCGCCGTAGCGGTCGAAAGCGAACGCGTTGACCAGAAATTTCGGCAGGCGGTAGATGTTGTTTTCGGTTTCGGCAAGCATGAACTCGCGGGTGTCCGTCCACGATTGATAGCCGTTGAGCAAAAATGTGTCCCGCGCGTCAACGGTCGCAACGTTTTCCTCGGTCACGCGGCGGAGAACCACGTCCGCCCACGCTTTCACACGAACGGTTTTGCTCCCGCCCCGCTCGGTAACAACCAATTCCAGATCGTTATTGGTGGCAAGGGTAGAGAGATCTTCCCCACCCTTCCGGTAATATACGGTAACGTTCATGCCCGAGGCTCCTCGGCGTTGCCCGCGGGTTCCTCGGCGGCCTTTTGCTCTTTGGAAGCAATGGTGGACATCACCTTTTTCTCGTTATACAGCCCGAGGATTACCGCGCCCAGCACGCAGAACGCCACCGCAACGAACGCAACGATGGTCAAGCCCGTTACCGACGGGGTAATATCGTTGGATTTGAGGTCCTGCGTGGCGCCGAGGATGGCAAGCGAGGTGAACGCGAGCATGGCAATGGATTGGCCGAGTTTCATGGAGAAGGTCCTCGCCGCAAAGAACATGCCCTCGCGGTTCTCGCCCGTGGTAACGCCCTCGGCCTCGGCAACGTCGGCAACGATGGATTGCGGAATAATGCCGAGCAGGGCCATGGGGAACGCGGCCACCACGCAGATCAGCACCCCGTAAACAATGCCGGGGAGCAGGATAAAGCGGATCATCGCCGTAATCAGGTAGGCAAACGCAAGGCCGAGGAAGCCCGCAATGGTCAGCTTCTTTTTGCCGAATTTGCGCACCATGCCCGAAACGAACGGGTAGAACACGGCCGAAAGCACGGTCATGCCGCCCATGAACACCATTACATAGGATTCCGCAAGGTTCATGGAAACTTTCACAAAGAACGGAAGCCCCGTCTGGAACAGGGTCAGGCCGATCCAATACATAATGTCCGACCCCACAAACGTGCGGAAATCGCGGTTTTTGAAGGTTGCCGCAAGCGACTTGAACATGTTGGAGTTCGACGGCTCGGTTTCCACAAACTCTTTTTCGTTGAGCAGGAAGGTGGGCAGCAGCATGCAGACCAGAGCGATTACCGCCAGCACGATGAAGCAGATCCGGTAGCTCCAATTGAAGCCCACGGCTCCGCGAAGCACGCCCGCGAACACAAACGGCGTATAGGCCAGCAGCGTTCCGCCGAAGTAGGTCAGCGAAATGGCGGTGGAGATGAACATGCGGTCGTCCTGCGTTTTGCCGAACTCGCTGATCAGCGCGTTATAAGGCGTGCAGTACATGGTCATAAACAGGTAGAACAGGATGATGAACACGGCGATCCACGCCACGTTCGCGCCGCTGATGGCGTTGACCGGCGCGCAGAACAGCAACACCGTTACCGCCGCGAACGGAACGGCGGCATACCGCATGAACGGAATGCGGCGGCCGCGCGGGTTGCGGCTGCGGTCGGAGAGCGAGGCGATCAGCGGGTCGGTTACGGCGTCGAACACGCGGGAAAGCGCGGTGATCAACCCGAGAATGGTGAGAACCCCGAGGATTACAAGCCCGGGCTTGATGAACTGTGTGGCGCCCGCTTCAATATCCCCGCCGGTGGGGAGATAGAACGTGACGAGCCACGCGTTGATGATACCCCCGAGGATCGACCAGCCGAGCTGCCCGATGGCGAAAATAATCATCTGCTTTTTGGATAAACGCTTCATGGGAATCGGTTCCTGACACATAACGGCCTGAATTATGTGCTCCTTTCTTTACATTTATATAGAATTCCGCGTCAGACCCGCGGACGTGCGAGATAAAACAGGATCACCCGCTTCATCTCGTCAACTTCAAACACTTTGTCCGTTTCGCTGTCCTGCGGGACGATCCCGCGCTCCACGGACAGATTTTTGCAGAGCGACAACAGCGCGTGGGCGGCGGCGTAATAGAACGGGGTGGGGTCGCTGCCGAGGTTCCGCAGGCTCCCGTCGGCAACGCCGTCCCGATACGCCGAGAGGAAAAGCTCCCGAAACAGGTTCACGCCGTCCGAATACCCCTCGGTGGTCATCAGCCCCTCGGAAAGCATGTAGGCGTCAAACTCCCCCACAAACCGGAAAAATTCCCGATGCGTCCGGAAAATTTCCACATAGGCTCCGAAAAAGGCTTTGACGCGGTCCAATCCGTTTCCCGCGGCGGGCTTGAAATACTCTTCGTACACCTTTTGCTGCAACTTTTCCGCGGCCGCCTGCACCAGATTCTGCTTGCGGACGAAATAGCGATAGATCGTGGCTTCGCCAACGCCCGCGCGCTCGGCAATGTCCTTGATCGTTACCGAAAGGATGGAGCGTTCCAGAAACAGCTCCATGGCCACATCCACAATAAAATTCCGCTTGACGTCTTTCATTTTCATGGCAATCTCTCCGATCCTCAGGTTCTCCGGAATGAAAACAATACCGCGCGATCCGCAGCCAATGCCTTAAATGATACATATTCTATCATTTTGAATTATGGTCTATCTGACTAATATTTTATCCCGATTGTTCCGGTTTGTCAATAGGGTTGCCCGAATTTCTGCGTTTACACCAAAAACGAACCCCCGAATTTATGCAAGAATCACAAAAAGCCTCTTTCAGAGGCTTTTTGCGGGTCAGTCGTTTGTTTCGCTGTATTCCAGAATATCCCCGGGTTGGCAACGCAACGCTTCGCAAATGGCTTCGAGCGTGGAAAACCGAATGGCGCTGATCTTCCCCGTTTTAATTTTGGAAAGATTGACGTTCGCAACGCCCACGCGCGCGGACAGCTCGTTGAGCGACATTTTGCGGTCGGCCATAACCCGATCCAACCTTAATATAATTTTCCCCATGTCGGTGTCCCTCAAAGCGTTTCGTCGTGCTCTTTCTGCAGCTCCGCGCCGTAGCGGAAAATGCGGCAAAGCCCGAGAATCAGCAAAACCAGCAGGACCGTTCCGAGGTTGACGCCAACAAAAAATTTGTTCGCCGAAAACATGCTGCGGGAAATGATGGAATCCGAGATCATGGAAAGCGCCACCCACGGAATGAGCGAAAACGCAAAGTTCTTCATGCAGCGGATCACCTTCTCCTCAAACGGCGACGCGCAATCGCGGAACGCGCGGCAAAGCAGACCGATGAACCGCATGCTGACATAGCTCGCCGCAACATAGAGCAGCGCAACCACCATGGGGCCGATCAGGTTGCGAAGCCCGAACGTGATCTCGTTCGTTACAAGATGGACGGTCACAGACGACGCCGTGACCTCGTAATCGGCGATCCTTCCGTCCCCGTCCTGCTCCGCAAGCGATTTTTCCAACCCCTGACGCGCGTTTTCCTGCTCCGCCTCGGAGAGTTCCCCATAACGGGAAAAATCGACTTTGACGCCAATGTTGGTCCCCACATCCACTTTTACCAAATCTTTCGGGACGGCGATGATCGCAATCAGGCCGATGATGATTCCCACAAACCCGATGATCAGCAACACCCTGCAAATTTTTGCAATGATGTCCCCCGCCTTTCCAAGCCCGTTGATTTTCCGTACTGTTTCCTCTTTCATTGCGCAATTCTCCTTTGAAACATTAAATTTTTAACGTTTATCGTTAAATTTCAAGACTATTATAGCAGGCAAACGCCGCTTTGTCAAGTCTTTTTTGAAAAAACATAAAAAATGATGAAAAACATTGTTTCATCATCCATCGGCTGTGATTTGCTCTTTTTGGGAGAGGGGGGTTTGAGGGGGACCCCTTTTTCTCGCGAGAAAAAGGGGTCCCCCTCAAGGTCTTATTTTAACTTTTCCAGCGCAGATCTGACGCCCGCGAGGTTCTCTTGGTAGCGCGCGAGTTTGGCGCGTTCGGCGGCAACCACGGCCTCGGGCGCCTTGGAAACAAAGCCCTCGTTGGCGAGCTTCTTGCCCACGCGGTCGATCTCGGCGGTCAGCTTTTCCGCTTCCGCGGTCAGGCGCGCGCGCTCCTTCTCCGCGTCCACAAGGTCGGACATGGGCAGATAGACCGTTGCCGAATCGGTGATGATCTGAACGGCGTTATCCGCCGAGATCACCTCGGGCGCGAACGATTCGGACACCGCCACGTCGGTTGCCGAGGCCAAGCGGCGGAAGAACGCGAAAGTCGACTCGCCGAACGATTCGGGATAGCGCGTTTCCAGATAGACCTTCGCTTTGCGCGACGGCGCGACGTTCATTTCGTTGCGGCGCATGCGGATGGCCTTGATCGCGTCGATCACGCGGCGCATGCGGAGCGATTCCTCGGGGTAATCGAGCGACGCGTCGGGCGACGGGTAGCGGGCAATCATAATGCTTTCCGCCCCGTTGCCGTGGGGGAGAGACTGATAAATTTCCTCGGTGATGAACGGCATGAACGGGTGGAGCAGTTTCAGGATCCCCGCCAGCACATAGCAAAGCACGTTCTGCGCGGTAATGTTCCCCGCCGTTCCCGCCTCGGAAAGGCGGCTCTTCGTCAGTTCGATATACCAATCGCAGAACACATCCCAAGTAAAGTCGTAAATCGCGGAAAGCGCAACGCCCACTTCAAAGCCGTCGAGCGCGCTCGTAACGGCGGCAACCGTTTTGTTGTACTGCGTCAGAATCCATTTGTCCTCGGGCGAAAGGTCAGCCTCGGCGGGGAGTTCCGCGCGGTCGATGGAGAGGTTCATGCGAACGAAGCGCGAGGCGTTCCACAGTTTGTTGGCAAAGTTGCGCGCGGCCTCGATCTTTTCATCCGAGAAGCGCATGTCGTTCCCGGGGGAATTGCCCGTGGAAAGCGCGAACCGAAGCGCGTCCGCGCCGTACTTTTCAATCACTTCCAGCGGGTCGATGCCGTTGCCGAGCGATTTGGACATCTTCCGCCCCTGCGCGTCGCGCACCAAACCGTGGATGAACACCGTATGGAACGGTTCCCGCCCCGTATGCTCCAAGCCCGAGAAGATCATGCGGGCAACCCAGAAGAAGATGATATCATAGCCCGTTACCAGTACGCTGGTGGGATAATAGCGGGCAAAATCGGCGGTCTTTTCGGGCCAGCCGAGCGTGGAGAACGGCCAGAGAGCCGAGGAAAACCAAGTGTCCAGCACGTCGCTCTCCTGCGTAATCCGGTCGCTCCCGCACTTCGGGCAGGTGCAAATATCCTCGCGGGAAACGGTTGTTTCGCCGCACGCGCCGCAATAGAACGCGGGGATGCGATGCCCCCACCAAAGCTGGCGGGAAATGCACCAATCGTGAACGTTTTCCATCCAATTGATATAGGTTTTGGAGAAGCGTTCCGGCTCGAATCTGACCGTCCCGTTCTTCACGGCTTCCAAAGCCGGCTTTGCGAGCGGCTCCATTTTGACGAACCATTGATCCGACGTAATCGGCTCCACCGTGGTATGGCAGCGGTAGCAGGTGCCAACGTTATGCGAATGCGGCTCCACCGAGACCAGATAGCCCTCGGCTTCCAGATCGGCAACCAGCGCCTTTCTCGCCTCGTAGCGGTCCATGCCCTCGTATTTGCCGCCGTAGGCGTTGATGGTGGCGTCGTCGTTCATCACCTTGATGATCGGCAGATTATGCCGCTGACCCACCAGAAAGTCGTTGGGATCATGCGCGGGCGTGATCTTGACGCACCCCGTCCCAAAGCCGATTTCCACATACTCGTCGGCAATTACGGGGATCTCGCGGCCGACCATGGGCAGGATCAGCGTTTTGCCGATCAGGCGCGCGTTCTTTTCGTCGTTCGGGTTTACGGCAACGGCGGTATCGCCGAACATGGTTTCGGGGCGGGTGGTCGCAACTTCCACAAACTGCCCCATCTCGCCCTTGACGGGATAGCGGATATGCCAGAAAAAGCCCGCCTGCTCGCTGTATTCCACCTCGGCGTCCGAAAGCGCGGTAATGCAATGCGGGCACCAATTGATAATGCGGTTGCCGCGGTAGATCAGCCCCTTTTCGTAGAGGTTGACGAACACCTCGCGAACGGCGCGGGAACAGCCCTCGTCAAAGGTGAAGCGTTGGCGCGTCCAATCGCAGGACGCGCCGAGCTTTTTGAGCTGCCCCGTGATGCGCGCCTCGTATTTATCCTTCCATTGCCAAACGCGCTCCAAGAACTTTTCGCGGCCGAGGTCGTAGCGGGTCAACCCCTCTTCCTCGCGCAGCCGCTCTTCCACCTTGATCTGCGTGGCGATGCCCGCGTGGTCGGTCCCCGGGACCCACAGGGTGTTGTAGCCCTGCATGCGTTTATAGCGGACCAGAATATCCTGCAAGGTTTCGTCCAGCGCATGCCCCATGTGGAGCTGACCGGTTACGTTCGGGGGCGGGATTACGACCGAGAAATGCTCGGCGTTGTTTTTCGGGTCGGGCGTAAAATACCCTTTTTCGCACCAATCGGCGTAAATGCGGTCCTCGAACTCCGCGGGGTTGTAGGTTTTCGGCAATTCTTTGTACTGATCCATGTTCTACTTCCTCTTCTTTAACGGTCGGTAATCGGTAAAAACAAAAAACGCGCCGCATCCTTTTTTCAGGACGCGAAACGCGCGGTACCACCTGATTTCATGGGCGAGCCGCCCATGCGCTCCATTCCCGATAACGGCGGGAGCCGTTGCGGACTACATGGGTCTCCCCCTCGCCCGCACCGCTTGGGAGCGACTTCCCGTACCCGCGTTCTCCGACTTCCACCAACCGTCGGCTCTCTCTGCAACCGTGGAACGGTACTCCTCTCCGTCTCTGCGTTTGTTCGTAGCATCATTATAGCACAAAAAAAAGCAATTGTCAACACCAAATCCTTCAACTTTTTCAAAACTTTTTTTGAAAACCTATTGACAAACGCCGCGGGGTTTGGTATAATATCAAGGTCGGATGATTCCGATGCTGGTATGGCTCAGTCGGTAGAGCACGTCATTGGTAATGACGAGGTCATCAGTTCGATTCTGATTACCAGCTCCAAAAAGGCGGTCGCAATCGCGGCCGCCTTTTTGTCGGTTTATTCTCTTTTTTTTTTCAATCGGTCCAAAAGGCGCAGGACGCTTGGGCGGTTGGCACGCTGAACGATTACGAACACACAATCGAGGAGCGAGGAAAGCACGGAAGTAATCAGAAACACCGCGGGCGCGCCGAACGGGATGATGAACAGAAGCGGCACATAGGAAAGCGCGGCGATAACCGCATGCACCGCCTCGGCGCAGCACATGTTGCGGGCGAGGTCGGCAACCGGAACGCGGGCAACGTCGAACAGCGCGGGATCATAGGTCGGGATCCTTCCCCGCCAATGCCGCACGCGCAAGAGGCGGTAAAGGCGAAGCTCCGCGCGGCGTGGGCGGAACCAACGGGCGCGGGGGTTGAAACGCGGCGTGAGCGGCCGGACCAGAAGCCCGACGAGCAGGCGCATATCCAAATGATAGGCAAAGGTCAGGGCGGTGACGAACAGCGTTTCGAGGGTTCCGGTTTTGGGAAAACGACGGGACAGGAAGAACAGAGCAACGGCCGCCGCAGAGAAAAAACATGCCGCCGCGAGAACTTTCGGTTTCATGGGTTTCGTTTCACATTCTTGAGCCAACTGATATACGTTTTCGCTTTTCTGAATCTTAAAACACACTGTTCTTTGTCCGTCAATTCTATTTTTATCATGATCCTGCTCCAATACCAAAATCAAAAAAGCAACCTAAACAAAGATACGTGTTTAGGTTGCTTGCCGCTGGTGGACCTGGTGGGATTCGAACCCATGACCTCTGCGTTGCGAACGCAGCGCTCTCCCAACTGAGCTACAAGCCCGAACAACACATATTATAGCAAGAAAAGGAACATTTGTCAAGCGTTTTTTTCGGAAAAACAAAAATTTCTCGTTTTTTTTGAAAAAAATATTGACAAATCACCGTTTATCCGATATAATATTCATGTTGCCGTGATGCTGGTGTAGCACAGTCGGTAGTGCAGCTGATTCGTAATCAGCAGGTCGTAAGTTCAAGTCTTATCACCAGCTCCAGCAACATAAAGGGGCATTAGCGCAGTTGGGAGCGCACAACACTGGCAGTGTTGGGGTCAGGGGTTCGAATCCCCTATGCTCCACCATACGCAAATAATACGAACCCTGATGATAAGTCGGAGTTCGTATTATTTTTTGCAAAAGACTTCTTCGGAGTCAAAATACCAAGATGAATACG
>CADBKZ010000015.1 GCA_902795355.1 uncultured Ruminococcus sp.
AATTTCGCGGTAACTCTTTTCCATGCCGTCGGCAGGGGATTCGCTTTTCGCGTTCTTGAACGGCGCCGCGCAAATGGCCACGGGGCGAATCCGTTCGGGTGCGAGAAGGCGTCCGTTCCCCGGGAATTATCGTTATTGGGCAAGCGCGCCCGAATTGGTAATTGCGGTTCCCGTGGTTTTGCAGCCCGCAAGTTTGCTGTACGGCGAGAGCGTAACGGTCAGCGAGGAATCCCCGAATTGGTATTCCTCGGGAACGTTCTCGATGGTTACGGTATCTCTTCTTCATTCTGACATCTCTCCTTTTTTGATTGATTTCAAATTGTTTTTTCTTTTTTACACGACGGGGACCGACGCCTCGCGCAGAATGTTCCGCGCGCGGCAAAGTTGCTCCTCGGTGGGGATCCATGCGGGGTTTCCGTTGTCCGGTCTCCCCAAAAACGTCGCCTTGCTCCCGCCGTAGGCATGGTACGGGATCAGTTCCACGCCCTCGCAATGCCGCAAACCGGCATAAAGCTCCGCGATCCTGCGGTAATGCGAATCCTCGGCGTTCACGCCGTTGACCAGAATGCACCGCAGCCGCGTTGCGGCTCCCATGGCGTCGGCCGCTCGGAGATTTTGCAGGATGGTTCGGTTGGAAACGCCGGTGTAGGCTTGGTGCCGCTCGTCGTCGGTATCCTTAACGTCCCAAAGGAACAGCCGCACGTTCGGGAGAATTTCGGGGAGAAGGTCCCCGCAAAAGAACCCGCAGGTCTCCACCGCCGCGGAAACGCCCCGCTCGCGGCACATGGCCAGAAATTCCGCAACCGGTTTCCCTTGCAGCAGGGGTTCCCCGCCCGAAAGCGTGACCCCGCCGTTCTCTCCGTAAAAAGCCTGATCGCGCAGGACCGTTTGCAGAACGCGCTCGGTGGAGAGCTTTGTTCCGCAAAGAGTCAGCGCCTGTGTGGGGCACGCCGCGGCGCATCGGCCGCTCACCGCGCAGGCCGCGCGGTTGAACCGATGCCCTTCCCCGAGGGAAACCGAATGCGCGGCCTGCGGGCAGGAAGCCTCGCACGCCCCGCACCCGATACATCTTTTCGGGTCGTAGAGCAATTCGGGCGCCGCGCTCTGCGTTTCGGGGTTATGGCACCATCGGCGCCGCATTCCGCAGCCTTTGAGAAACACCGTGGTACGGATCCCCGGCCCATCATGCGTGCAAAAACGTTGAATTTCGGTTACTGTCAGTTCCACAAAAAATTACCGTTCCGTTTGTTCAATAATCATATTCTGCCATTCGCGGGAGAGCGAAACGAACCGCGCGTTCCAGCCGGAAACCCGAACCGAAAGCGTTTGATACTGTTCCGGATGCTCCTGCGCCTCTTTGAGAAGCGACGCGTCCGCAACATCCAGCTGCATGAAAAAGCCGTTCAGCGCGACAAACCCGCGAAGCAACGCTTCGAGCGCCTGCAACCCATCCTCGCCCTTTACGGCCGACGGCAGGAGCTTGACATCCAGCGCGCACCCCGTTGCCAGCAGGGAAAGGTCGGCTTTGCAATAGGAGCGGATCACCGCCGTTACGCCCTCTCGGTCGGTTCCCGGGGTGGGCGAGCTGTTCCCCGCCAGAACCTCGCCGCAGCATCTCCCATGGGGGGCGGCGAGCCGGTGCGGCAACCACTCGATTTGCCTGCCGAACGTGCTGACTCCCGCGGGGAACCGATACCCGCAGCAACCGTCCAGCGAGCGGCAGATCTTTGCAAAGTCTTTCAGGAGACGGGCCGCCAGCGCGTCAACCTCGTCGTTGTCGTTTCCGTAATAGGCGTACCGCGTTTTCACGGATTCGCGCAACGCTTCCTCGCCTTCCCAATTCTTTTTCAGGATTTCGCAAAATTCGGGAAGCGTGAGGCGGCGTTCTTCATACACCAGCTTCCGGATGGCATACAGACTGTTCACCGCGTCCGCAAGGCCGCCGAGGTGGGGAGAGATCAGGTTATAAACCGGACCGCCTTCCAGATAGCTCTGCGCCTTTTCCACGCATCCTTTTTCAAACAGGGAAACCGCCGTACACGGCGTTGCTTTGACCCACTCCCAATTCCCCTCCGCGTCCCGACGGTCGCATTTGCAGGCGCGCTTGGCGGCCACATCCCGAACGGCGGCTTCCAAATCGGAGCGGTAGCGCGCGTAAAGCGTTTCAAAATCGCTCGCTTCCACGGGCGAGCGATACCCGCCGAGCGTTTTCTCCTGTAACACCCAAAGGGAATCGAACGGAACATAGTTGAAAAAGGTTTTGCCCGGGATTTGGACTTCCCAACAGCCGTCGTTGGCGAAATTCGCGGCCTCGGCCTCGGAATAGCCGTCCTGTTGCAGGGCTTTCATAACAAGGTCCTCGTTATAAACGGCGAGCATGCCGCCGCCATAGCGCATCACTTCCGCCACGCGGCGCAAAAACCGCGGGTCGGTACGGGGGTTCAGCCGGACCGAGGTGGGAAAATCGCTGATCCCCAATTCTTCCAAAATGTCCAGCACCAGATAGCTGACCTCGTTGGTCACATCCCGCCCCTGCGCATCCACGCCGCCGATCAGGATGTTTTGGTAATGCTGGGCGTCGCCGCTGACGTAGTTGCCGCCGACGATCCATTCGCATCCTTTAATGAAGAAATGCGCGAGGATCTCGCGGGCCTCATCCAAAGTCAGGGTCCCCGCTTCGAGGTCGCGTTTGAGATAGTCGCCCAACAGCACGTCGATCCGCCCGATCCCCGGCCAATTCCCGCAAAGCCGCAGGAACGCGAACGAAAACCACAGGCTTTGCACCGCTTCATAAAAACCGGTAGCCGGCTCCATGGGAACGCGCAGAAGATTCCGGTAATTGGCGGCGTACTCCGGCTTTCCCCGAAGCGCGTCCAGATACCGCTCGTGAAAGACCGACATGGCGTCCAGACACTTGACGCAGCTTTGCAAAAAGTCCCTTTTTTCGCCTTTTTCCGGATGTTTCGCAAGCGAATCCTCCACATTTTGCCGAATATGTTGGATTCCCTTTTTCAGAACCGTTTCAAAATCCACGGTCAGGTGGCTGACGCTGCGAAAGACCGGCTGACCCGCATAGGTTGCGGGCACCCGATGGTCGATTGCAATCCCCAAAGTCGCCGCGCCGCTGATGCGCTCGCCGCGGCAAACGCGAATGGGCGCCTCCCGCGCAATTCGTTCAACAGCAAGGTCATATTGTGCAAGTTCGGACATTTTATGAAAGCGTTCCGTTGGAATATCATCCAAAGAAACGGCCGGCGTTTTGCGCGTATCCAAGCCGTATCGATGATGCAGGGAATCGTAGGCGAACGCCCTTGTTTCCTCGCTTAACCGAACCGGCCGTTCCAACCGGTTCGGAGATTCAAAAATCATACCGTTCATCTCCTTTTATATTTATCATAGCACACAATTTCAAAAAAACAATTGACAATCCTACAAAAAACATGTATAATACTCTATAAAGGGGAAAACAAAAACGGATCTTCCGGATTTTTTTACCGCTTTTTCCGCATTTTCCCGTCATATTGCACCAAAAAACAACTTTCTTTATTTTGAAAAAATGAAACGGGAATCGGAGAGCGGCGGTATGGAGATTCGGGAACTGGAAATCAAATTTGAACAATGCGTCAATTTCAAACGAATGGATATGGAAGGATTGCACCATGTGAAATCGCTCCCTTATCTTTCGGTGGTACAATCGGTAGAGGGGAGCTACGATATTCAGATCGGGGACGGACCGTTATACCAAACGGGCGACGGCGGCTTTTTTGTTGCCGCCTCGCAGGTCACGCAGAACATCCTGCACCACTCCAACCCCGAAACGCACCGGATGCACAACCGCTGGATCTTTTTGGATGTGGTGGTGAACCGGAAATACCGGTTGGATATGGTGTACCGTTTCCCCACCGTTCTGCCCCCCGCGGAAGCTGAGGAAATGAAAAAGCTGTTTGACGAGCTGTTTTCCGCGCCCGACGACATCTGCCGCCGTTTGAGCCTTCACTACCGCATCATCGGCGTGCTTTTGCGCGCGGCGACCCCGATTGAATATTCGGACAAGGACGATCCTCTTTTCGGCGTGATTAAATACATTGAAAAGCATTACCGGCAGAAAATCAGCGTCGGGGAGCTTGCAAAATCGGTCCATCTTTCGGAATCCGGCTTTTACCTCGCGTTTCAGCGGGTGTTCCAGACCTCGCCGATCGCGTACCTGAACCATTACCGCCTGACGCTCGCTTCCTATTTGCTGCGGGAAACCGACAAAACCATTGCCCAGATCTCCGAGGAAGTCGGATTTTCGGATCAGCTCTATTTCAGCAAAATGTTCCGAAGGGTCTTTTTGGTCTCCCCGCGCGCGTACCGGAAAAGTCGCGTATAAGTTCGGGGAACGCCGCGATTTTCTATTGACATTTCCGGCGAAACGTGGTAAAATAAAGGTAAATCAAAATACGGCCCGAAAAGCCGGAGAAAAGGAGCATTTGAACCATGGCGGAAGAAGAGAAAGACCTGAAACAGGAAGAAAAAACCGAAGAGGCGGCCGCCGAGACCGAGACCGCCGAAGAGGAAAAGAAACCCGAAAAGAAAGAAAACGCGTTCTCGCGCTTTTGGAAAAAGACCAAACAATCCGTGAACGACGCGGTTCTGGAAAGCAAGATCCGCTCGGCATACGAAAAGGCGCACGCGTCCTTTGAGATTTACGCGAAGGACGAACTGTTCACCAACCGCGTCAGCGGGGAGATTGCGGACGGCGTTCTGACGGTGTTCGGCAGCGTGGACGTCAAGCCCTGTTCCGTTGTGATCGCCGACGACAAGGAAGAAACCGCCTACTACGCGGTCAGCACGTCGGAAACCACGGTGAAATCCATGGTGGAAGGCGAGGAATACGAGCGCGCCGGAACCGCAATCGTATTGGATCCGAACGTGGAAGAAGTTCGGGTGGTAAAAGCGGGCAAACGCTATTTCATCTACAAAGGCGAAGAAAAGCACGATTGACAACCTTCCCCGCGGGGCTTGTTCTCCCCGCGGGCAGGTGAACGCCTCAAATTTCCGCCGCCCTGTAACGGAAAATCCGTTGCGGGGCGGCGAAAAATTTTTTTAGATTTCTATTGACAATCAATATATTTTATGATATAATCAAGATACCACAAAAGAAAGGGGAATCCGAAATGGTGCCACAAAAAATGGAACGTTTGTTGCGCTTGGGGCGTTTTGCGCTCCGTTCGATGGTTGTTTACCTGTTTTTTGCGATGTCGTCGGTGAGTTCTTGGCTGATTGCCGACCATAATAACTACAATGCCCGCGGCCAATTCACCTATCTTCCCATTTCCGCGCTTTGCGCGGCGTGTTTAACGCTTTCCCTGCTGTTCTATTATTCGCTGGTCCGTGCCGAATCGGTACATAACGACGGCCTGCGCGATCGCTTTCTCGCCGTTTGGGACAGAAACGATCCGCCCCGTTTCGGAAAGCGGCTGAAAACCGTCCTCGGCTCTCCCGAACTCCACTCCGATTGGATCGTTCATTCCTTCCTGCTTCTTGTCTTTCCCTCGGCGTTCGGGCATCGGCCGCTTCTCCTGTTGCTTGGCGACTACGCCGGCAAAGGCGCCGTTCTCCTGATTATGATCCCCGCGCTTGCCCTGCTTTGCTTTGCGGCAAAACTCTCGGCATGTTCGGCATGGTCGGTGGAATGGAGCCGAAAGGCGAACAAACCGCGTCCGCAAAAAACGCCGCTCCGCCGGCCGCTGTTGCGCGCGATCCTGTTATGGGGAATTTTCCTGCTTACCGCCGCGCTTTCCCCTTTGGGGCTTCGGTCGGTCTACTCGCTCTACCAAATTTTGCGGCTTGCAAATCCGTGGATCCTTATTCCCGTTATCGTCGGCGGCCTGTTTTTCTGCTACCTGATCCGGCTTTTCATTGCCGTTGGAAAGCGGCTGCGACTACTCCGGCGTTTGCGTGCATTCTGCAAAAAGAACGGCTATGAGCTATTGAACGTTAAAAACAGCATTCGCACGCTCGTTTTCCCGCACGGCGGAGCCAATTTTGCCCTGCAAAAGGAGGATGTTCGATACGATTGCCGCCTGATTTCCAGCCTGCGGCGGCATTCCCCCCTGCTCTTTCGGGAAGAAGGAACCGTAACCTGCACTCACGTGTTCAGATTTTTCACCCTGAACCTGTTCCATTACGACGTTACCTACGATTTCCAATTTGAAAGCGACGGAAAAAAGATTCTGGTCCTGCTTCCCGCGCCGATCGAGGTGTTTGTTAGCGGTTTCGGCGTAACACAGCTTGCCGAATCCGGCAGTAGGATTGCCGATTGCACGCTCTATGGCGCGGCCGATTTTCTGCACGCATTGGAGCGGAACGTGGTTGGGCGATAGTTTTCCTGACTCCGCTGCTTCCCTATTGACATTTCCGGCAAAATGTGGTAAAATAAGCATGGCCGGCATAGCGCGGAACGGGCGGCGGGAAGCCGCGGGTTCTCCGATTCTTTGCCCGCCGATCCCATTTGAAACGAGGCATACCATGGATCAACGAATTTCCGATTTCAGTCAGGCGGCAAGCGTTCGCGAGGTGGCGCTGCGCGGCGGAAAGGCCGACGGCGTCCGCCTTTTGGAGATCGACAACGGCGTTCTCCGGTTTCAGTTGAACTTGGAGAAAGGCTTGGACATTTATCAGCTCTGGCACCGCGGCATGAACGTCCCGTTCCTCTGCAAGAACGGGCTCGGCCATGCCAACGCCCCCTTTGCCGCCTGCTTTGAGGGCGGCATGCTCTACACCTGCGGCATGGACAGCTTGGGCGTTCGGGAAGGGTTCCCCGTTCACGGGTCGCTCCATTCCATTGCCCCCGCGGTCTCCCTTTGCCGCTGCGACGAGGGCGGCGTTACCGTGGAAGCCGACCTGACCGACAGCGCGCTGGACGGCAAACATCTGGTCCTGCACCGCCGCGTTCACACCGACGTCGGCTCCGACGCCTTGGAAGTATGCGACGTTCTGGAAAACAAGGGATATTCCGACGCGGATTACTGCCTGCTCTACCACGTGAACCTCGGCTACCCGTTCCTTGACGAGGGCGTGACCATTACCTCCGATTGCAACCGCGTTCAGCCCCGGAACGAGGGCTATTCCTACCCGATTTCCGAGCGCAGCCGCTTCCCCGCCCCCGTGGACAACGAGGCGGAACGCTGCTACTTTATCGACCACAAAACGCCCGAGGTGACCGTTCGGAACGAGAAGCTGAAAAAGCAGTTTCTCCTTTCCTATTCGGGCGAAACGCTTCCCGCGTTCGTGCAGTGGAACAACAACGCCTCGGGCGATTATGTGCTGGGTCTGGAACCCGCCACCACTTACCTCGACGACCTGTTCCGTTATTCGGTGATCCGTCCCGCGGAGAAAATCGGGTTCTCGGTCCGGCTTCGGATCTCCGACCTCTGACCCGTTTCCCCGCAAGCCGAGCAAAAGCGGCGGCATCGTGTTTTCACGATGCCGCCGCTTTTGTTTTGCCGGATAAAATCGCTCGGTTTGGGAGTCAGTTCAGCAAGCCTTTTTGGGTGATGAAGTTTGCCACGTCCCCTGCCGCGGCGGTATGCCCCGCCGCGCTCGGGTGGCCGTTGCCCGCGCTTTGGTTATAGGTGACTTTCACCGTATAAAATCCCGCGCTTTCGCCGCCCATGTCGTTCATAATCGTGTTCAGCTTGCTCTCAAAATTCGTCAGCGCGTCGCCGTTCATCATCGCGCCGTAAGCCCAAACGATCGTTACGTTGGGGTACATGGCCCGAATCTGCGCGAGGAACGCTTCCGCCTCGGAAACAAAGTTTGTTTCGTAGGTTCCCATGCCCTTATCGTTGGTCCCGAGGTTCACCACCACAACGTCCGGCGTTCTGGTCGGCGCATAGAGCGCGTCGCCGCGGAGCCAGCAGGTCTTGCCGTAAATTTCGGGAATGCAGTTGTTGCTCCCCGAAAGCACCGCCCAGCCCGAAACCGAGACCATCGAGTAGTCCGCCCCGAGCAGTTCGGCGGCTTTGTAGGCATAGGCCTGCGTTGCGTCGCAATACTCCGAGGTTCCGTAGTAGGTCACGCCGTTCGTCGGGTACCCCACCACGCCGTAGCCGCAGGTGATGCTGTCGCCGATGAACTCGATGTACCGCTCCTTTTCGGCGGGCGCGGCGGCGAAATTCCCGCACATTTTCAGATCGATCAGCGTGGAAAGGCTGTGCGCCACATGCGTTTGCTTGACCAACTTGACGTTGTAGCTCCCCGCGGGCAGTTTTTCGGCAATCGTGTATTCCGCCGTTCCCGCGGAAAAGGTCAGCCGCTGCGGCTGTCGCTCGCCGTTGAGATAGAGCGTATAGTAGGTCGTTGCCGAGCAATTGACTTTCAGGACCAGATCCCCCGCGAGAATCGCGTTGAACTCGATGCCGGACGCGGTAAAGTCGCAGGCGATCCCCTCGGCCACATCCGAGCTTCTGCCCGAAATTTTCAGGGAACTCTTATTTTCCGAAAGCCGGTACGTGGACGCGCTTGCGGGAGCCGCGCCGTTCAGCACAATCTGCATGCAGATACTCTCCGTTTCCACCCCGTCTTTTACAACGTAAGGCGTCACGTCAAATGTGATCAGCCCTTTGGTTGCGGGAATGTTTTCCACCACCACCGTATAAAGGTAGGTCGCGCCGAACTCCGAGGCGAGAATTTCGGCGGGTTCGCCGTTCACCGTTCCCAGAACGGAGCGATAAACGGTATGCACGCGCGCGTTGTAGGATCGGGTTTCGCCGTCCTGCGCCGACCCAGAAATTTTTACGCCGACCCGATCGTAATCCAACCCGTTCAGCGTGCAGATCAGGCGGAGCGAATAGGTGTCGGTAACGGTTTTTGAAAATTGGTAGGCGGCAAAAGTCGCGTCCTGCAATCCCGAAATGCCAACGCCCTCAACCAGAACGCTGCCAATGCCGAACCACCAGCTCTGCGACGCGCAGTAGGCGTCCTGTTCATAGCGGATGTAGCGGTACAGGGTATCGGAATCCACAGGGAAGGAATAAACGGCGTTCGCCTCGACCGAGGACGGACCGGTTGCCAGCAGATCCCACGCCTCGCCGTCAGTCGACGCCATGATTTTGACCGAGCGCATTCTCCCCGCGCTCGCGGCCGGCGCGCGGACGACAACCTTGGTTATTTTGCTCGGTTCCGCAAGGCGGCCGACACCGTAAATCGGTTCGCAGCCGCCGCCCGAAAGCGCGGCTCCGATGGCGTGGTAGTCGGTCGCGTCGTCGAGGAAGCTGTGCGATGGGTCGCGGTCGCCGCGGTGGTTGGATTCCAGAAAAGCAACGGGCAGCCATTGCGGGGCGTCAGCCTGCTTCTCGCCCTCGAACAGCACCGACGTTACGTAAAAATCGTAGTTCTTGTAAGCGTCGTTCTGGCGGATGCGGACGTAGCGACAGGCGTTCCTGTCGGCAACGGTCAGCACAAATTCCTGATCGCCGTTCCCGTCCGACGCGGTGGTTTGCTGCGCCAGCGTGACCCAAGACGTACCGTCCGCCGATCCTTCCAGATAGGAATTTCGGGTACGGTTGCTCATAACGCCCGGGGTGCGGACGGTGATGCGGGTGATTACATAAAGGTCGCCCAGATCGCCGACGATAATCACCCCCTCGGCGGCGTTCTTTGCCGCGTAATAGGCGGCGTTATCCGCAAACACGGCGGCAGGATCGGCGTTTGCGGCCGCGTTGGTCGGCGTTCCGTTGGAAGAAACAAAGGTTACGGGCAGGTATACGGGGCTGTCCGCTCCCGCCGCCGGCAGGCAGGGCAGGCAGATTGCCGCGCATAGCGCGAAAAGCAACAGGGCGCGAACGGAATGTTTCATGTGGCATTTCTCCTTTTTTTCATTTTCGGAATTCAAATTCGCTGGGCTACCAAGAAATCACGATGTCCTCTCCTTGGTCGGCCGATTGCAGCGTTTCCGCGCTGGCGGCGAGGAGATCGGCGTTCCGGATTCTGCAAATCAACATCTCGGCCGGAACATACGTTTTTTTTTGTTTCATGGGCGGAATCTCCTTTCGTTTTCGATTTTCAAAGGTTCGTGGCTGTGTTTCTCCGGTTTTCTACCTTTATTCTACCATGCGGGAACGGAAAAGTCTATGTTCGAATCGACTTTGTTTGTGGTTGAATCGCTGATTTTCGGGATTTTCGCCTTTGCCGTCCGTGCGGGAAAAATTTTTGAAAAAGCCGGATCTTTTTAGGATTTTTTCAGTTTGCGGGCGTATGATATTGCCATAGCACAACTGAACAAACGAAAGGAGATACCCACAAATGACCATTCTGTTTGCGGCGGCGGATCGCGATCTGCTCTCGGGATTCGGCCGCCTGCTGGGCGCGCGGGGACACCGCGTTGTCACCGCTTTTGACGGCGCGCAGGCGCTTTCCCGCCTTGCCGAAGAACGCCCCGATCTGGCGGTTCTGGACGAATCTCTCCCCCGCGTTCCGCAATCCCGCCTGCTCGGCGAGCTGAACGCCGCGGCGGTCCCCGTAATCCTGTTGCTTTCCGAGCGGCCGCGCATGGCGCGTTTCGGCTCCCCCGCCCTGCCCGATTCCTTCCTTTGCTACCCGTTCTCCCCCGCGGAACTTGAGGACCGCATCGGCCGCGTTCTCGCGGAAACGACCGCCTCGGATTTCCGAGTGGGAAGCGTGGAAGTCCGTCCCTCGTCCCGCACGCTCTCGGGGCGTTTGCGGGTTACGGCCGAGGAGATCGCGTTTCTGCGATCCCTCGCGGACGGCGAGGCTCCGCGCGGGCGGGACGCCGACCTTTCCGCCTTGGTTCTGAACGAAAAATTTTCCCGCATGCGCGAGCCGATCCGGATCCGGTATCGGGCGCACGAGGGGTATCGGGTGGTGAACGAACGTGAATAAAGCCGCAAAAAAATTTCATCTTTACGCCATGGTCTCGCTCTTTCTTCTGCTCTCGGCGCTTCTCGCCGTCATCAACGGAATTAACTTTACCATGGCCGCGAACGACGCCGACCGCGTTACCGGAATGCTGGCGAACGAGCAGGGGCGGTTCCGGTCGGGCGTCCCCGCGGAAACGCCGGCCGATGGTTCCGCCCCCGCCGGAAGCGAACCGCAGGGCGAGGGCCCCGCGGGCGACGCGCCTCCGAGCGGCGATCCTTTCACGCTCGGCCGCATGGGCCCGATGGGTCCCGATTCCCCCGAGCTTCGCTCCTCGGTCCGCTATTTTACTTTCCGGTTTGACCGGAACGGCAACGCCGAAACGGTGGCCATGCAGATTTCCGCGTTTACCGAGGAAGAGGCGTTGGCTCTTGCAAAAAAGCTCTCAGCCGAAACGGTCGGCTGGACGAAATTTACCTACCGTTACCGCGTTTACGAGATCGGGAACGACACGTATGTCACCGTGATCGACCAAGGCCGCGAACTGCTGGCTTCCTACCGGATCCTGCTGATCTCCGCGGTGGGCGAGGTTGCGGTGCTGATCATTAGTTTCTTCTTCCTGCGGGCGGTGGGCAAACGGCTTTTCCAACCGCTGGAAGAAGCCGACCGCAAGCAGAAACGCTTTTTGGCCGAAGCCGAAAGCGAGCTGAAAATTCCCCTGACCGTGATGAGCGCGGACGCCGAATGGATCGAGCGGGAATACGGCCCATCCGACGCCGCCGCCTCGTTGCGCCGGCAGGTGGGAAAAACGGCCGCACTGGTCAAAAAGCTCGGTTCCCTCGCCATTTTCGAGGATGAAACCGCGCAAAACCTTTCCTGCAACCTCTCGGACATTCTCTCCTCGGCCGTGGATCAGGCCGAACCCGCGTTTGCGGCGCGTTCGGTATCGGTCCGGTGCGAGGCGGACGAGGGCGTGCTTGTAAAGGGCGACCCCGATCTGCTCTCCCGCGCGGTGGGCGAGCTGACCGAAAACGCCCGCAAATTTGCGCTGACCCGCGCCTCGTTCTCGCTGAAACGGGACGGCGACCGCGTGCGCCTGACCGTTGCGAACGACGCCGACCTTAACGAGGCGGGCAATCTGGAACAGGTGTTCGACCGCTTTACCACGCTCGGCAACGCCGCGGGAAAAGACGGCAGCGGGCTGGGGCTTTCGTTCGTCAGGGACGTTGTCAGGTCCATGGGCGGGCGCGTGCAGGCAAGCGCCGAGGGCGGCATGTTCCTCTTGCGGATCGTTCTTTGAGGTGGCGGCCATGTCTGTTGTTACCAACCCCGTTGTTGTAATGAAGCGGTACGAGCTGAAATACATTCTGAACGCCGAGCAGGAAGCCTACTTCCGCCGGCGGCTCGAAGGCCGCATGCAGGTTGACCGCTTCGGCCTGACCTCGATCGCCTCGCTCTACTACGACACGCCCGACTACCGCCTGATCAACGCGTCCATCGAAAAGCCGTTGTTCAAGGAAAAAATCCGCCTGCGATCCTACGGACTTGCCACCGACGCCTCGCCCGTGTTCCTCGAACTGAAACGCAAGGCCTACGGCATTGTTTATAAACGTCGCGTGCAATCCACCGTTCCCATGGTTGCCAGATTCTTTTCGGGGGAGAGCGATTTCTGCGCGGACGGGCAGATCAACCACGAGCTGACCTATTTCCGCGACCGCTACGAAAACCTTGCGCCCGCCTGCCTGATCATCTACGACCGGACCGCCTTTTTCGAGCCGGACGGCGACCTTCGGCTGACGATTGACGGCAACCCCCGCTACCGCACCGAGGACCTCGACCTGCGCGTTTCCATGGAAGGCGTCCCGCTCCTGCCCGAGGGCGGCTCGATTCTTGAAATTAAGGTGCAGGAAGCCATGCCCCTCTGGCTTACCGAAATTCTTTCGGACGGAAAGATTTACAAAGGAAGCTTTTCCAAATACGGCGCGGCATACCGCCGGCAAATGCAAAACATATCCAGAAAGGAACTTTGAAACCATGTTTGATTCCATCTATTCTTCCGCGGGCGTAACCGTTGCCCAATTCTTCTTTATGGCGTTGGCCGCCCTCGTTTCCGGATTCGCCTATGCGTGGGTGATGTCGTTCCGCGTTCGCGCCGCCAAGCGGTTTTTCATCGTCGTCTCGCTCATTCCCTTTATCGTCGCCGCCGTAATCACCTTTGTCAACGGCAACATCGGCGCGGGCGTTGCCATTGGCGGCGCGTTCGCCCTGATCCGCTTTCGCTCGGCGCAGGGCAGCTCGGATGAAATCGCCGCTATTCTGATCGCCATGGGCGCTGGCATCGCGTTCGGCATGGGCTACCTCGGCTACGGCGTGGTAATTCTGCTCGCTCTCGCCGCGCTGACGTTCCTGCTCTCCATGCTTCCCGTGTTCGACCACAAGAGCATGTCGCGCGATAAACTCCTGCGAATCACCATTCCCGAGGCCCTCGAATACCACGACGTGTTCGACGACATTTTCGCCCACTACCTGCAAAACCACGAAAGCGTGGGCGTCAAAACCACGGGCATGGGGTCAATGTACCGTTTGTCCTTCCGCATCCGCATGAAGGACCCGACCGAGGAAAAAGCGTTTATCGACGAACTGCGCACCCGCAACGGCAACCTTGAAATTGCCCTTCTGCCCTACGCCGAGGAGCAAAACCAGCTTTAAGACAATCCCGCGCAATTCGCGGCCGATGCCGCGGAGAAAAAAGCCGCAAAAAATGCGGAGAGGGGGAGACTTTTCCTCGAAAAAAGTCTCCCCTCTCCGCTCCTCTTTCAAAAAGCACAAAAAAGCGTTGCGGAAGCCCTGTGCGCGGCAAATCCGTTGCGGCCGCAATTCGGCTGCTTGCAAATTGAAATTTTCATACCGTGTGGTTAAAAAACGCGAAAACGACAAAATTCATTGTCTGTTTCGCGTTTTTTTACCTTCAATTCGCGTTTTTCAGGCCAACCGCTCCGCCAAGCGTCGCGCCCAATTGAGAATTTCCGGCGCGATTTCGCATAGACGCCCCGCAAATTCCGCGCGATTCTCCTCCGCGACCGCCGTTGCCGCGAACGCCCTGCCAACCGCCTCGGTTTTCCCGATTGCAGCCGCGGCTCGGGCATGGCCGCCATAGGCAAAAGACCGCCCGATTGCAAGCACGTCGAACGAAATAGCAAACGCCAGACGAAATTGCAAGCGCCGAACGAAATAGCAGGAACCGGACGAAATTGCAAGCGCGCCGAGCGAAAAATTGCCGACCGAGAGCGTGCCGAACCGCTTTTCAGATTCCGTTCCGAACGCCAAACGCGACCGTTCCCGCTTTTGGAAAAAGAAAAGGCGCGGAGCGGGAAACCATTCTTTCAAAAGCCCCCGCTCCGTGCTCTTTCCGTTACAAACCGCGCCTTGCCGATTCCACCATGCCGTTCAAACGGCGGGCGGCCGCGGCGGCGCGCGCCATAAACGCCTCGTTTGTGATCTCCCCATACGGGCCGCCCTGTCGCCTTTTAATTTCGAGCATCAGCGATCCCTTGTAATGCGCGGCTTCGGCAATGCGGCGGGCGACGCGCGAAAAATCGATTGACGCGTCGAACGGGATCATGTGTTCGTCCTCTTCGTGGATCCCGAAATTGTCGTGGATGTGCAGCTCGCAAAGCCACTTGCCGAACAGGGGCATGTACTCGCGGCCGTCCGCAAAGCAGGCCTCGTGCCCCACATCCCAGCAGAACCCGATTTGCTCGGGATAACGTTCGAACATATAGGCGATGTTGGCGAGCTTGCGCTGGTTTTCAAACGCCACCCGAACGCCGAGCGTTTCGGAATAGCGGATCAGGCGGTCGTAACGGTCGGTCCCGATGTCGTTGACAAAGGGAGCTTCGTCCTTGGAAGAAAGATGGACCACCGCAATGGGGACCTCGTACCGCGCGCAGGCGCGAAGAGAATCTTTCAGGCGTTCTAGCATTCCTTCGCCTGCCTCGCCCGCCATCCACATCCGATTGATTCCGTCCACCGCCGCGTGCAGACTTTCGGCGGTCAGACCGGCGCGGCGCGCGGCGGCCATATAGTCGCCGAGGCGCGGATGATCCGCCGCGATGAAAAAGGTTTCAAAGCCGTTTTGCGCGGCAAGGGCGGCGGCGTTCTCGGGCGATTGGTTCGGGTCGCCGCAGGCGTTGAGCATGATTCCGTATTTCATATCGGGTCTCCTGCAATATTTAAGAATGATACTTGATTCAATTCTATTTCTTCTTTTCAGTAAAAAAAGACCTTGTTTTATCGTCTTTTCTCCGTCTTTTTTATGTTTCAAAAAACCTGCGGGAGAGGCGCAACGCGCCTCTCCCGCAGGTTCCGGTTTTATGTAAGCGAAACGGTTTTTCCGGTTTCGGCCGATTCAAACGCCGCCAGAATGGCTTTGAGGTCGGTGCGCATCTGCGCGTGCGTTACCAGCTGTTCCGCCTCGCCGCGCGCCGCTTTGACAAAGTTGCGGTAAAAATCATGCACATCCGAAGCGGGGCGGGGAATGCGGAACGTTTCGGTGGTCACGCCGTCGCGCGGGGCCATGGTTTTGGTCAGGCCCGCCGCCGTTTGAACGGGAAGCACCTCGCTCTCGTGCCAATGCGTGCACCGAACGGCGGTTGCTTCCTCGCGCCAATCGGGGAGCAGAACGGTTCCTTTTTCGGCGCGCAGGTAGAAGCGCGGCATTGCGATGAAGTTATAGGTTCCCACTTCCACGGTCGCGCGTTCGCCGCCGCGGAAATTCAGGTCAAGGCGGAATCCGTCGTCCACCTCTCGGTTGGTGATGTGGTCGCAAACGCAAAAGACCGATTCCAGATTTTCAAACCCGAAGATCATCAGCATCTGGTCAATCAGGTGAATGCCCCAATCGTAGAGCATGCCGCCGCCGTGCGAGGCCTCGCCCCGCCAATCCGAGGGGATGCCGCGGCTGCCGTGGATGCGTGACTCAATGTTGAGGACCCGCCCGAGCATGCCGCTGTCGCGAACCTGCTTCATGGCAAGGTAGTCCACATCCCAGCGGCGGTTCTGGTGCGTGGTGAACACGCGGCCGTTCGCGTTCGCCGCGTCAATCATGCGGTCGAGCGAGTCGAGCGTCAGCGTAACGGGCTTTTCGCAAATTACGTGCTTGCCCGCGTTCAACGCCCGAACCGCAATCTCCTCGTGCGCGTCGTTCGGAACGGCGATGGTCACCGCGTCCACCGACGCGTCCGCCAGCAGTTCTTTCAGGCTCGCGTATGCGTGAATGCCGCGGCTCTCGGCCAGCTCGTTCCGTTCGCGGCGGATGTCGTAAACGCCCGCCAGCTCGGCAACGTCGCTTTTTTGCAGGCGTTCGGCATGCCAACCGCCCATTCCGCCATAGCCGATCACGGCAAATTTCATCTTCTTCATATTCTGTTTCCTCCGAGGCAAAATCCCTACCTTAACAGTATAAACCAAAACGGCTTTTTTTGCAAGACCTACATTGAACTTTTTTGGACAAATATTGCGGTTTTGAAGCGCGAGGGCGTTTCAGACCGATCCTTTTTGCGCTTCCAACGCCGAAAGATACGCGCGCGGCGACATTCCCTCCGCTTTTGCGAACACCTTGGAAAAATAGAGCGGATCGCGGAAGCCCGAAAGGCGCGCCACGTTCTGAATGCTCGTAACGCCTTGCTCCATCAGAAATTCCGCGCGCTTCACGCGCAGGTCGCGCAGGTATTGCGTGTAGGTCACGCCCGTTTCGCGCCGGAACACAAAGGAAAGGTATTTCGCGTCGTACCCGAGCTGCGCCGCGGCGGCCGCAAGGGTCAGGTCGGGGTCGGTAAAGCAATCGTCGGTCAGTCGGGTCACGGCGGCGGTCAACCGGTGGTCGGTATGTTCCAAAGGCTCCAACCGCGCCAGCGTGTAGAGCAAAACCGCCTCGCTCATCAGGTCGATGTTGCGCGAATCGGTGCGCGCGAGGGAATCCTGCCAGAACGGGATCAGCTCCCCGAAACCGTCGAACACGCGATTTCCGCGGCGGACCCCGATGCGCTCCGCGACCTCTTTGGCGCGACGGCCCTCAAAGGTGATGTACAGGTATTCAAAATCGGCGTTTCCGGCAATCGAATAGGTCTCCCCGCAACCAACGAAAAACAGCGACCCCTCCGCAACGCGCGCGCGTTCTCCCTCGCAAAAGCACTCCGCCTCGCCGCCCGCGGCCAGATGCAGGATGAACTTGGTCGCCCGCTTCGGTTTGGCGGCGCAATCGCTCCGTTCCAGAACAAAATCCGCGCAGACCAGATCGCTCGACCGGTTGGGGTTGAATTTGCAGATGTTTTCGGTGTTCATAGGCGCTCCTCTTTTCTCAAAATTTGCAGGGCGTGTGGTCGAAAATCCGTTTTTTCGTGGGAAATCGCCGCCGTTCGGGTCCGCTTTTTTGCGTGCGCTTCGTCCGTTTCTTCGCGCGTGGCGGTTTCGGGTACGGGCCGGAGCGGAAGCTCGCGGCGGACGCGGCATAGGCGCGGCGGTTTCTCGGTTCTTCCACCCCATTTTACCACAAATGTTTGCAAAATGCAACCCGAAAACAGATTTTTTCCATATTTTCATAGAAAATTTCTATTTACATCCCGCGCAAAAGGTGTTACAATAGGGGTAACGAACCCAAAAAAACAAAAAGGAGAACCGATATGAAAACCATAAAATTCGGCGTGTTCGGCTTGGGGCGCGGAGCCTCGTTCTACAACAACATTCTTGCCAACAACGGCGATGTGGTGGCCGTTTGCGACCGCGACGCCGCCAAGCTGGAAGAGGCGAAAAGACGCCTTGGAAACGGGGTTGCCACCTACACCGATTTCGACGCTTTTCTGAACCATAAGGGGCTGGAAGCCGTCTTTCTTTGCAACTTCTTCCACCAGCACGCGGCCTACGCGATCAAGGCGTTGGAGAGGAACATTCACGTGTTGAGCGAATGCACGTCCAACGCGACCATGGCGGAAGGGGTCGCGCTCGTTCGCGCGGCCGAGAAGAGCAAGGCCATCTATATGCTCGCGGAAAACTACCCGTTCATGAAATTCAATCAGGAAATGCGCCGCATTATGGAAGGCGGAACGCTCGGAAAACCGATGTACGCCGAGGGCGAATACAACCACCCCTTTGACCCCACCAACGAAAAATCCGCCAAAAAACTGATCCCCTACGCCGACCATTGGCGCAATCTGATTCCCCGCACCTACTACATTACCCACTCGCTCGCCCCGCTGATGTATCTGACGGGGGCCACGCCCGTTCGCGTGTCGGCCATGCCGGTTTGGGATCCCTACCCCGCGGGCAGCATGTTCGGCTTGGCGCAGCACGGCGACCGCGCCGCCATTGTCACCTGCCTGAACGACGACGATTCGGTGTTCCGCGTGACCGGTTGGGCGACCTACGGGACCGAGGAAAACTCCTACCGCGTTTGCGCCGAGAAGGGACAGGTGGAGAAACTGCGCGGGAACGGCAGTCGGGTTTTGCTGACCTACAACAAATGGGACGTTCCCGAAGGGCGGGAGCGGATTACGGAATACGAGCCGGAATGGAACGACCCCGACCGCGAACTGATTGAACAATCGGGACACGGCGGCGGCGATTTTCTGGTGATCCGCGAGTTTTTCCGCTGCATCCGCGAGAAGCGTCAGCCGCAGTTCGACGTTTATTTTGCAACCACGCTGGCGTCGGTCGCGATCCTCGGCCACCGCAGTCTGCTGGGGCGCGGAACGCCCTACGACATTCCCGATTTCCGCCGCGCGGCAGACCTGCTCCGCTACGAGAACGACCGCAGTTCTCCGTTCCTCTCTCCCGACGACCCCGACTTCATCCACCGCTCCTCGCACCGCGAGATCACCTCGCCCGAAAACGCGGAAGCATATAACCGTTTCATGGAGAAAGTGACGTTATAAAGTTATAAATCCAATAAAACCGCGGGAGGGGGAGAACTTTCTTGGAAGAAAGTTCTCCCCCTCCCGCTCTCTCCCCCCCTCAAAGAACGGGCGCGGGCATGGCAGAACATTGCCGGAAGCCTTTCAAAGAGGGGGCACACGCCTCTGTTTGCCGAAAAAATGCACAAAAAGGGAGAAAGTTTGCAAAAACTCTTGCCAGACGGCATTTTTTTCGATATAATATAAATAGTCTGAAAACATTCATTCACCTACACCGCCCGAAGAAAGGGGATCCCATGTCCGAACGGCAGAACCACATCCGCAATTTCTCCATCATCGCCCACATCGACCACGGCAAATCCACGCTCGCCGACCGCATTCTTGAACTGACCCAAACCGTGGAAAAACGCGATATGGAAGAACAATTGCTTGACAATATGGACTTGGAGCGCGAACGCGGCATCACCATCAAAGCCCGCGCCGTCAAGCTCAACTACTCCGCCCGCAACGGCGAAAACTACGTCTTTAACCTGATTGACACCCCTGGGCATGTGGACTTCAACTACGAGGTCTCCCGCAGTCTCAACGCCTGCGAGGGCGCGCTGCTCGTGGTGGACGCCACGCAGGGCATCGAGGCCCAGACCCTCGCCAACGCCTACCTCGCCGTTGACGCGAACCTTGAAATTGTCCCCGTGATCAACAAAATCGACCTTCCCTCCGCCGATATTCAGCGTTGCCGCGACGAAATCGAGGACGTGATCGGCATTCCCGCCGAGGATTGCCCCGCCGTCTCCGCCAAAACGGGTCTGAACGTGCAGGACGTTCTGGAAGCCGTCGTCCGCGACATCCCTGCCCCCGCCGGCCGCGAGGACGCCCCCCTGAAAGCCCTGATCTTCGATTCCTACTACGACAGCTACCTCGGCGTTGTGGTCAACATCCGCGTGGTGGACGGGTCTCTCCGCGCGGGCGACCGCATTCGCCTTTGGAGCACCGGCGCGGAATTTGACGTTGTGGAAGTCGGCTCCATGGAGCCGTTCGGCCTCTCGAAATGCGAATCCCTTTCGGCCGGCGACGTGGGGTACCTGACCGCTTCCATTAAAAGCGTCGGCGATACGCGCGTCGGCGACACGGTAACGCTTGCCGCCGCCCCCTGCTCCGCCCCCCTTTCCGGCTTCAAAGCCGTTCAGCCCATGGTTTACGCCGGCATTTACCCCGCCGACGGCGCCCGCTACGGCGACCTGCGCGACGCCCTTGAAAAGCTCCGCCTGAACGACGCGTCTCTCCTCTTTGAGCCGGAAACCTCTGTTGCTCTCGGCTTCGGCTTCCGCTGCGGGTTCCTCGGCCTGCTCCACATGGAGATCATCGAAGAGCGTCTCGAACGCGAGTTCAACCTCGATCTGATTACCACCGCCCCGAGCGTTATCTACGAAGTCAAAATCAAGGGCGGCGAGGTCGTCCGTATCGACAACCCGTCCAACTACCCCGCCCCCGACCTGATTGAAACCGCCTACGAACCCGTGGTAAAAGCGAACATCATTACCCCCACCGACTATGTGGGCGGTTTGATGGACCTCTGTCAGGACCGCCGCGGCGTTTTCAACGACATGAAATACCTTGACCCCACCCGCGTGGAGCTTCATTACGATCTGCCGCTCAACGAGATCATCTACGACTTTTTCGACGCCCTGAAAAGCCGCTCCCGCGGCTACGCCTCGCTCGATTACGAGCTGAAAGGCTATGTTCCGAGCCGGCTTGTCAAGCTCGACTTTCTGCTGAACGGCGACCAAGTGGACGCCCTCTCCTTTATCGTTCACGAGGACAAGGCCTACGGCCGCGCCCGCAAAATTGCCGAAAAGCTGAAAGAAAACATCCCCCGTCAGCTCTTTGAAATTCCCATTCAGGCCGCCATCGGTTCCCGCATCATCGCCCGCGAAACCGTAAAAGCCATGCGCAAAGACGTTCTCGCCAAGTGCTACGGCGGCGACATCACCCGCAAAAAGAAACTCTTGGAAAAGCAGAAAGAGGGCAAAAAGAAAATGCGTCAGCTCGGCTCTGTTCAGGTCTCCCCCGAAGCCTTTATGGCCGTTCTCCGCTTGGACGACGAGAATTAAGGTCGTCCTTTTCTCGAGAGAAAAGGACACAAAAGAACTTTCACGCCCCTACTTTTCTTGGGAGAAAAGTAGGCAAAAGAACTTTCGCGCATAAGAGGTTTTGCCCATAGGGGGTGTTCGCGATAGCTTTTGTAAAATGCCGCTTCATTGCCATAGGGCGGGCGGCCAAAGGCCACGTTGGTTTCCGCTCCCGCCACGATTGACCCACAAAAATCATTATTTGCCGTTGGGAACAACCTGCGGGTGGATGGGGCTTGCTCCCGCCGAAAAAAACGGAAAAAAGGAAACAACAACTATGCGGATATTCACTCCCGTTTATTTGCAAAAATCTTTCGCTTCCGGCGGGATAAAGGCTATGTAATGTTCTTTGGGGAGCAAGCACTACTCCACCACATTTTATTGTCTATGAAATATCGTTTTTAATCTTCTTCCCACTATCCGCGAACGCCGTGAGCCTTGCGATTTTGCAACGCAAAAGCGCGGCTGCTTGCAGCCTTCCCCTTGGGGGAAGGTGGCGAGCTTGCGAGGCAGATGAGGCTCTTAACGGAAAGTTAACTTCAAGGCTCCCCCTCGGGGGGAGCTGGCACGCGTTAGCGTGACGGAGAGGGCTGTTGAAGGTTTCTGCTATATCACCCTCTCCGGCTGCTTGCAGCCTGACCTCATTATCGGCTTGCCGATTTTCCCACGGACGATGTGAAGAGACAATCAAACGGAAGCCTCATCCGGCTACTGCGTAGCCACCTTCTCCGATAGGAGAAGGCTTCAAGTAATGTCCATTGGAAATAAATCATTTTTGCTTTTCTCCCCACCGCCCGCGGAAATCCCGCGCCTTCTCCGAAAGAGACGGTTTTCAAAAGTAAAATCGGAAAGGAAACAAATCTTTCATGATCCGCAATCTGATTTTTGATTTTGGCGAAGTGCTGGTCCACTTTGATCCCGATGAAATCATGAAGCACACGATCCCCGACCCCGACGACCGGAAAATCGTTGGCGATTTTGTGTTTGCCCATGAACATTGGCACCCGATTGACACCGGCGACACCACCGAGGAAGAATTGGCCGCTCTGACCGCCGAACACATGCCTGAACGCCTGCGCGAACCCGCGAAACAGGTCGTTCTGACATGGTATCGCCATCTGCAACCGATCCCCGAAATGTGGTCGTTTGTCCGCCGCATGAAGCGCGGGTTCGGCTTTTCGGTCTATCTGCTCTCCAACATCAGCGCGGGGATCGCTCCCCACCTCGATCTCTATCCCATTCTCGGCGAAATGGATGGGCATGTCCTCTCCGGCGTTGTGAAAATGGTGAAGCCGGATCGGAACATTTTTGACTACACGCTACGCAAATTCGGCTTGAAGGCCGGCGAAACTGTTTTGATTGACGATTCCGAAAAAAACTTTGTTGCCGCCTCTTCCATGGGGCTTCGCCCCTACCGCTTCGACGGCGACGTCGCTCGGCTGGAAGCATGGTTGCGGGAACTTGTCCAAGAGGAAAAGAACCGCTGAAAAAGCGGTTCAAACACAAAGGAGACAGGAGAACATGATCCGCAATCTGGTATTTGACCTTGTCGGGGTGCTGATGCGCGTGGAGCGCGAAGCGATTCTGAAACCCTATTTCCCCGACCCCGACGACCGCGAAGCCGTATCGGACGCGCTGTTCGACCGCCGCTACTGGGACCGTTTCGACGACGATTCGATGAACGAGGAGCAGGCCGCCGCGCAAATTCTGCCCGCTCTTCCCGAGCGTCTCCGCGAGCCTGCGGGGCAATCGCTTCTCAATTGGTATCGCCATCTCTCCCCCGTTCTCGGCATGGAAGAGGCGATCGACCGCATGCGCCGCGAGTTCGGCGTTTCGGTTTATCTGCTCTCCAACATCAGCCGCAAATTCTCCGAGCATGCCGACCTCTACCCCGTTCTGCAAAAGATGAACGGCCGCGTATGCTCCGCCGCTGTAGGTTTTACAAAGCCCTCTCGGGAAATCTACGCCTGCCTTTGCGAAACCTACGGGCTCAAACCCGAGGAATGCCTGTTTACGGACGATCTTCCCGTAAACATAGCGGCCGCCGAGGCGTTCGGCATGCGCGGCTACCGCTTCGACGGGGATGTTGCCCGCTTTGAAACGCACGCAAGAAATCTGCTCCGCGCCGAGCGATAACGCCCGCGCTTCCGGATGCCTTTCGCTTTTTATTTTCATTTTCGGAGATGTACCCTATGATTCGCAATCTGATTTTTGATTTCGGGCAGGTGTTGGCCCATTTTGAGCCGGAGGACATGCTCAAACCTTACTTTTCCGACCCCGCCGACCGCGAAACCGTCGGCCGCGTGATGTTCGACCGCCGCTATTGGGATCGTCTTGACGACGGCACCCTGAACGAGGAAGAAGCCGCCGACCGGATCGCCCCCGCTCTTCCCGAGCGTCTCCGCGAACCCATGCGGCAGGCCATGCTCAATTGGTATTACCACCGCCCGCCCATTGAGGGCATGGAAGAGCTGATCGACCGCATGCGCCGCGAGTTCGGCGTTTCGGTCTATCTGCTCTCCAACATCAGCCGCAACTTCGCCGCGCATGCCGACCTCTACCCCGTTCTGCGGAAGATGGACGGCTGCGTGTTCTCGGCGGAAGTGGGACTGACCAAGCCGGATCCCGCGATTTTTAACTACACGCTGCGCAAATTCGGACTGGATCCCGCCGAAACGGTGTTTATTGACGACGCGCCCCGCAATCTGGCGGGCGCGGAGTCGCTCGGGATCCGCGGCTACCGCTTCGACGGGGACGTTGCCCGCTTGGAAACCTTCCTTCGGGAAACGCTCAATACCCGAAATACGTAAGAATCCCGTTGTACATGCCGCGCGCGAACAGGTTTGGGTTTTCGTTCATCATCGCCGCGTCGCTCGGGTTGGTAATAAAGCCGAGTTCCACAAGAACCGCCGGCATGGTCGTTCGCCGCAGAACATAAAGCGAGGGGCGCACTTTCATGCCGCGGTTGCGGAGTCCCGTCGCGTTGGTCATGGCGGTCAGAATGTCCGATCCCAGCCGGTATCCCGCCGTTCCCGAGGCGTAGGAAAACGCCTCGCTTCCGTTGGCTTGCGGGTTTGCCGCCGAGTTGGTGTGAATGCTGATGAAGTAATCCGCGCCCCATGTGTTCGCGTCGCGCACGCGGGCTTGCAGGCTCGTGGTGTTGGACGTTCCGAGGCTGGCGGTGGGCGTCGGCCGCGATTCGCGCACCTCAAAGCGGCTGTCCGCGCGGAGCAGATCGCCGAGCGCCTTGCCAACGCGGTAGGTAATGTCCTGCTCGCGCAGGCCGTTGCCCTCGGCTCCCGCGTTCGGGTTTTCGGGGTTGTGTCCCTGATCGATGTAAATTTTAATTGCCATATCTGTTTCTCCTTCTGGTTTCGTTTCCGGCGGAACGGAATCGTTGACAGTATATGCGAAAAAAACAGATTTTGTTCCGGAGGTTTGCTATGCCGAAAAACGCGTCGCCTGTTTTTGAAACCGAAAAAAACCGCGTGGAAGCGGGAACGCTCTATCTGGTCTCCACGCCCATCGGCAACCTTGCCGATCTTTCCGAACGCGCCAAAAAGGTCCTTTCCGAGGTTGATTTTGTTGCCGCCGAGGATACCCGCAAGTCGGGGCTTCTGCTCTCGCGCGTCGGTATCCACCGCCCCATGGTCTCCTATTATGAGCATAACAAGCGCGAACGCGGCGAGGAAATTGCCGCAAGGCTCGCCGCGGGCGAGGCCTGCGCGCTCGTAACCGACGCGGGCACCCCCGCCGTCAGCGACCCCGGGGAAGATCTGGTTGCGCTCTGCGCCGCGCGCGGCATTCCCGTTCGCCCCGTTCCTGGGCCTGTGGCGTCGGTCGCCGCGCTCACGGTTTCGGGGCTTCCAACGGGTCGGTTCTGCTTCGAGGGGTTCCTGCCCGTTGGAAATTCCGAGCGGCAGGAACGCCTTTCCGCGCTTGCGCGCGAGGAGCGCACCATGCTCTTCCACGAAGCGCCCCACAAACTCGCGCGCACGCTGAACGACCTTGCCGGAGCCCTCGGGAACGAACGACGGATCGCCATTTGCCGCGAATTGACCAAACTCAATGAAGAGGTCGTCCGCACCACGCTCGGAAATGCCGCGGAGCAGTACCGTTCCTGCACGCCGCGCGGTGAGTTTGTGCTGGTGGTGGAAGGCGCGCCGCCCGCGGAAAAGCCCGCGGAACCGGATACGGCCGTTGCCGAGTACGTGCGGTTCCTCGAAACGAAGGGACTTTCGCGCAAGGAAGCGATTAAGCAGGCCGCCCGCGACAAAGAGATACCGAAAAACCTCGTTTATCGAACCATGTTGGAACAAAAGGAGATCAAAAAGCCATGACCGTTCAATTCCGCAACGCGCGCGTTCTGCGCCCCGACCGCACATGGGCGACCGATTGCCCCGTGACCTTTGCGGGCGGCAGCATTCTTTCAGTGGGCGAAGCCGCCCCCGCCGACAAGATCATCGACCTTTCCGGCCGCATTCTGGTCCCAGGGTTGGTGGACATCCACACCCACGGCCGCATCGGGCACGATTTTACCTCGGCCACCGCCGACGAAATGCGCGCGATGCGCGACGATTACGCCCGCCACGGCGTTACCTCGGTGTTCCCCACCCTCGCATCGGCAACCCCCTTGGAATGGGAGACCGCCATTGACCGCGTCAAGTCCGTCGGGTTTGAGGGAATCCATTTGGAAGGGCGTTATCTCAACCCCAAAAAACGCGGCGCGCACGCGCCCGAGCTGTTGGCCCCGCTTGACGCGGCCGACCTGACCCGCTACCTTGACCGCGTCGGCGATCTTCCCTGCCATGTAACCGCCGCGCTCGAGCTGGACGCCGACGGTTCCTTTGCCGCCGCGGCGCTCGCCCGCGGCGCAACGCTCGCCCTCGGGCATACCAACGCCACCTTTGCCGAGGCGCAAACCGCGCTTGCCCGCGGCGCAACCTGCTTTACCCACCTTTGCAACGCCATGCCGCCTCTGCACCACCGCGAGGGCGGCGCGGTTTGCGCGGCTCTCCTCTCGGACGCTTACGCCGAACTGATTGTGGACGGCATGCACATCGCGCCGGAAATGGTCGAGCTGCTCTACCGCGCCAAAGGCCCCGACCGCTTTGCGCTGATCACCGACTCCATGGAAGCCACGGGATGCCCCGACGGCGGGCATTATTCCATTGCCGGAGAGGCCGTTGTGGTGAAAAACGGCCGCGCCGAAACGCTGGACGGCGCGCTCGCGGGCAGTACGCTCAATCTTTGGGACGGCGTTCGCAACCTGATGAAGTTCGCAAACGTTCCGCTGGCCGACGCCGCGACCTGCGCCACCCGCAACCCCGCCCGCGCCGTTGGAATCGACCGTTTCGCGGGCGTCGTTGAAGCCGGAAAACGCGCCGATTTTCTGATTACCGACGAGAGCCTCGCGCTTCTCGCGGTCTGGAAAAACGGCGTCCGCGTCTGACGCGCTCCGCGCCCGTACATTAACAGAAAAAGAAAGGAACCGTGCCATGAAAGACTCCGTTCGCCAAAATCTCAAAATCGCGCTGTTTGCCGTCCTGTTTCTCGTTGCCGCCGTGTTCTCAATTCTCTCCCTGATGCCCGAGCATACGGCCGTGGAAGTGCGGGAAAAATTCACCGTTTCCGCCTCGCGTTTGAGCGGGAGCGAGGATCGATATGTGCTGGAAGTTTCGGGCAAACTGCGGAACACCTCTTCCAAACCGATCGCCGTGGAGCGCGTGGAAGTCCGCGCGGCAGGCGTTGCCGAACCGATTGTGCATGATCGCGAATTGCTGATCCAGCCCCGCTCCGAGGTCGGCGTGGTCGTTTGGGTGGAATCGGATGTCGAGGCCTCGTCGGTCACGTCGGTGTCCGTCACCGTTGGCGGCGAATCAACCGCGCTCCGCAACCCCGCCGTTACCGACGCGTTCGGTTACGCGTTCCTGCCGCTCCTGCTCGCGCTTCTGTTCCTGTTGCTGTTGGTGCACGCGGTGATCGTCCGCGTTTACATTGCGCAGGAAGCGGCCGCCGAAACCGCCGAAAAAAACGAACAGATTTGAGCAGGCGCATAAACAGCCGAAAAAACGAACAGGTTTCAGCGAACCGCCGCGTAGCCCGCGGCCGGTCGCCCGAGCCGAAACA
This sequence comes from uncultured Ruminococcus sp., assembly GCA_902795355.1. Taxonomy (GTDB): domain Bacteria; phylum Bacillota; class Clostridia; order Oscillospirales; family CAG-272; genus UMGS1865. Next base: position 27,029 of record CADBKZ010000015.1, read on the forward strand.
AATTCCGCAACCCTTTGGAGATTCCCATATGTCTGCAACACCCGAACTTTCCGAAATGCGCGAGGTCGCCCTCTCGTCCGAACTGATTTTCGACGGACAGGTCGTCCACCTCTACCGCGATACCGTCCGCCTGCCGAACGGCGCCGAGGGCACGCGCGAATACATCCGCCACATCGGCGCGGTGTGCGTTCTGCCTTTGAGCGAAAACGGGGACGTTACCTGCGTTCGCCAATTCCGCTACCCGTTTGCCGAAATTCTGACCGAAATTCCCGCCGGCAAGCTCAACTCCAAAACCGAAAACCGCGCCGAGGCCGCCCTGCGCGAACTCCGCGAGGAAACGGGGCTTCGCTGCGCCTCGCTGACCTACCTCGGCGACCTTTATCCCTCGCCCGCCATCCTCGACGAGCGCATTTCGCTCTACCTTGCCGAGGGGCTGACCGAGGGGGAGACCGACCCCGACGACGATGAATTTCTCTCCGTGGTCCGCATTCCGCTCTCCGAGCTGACGGAGCAGGTGCAGGCGGGGCTGATTCCGGACGCGAAAACGCAGATCGCCGTGATGCGCGCGGCCGACCTGCTCCGCCGCCGGAAGGGGGCGCCAATATGATCCGCAAACGCCGAAAACCCGTTACCGTCCGCATTTCCACCGAGCGGATGGGCCTGCCGTTCCCGTTCTCGGCGTTCCCCTTCCCGAACTTTGACGACGAGGACGACGAAGAGGAAATTTCCCCCGTTCCGAACGGCGAATTGCCCGACCCCGAAACGGCCGACGGCGGAACGCCCCCCGAAGAGGACGGCGGGCAAGACGGCGAAATCGAACCCGAACGCAGCGAGTTTTTTGCCGAGGGCCGCATGGTGGCGGACGACAGCCGCGTGGAGATCGTTTACGAGGAGAGCCTTTTGACGGGCATGGCCGGATCGGTGACGACCATCGGCTTTGACCGTTCGGATCCGTCGGTCGTCTCCATGTACCGTCAAGGGCTTGTGGATACCTCGCTTGTGTTTGAAGAAGGCAAACGCCACATCAGCGTTTACACCACGCCGTTCGGCGCGTTTGAGCTCTGCGTTCACGCGCTGACAGTGCGCAACAACCTGCTGGAATCGGGGACCATCGAGCTGGACTACCTGACCGATCTTCGCGGCGCGCGCACCGAACGCTGCAAAATGAAAATCCGCGTGGAATAAAGTTGCTCCCGCAAAAAAAGAGCCAACGCCGCCCCCTTGGAGCGGCGTTGGCTCTTTGCAAAGAAAAAATGTCTGATTTTTTCAAAAAAATCCGAAAAAATCCAATTTTGGGTATTTACTTTTCCGCGCGCGTCGTGTATAATAATAGATAGAGCGACTATCAAAGGAGATTTTGAACCATGACACTGCTGATTCTGGCGGCCGGCCTCGGCTCGCGCTACGGCGGATTGAAGCAAATCGACCCGATGACCGACGCGGGAAATTTCATCATTGATTTTTCGGTCTATGACGCGATCCAAGCCGGATTTGACCGCGTGGTGTTCTTAATCAAGCGGGAAAACCTCGGGCAGTTCCGCGAAACCATCGGCCGCCGCATCGAGCGCAAGATCCGCGCGGAATACGCCTTTCAGGAGCTGGAAAACCTGCCGCAGGGCCTGAAACTCCCCGCGGGGCGCGCCAAACCTTGGGGAACGGGACACGCCGTTTACTGCGCCGCCGACGTGGTTGGGAACGACCGCTTCGCCGTGATCAACGCCGACGATTTTTACGGCCGCGAAACCTTTTTCCGCCTTGCGGAGCATCTCTCCCTGCCGAATCTGGAAGGCAAGCCCGCGCACCATTGCATGGTGGGCTTCCGCTTGGGCAACACGCTTACCGAAAACGGAACCGTTTCGCGCGGGGAATGCCGCGTGGAGAACGGAATGCTCGACCGCGTGACCGAGCGCACCAAAATTGAAAAACGAGAGCGCAACGCCGCTTACCTCGGCGAGGACGGCGCATGGGTTCCGCTCCCGTTTGAAACCGTTGTTTCCATGAACTGCTGGGGATTTACGTCCGATCTCTTTTCCCACCTTGAAAACGGCTTCCGCGCCTTTTGGCGGGAACACGAGGCCGACCTTTCCAAATGCGAATACTACCTGCCCTCGGCCGTTCAGGAGCAAAAGGACGCTGGGCTTTGCGACATCCGCGTGTACTCCACGTCGTCGCAATGGCTCGGCGTAACCTACCCCGAGGACAAAGCGCGCGTCAAAGCCGCCGTCGCCGCATTGATCGCCGCGGGCGAATACCCCGCCGACCTTTGGGCGTAACCCGTTTCCAAGAGTCCGATTGTCCTGCCAATATACCACACAAACCGAGAGGAGAAACCGCCATGTCCGTTTTAATCACAGGCGGCGCGGGGTTCATCGGAACCCATACCGCCGTTGAATTTCTGAACGCCGGTTACAAAATCGTTGTAGCCGACAACTATGTCAACTCTTCGCCCAAATCGTTGGAGCGCGTCCGCGAGATCACGGGAAAAGACTTTCCCGTTTACGAGGTCGATCTTTGCGAGAAAGAGGCGTTCCGCCGCGTGTTCGTCGAGAACCCCGACATTGATTCGGCCATCCACTTTGCCGGTTTGAAAGCGGTTGGCGAATCGGTTGCGCAACCCGAACGCTACTATCGCAACAACCTGCTCTCAACGCTCAATCTCCTCTCTCTCCTCTCCGAGTACGGTGCAAAACGCATTGTGTTCTCCTCGTCGGCCACCGTTTACGGCATGCCCAAATCGGTCCCGATCCGCGAGGACTTCCCGCTTTCGGCCACCAACCCCTACGGCGAAACCAAGCTGATGATCGAGCGCATCCTGAAAGACGTTTGGGTGGCGGATAACGATTGGAGCGTTTCGGTTTTGCGCTATTTCAACCCCATCGGCGCGCATAAGAGCGGCCTGATCGGCGAGAACCCGCGCGGCATCCCCAACAACCTGCTCCCCTATGTTGCAAAAGTGGCGGCAGGTCAGCTGCCCTGCCTTTCGGTATTCGGCAACGACTACAATACCCCAGACGGCACCGGCGTTCGCGATTACATCCATGTGGTCGATCTCGCCAAGGCGCACCTGAAAGCGCTGAAACGCGCCGAAAAGGTGAGCGGCGTGGAATATTACAACATCGGCACCGGCGTGGGCTACTCGGTGCTGGACATTGTAAAGGCCTACGAAAAGGCGACGGGGCTGAAAGTCAACTATAAGATCGCCGCGCGCCGCCCCGGGGACATTGACGCCTGCTACGCCGACCCTTCCAAGGCCGCGGAAATTCTCGGTTGGAAAGCCGAAAACACGCTGGACGATATGTGCCGCGACCTTGCCAATTGGCAGAAAAAGAACCCCAACGGTTACGAGGACTGAAACAGGAGCCTGCCATGATTACCAAACACGAGTTCGGCACGCTGGAAAGCGAAAGCCGGAAGATTTATAACTATACCATGAAAAACCGCGGCGGAATGTCGGTTACAGTTACCGAGTTCGGCGGCGCGATTGTGGAGATCCGCGTTCCCGATAAGTTCGGGCGCGATACCGACGTGGTGGGCGGCTACGATTCCCTGCGCGATTACGTCCTTGCGGACGGGTACCTCGGCGCGCTCGTCGGCCGCGTGGCCAACCGCATTGCGGGCGGAACCTTCACTTTGGACGGCGAAACCCATCGTCTTTTCCGCAACAACGGCAAAAATTCGCTCCACGGCGGCAAGGTGGGCTGGTCGCACCGCGTTTGGGCGGTCAAACCCGAGGACGGCGAGGAACCGAAGCTGACGCTGACCCTGCACTCGCCGGACGGGGACGAGGGCTACCCCGGGAACATGGACGTTACCGTGACCTACGAGCTTCTCTCCAACAACGCGCTCTCCATCCGCTACGAGGCCACAACCGACAAGCGCACCCCCGTGAACCTGACCAACCACACCTATTTCAACCTCGGCGGCTATGCCTCGGGCAGCATCCGCGACCATGTGCTTCAAATCGAGGCCGACACCTACCTGCCCACCGACGCCGACCTGATTCCAACGGGCGAGATCCGCTCGGTTGCGGGAACGCCGTTCGATTTCCGCGAGCCGAAAACCATCGGCCGCGATATGGACGCCGACAACGCCGACCTGAAAACGGCCGGCGGCTACGACCAATGCTTCAACTTTACGGGCGGAGCGACCAAGGCGCCCGAACGCCGCATAATCGTTTATGAACCGAACAGCGGCCGCGTGCTGACCGTTTTTACCGATCAGCCCTGCGTGCAGTTCTATTCGGGCAACTTCCTCGATAGCGCGGAATTTCCCATGAAGGGCGGGTTGCCGCGCCGCAAGCAGACCGCGTTCTGCTTGGAAACTCAGGCCATGCCCGATAGCGTCAACCACCCGAATTTCACCAACACCATCCTGAACCCGAACGAAACCTACACCCACACGGTAATTTATCGGTTTTCGGTTCAGCAATAATTGCCCCGAGCCGCTTCTTCCGGTTCGCGCAAAACATTCCAAACCAACAGCCGACCCATCCGAAAAGATGGGTCGGCTGTTTTTCGCTCGGAAGAGCGGATATTTGCCGTTTGGAAATCGGCCGGTAATCAGAGGATTATCAGGCTGTCCCAATCGTAGTAGGTTTCGCTGTCGCCTGCGGAAAGGGTCAGAATGTCCTCTTCTTCAACGGCAAGAACGATGCAGATCGGTTCGAGATATGTTTTCATCCTCTTTGCCTCCTTTACGCGCCAATGCTACCGTTGGTAACGGTTGCGGTTACGGTATTGCCGAAAACGGGAACCGTTTCCCCCTCGGCAAGAACATACGGGGTAAAGACAAACGTAATCGTTCCGCTCGCGGGAACGTTCTTTAAGCCGATGGCAAGGAAATACGCGTTGGCAACGCTCGGCGCAATCGGCTCGCCGTTCGCCAGAATCGAGGAGAACACTTTGGTATCGGTCAGCGTAACGGTTGCGCTCGACCCGCCATAGGTCACGGTAACGCGGTAGCCGGCTTCGCTGTATGCGGCAATGTCGCCCGCAAATTCGGAAACAAAGCGGATTGAGGTTTTGCCGCTGTCGCTCTCGGCGGTTCCGAGTTGCAGAGCGTTGTTCGAGAGCAGACCGGTTTCGGCAATGCGACCAACGGTTGCATAATCGGGAAGATCCAGCGCGGTGGCGTTCGCCGCGTTGCCCTGAACGTTGACATCGCTGACGTTCAACCGCCCGCAAAGGTAAAACGCGGTTCCGTTTGCGCGCGCGGCATAGGCAATGTTATGGTTGCCGGAAACGGCGTTTGCAAGCGTCAGCTTCGACCAGATGTACCCGAGCATCGCGCCCGCCTGCCAACTATCCGATCGTTTGTTTGCAATTTCAATATCCACATGGCATTGGCGGAACGCCAAAGTGGCGGAAGAACCGGAAAGCTGACCCACAAGGCCGCCGATGCGATCGGTTGCCGAAACGGTTGTTTCCAACCTGCCCGTGCTTTTGCAGGATGTGAGCGACGCGTTCGCCGCGTTGTTGCCAACGTTCATATCGCCGATGATACCGCCCATATTGACTGCATTTCCGTTGCCGTTACAAACAATGTCGCCCTCGTTGCTGCAATGAACCAAAGTAACAGTTCCCGCCGTTGTTTTTTCGGCGAGGATGCCGCCAATGGCAATGGTGGCAATGCTCGCGTCCGTTTCGGTTACGGTAATATTCAGCTTGCTTGTTACGTTCTCCATTGTCAGGTTTCCGTATGCAAACCCGACGATTCCGCCGACATACAGATAAGTAACGTTGTTGTAAGCTTTTTCAGCGACCGTTACCGTGCCTTCCACGGTCAGATTCCGGATGGAGCAGCCCGAGGCAACGGTTCCGAAGAAGCCGATTGCGTTGATCCATTTGCTGTTCACGGTCATGCTCAGGCCCGAAACGGTATGCCCACCCCCGTCAAAGAATCCGCTGAAAAACAGATAGGAGCTGGTAATGCTGTTTCCGCCGATAGGCTGAAACGCTTTTCCGGTCATATCAATGTCCTGCGTCATCCTGAAATATTTGCCCGCGGTATTGGGGTTGGTGGACGCGCCGCCGTTGGTGTTGGCCGCCATCATGGCAAGGTCATAGGGAATGGAAACCAGATAGGGGTCGCCTTCGGTCCCGCTTCCGCCCGAATAGGCATAGGACGCGTTGGCGGCGGGAAGCGCTTTGCCGTCCCAATCCTCTCCTTCCGCCGAAACGGGGATCGCCATGGCCGCAACGCTCAAAACAAGCGCAACCGCCAGAACGACAGCCAAAAGATTTCTTCTTTTCATGGGGTTCGTTTCCTTTCTGAATGAAAAATTTTTTGCGCTTGGAATTTACCTATATTATACAGAGTTCGGGGAGCGGAATAAACCGCTCAAACCGTCATATTTCGCGATTTTCGGGCATTCCGGCGGTTTTTCTCCGTCTTTTGCGGAAAACCGGCGACAACGCCGCAACCGCCGCCAACGGCAACGCGGCGCCCGCCGCAACCGATTGGCAACCCGATGTTGCGGGTTCGGCGGCGCCGGCGGGCGCGGTTGCGGCGTCGGTCGTAACGGGCGCGGAAGCGGTTTCGGCTTCCGTGTCGCTTTCCACAGGAACGGCCTCGGGCGGGAACGCCGCCTCGGCCTGCTCCATATTCCCGAAGAACGCAACGCGCGAGATAACATATCCGTCCCCCGCTTCCGCGTCGATCTCCAAGGAGAAGAACTCCAAGGCGAGCGAATAGAGATTGCCGCGGCAGAGTTTCATCTCCGAAAAATCCAACAGAACGGTGTGGTCCCTGCCATCGTTCGCAACGGTGAACGGCTGATAGAGCGCGGAGAGCGATTTGCCCGTCCGGCCGCACCGGAGATACGCGCCGCATTTGACCGCGGACCCCGTTTGCGTGCCGTCGGTCCGAACCGTCAGCGCAACCACGGGGGTTCGATCCGCCGAGAGGTTGCGGCTGGTCCCCGTCAGATCCAACGAAGCGGAAGCCTCGCCCGCTTTTGTGACCGCGATCTTCGCTTCCCCGTTCTCGCCCGCGGTTGCCGAAACATTCTTTGCCTCGGATACGAGCGGGGCGAGGTTTGTGAAATCGGTCTGTTCGGAAACGAGCGCGGCGTCGCCCGCGCAGAACGCGTCCCAAAAGCTGAAGGTTGCCAGAATAACCGTGCTTCCCATGGCGGTTTCGTAGATTACATAGACCTTGCCCTTGCTATCTACGGCGATGTCCGAATATCCGCCGCGCTTTTCGTCGATCAGAAGCGACTTTTCCCAAGTCAATCCGTCGTCGAAACTGCAACGCACCGTAATATGGTTGCGAGAGGTTGTGGAGGCGTTATTGGTGAACAAAACGGCATGCGGCAGGCCCTCGATTTCCACCGAGCACATGCCGCCCGCGCAGGCGGGATCGATCAGCGCGGTGTGCGCGGCGGAGTTGCTCCAGCCGGAAATGCCGTCGAGGCTCGAGGTCAGCATGCGGTAGGGGCTTGAGGCGTTCGGGGTGGAATATTGGCGCGAGTTGAGCAGAACGCCGCCGTCCGACGTGCGGGCAATGGCGGTTTCATCGCGGTTGTTGGAAGCGCGTTTGCCAAAATGCCAAGAGCTTCCGTTGTCGTCGCTGTACATGGTGTAAACCGAATAACTGCCGCCGTAGTACGCCCAAACGGGAACCACCAGCCGTCCGCTATCCAAGCAGACCCCATGGCCTGGGCCGAACGCGAGCATGGTCCACGCCATGGCGGGTTCCAGCTCGTCGCGGAGGTCGCGCGGCTCGCTCCATGTCAGGCCGTCGTCGTTGCTGTACGTGTAAAACACACCGTCGTCGCCCACGTCGCAGCAATAGAGCAAGTGCAGCCGCCCGTCCGCGCCAACGATCATAGCGGGGTTGTTGATGGTTTCTCCCAGCCCTTTGTTGTAGTATTCCTCGCCCTTTGCAATGTAAATCGGGCTGCCGAACGTCCGTCCGCCGTCGGTGGAGCGGCGGATGTAAAGATCCATTTCGCATTTATCGGCGTTGTTATCGTCGCGGTTGACCGATGTTTTTCTCCCCTCGCCGTAAATGATAACGGTATCGCGCTTGGTAACAACGATTCCGGGGAGACGGTAGAGGTTATAGAGGTGGTTATCCACGGCGGGCGTCCAATAGGTGATTTGGGTCAGCGCGGTGTGGTCGAGCTTGGAGCCGTTCTGCGCGGCGGCCGCCGGAACCGACAGGAGCGCGGCCAGCAACACCGCCGACAGAACGCAGGAACAGATTTTTGCAAGTGGTTTCATAAACCGTTCTCCTTCTTTGTTTACAGGCGATCCGTGACCTCGGCGCGGATGCGTTGCTTCTGCTTGGGCGAAAGCTCCGCGAACGGGGCGCGCGCAACGCCGAAATCAAAGCCCATTTGGCATAGCACCTCTTTGTTCATTTGCATGCCGCCAACCTCGATAAGAATTTGAATAATGCGGTTTGCCTCTCTCTGCACTTCCAATGCCTCGCGCATCTTTCCCTCGCCGAACAGGCGGCGGATCCGCAGAAATTTTTCGGCCATGTAGTTATACGTGCTTCCAATGCCGCCGTCCGCGCCCATGGAAAGGCCGCAGAGGAACATTTCATCAAACCCGTTGAACGCGACCTTTTCAGGGAACATGGTTTTGATCCGCTCGAACGCGAAATAGTCGCTCGACGTATGCTTGATGCCGATTACCGACGGGTCCGAGAGGATCTCCCCGATCTGCCCCGCGGTCAGTTTGACGCCCGAGGTACCCGGGATGTTATACATTACCATGGGCATTTCGCATTCAGAAGCGATCCTGCGATAATACTCCTTGATTTCGGCAAACGTGAAGCCGTAGTAGAACGGGCAAACGGCCGAAACGGCATCATAATTCAGTTCTTTCGCGCGCTTGCCGAAGCGGATCGCCTGATCGGTGGAAATGCTGCCCACATGGGCGATCAGGCGCACGCGGCCCGCGGTTTGGTCGGCAACCGTTTCGTAAACGAGGTTGCGCTCTTCCTCGGTCAGAAGGAACGCCTCGGCGGTGCTGCCCGCCACATAGAACCCGTTGACTCCTTTTTTGATATTGTACTCCACCAATTCGCGCAAAACTTTTTCGTTGATTCCCGTTTTGGTAAACGGGGTCAGCAGCGCGGGATAAACCCCGCCGAACCGTTCGATCATATTCATGGGTCGGTTTCTCTTTCCTGATTTAAGATTTGTTTTTCAAAAATACGTCGGCAAAGCTGAAACTCATAAAGCGCGTAACCGAACCGAGGAAGGTTTCGTAAACCACATAAACTTTCCCGTTGTTCGGATCGATCGCAACATCCGAATACCCGCCCTCGAACTCGTCGATCAGGAACGGGGTCCAACTCTTGCCGTCGTCAAAACTGCACTTGACAGTCACATTCGTTCGGGTCTGTTCGTTCGCGCAGTTGGAGAACAGGAGCGCATGCGGAACCCCCGGAATCCGAACGGTTTCCATGCCGCCCATGCAGAACGGGTCGGGCAGGTTGGGGTCGTCGTAGCTCGGACTCCAACCGGCGGCTCCGTCGGGGCTGACGGTAACGCGCCGCGGCTTGCAGCGGGAATTGAGCATAATGCGCCCGTCCGAAAGCTCGCCGACGGTGGTTTCATCCTTGTTGGCCGAGGCGCGTTCGCTCATGGCCCAAGTTTCGCCGTTGTCGTCGCTGTACAGCGTGTAGGCCTCGAAGTTCTTGGCGTCGGGCGTAACCGTCCAGACAGGCGCGATCAACCGCCCGCCGCGCGTGCACAGCCCATGCCCGGGGCCGAAAAGCAGGCTGTGGTGCGGAACGGTGAGAAACGCGTCCAGACACCGCGGCTCCGACCACGTAACGCCGTCGTCGGTACTCCTGCGATACCATGCCCCTCCGCCGTCGCGCGTGCAGTTGCGGCAATAGAAGAAATGAACGGTGTTGTCGTTCCCAACGATCATCAGCGGGTTGTTCATGGTTTCGTATTGGGTATTCCCGTAGGCAAGGAAGGTTCCCTCGTCAAAGGTCTTGCCGCCGTCGGTGGAGCGGCGCATAACCACGTCCATCAGGCAGAGGTCAATGTTGTTGCCAACATTATCGGTTTCTTTGAGCGTGCGGGCCTCGCAGTAGATCAGAACGGTTCCCTTTTTGGTTACGACCACGCCCGGGAGCCGGTAGAGGATATAACGCTGGCGGTAGGACCCGTATTTCCAGACCGCGGCGCGGCGCGTAGGCTCCCCGTGGTATAATTCCTGTTTCATGTCGTTTCTCCGTTTTTCGGTTAATTATTGCGCGCCGTTTTGTTTGCGCGGGATCAAGCACGCGCCAATCGTTCCCGCAAGAGCCAGCAGAACGCCAAGCCCCATGCCGACCGTGGATTTGCAGCCGCCATTCCCTTTGGTTCCGGCGGAAGCGGAATCGGTTGGTTCTGTTGTTGCGGCGGGAGCGGTTGTTGCGGGAGCGGCAGTTTCACTCCCCGCCGGCTGGGGTGTGGTTTCTTCCGGCTGTTGGGTGGTAACGGGGTCGGGATCGGTGGTTCCGCTCCCGCCCGATTGCGTTGCGTTCTTCATGAAGTAGATCTCTCCCTCGGCAAGAGAGACCGACACCGAGGCGGCCGCTTCGGTTTTTCCCGAAAGGAACGAGCCTGAATAGTAGCCGACCGCGCCAACGGCCGGATAGGCGGTTACGGCCGATTGGTTGTTCCCTTGGAACGCGACCTTGCTCGAAGCGTTGATATACCCCGCGAACGCGCCGATTTGCACCGAATAGTCGCTCTGGTTATTGTAGTAGACGATTTCCCCGCCGGCTTGGCAATCCTCAAAGGTGTAATCGGCTTTCCATGCAAGACTGCCCACCAACGAGCCGACGCCAACGCGATAGAAATCCGACGCGGACTTTCTCCCTTGGTTGGTGACAACATGGATCTTGCCCGTGTTGACGCAGCGGACGAAGGTGTTATCGGTGCCGTCCGAAAGGTAGCCGGCAATGCCGCCCGCAATGTTCTCCTGCACGTCCACGGCATAGAGGGTCACGTTGCCGCTGTTGTAGCAATCCTCGATCAGGCGCGCGGTGTATTGATTGTTCATAACGGCGCCCATCAATCCGCCCACGCGTGGCTCGCCGCTCCCGTTAAACACAAAGGTCAGATTGGCGCGGTTGAAACAGTTCACAACGGTCAAGTCGTAACGCGAAGCGCCGATCAGCGCGGCCGAGCGACTTGCCGCTCCGAGGTGAACGTCGCCGTTCACAATGCCGAGATTACGGATTTCGCAATATCCAGCGTAGCCGAAGAAGCCGCAATAGAGCAGTTGGCGGTTATCCGCGCTCCGGTCGGCGAGATTGAAGTTGTAGATTACGTGATTGTCTCCGTCGAAATACCCGCTGAACATGGCGTTATCGTTCCAAGTAATCGTCGGAGTCGAACCGCCGATGCCGTACCAGCCATAGTTTTGCAGGTCAAGGTCGCAGGTCAACTTGAAATGCTTTTCAAGGTAGTTGGTACTCTCATCGGCAAATCGGACGTTTGCCGAGAGCTTGGCAACATCTTCCGCGCTTTGCAGCAGATAGGGGTCGCTCTCGGTCCCGCTCCCCTCGAATGTGTAAACCTCGTCGAGAGAGGCGACCGTCAGCACCTCGCCGTCCCATTTGGAAGCGGCCTCGTAACGCACTTTCTCGTTCTTATCGGCAGGCTCGTAGAGCGCGGGGGCCTCGAACTCGGTGGGGACGACGATTTCCGGCGTTTCTCCACCGCCCTGTTCGTCGGGTTCTCCCCCCGGGCGCGTATCATTGATGTCGGTTGCCACCGCGCCGATGAAATATTGGCTGCCTGCGGCATACGGAACGGCAACATTTGCCACCGCGGAAACATTGGTGGGTTGGGTTTCGTACCCGCCGCCGATGTGCTTTTCCACGCCCGCCACCGAGGCGGTGTTCCCCGCGCCGACGGTGAGATTTGACGAGATATAGACATACCCCGCGAGAGTTCCCTTGTTGAGCGGATAGGTTTCGTTTTTATTGGTATAACTGATGCTGCCGCCGGAGCCGCAATCGTTGATGGTGAGCGTGGAAGGCCATGCGCTGGTACCGATGATGCCACCGATGCTGTGTTGATACAGGTCGGTGTAAGCGTCGCCGCTTGTGGAAGCGGTAACGTCGATTTTCCCGATGTTATAGCAGTTGGAAACGGTGGAAGTTCCGTCGTTCAGAACGCCCAAAACACCGCCCACCGCATAGTTCTTGGAAGCGTTGGTCATAGTGATCTCGCCCGCGAAATAGCAATCCTCGATCAAGCGGACAGCCGTGCCGTCGTTCATAACCGTTCCGATGAGGCCGCCGATCCAACCGTTGCCGGAATAGTGGATTTTGGCACGGCTGAAACAGTTGGAAACGGTCAGGTTGAATTTGGCGAAGCCGATGAGCGGACCGGAACGGGTCGATCCGATGTAAATTTCGCCGGACGCAATACCGATATTCTTAATAACCGCGCCGTTTCCGGCATAGCCGAAGAAGCCGTTATAGCCCTTATCGACCATGTTGAAATCGTAGATCACGTGGCCGTCGCCGTCAAACACACCCTCAAAGCGTTTGTTATCGTTTGCGGCTCCGTCACCGTAGCCGATGCCCACCCATTCCTTTTTGTTCAGGTTCAGGTCGCAGGTCAGCTTGAAATACTTGCCGTTATAGTTGGTCGCCGCGCTCGCGTAGTTGACGTTTGCCGCAAGTTTTGCAACGTCTTCCGCGCTTTGCAGGAGCCAAGGAGACGCCTCGGTTCCCTCGCCCGAAAATGTGTAAAGCCCGGATTCGGACGCAACGGTTAACACCGTTCCGTTCCAGACTGAGGCTCCCGCATAACGGGTTGCGGGTTCGTCGGCCGCGACCGGCAGCGCGGCAAACGCCGCTCCAACGGTCAGAAGCGCGACGAGCAGGACAGACAGACAACGTACCATTTTTGTTTTTCTTGTTTTCATGATATTTCTTCCTTTCCGATATGTTTTTTTTGCCCGTTGGAACGGACGGGCGGCCGTTTTTTACCGAAAAATCAGCCGTAAATGGCCACAACATTGGAAAGCTGGCGCTCGAGCGGCTTGCGGTTCTTACCCCACCAAGAGGAGAACGACGCCGAATTGTTCAACGCTTCCAAAGCGAACTGCTGGTTCACGTTGAGCAGATCCTCGCGGAAATACTGCTCGGTGCCGGAATACACGGTGCGCGCAATCAGTTGGAGCATTTCCATATCGTCCTCGGTATCCGAAGAGCGTTTCTCCAACGCCCGATCCCAATATGCGGGGTTGACCAGCTGCATGGTTTCGTAGTTCATGGCCTCGATGATAACCGAGGAATTTTCAAGGCTCTTGCATTGCGGAACATAGAACAGTTCATCCCGCATAATGCGCGTGCGGTAATTCTCCTGATCGCGGTTCAACAACGGCATGGGGAGAATGCCGATGGTGAAAGAATCGCTCTTTTGGAGCAGTTCGTCTTCCAACAGCCCGTGTACATAGGTTTGCACAAACAGAACATGCGCCATGATGTTGCCGCGGGCATAGGTCAGTTGCGAGGTGCTCACAACACCGCTGTAATCGTTCATCAGGCTCCGGATCTTCTCAAAAACGTCTTCCATGCCGCTCCCATAGGCATTCATGGAAAGGTTCCCGACCGCGTCCCGCTGCACGAAATCCACACCGAATGAAAGAGTGAGTCCGATCGCCGCGTGGTCGAATTTGATCATTCCGTAGGCCGCGCTGCTCTGATCGTCGTCGGATGTGGATGTAAACGACGTTACCATTTCATAGAGCTTTTCGTAGGTCCATTCTTTGTCCCGAACAAGGTCGTAGAGATTCTCGGTAAAGCCGTACTTGGCGTAAACGGTCTTGCTGTAAAAGCAGGCCATTTCATAAGCGAGCTGGGAGACCACGAACGACCCCGAGCCGCCGTAGAGCTTGCCGTGGATCTCGCCCGCGCTGTTGATGTTCTGGTGGTACCAATCGGCATCCCAATTGAAGTTTCCGCCGCTTTTCAGGTTGTGCAACAGGTTTTCGCTCACAAGCGGCAGGCAATAATAGTTCTGCCCCACAATAATATCGTAAGCGTCCGATTCCCCGCCGAGCGAGGTGGTTCGGATCTCCTGCGAAAACGCGGCGGAGCCGCTGGCGTTTCCATCCATATCGGTGTATTTCAGCTCGCAGCCGAACCGGTCCTCGATAATGGCGTTGCGGCGGTAGCAGGCGTTGTCCACAATGTTGCTGCTCTCGTTGTACTGCTCGTAAAAATCCTTGAGCTGCGAGGTAACAAGGATGCGCACCTCTCCATCCCGAAAGGTCGGGGTGGGAAGCGATTTCAGATAGTCCGTCGTCCCGCTCTCGGCGTCGGTTCCCGTTCCGCCGCCGGTTCCGGTTGTTTCTGCGGGCGCGGACGCCGGTTTTTTCGTGCAGCCGCACGCCAAAACCGCCATAACGAGCAGAACCGCCGCCAGCAGAAACGCGATTCGTTTGTTCATATCGGTTTCTCCTTTCCGTTCTCGGAAAATTCCCTCGGGTTCTCCCTTGGGTCCGGCTCTATTATAGCACACCCTTTTTTATAAAAACACCGCCAAATCCGTCATTTTTGTCGTATTTTTCGCTAACCGATCCTTTTTTCTCTGGAAAATAGGCAGAAACTACAAAAAAACGATTGCATTTCCGCCTGAAAAGAGGTATAATAGATGCAGGGCAACGTCGCGCCGTTGGAACGGTTTGCCGCGATTCGCGCGCGCTTGCCCGAAAAGATGCCGCGCCGGAAAGGAGCCTGCCATGCGTTTTTTTGATCGGTACGATATTTTTTCCTTTCAGATTTTCAATCGGGATTTCAGCCTGATCTTTGACGAGAACTTTGCCTACGACACATGGGTGAGCAAAAACCGGACTCCCGTTCCGCACTTTCACGAAACATGGGAAATCTACTATGTGAAAAACGGCGGCGTGCGCGTGGGACGCGAGGACGAAACGCGGGAAGAACTCACCATTCCGAAAAAACATTTCTTCATTATTCCCCCGCATTCGTTCCATTGCCTGACCGGCGTGGAACCGGAAACCGTTTTCGGAAGCATCCGCTTCTCCTGCCCCGCCGAAGAGGACATGGTCAGCTCCTACCTGCGGCGGCTGTTTGAAGAGCATGTTTACAGCCCCGTTGCCGCGAACGCCTCGGTGGAGCCGCTCTTTGACCAACTGCGCTCGCTCTACCAGAAATACACCGCCAACCGCGAGCAGAACTTTTGGCTGAACCCGCAGTTAACGGCCGGCAGCTGCGCGTTTCTCTCTTCCGTTCTGGAAACGCTCTCCAAAAACCGCATGGGCGCGTACCACCCGCAAAAGGCGAAAATTCCGCCTTCCATGTTCGTCGAGTTTTTCATGCTCTACGCCTCGGACGGCAGCACCACCGTGGAAGACCTTGCGAAAAGCCTGAATTACAGCGTTTCGCAAACCAACCGCATCCTGCTGCAGAATTTCGGAAAAACCTTCCGCCCGCTGATGAACGACGTTCGCATGCAGCAGGCAAAATACTATCTGCTCCGAACCGATTTTTCCATCCGCAAGATCTCGGAAATTCTCGGATTCAAGGAAACCAAAAATTTCAATAAGTCGTTCAAAATTTCCGAGGGAGTTACCCCGAAAGCCTTCCGCCAGCTCCACCAAAAGAACGGTTTGACCTCTCAAAACGCCATTCTTTGAGAAAAACGCTCGAATCGAGGCTTGTTTTTTCTCAACCCGCATGATATTATGATAGAAAACTCTGTATTTCTTGCGATCCGCATTTTCGGATAAAGGAGCCGTATATCATGGTATTCTCTCCCGCCGTTTTCATCAGGCCCGACCTTCCGTTCCGGCCGGAATATCGAACCGAAAACCCCGCGCCGCTGTTCCGCAAGCGGTTTTGCCTTGCCGCTCTTCCCCAAAGGGCAACGCTCCGCGTTTGCGCGCTCGGCTACGGCTATTGCTACCTCAACGGCGTTCCCGTGTCCCCCGACCGCTTCGCCGCCCCGTTCGGCGACTACCGCAAAACCCTTTGGTACCTGACCTACGACGCAACTCCCCTGCTCCGCGAGGGAGAAAACGTGCTGGCGGCGGCCTGCGGAAACGGCTGCTACAACGAAACGCTCCGTTCCTCTTGGAATTTCAACGCCGCCGAATGGCGCGATCTGCCAAAGATCATTCTCTCTCTGGAAGCGGACGGCGTTCCGGTTGCCGCAACCGACGGAACATGGAAATGCTCCCCCGAAAGCGCAACGGTTTACAACGACCTGCGCAGCGGCGAAACCTTTGACGCCCGACTTTATGAAAAAGATTGGGCGTCCCTTTCCTACGACGACAGCCAATGGTCGTTCGCGGCTGTTGACCCCAATCCTCCGCATGGCGTGTTTCGGGAATGCATTTGCGAACCCGTTCGCGAGCACGAGATTTTTTCTCCGCAAAAGGTTGTTCAAACCGCGCCCGACCGCTTCGTGTTCGACATGGGTCAGAACCTCTCCGGCTACGTTCGCCTGCATGCGTGCGGCGAGCGAGGGCAGCGATTGACCGTTCGCCATGCCGAGCGGCTGCGGGCGGACGGATCGCTTGAATGGGATCACATGGAAAAATTTTACCCCGAAAGCGAGATTCAGACCGACCGCTTTATCTGCTCGGGAGAACCGTTTGTGTGGTCGCCGCAGTTCACCTACCACGGGTTCCGTTATGTGGAAATCGAGGGCGTCCGCTCGGCGGAAGAGGTGGGCGTGGAGTCGGTATTTGTGCATCAGGCGGTCGCTCCGCGAACGGAGTTCCGCTGTTCGGACGATTTTTTGAACCGTTTGTTCCGCGCGGGGCAGATCTCGTCGCTTTCCAACTTCTTCTATCTGGTTTCGGATTGCCCGTCCCGCGAAAAGCTGGGTTGGCTGAACGACGCGCATATGTCGGCCGAACAGTTTCTGACAAACTTCGAGGCCGAAAAGCTCCTGCGGAAATGGCTGACCGACATACACGACGCCATGCGCGAGGACGGCGCGCTCCCGGGAATTGTCCCTACGCCCGCTTGGGGCTACGAATGGGGCAACGGCCCGCTTTCGGACGGCGCGCTCTTTGAAATCCCCTATCGCATCTGGCTCCACACGCACAATGCGGAGCCTCTGCTCGCCTCGCTCCCCTACTTTGACCGCTACCTCGCCTACCTTGACGGCATGCGGGATTCGGACGGGTTCCTTTCGTTCGGGCTGGACGATTGGGCCGCGCCGGTTGGAACCCCGAAACTGCCAACCGGATTTCTCAACCTCTTTTTGGAGTACGGATTTGCCGAAATCGCCGCGCTGACGGCTTCGCATGCGGGAAAAGACGAATCGCCCTATCGCGCCCGCGCCGCCCGAGCGCGCGAAAAGGCCATGCAAACGGGACTTGCTGAAAACGGGACCTGCGTATTCCCCTCGCAAACAGCGGTCGCGCTTCTGATCGACTACGGATTTTTCGATCGCCTTGAACCGCTGAAACAACAGCTGGCGCATCTGATCGAACAAGCGGATTTCCACCATGCCTGCGGAATCCTCGGAATGCGGCATTTGCCGGACGCGCTCGGACGCTGCGGCCTGCAGGAGCTGTTCTACCGCGTTCTGACCGTTCGGGGAGAACCGAGCTTCCGCGATTGGTTTGATCGGGGCGCCACAACGCTTTGGGAGCGATGGAACCCCGAAAGCGACCGCGGCGCGCATTCGAGAAACCACCATATGTATTCAAATGTGCTTTCATGGATGGTTAAAAACATTCTCGGCATTCGCCTGCAATTCGGTTCGGACGGCGCGGCGCGCTTTGCCGTTGACCCCTGTTTCTTCCGCGACCTCTCCTTTGCAGAAGGCTCATACCGGACGAGCAACGGAAGCGTTCGGGTGTGTTGGCGGCGGGAAGAGGGCGGAATCGGGATGGATCTTACCGTTTCCGGAAGTGTTACCACAACGGTGAACGGTCGCGTTTACGGCGCGGGACGTTATCAAATACGGAAAACCGATTTCTGAAAACATTTTCAACAAAACAAGCGGGCGCCATGAAAAAATCATGGCGCCCGCTTTTTTTGTTGCGTTTCGGGGTCAATCGTCGTCAGAGGAGCCGCCCCTGCCGTGCCAATACTCGTCGTGGTTGGAATTGCATTGGTTGGCATGGTTGTCGTGATCCGGTTGATCCGCGCTGTTGTTCGGGTTATGTTGATTCGCGTAATTGTCCAATTGCGATTGCGAATGCGTATGCCCCGATACACCGCGGCCTTTACGCATAATGAATTTCAAAGTTCCAAATCCCAATCGGTGTACAGCAGATTGGTTGTTGTTTTATCATTCTGATAATAAACCGTCGTCAGATGATACCGTTCCTGCCCCTGCTCCTGCGCGCGAAGAACGGTTGCGGGATAGCCGCAGTCGCCGTTCGGACCGATGCTGATTGGAAAAGGTTCTCTCCATGTCTCTCCGCCATCATCGCTCAAATAGCCGAACTCACCGCAAACGCGAGGGTGATCGGGAGCGCCGTTTCCCCTTTTTGCGCAGGTCATCAGAACAACGTTCGGCTTCAATTCCAGCAAGTGGGGCGGAGATCCCGCGAGACGGGTATGGTCCAAAATTTTCCATGTTTTTCCATTATCATCCGAATTGCAAACCCACACACAGAACCCCGTATAGCAAAGATCGCTGTGCTGTTGCTTTCCGTTCAGCACATTTTGCACCCGAATGGCAACAAGGAGTCGTCCGCTCGTTAACTGAACGGCATGCGGCTCGCACAAAACAATTTCCTCGTTTGGCGTGCAATATGCCTGCGCATCGAGAATCGGTTCCATTCCGGACCACCGGATTCCGGTGATATTTCCTTCGGAATCATAAGAAACGGTTGCGCGCTGCGCGCAGATCTGCGAGCCGTATCTGCCGGCATAATAAAGAGTCCCGTCCCGCAGCAACGCGGGGCCGTGCGGCGAGCTGACCGCCACTTTTTGCGGAACGCTCCATGTTTTTCCGTAATCGTTGGAATATTGAACATAGCTCCCGTTGAACCACGGCCTGTTTTTCCAAACCTGAACAATGGCGTCCGCGTTGCGCGGATCCGCTTCGTTGACTTTCCGTTTCCAGCCAACCCAAAGTTCTTCCTTTCCGTTCGTGTAAATATCGCTGTTGTGCGTAAAATGGGTCAAAACCATTCTTCCGTTTCCGAGATATAGCAATCCGGTGTCGCGATGGTCAACAAACGCGCCGTTCTCCACACTGTGGTTAACAACTCGCTTTTCCCATTGGCCTGTTTTCAGATCCCTGCAAACATAGAGGCAGGTTTCACCGAACGGATCCACGTGATCCAGCCGGTTAGCGGATGCGGCAACATAAATCGCTCCGGATTCATCCTGTACGGCGGTCGGCCAGCCGTGATATGCCAGAAGCAATTCCGAGGTATAGGATTCTCCGGTCTGCGCGTCACGGAACCGGACAGCGATTTTTTCTGTGGTTTTTTCAATCAACCCGTCTTTTACATTGGTAATCTTCATGCCATCGCGCTCCTTTCTTACATACTGTCGTATACTTCGTTGACGGTTCCCAAGTACACGATAAAAGAGGAATGTTCTTTATCATTTCGTTGTAAATTCTTGTTTTCTTTAAGATAGTATATCACCTTTTTTTGATCTGTCAAGAGTTTTTTGATAAATTTCAAAAAACAACCATTCTTTCCCGCATGTCTCCCATCTTTTTTCGGAAAACTATTGACAAATCGGTTTATCTCTGCTATAATTGTATCAAATGGGACAATTCGGAGAGGATTATGGAAGAGCAAACCTTCAAAAAAATACGGTCACAACCCTTTTTGCGGGGGGTGGACGAGCCGCTCCTGCGCCGCGTTTGCAACGGCGACGGCGCGTTTGTCCGCTCGTATCGGGCAGGGGACATCATCCGATCGCCCGCGGAGACCTCGGCCATGGCCGGCATCGTTCTTTCTGGCCGCGCGGCCGTCACCACGCGCGATCCCGCCCGATCGGTGCTTCTGCGCTATCTCGGCGCGGGCGACCCGTTCGGCATTGCGAATCTCTTCTGCTCCGAACCGTTCGTCAGTCTGATCCGCGCCGCGTCGCCCTGCTCCTGCCTCTTTCTGACCGAGGACGCCGTTCGCGTTCTGCTGGGGGAAAGCCCCGCCTTCCGCGAAACCTACATCGGGTTTCTCGGCGGCCGCATCCGCTTTCTCAACCGCAAGATCGGCTACCTGACCGCCGGCAGTGCCGAACGCCGGATGGCTCTCTACCTCTCGTCGCTCGGCGCGGGGGAAGTCCGCCTGCCGCTCTCGCTCTCCGCACTCTCGGAACTGCTCGACGTCGGTCGCGCGTCGCTCTACCGCGCCCTTGACCGACTGACAGCCGACGGCTACCTCGTCCGTAACGGCCGGAATCTGACCGTTCCCGACCCCGAAGCGTTGCTCCGCGCCTATCTCTGAATCTGCCCCAAAAACACACAAACCGGAAAGGAAACTGCCATGAAAATCCGTATTTTCTCGCTCGTCTGCATTGCCGTCCTGCTCTTCTCTCTCGTTGCCTGCGGCAACAAAACCGCCTCGCCGACCGAAACCTCGTCCGCCGCGCCCGAAACAACCGCCGGCGGCGAACCCGCTCAAACGCCCCGCACGCCCGTCGACGTGAAAATTTACACCCTCAACGGCACCACGGGCTTCGGCATGGCCAAGCTGATGGAAGAGGTTGCCAACGGCGAAATCACTTCCGACCGCTACTCCATCGAGGTGAAAACCGACGCCACCAACGACGTTCTTCCCGCGCTGCGCATCGGCTCGGTTGACATTGCCGCCCTGCCCACCAACGCTGCTTCCACGGTCTATAACAAAACCAACGGCGGCGTAAAAATCCTCGCCGTCAACACGCTCGGCTGCCTCTACCTCGTCACCACGGACGGCTCCGCCGTTTCCTCGCTTGCCGATCTGGATGGCAAAACCGTTTGCGTTCCCGCGCAGAACCCCACCTTCCTCTTTACCCACCTGCTCCAAGCCAACGGCCTTTCCGGCAAAGTGACCGTGGATTCCACAAGCTATGCCGCCCCCGCCGACCTGCGCGACGCGGTTGCCGCGGGTACGGTTGCCGTTGCCGTTCTTCCCGAACCCATGGTGACAATGGCGAAAGCCGCGGCCGCCAAAGCCGGAAAAACGGTGAACGTTGCGCTGGATCTGACCGCCGAATGGGATAAAATTCCGAACGAGGCGGGAACTCTTGTTCAAGGCTGTGTGGTCGTTCGCACCGCGTTTCTGGAAGCGCACCCCGAATCGGTCGCCGATTTTCTGACGCGCTATCAAGCCTCGGTCGGATACGTCAACACCAACACCGAGGAAGCCGCCGCGCTGATTGCGAAACACGGGATTTTTGCCAACGAAGCGGTTGCCAAAACCGCCATTCCGAAATGCAACATTGCGTATCTCGGCGGCGCGGAGATGAAAACCGCCATGCAGACCTACCTGAACATTCTGCTCGGAGTCAACCCCAATTCCATTGGCGGGAAACTCCCCGCGGATGATTTCTATTATCTCGGAAAATGAACGCGTCCGTCAAGCTCCCCCGCACGGCGCGCGTCCTGCTCGTTGCCGCCTTCTGGCTGGGCGTTTGGGCGTTTGCCGCGTGGCGGGTCGGGCTTTCGCTCCTGCTCCCCTCGCCCGCCTTGGTTGCAAAAACGCTTTGGGGAATGCTCGGAACGGCGGTGTTCTACCAAACGGTCGGTCGGTCGCTTCTGAACGTGACGGCGGGCATTCTGTTTGCCGTTGCGGTCGGCGTTCTTCTGGCCGCCGTCTGTCGGCGCGTCCGCTTCCTGCGGGAGCTGATCCTGCCGCTGATAACGGTGGTCAAAGCCACCCCCGTGGCCTCGTTCATCGTTCTGGCGTTGATCTGGGTGGGCGCGCCGCGCGTACCCGCGCTGATTACGGTTCTGATCGTTCTGCCCGTGGTTTGGACGAACGTGGATGAAGGCCTTTCCAAAATCGACCCGCAGCTCCGCGAGGTCGCCGTCGTTTACCGGATGCCCTATTGGCGGCGCGTCCGTCTGTTGGTGTTCCCGTCGGTTCGTCCCTATTTTCTCGCGGCCTGCCGCACCTCGTTGGGGCTGGCTTGGAAAGCGGGCATCGCCGCCGAAATCATCGCGCGCCCGCGCATGAGCATCGGCACCGCGATCAACGACGCGCGCCAATACCTGCTGACCGAGGAAATGTTTGCTTGGACATTCGTGGTGATCCTGCTCTCGCTTTTGATCGAGCTTGGCTTTACCGCGCTGTTCGACCGTTTCGGAACGGGAAAGGGGGATCCCGCATGATCAAATTGGATCGCGTCGTCTTTTCCTACGGCGAAAAGCGCGTTCTGGACGGTTTTTCCATGACCGCGCAAAGCGGCGAATTGTTGGCCGTTATGGGGCCCTCGGGCTGCGGGAAAAGCACCCTGCTCCACCTGCTTGCGGGGCTTCGCGCGCCGCAGAGCGGGACGCTGACCGTGGACGAACGCCTGCCCGTATATGTGTTTCAGGAGCCTCGCCTGTTCCCTTGGCTGACCGTAACGGAAAACATTCTCGCCGTTCTGCCGAAAGGCGCGCCCGAGGACAGAATTGCCGATTCGCTCGCCTTGGTGGGGCTTTCTGCCGAAGGGTCCGCCCTGCCGTCGTCGCTCTCGGGGGGCATGAAATCGCGCGCCTCGCTGGCTCGCGCGCTCGCTTACGGCGCGGTCGTTGGCAGTTCGCTCTACCTCTTGGACGAACCCTTTTCCGCGTTGGACGAACCCCTGCGGAAATCGCTCTGCTCGGCGCTCAAAGACCGCTTCCGCGCGTCAGGCGCGACCGCCCTTTTGGTTACGCACGACCCCGACGAAGCCGCCGCGTTTGCCGATCGGGTGGTTCGGATGTAGGAGAGGATGAAAAAATGCTATAAGATCCTGTAAGAGGGGGACTTTTTCTCGAAAAAGTCCCCCTCTTACATTGTCCTCTCCCGCCAAAAGCGGACGCAAAGGATTATGATTTCACAATTGCGTTGCCGCATCACAAGTCCACGCCCTGCATACGGCGATGCGCACGGGCTTTCCGAATCCACTTTCAATATCTCCCACCACAAAAGGGCGGTTGCTTTTGCAACCGCCCTTTTGTTTTTGTATAAAGCCTATTTTTAAGGATCGAAAAACACGGAAAACAATGGGACTCTTCTTTTTCAATCTTTTCCGCGATTGTTTTTAGCCGTTCGACATGATGCAATCAGCAGAACACGAATCGATGTGCATTGATCGTTCAAAACCTTGTAATCGGAATCATTGATATATCCCGTTCGGTGAAGCAATTCAAGCCAATATCCGGTTTCACTCGCTTCTTTAAGAGCTATCTCGAGTTTTGAAATAAAGTCTTTTGTTCCTTGTGCATAGTTGGCTTCATAAATATTTGCGCCAATGGATGTACCGGAGCGCCCGATTTGATTTGATATAACAGATTCATGTCTGGATTTCAGTTCTTTGACAAGGTTTATAATTTGGACAGAAAAAGACATGGATAAATCACGAAGTTTGGATTCAGACATTTCTTTCACCCCCTAATTATTAAAGCGATGCGCCATAAGCGCAAGTGATGTTACGGCTACGCCGTAGTGATGTTGTTCGCCCGCGCTCACAGTGATGTTTTTGCCGCAAGCGGCAAAAACGATGTGACGTGTTCCTTTTCACTTGCCGAAGGCAAACATCACGCGCGAAGCGCGCATCACATCCAAAGGACACATCACGTTCCGCGCAAGCGGAACACATCGTTCAAAAAATCCTCTTTTGATAGACAAAAGAGGATTTTTTGATGGTGGGAGATGGTGGATTCGGACCACCGAAGCTAAACAGCAACAGATTTACAGTCTGCCCCCTTTGGCCACTCGGGAAATCTCCCATATTCAGAGTCCACGCGGCGTGAACTCTTTGGAGCTGGTGATCGGAGTCGAACCAACAACCTGCTGATTACAAATCAGCTGCTCTGCCATTGAGCCACACCAGCGAACTGCGTCCGCTTGCGATTCTCGCGTTTCGGAACGCAGTTATTATACCACATCGGGCACTGTTTGTCAACCCTTTTTTGAAATTTTTTTGTTTCCTTCCCCCAAACGGTGCGCGCAAAGGTCCCCAAGCGGGCATTCCCCGCACCTCGGCGACCTCGCCGAGCATACGTCCCGCCCGAATTGCACAATCCGGTGGCAAAAATCGCTCCGGATCTCCTCGGGCAACAGCTCGTCCATCAGAAGCTCCACCCGCTTCGGGTCCTTGAGCGTCTCGGGGTACATCCCGAACCGCCCGCAAATGCGGATGCAGTGCGTATCGGCTACGGTTCCGCCCTTGTGGTAAATATCCCCGAGGAGCAGGTTGGCTACCTTTCTCCCCACACCCGGGAATTTCAGCAGTTCCTCCATGCTGTCAGGCAACACGCCGCCGTAATCGCGGACGAGCATGGCGCACGCGTCCTTGATGTTCTGCGCCTTGACATGGAACAGCCCGCAAGGGCGCACAATCTCCTCGATCTCGGAAAGCTCCCCCGCTCCGAGCGCCTCGGCGGTTGGAAATTTTGCAAACAGCTCCCTGCAGACAAGGTTGACCCTTGCGTCGGTGCATTGCGCCGAAAGACGACCCATTACCAGCAGCTTCCACGGGTCGGTTTCCCATTCCAGCGCGCAAACCGCCTCGGGGTAGCGTTGCTCCAAGCGGTTGGCGATCTCGGCCATCACGGCTCTTTTTTCCTGTTTGATCATCTTTTCGGGGTCTCTCTTTCCTCTCGACGTTTTCCGACTTCCATTATACGCGAAAAACGGAAAATTGTCAAGTAATTTGTAAAAATCCGTCTTTTCCGTCTTTTTTGAAAAAACAAATTGACAAATTGCCGCATTTATATTATAATAGGTATTGGTTTATCATATTGTCTTGCAGAAAGGATTTGCCATGAAAAAGTTCACCTTTCGGGGCGGCACGCACCTGCACGAGCATAAGGACACGGCTCAAAAAAGCACCGAACGCCTGCCCGAGCCCCAAACGGTCTCCATCCCGCTCTCCCAACATATCGGCGTTCACGCAAAGCCTGTTGTGGGCAAGGGCGACTATGTAAAAGTGGGTCAGGTGATCGGAACGGTGGAAACCGGACTGGGATGTCCCGTTCACGCCAGCGTTTCCGGCGTGGTTCAGGAGATCGTGACCCGCTACAACGCCGTCGGAACCCCCATTCAGAACATCATCATCGAGAACGACGGCAACCATGAAATGTTCGAAGGAATCAAGCCTTGGTCGAAGCCGCTCGATGAGACGACCGCGGAAGAGGTGATTTCGCTCGTTCGCGAGGCGGGCATTTCGGGGCTGGGCGGCGCAACCTTCCCTACCTACGCAAAGCTCCAGAGCGCAATCGGCAAAGCCGATCGGGTGATTGTCAACTGCGCGGAATGCGAGCCGTACATCACCGCGAACCACCGCCTGTTGCTGGAACGCGGCGACACCGTGATTTCGGGCATGGAAGTGGTGATGCGCGCCCTGAACATTCCCGAAGGGATCCTCGCCGTTGAGGACAACAAAATGGACGCCGTTGCTCACCTGCAAAGCCGCTTGGAAAAGCGGCATCAGCTCGGCCGCAAGGACGACATCCGCATTTGCGTGATGAAAACCAAGTACCCGCAGGGCGACGAACGTCAGCTGGTTTACGCGCTCACAGGCAAGGAAATTCCCGCGGGCAAGCTCCCCGCGGACGTGGGCTGTCTGATCCTCAACGCCGAAACCACCGCCGCCATCTCGCGCGCGTTCTGGCGCGGGCTTCCGCTCGTAAGCCGCATTGTAACGGTGGCAGGCGACTGTGTGAAGGAGCCGAAGAACGTCCGCGCGCCGCTCGGCGCTTCCTGCCGCGATCTGATTGCGTTTTGCGGGGGGTTGACAAAGGTTCCGAAGAAGATGATCAGCGGCGGCCCCATGATGGGCTACGCGCAATGGGACCCCGACGCGCCCATTGCCAAAACGACCTCGGCCGTTCTGCTCTTCTCCGAGGAATACGACCGCATCAACACGCTCCACACCGCCTGCATCCATTGCGGCATGTGCGTTTCGCACTGCCCCATGCATTTAATGCCCAATTACCTTGTTCAGCACGCGAAAGCGCGCAACTATGAACAGGCGCAAAAGCTGAATGTGATGAGCTGTGTGGAATGCGGGACCTGCTCCTATAACTGCCCCGCGGGCGTGGAGATCGTCCAATACATCCGCGTTGCGAAAAACGCGATCCGCAACGCCGCCAAAAAGAACTGAAAGGGGGAAAACAACCATGAACGAAGAACGCAAACCTTCGGAATGTCCCGCACCCGCGGCCGACGCCGCCGAAGCGAAAACCGGAATGCCCGACCTTCTGACCGTTTCCCCCTCTCCGCACGCCCGCCGCGGCGTTACGACCTCGCATCTGATGCGCGACGTAATGATCGCGCTCGTTCCCGCAACGGTCTGGGGCGTGTATCTTTTTGGCGTTCGCGCCGCGCTGGTGGTGCTGGTCAGCATCCTTTCCTGCGTGGCGTTTGAGCTGTTGACCGAAATCATTCTCAAACGCACCGTTACCATTGCCGATTGCTCCGCCGCGCTCACGGGTCTGCTCCTCGGGCTGAACCTTTCCGCTTCGGTTCCGTTCTATGTGCCGGTAATCGGGTCGGCGTTTGCAATCATCGTCGTCAAGCAACTGTTCGGCGGCATCGGCAAGAACATTATGAACCCCGCTCTGGCCGCCCGCGTGTTTCTGGTTCTGACATGGACGAACGGCATGACCGCCTTCCCCGCCGCCTACGATCGCTCCTTTGACGCGGTTTCCTCGGCAACGCCGCTCGCCGCGCTGAAAGTCGGCAATCTCCCCGCGGAGTCCCTGCTCGACCTGTTCCTCGGCCGTCAAGGCGGCAGCATCGGCGAAATTTCGGCGCTGATGCTTTTGATCGGCGGCGTTTATCTGCTCGCCCGCCGCGTAATTACTTGGCATATCCCCGCGGCCTACCTCGGAACCGTGGCGATTCTCTCGTTCCTCTTCCCCGCCGCGGGCGTTGACCGCCTGCCCTACATGGTCGCCTCGCTCTGCTCGGGCGGTCTGGTTCTCGGCGCGTTCTTTATGGCAACCGACTATGTCACCTCGCCCGTTACCAAGGTCGGGCGGCTGATCTACGGCTTGGGGTGCGGGTTGATTACCGTGTTCATCCGCCGGTTCGGCGGGTACAGCGAGGGCGTATCCTTCGCGATTCTGATTATGAATGCGCTGGTATGGTACCTCGATATGCTCACGAAACCGCGCGTTTACGGAACCGAACGCCGCAAAAAGAAAGCCAAAGAGGGGGGTGCGAAGCAATGACCGGAGAAATGGCAATGAAAACCCCCGAACAAAAGAAACAGCCCGCGGCATGGGTCTCCGTGCTTCTGATCGGCCTGCGGTTGCTTCTGATCTGCGCCGTGGTGGCGGGCATTATCTCGTTTGTTTACGCCGTTACCAAACCGAAAGCCGAGGCAAACCTGAAAGCGACCAAGGACGCCGCCATTTCCGAAATTTTCGGCGCGTCCGACGCGTCGGACGGAAAAGACGGATTTTACACCGTCCGTTACGGGGAAAACCTCGCCGCAACGGGGTATTGCGTCGAATCCGTCGCCGGCGGCTTCGGCGGCGACCTGACCCTGATGGTCGGGTTTGACGCGAAAGGCAAGATCCTCGGCGTCAGCATCGTCAGCCATTCCGAAACCCCGGGGCTTGGGGCGCGCGTCAACGACGCGAACTACCTCTCGCAATACGCCGGCAAGTCGGGCGCGCTGACCATCGATAAAGACGGCGGGACCGACATTGACGCCATTTCGGGCGCGACCATCAGCTCCCGCGCGGTGCTTTCGGCGGTCAACAAGGCAACCGAACGGTTACAAACCTATTTGGCAGGGGGGAATGCGCAATGAACAAGTTTCTCAAACAGATGAAAGAGGGCGTCCTTGATCAGAACCCCACGCTTGTTCAGCTTCTGGGCATGTGTCCCACGCTGGCAACCACCACCTCGGTGGAGAACGCGTTCGGCATGGGCATGGCGGCAACGGTGGTGCTGATCTTCTCCAACATCTTCATTTCCCTGCTCCGCAAGTTCATTCCCAAACAGGTGCGCATCGCGGCGTACATCGTGATCATCTCCGGCTTTGTTACCGCCGTGGAACTGCTGATGCAGGCCTACTTCTATTCGCTCTACCAATCCTTGGGGCTGTTCATTCCCCTGATTGTGGTCAACTGCATCATTCTGGCGCGCGCCGAGGCGTTCGCCTCGAAGAACCCCGTTCTGCCAAGCGCGGTGGACGGCCTTGCCATGGGGCTTGGGTTCACGTTTGCGCTCTGCATTCTCGGCTCAATCCGCGAAATCCTCGGAAACGGCACGTGGCTCGGCTTCCGCGTTCTGCCCGAAAGCTACCCCAACATGGTAATCTTCCTGCTCCCCGCCGGCGCGTTCCTGACGCTCGGATTCGTGATTGCGGCGGTGCAGAAGATCCGCAACTCGGCGGACGACCGCGCGCGCCTGAACGCCGCCATGGTCAAAAAGGCCGCCGAGGAAGAACCGCAAACCAACGGAAAGGAGAACGCGCAATGAATATTCTGCTGCTGATGTTTACCGCGATCCTCGTGGAAAACTTCATCTTCTCCAAGTTTTACGGCTGC
The DNA here is from genome assembly GCA_902795355.1 of uncultured Ruminococcus sp. Lineage (GTDB taxonomy): Bacteria > Bacillota > Clostridia > Oscillospirales > CAG-272 > UMGS1865. Next base: position 55,641 of record CADBKZ010000015.1, read on the forward strand.
TGCCCGTTCCTCGGCGTTTCCGAAAAGCCGGACACCGCCCTTGGCATGGGCATGGCGGTTACGTTCGTTATGACCGTTTCGGGCGCGGCGACTTGGCTGGTCTATCGCTTCCTGTTGGTGCCGTTCCACCTCGAATACCTCAAAACGGTGGCGTTCATCCTCGTAATCGCGGCCTTGGTGCAGTTCATTGAAATGTTCCTGCGCCGCTTCATTCCCGCGCTGTACAGCGCGCTCGGCATTTACCTGCCGCTGATTACCACCAACTGCGCGGTGCTTTCTTCCGCGCTCCTGATCGTTCAGAACGACTACAACTTCCTGCAAGCGGTCGCCTTCGGCTTTTCCGCCGCGCTCGGGTTTACGCTCGCCATCACCGTGTTTGCGGGTCTGCGCGCCCGCATGGCGGCGGCCGAGCCGCCCCGCGCGTTCAAGGGCTTCCCCTTAACGCTGATCGCCGCGGGACTGCTCGCCATGGCATTCTCCTGCTTCTCGGGCGTTCACCTCTGACTTGGGAAAGGAGAAAAACAACATGCTGTTTCTGATGATAAAACCGACCGATGTGGCGGTTCCGATTCTGATTTTTGCGGGCATGGGCATTCTGTTCGGCGCGCTCCTCGCGGTTGCCGCGCGGGTTTTCGCCGTGAAAAAGGACGCCCGCGTGGAGCAGATTGCCGAGGCCCTGCCAAACGCCAACTGCGGCGGCTGCGGCTACTCGGGCTGCGCGGCGTTTGCCGAGGCGGTGGTGCGCGGCGAGGCTCCCGCAAACGGCTGCCGCGCGGGCGGAGCCGCCTGCGCCGCGAAGATCGGCGAGATTCTCGGCGTGGAAGTGACCGCCGCCGCGCCCATGCGCGCCATTGTGCGCTGTTCGGGCGGCGCGGGGCACGCCAACCTGAAATACCATTACGAGGGCGCGGTGGATTGCCTTGCCGCCGAACGCATGAGCGGCGGCGACAAAATGTGCGCCACGGGATGTATGGGACTCGGCACCTGCGTTGCCGCCTGCCGCTATGATGCGCTCCACATTGTGGACGGCCAAGCGGTGGTGGACGCGGACAAATGCACGGGGTGCGGCGCGTGCGCGTCGATTTGCCCCAAGCACCTGATCGAGCTGATCCCCACCGAGGCGAAATACTGCGTGATGTGCCGCTCTCCCGAGCCAGGGGCCTTGACCCGCAAACAATGCTCGGCGGGCTGCATCGGCTGTCACCTCTGCGAAAAACAATGCCCCACGGGCGCGATTACCGTTATCGGCTGCATTGCCGCCATCGACTACGCCAAATGCACTTCCTGCGGCGCATGCGCCGCCAAATGCCCGAGAAAAATTATTCGGGAATTGAAATAAAAAGACCTTGGGAGAGGGGCGTGTTTTTTTCCTGTCCCTTCTTTTCGGCGCGGGGGTGTTTTTAGAGAAGCCCCCTTTTCTTCAAACGAAGAAAAGGGGGCTTCCCGCAAGGTCTTATCATATTTTATTTTATCTGATCCATACCGCCCGCCGGAGCGTTGGCGGCGGCGATCAATTCCCCGCGCATTCCGTCCACAATGCGCATAATGTCGGGGTCGAAATGCGTGCCGCTCTCGGCCATCATGGTATCGAGCGCCTTTTCCGGAGAGATGGACGACTTATAAACGCGGAACGATACCAGCGCGTCGTACACGTCCGCAACGGCCATGATCCGTGCCGAAAGAGGGATCTCTTCCCCTTTCTTGCCATTGGGGTAGCCCGAGCCGTCCCATTTTTCGTGGTGGGAAACGGCGATCTCCTCGGCGGTTTGCAAAAACTGCGGGTCGTCCAGATCCGCAAACAGATTCCGGATCATGCGGCCGCCCCTGACCGTATGCGTTTTCATGTTGTCGAACTCCTCGGCGGTCAGGCGCGCGGGTTTGAGCAGAATGGTATCGGAAATCGCGATTTTTCCAACGTCGTGCAGCGGCGCGGCGTTCTCGATGCGTTCAATGTCCGCGTCGGTCAATCGGTCGCGGAAGCGGTCGTCCCGCTTCATGGCGTTCGCGATCATGGTGACGTACCGTTTGGTGCGCATCACATGCTCGCCCGTGCTTTCATCGCGGGTTTCAATTAAGGTTGCCAGCGCGTCGATCACGTGGTTCTGCATGCGGCTGTGCCGCTCCATTTCGTCCCGCACCTTTTGCGCCAGCTCCCGCTGCATGGCGATCATGCCGCTGTTGCGGCGGGTAATGCCGGCCGCCAGCACCACAACCGCCAGAACGCTGAACCACCGCGGCAGCACATAATGCAGGAACAGCTCCGCCATGCGGCGGGGCGTTGCGAGTTTTCGCCGGTTGGAAAGGACCGCGAACTCCTCTTCGGTCATCATCCCCTTGATAAAGTTCCGATCCGGCGCGCCGAGGAAAAACCCGCCGTAAACGCTGATGGGGACCAGCAAAAGCGAGGCGACCGTGACCCACCAGAACAGGCGTTTCCGCCCGCGGTACTGCGCCGCGATCAGCGGCGGGACGGCCAGCAGGATAACGGCATGGAAGGTCAGCATGGTGCAGATGAGGGCGACGCCGAGAAAGGCGGCGGCAAGGATGAGAATTTTGAACCGCTCGTTTGCCAGAATGCTGTCCGGCCGTTTCAGCAGCCGGTCGTGGATCAGGAAAACCGCGATGGGCAACAGAAACAGAACGCCGGCGGCAATTACGCTCGGCAACATAACGCTGCTTGGAACAACGAACAACCCCGCTCCTCTCAACCCCTCGGAAAGGATTGCCAGAAAGCAAAGCACCGCAAGGCATTTCAAGTTGAACTGATTTGCCGTTACCTCGGCATGGATGTAGAGCGGGTCGGTCTCCCGACCCCGGACCAGTTGCTGTTTCCGCATGCCGGTTCTCCTTTCTTTCCCGAAAATCCGCTATTTTATATTATAACGGTTTTTCCCCCGTTTTGCAAGACCTTTCCGCAAAAAACGGGATGTTTTTACCATCCCGTTTTTCGGTTTTATTCCGGCCGTTTGACCGCGCCGATGTAATCCGCCATGGAAACCACGGTTCCGCGAAGGCGCGCTTCCTCGGCCGCGAACGTCGTCAAATGGTTTTCCACCGAGGTGCCGATGTCGGTAATCGTGTTCCCGCGGTATTCTCCCGCCAGATAGGCGCAGAAGGTGCGGATGATGCCGCGGTCGCCGCCGCCGTGGCCGCCGTTGATGGTTTCATCCCGAATGGCGTCCGCAATTTTGATTTGCGTGGTGGCGCGGGTCAAAAAGTCGAACAGGTCCACATGATCCCACGACATTTCCGCGTTGACCTCGCCCTTGGTACCCATAATGCGGATCTTCCGCCCGCCCTTGTTGAACGCGCTCATCGTGAACGAAACGGTGGCTCCGTCCTCGTATTCGAGGTTGACCACTTGGTGGTCCACCACGTCGTTATCGCAGCGGAACACGCATTTGCCGTAGTCGGTCTGGGTAATGGCGCGGCGGATATCCTCGTCGGTGGGCTGATGCCGGCGCGTGGCGGTCTGAACGAACGGCGGAAAGGTTCTCTGCTCGTAAATACGGCGCGCGTTATAGGGGCATTCGCCGCCGACGGGGCAGCCTTGGTAGCAATACTCGGGCGCGCCCTCGGGCATGTTTTCGCGGCGGAAATAGGAGAGCGACCCGAAGCTCTGCACGCGGGTGCATTTCTCTCCCAACAGCCATTGCAGAATGTCAATATCATGGCAGCTCTTGGCAAGGATCATGGGCGCGCTCTCCGCCGTCCGGTGCCAATTCCCGCGCACATAGCTGTGGCTTTGGTGGACGTTGCCGACCTCTTCGACATAGACGACGTTGACGATTTTGCCGACCTTGCCCTCGTCGATGATCTGTTTGAGCAGGCGGAAAAACGGCGTGAACCGCAGCACATGGCAAACCACCGCCTGAACGCCCTTTTCCTTTGCCGCCTCGCTGATGCGCAGGCATTGCTCCGGCGTTGGCGCAACCGGCTTTTCCAACAGCAGGTGGTAGCCCAAGGAGATGGCTTTCATGGCAGGTTCGTAGTGCATCCGGTCCTGCGTTGCGATAATGGCCGCGTCCGCGTGTTTCGGCTCGGCGAGCAGGGTTTCCCAACTCTCGTGGCACGCGCTCTCAGGCAGGTGGAACTTCTCTTTGATATAGTTTCTTCTGACCGGATCGGGATCGGCCACCCCGACCAACTCAAATTCGGGACAGGATTCCGCGCCGAGGTTGGCATAGGTGGTTCCGCGGTCGCCCGCCCCGATCAGAATCATTTTGATTTTCTTCATGGTCAAATGTCTCCTTTGGAGCCGTTCCGCCTCTTGCGGAGCGGCTCCTTTGCAATTGTTATGGGAAATCGGGTCAATGAACCGCGTCGGTCAGTTTCGCGTCCAGCTTTGCGAGGTCGGCTTTGGACATACCCGCCGTCAGGACAATCGGTCCGTTTTCGGTTGACGGGATCAGGTTGTACGTGACGGATTTATAGTTGAATTGGTTCCGTTTGTTCACCGATTGAATGTGCAGATTCCGCTCGATCACCGTTTCGTAGGAATTGGCCCAGATGGCGAAATCGGCGTTCATGCTCTGGTACATGTCCGTATTCCCGCCGTTGTAGCCGTGGTGCGCCACTTGGATCAGGTCGCACCGCAGTTCGTCCTCGTAAACGGCGTTGAGTACGGCGCATTCGGGGTCCACCGCGTCGCCGAGGATAATCATTCTGCCCGTTTTCCCGCTGACGGAATACACCACGGAAGAGGCGTTGGTATCCAGCATTTGTTTCTTATAGAGGTTCTCCGAGGTGAACAGGACGTCAATATCGATGTCGCCGTAGACGAACCGCTGGCCCGCATGCGCCACGATGATGTTTGCGTTCGGGTAGTATCTTTGAACGTTCGTGTAGTAGAGTTTGCTGCGGTTATACATGGCGGCGGATTCTTTTGCGGGGTCGATCTCTCCGGTGTTCTTTCCATCATAAATCGCGTACCCGGGGAGATTATGGACGAAGTTTTCCACCTCGACCTTGCCCGAATATTTTTCGATGAAACAGAACATTGCCTGCACGTGGTCAACATGCGCGTGCGTCAGCATCCACGCCGCGATCACGGGTTTCCCCTCGCGGACGTTCTGCTCGCAGAGTTCCTGATAGAGAATGTCGGCATGTTCGGCCGTCATACCGCCGTCGAAGATCACGAATCTTCCGTCCGAAAGCCGCAGAACGTAGCTCACGCTGAACGGATTGGCCGTGAGTTGCTCGGTTGCGAGTTCCTCAATTTCGGGTTCTTTCGGGGGCAGGGCCGAGTTATCGGTGCAATCCACCGCAATGGAAAGGTAGCTGACCTTGCCGTTGCTGGCCGTTTTGTGGTCGGTGGTGGCGGGGTCCGTATAGGCGATGTGCGAAAGGGTGAGGATGTTGTAGCCGTCCGTCCACGTGGAAAAGAGGTTTCCGTTGGAGTTGAAAGAGCGGTACTGCTCGAAGCCCTTGGTTCCGAGGAGCTTGGTATATTGCTCGTAATCGCTCTTGGTTGCGTTATGAACGATCAGATAATAGGATTTGGAAAGCTCGAAGCTCTCAAACAGCTCCACCGTTCCGCTCCCCTTGTATTCGGGGGCGTTGCCGTAGCCCTTGGGCGTGGAGAACCCGAACAGAAACTGCGGGATTTCCACATCGCGGCTGACCAGC
>CADBKZ010000016.1 GCA_902795355.1 uncultured Ruminococcus sp.
ACTGCCCATTGGAAAGCCTCATCCGTCAGACAATCGAGGCTTCCCCGCCTCTCTGTCTGCCACCTTCTCCGATGGGAGAAGGCTCATGATGTTTGCGGATAGCGGGAAGAAAAGCGAAAACAATGGGGTGGTTTTTGTGGGGCGGGCGGCCAAAGGCCGCGTTGGCCTCCGCTCCCGCCGCGCACAAATTATAAGTTGCGAATAAATTATAAAAACAGTATCGTTGTTTCCGTATGGAACAACCTGCGGTTGTATGGTGCTTGCTCCCCAAAGAACATTACATAGCCTTTATTATTCTTATCACCGTAGGGCGGGGGCTTGCTCCCGCCGGAAAAACAAACGGGAAAGGAAAATAACAATATGCGGGTATTCACTACCGTTTATTTGCAAAAGACTTTTGCTTCCGGCGGGAGCAAGCCCCCGCCCTACGGAAACAGTGATTTTCATTTTTTGTGGGTCAAGTTATGGGAACAGCGCCAAGCGACCTTTGGCCGCCCGCCCTACGGAAATCAGGAAAAATATAGGCAATGTTGTGTTCTTGGGGAAGCAAGTTCTTCCGGCAGAGGCAAGCGCCATCCAACCGCAGGTTATTTCCGGCGGGCAGTTACTTGAAGCCTTCTCCTTGGGGGAAGGGGGGGAACGGCCAAGGCCTTGTGGATGAGGCTTTCAATGGAAAAAAGGGCCAAGTCTTACCTACCGCTGGACAGGTCTCCAACGCGATACGGGATCGAAAAAATGGGGGTTTTTACGCTTTTTTGCAAAACCGCTTGACATTTCCGCGTGGGTCTGTTATAATGGTTTTACAATTTCATATCGGTCATCGGAGGACAGTACGCCGTAGCGTAGGGGATCGTAAAAAAGCGCGTCCGCGTTTTTTTGCAGGCCGCCTGTCGGATAAGATGTCGGGTGCGCTCGGTTATTACGTTTTGTGATGGCCGAGTATTTTTTTGAGAGGTGTTTTTATGAAAAAAACGAATGTCACCCTATCCCCCCTGACCGCGGACGACCGCGAACAGTTCATCCTCGACAACCAATCCGCCTTCCGGTTCGGCGCGCTGGAAGAGTTTGGGGAGAGGAACGCCCGCTTCGAGGAAGAGGGGGAGATCATCTCCCGCAAAACCATTGAGGAGAGCCTTGACCACGGCGTTGCCTACCGGATCCTTGCGGACGGCAAGGCGGTGGGCGGTCTGGTTCTGAAAATTGACGAAACCACGCAGATCAACGAGCTGGAGCTGCTGTTCGTCGCGCCGTCGGCGCATGGCAGGGGCATCGGCTCCGGCGCGTGGCGGGAAGTGGAGCGGCTTTACCCCGAAACCCGCGTTTGGCAGACCCGCACCCCCTATTTTGAAACGCGGAATATCCATTTCTACATCAACAAATGCGGGTTTCACGCCGTGGAGTTTTTCAACTGCAAGCACCCCGACCCGCACGACCCCGAAACCGGAAAACCCTCGGACTACCAAGCCGGCGACGGCATGTTCCGCTTTGAAAAGGTTATGAAGTAAACCGCCCTCGGGTTTTCGCGCTTTTCCCCCGCCGCGCGCAAAAAGGACGCTTCCGAGGAAGCGTCCTTTTTGCGTACCGTGTATGCGAAATCCGCGGTTTTCGGGGGAAACGGCGCGGCTTGCGCGTTATCCCATTACGAAAGCTTTCATCGTTCCGATCAACGCCCGCGCGCCCTCGGACGTTTCGTCCTCGGCAAAAATGCGGAGCAGGGGTTCGGTGCCCGAAAAACGGCAGATCACAAAGCTGTCGTCCGAAAAATAGACCTTGCAGCCGTCCTCGTAGTTGACCTTTGTCACCGTTTTTCCCGCGAACACGGGCAGCTGTTTTTCCACCATCAGCAAATGGTTGATGCGGGGTTTGTCGGCGGGGGCGAAGGTCAGGTTGTCCTCTTCCATCACATGCGTGCCGAATCTGGCGACCAGATCCGCCCAGATCTCGCGCGGCGGGCGGCCGAGCGCGCAGACCATTTCCACAAACAGCGAAGCGGCGTAAATCGAATCTTTTCCGAAAATATGCCCCCGAACGGTCAGACCGCCCGAAGATTCGCCGCCGAGGACCGCGTCGGTCTCGTCGAGCTTCGCGGAGATGTACTTGAACCCGACGGGAACCTCGTGGCAGACCTCGCCGAACGACTGCGCAACAAGGTCGAGCATGTGCGTGGTGGCAAGGTTGCGCACCACGGGGCCGCGCCATCCGCGGTATTCGTGCAGGTAGTAATAGAGCATCACGAGGATCTTGTTCGCGTCAATGTATTCGCCGTCGCTGTCAATAATGCCAATGCGGTCGCCGTCGCCGTCAACGGCAATGCCGAGGTCGTATCTCTCGCGCACCACGCGCCCCGCGAGCGGGCCGAGCTGGCGAAGCCCCGGGGCGGGGACCGTACCGCCGAAGAAAGCGTCCTTGTTCGCGTCCATCAGGTCCACGGTGCAGCGCGCGGTGTAGAGCACGGCCATCAGCGGGTAGGTGCCGGAGCCGTGCATGGGGTTGAAGAGAACGCGGATGCCCGCGTTGCGGATGGTTTCCACATCCAGCCGGCCGAGGATGGAATCGAGAAATTTGTTGAACGGCGTGCGGAGCCAGACCACCTGCCCGTTGGCTTCGGCCTCGGCAAAGCCGATGGAGCGAACGGTTGCGCGCTCGATCAGCTCTTCGAGGCGCGCGGTGCATTCCACCGAGGCGTCGCGCCCCTCTTCCACAATCAGTTTAATGCCGTTGTAGGCGGCGGGGTTGTGGCTTGCGGTAATCTCCACGCCGTAGTGCAGCTTTTCGTCCTTGACCGTGAACATTACCAGCGGCGTGGGCGCGCTGCGGCGCATGAACCAGACCGTGGCGCCGTTGGCCGCGAGGACCTCGGCCACCCAACGCGCCGCGTCCTCCGAGAGGAAGCGGCGGTCGTAGCCGATCATCACCGGCTTGTCGGTTTTGCCCTCTTCCCACATCAGGTCGGCAATGCCCTGCGCCACCCGTTTGATGTTTTCTTTGGTAAAGCCGTCGCCGATCACGTCGCGCCAGCCGCCCGTTCCGAACCGGATCATCTGCAAAATCCCCCTTGCCTTGAATTTTCTGACTCCATTATAAAACAAACGCGGCCGTTTGCATATAGCAAAACGGACATTTTTTCTTTCGTTTCGGCCGTTTTTCGGCAAAGAACCGCGCGCGCTTGTTAAAAAATTGTAAACAGCGGGGAAAAATGGAAACGAAAGTGTTTACAAATCGAAGAAAATGTGGTATACTGTTATAATGTAGAATTATCGCCTGCCGGACCACGGGGAAAGGAGACCGCCGCGCATGAACCGAAAAACCGAAACGCCCGACCTGAATCCTTGGCACAGCAGGGAAAATTTTCCGGACGCGCGGGAGCTGAACCTGCTTCCCGCGGCGGCGTTGTTCGCGCTCGCCTGCCTTTCGTTTCCGCTTTCGGCTCTGCGCGTCGCTCCGTATGTGCTTTGGCCGCTGCTCGCGGTCGGAATCCTCTACCTGACCCGCAAGTGGAAAGTCTCCGCGCCGGCAACGCTGCTTTTTACCGCGCTGCTGCTCCCCGTTCCCGTTTGGGGCGCGTCGCTTGGGTTTCTGCTGCTTGCCGCCTCGGCCGGCGCGTTCGCGGGGGCGTACCTGTTTACGGTTACGGCGCGGCCCTATTGGCCGGCGGCAATTTCGGTCCTCGCCTTTGCGGTGGCTTTCGCCGTAACGCGAAACGCCGTTACCGCGCTCCTTGCGGCGGCTCCGCTCCCCGCGGCGTTGCTGATCGGCATTGCCACGCTGCGCGATGAACGCAGAACGGTTGCGATAATCTACGGCATTGCGGGCTTTCTGCTCCCGCTTCTTGCGGCGGCGGGCTGGTTCTGCGCGCAGCGCGGCGGCCTTCGCGCCGAAACGATCCTCTCGATTACGGGCGGCTGGAAAGAGCGGACGGTTGCGGAACTGACCGAATGGTATGAACGCATGCTCGCCGTTCTGCGGGCGAACGAGGCGAACGCCGGAACGGCGGACCGGATCGAGCAGACGCTCGGCAGGGGCGCGATCGGAACCTATGTGGATTCGCTCTTCAACCTGATTCCCGCGTTTCTGATCATTCTTTGCGAGATCCCCGCGTTTTTCGGGCAAAAACTGCTTATGGCCGCCTATGTTTCCAATCGCCTCGGCCGCGTGGTGGGGCTCGGAAACGAGTTTTTCGGCGTGGGGCTGTTCACGGCTGTTCTCTGGTCGGTCACGTTCCTGCTTTCCTTTTTCGGAACGCCGGCTTCCAATCGGTTTTTCGCCGTTACCGAAAACCTGCGGTATCTTCTCCTGCCCGCTCTCTGCGTGGTGGGGGCGCGAACGGTGTTTGCGCTGTATCTGCGGGCCAAGGGCGGCTCGCGGGCGTTCTTTTGGGTCGCGGGGGCGGCGTTGTTCTGTTGCAGTCCCGCTTCGGTGTTCTCGGCACTTGCGTTTTTCGGCGTTTACGATACGGTTGCCCGCGCGCTTCGACGTGCGGCGGGGCGGCGGCTGAACGATCTTTCGGGCGGTTCCGGCCGCGACAACAACGACAACAAGAACGACAACAACGACAACAAGAACGACAACAACGACGACAACGACGACAACGACGACAACGACAACGACAACAACGATGAAAACAACGGAAACGGCTGATTCCGAACCGAGCCGTTATCGATGATGATAAGGAGAAATGTTTATGCAGAATCCGCAGAAACAGAAAAAATCCATGTTCCGTACCGACCTGCGCCCCGCGTTGGTCGCCTGCGCCGTAATCGGCTTGGTGCTGATCGGCCTGCTCGCGATCCTGACGGGGCTGGAACGGTTTGACTTGGTGCGCGGGGAAGAGGTCCCCTACTACGCGCTCACCTTTCTGGGCCTTTACGTGTTTTCCACGGGCATCCTGCTGGCGGCGTATCTGGTCCGCTACCGCAAGATCAGCGCGGCGAACGACGCGGCCGACCTGATGTCCACCGAGGTCAGCGACCTGTTCCGCTATGTGGTGGATCTGCCCTATGCCATTATCAGCGCGGAAGGAACGGTCAAAATCGTCAGCGGCTCGCTGCAGGAAATCCTGCAATACCGCTCGCCCATCTGCAACGTTCCGCTCTCCTCGTTCTGCACCGTTTCCATCCGCGATATTGTGGACTACGCGCAGAACGGCGGGCCGGTCAAGGACATCACCGTGAACAGCGACGGCGTTCCGATTGACAACACCAAACCCATGATTACCGAAATCGAGGGGCGGCGTTATAACCTCGAATGTTACATTCTCCGTTCGCGCGGGACCGATTATTATTTCGTGATTTTCCGCGACGTTACCGAGATTCTCGCCCTGCAAAAGAAGAAGTACGAAGAGGACCCCGTGGTGGCCTATATCGTAATCGACAGTTTGCAGGAGCTGGCGCAGTACGTCCGCGTGAGCTACCGCACCGCCGTGAGCGAGATCGAAACCATCCTCAAAGAATGGGCGGCGGGCTTCGGCGGCATGCTCCGCGAGTACGAGCGCGAAAAATACGTGCTGGTGTTCAGCCGTCAGGCGCTGGACGAGTGCATTGCCAACAAATTTCGCATTCTCGAAATGGTGCGGAACGTCAAGCTCGGCGATAACAGCTACCCCGTAACCATTTCCATGGGCGTCGGGGCCGTGGAAGGGAGCTTTGAGGATAAGGAGCGCGCCGCGAGCGACGCGCTGGACATCGCCCTGCAAAAGGGCGGCGACCAAGTGGCGGTCAACGACGGCGAAACCATTACGCCCTACGGCGGCCGCGTGAACACCATGGCCGGATCCACCACCATCACCTCCCGCATCAACTCCATGCACCTCTGCGAGCTGATGCGCGAGGCGGGCAACGTGCTGATTATGGGACACCGCGCGCCGGACTATGACTCCATCGGCTCCTGCGTGGGCCTTGCGCGTCTGGCCATCTGCGCCCGCGGCGGCGATACCTCGCGCATCCGCATTGTGGTCAACCGCGACCACGTGAACTTCCGCAACTGCTACGACGTTCTGGCGCATCTGCCCGAATACCGCTCCATGTTCATCAGCGGCGATACGGGGCTGGACGCCGTGCGCTCGGATACGCTCCTGATCATGAGCGACGTCAGCAACGTCTATAACACCGAGGCTCCCAAGCTCCTCAAAGTGGTGGAGAACGTGGTGATCATCGACCACCACCGCCGCCCCGACCAGATGTACGATTTCAAACCGCTGATGACCTATATCCGCCCCGGGGTTGCCGCGGCGAGCGAGCTGGTCAGCGAAATGCTCGAGTTAAGTCCTTACCGCGACGCGGTTCTCAAAGAGGAAGCGTCCCTGATGCTCGCGGGGCTGATGCTCGATACCAAGAACTTTACGCAGGGCGCGGAAATGCAGACTTTCTCCGCGGTGCGTTACCTCTACGAACGCGGCGCGAACACCAACATGATCCGCTCGTTTTTCAGCGAGTCGCTCTCCACGCTCTTTACCGCCTCGGATATTGACAGCCGCACCCGCACCTACCGCGATAAGATCGCGCTGACGTGGCTTTCGGTCGATCACCCCGCAACCGAGGAAGATAACATTGCCGTTGCGAAGGCCGCCGACAAGCTGATGACCATTGCGGGCATCGAGGCCTCGTTCGCGCTCCTGCACGCGGACAACACCGTTACCATTTCGGCGCGCTCGGGCGATAAAATCAACGTTCAGCTGATTATGCAGCGGCTCGGCGGCGGCGGCCACTTCGACCAAGCCGGAACGCGCCTGACGCACACGTCGCTGGAATCGGCGTCCACCCAGCTCAAAACCGTGATCGACGATTACCTCGATCACGAATACGGAAAATAAGTCCGCTCTGCGGAAAAGGAGAACCACCATGAAAGTGATTTTGTTACAGGATGTGAAAGGGCAGGGCAAAAAGAACGACATCATCGAGGTGTCGGACGGCTACGGCAAGAACTTTCTGCTCCCCCGCAAGCTTGCAAAACTCGCGGACGCACAGTCGGTCAACGACGTGAAGGTCCGCGAAGAGGCGCGGCTCTACCGCCTTGCCGCCGAGAAAAAGGAAGCGCAATCGCTCGCCGAAAAGCTCAAAAGCGTTACCGTAACCGTCAGGGCGTCGAGCGGCGCGGACGGGCGGCTCTACGGCTCGGTTACGGCAAAGGACATTTCCGAGCGGCTCGAAGCCGATTTCGGAATTGCCATCGATAAGCGGAAACTCGTAATTGCCGAACCCATCAAAGCGTTCGGAAAATACGCCGTAGAGGCAAAACTCTATCCCGAAGTTACCGGAACCGTAATCGTGGAAGTAAGGGAGTAAGACCTTGGGGGCGGGAGACCTTTTTCTTCCGCGAAGAAAAAGGTCTCCCGCCCCCAAGCCCCCACCCTTCCAAAAAGAAGGAAAAGAAGGAATAGAGAATTTTTTGCTCGGGTTCCCCGAGACCCCTTTGATTTCAAGTTCTTGAAAGGAGAGAGGGGTGCGGGGAGAGGGGAAATTTTCTTTCAAGAAGTTTTCCCCTCTCCCCGCGACCTCCTACCCTACCCATGGATGATGAATTGATCCGAAAATTGCCGTTTTCCATGCCCGCGGAGCAATCGCTGCTCGGAGCCATTCTGATTGACCCCGCAACGCTGACCGAGGTTGCGGCGGTGATGAAAGCGGAAGATTTCTATCTGGAAGAGCATCGGCAGATCTATCTGGCCATGCAGGAGCTGTTTCTCGCAAACCGCGAGATTGACGTGGTAACGCTGATCGACCGGCTGGTTACGAACGGCGTTTACGATAAATCGGGCGGCGAGGACTATTTGCGAACGCTTTCCGAGGCGGTTCCCGACGCGCTCAACGTCAAGGATTACGCCCGCATCATCAAGGATAAAAGCGTTCTGCGCCAGCTGATCGGCGCGGCAAACGAAATTTCCGAGACCGCGTATTCCGAGCAGGATTCGGTTTCCTCGGTGCTGGACCATGCCGAAAATCTGATCTTCAATATCGCGCAGGGGCGGGACACCAAAAACTTCCGCCACATCCGCGATATTCTGCAATCGTTCTACGGCAACCTGCGCGAATTGCAGGAAAACCCAGACGCCATGCAGGGCACCAAAACCGGTTTTTCCGCGCTCGACCGCGTGCTTGCGGGCATGGGAAAGAGCGATCTGGTGCTCATCGGCGCGCGCCCCGGTATGGGAAAAACCTCGTTCGCGCTCAACATTGCCGCCAACGTTGCAAAGCAAACCAAGAAAAAGGTCTGCTTCTTCTCGCTGGAAATGTCGGCCGAGCAGGTGGTCGGCCGCATGATTTCCAGCGAAGCGCTTGTCAACAGCTATTCGCTCCGAACGGGCAAACTCACCCCCGAGGATTGGGAGCATCTGGCGGTTGCCGCCGCCGATCTTTCGGGCTGCGATATTCTCGTGGACGACACCTCGGGCATGACGGTTACGGCCATGAAAGCGAAACTGCGCCGCGAAAAGAACCTCGGGCTGGTGGTAATCGACTACCTCGGGCTGATGCAGGGCGACGGGCGGGCGGAAAACCGCGTGCAGGAAGTTTCCGCCATTTCGCGCTCGCTCAAAATTATGGCAAAGGAGCTGGAAGTTCCGGTAATTTGCTGCGCGCAGCTCTCGCGTGGCCCCGAATCGAGAACCGACAACCGCCCGCAGCTTTCGGACCTGCGCGATTCCGGCGCGATTGAACAGGACGCGGATACGGTTATTTTCCTCTACCGCAGCGGATACTATAAAAAGGACGAGGACCCCAACGAAATGGCCATTGCCGAGGTGATCGTTGCGAAGAACCGCCATGGCGAAACCAGAACCGTTCGCATGGGCTGGAACGGGCAGTACACCAAATTCGTCACCATCGACGAGGAGCAAACCCCGCAATGAAACCCGCCCGCGGGTTGATCCGCATGCCGTGGGAGTTGGCGGGGACCGACCCGAAAACCCCGGTGTTGCTCGCGCTTTCGGGCGGCGCGGATTCGCGCTTTCTGCTGGATGTGCTGGCAAAGCGCGCCGAGCGGGACGGGTTTTCCATCCTGCTCGCGCATGTTCACCACGGCATCCGCGGGGAGACCGCCGACCGCGATTGCGAATTCTGCGCGTCGCTTGCCGACCGCTACGGGCTACCCATCGAGATTCTGCGCGCCGATGTTCCCGCGCTCGCAAAGGCGAGCGGCAGGGGGTTGGAAGAAGAGGCGCGCGCGGTGCGGTATGAATTTTTCGCGCGGCTGATGCGCGAGCGGGGAATCCCGCTGCTCGCAACGGCGCACCAAGCCGACGATCTGCTGGAAACCATGCTGTTCCGCTTGGCGCGCGGAACCGGCGCGGCGGGGCTTGCCGCCATTGCGCCGGTCCGCCCGTTCGAAACCGGATTTTTAACGCGCCCGCTCCTGCAACTGACCGCCGCCGAGATCCGCGCGGCCTGCGCCGCGGACGGTTTGGATTATGTGAACGACGAGACCAACGCCGACCCGTCCTATGCCCGCAACCGCATCCGCAGGGAAGCGGTTCCCGCGTTGGAATCGCTGTTTCCCGAACCGCAGAAGCAGGCGGTACGCCTTTCGGAACGTCTGCGCGCCGACGAGGATTATTTTGCGGGCGTCGTCCGCGCGTTTTTCGCGGAAAACCCCTCTCCCTCGCTCTCCTGCGAGGCTCTCGGAAACCTGCACCCCGCCGTGCGGTCGCGCGTGTTCTCCCAATGGCTGTCGGACGCGGGCTACTCCGCCGACGGCGCGTTGCTCGCGCGCTTGGACGACCTGCTTGCGGGCGCCAACGGGCGGCGCGCGTCGCTTTCTCGGCGTGCATACGTTGCGCGCAGAAGGGGAATGCTTGCCATAGAAACGCGGGAACCCGCGGTCGCGCCCTATCGCGTGCCGCTCTCGCGCGGAACGGTTTTGCTGCCGTGCGGAATCACGGTTACGGTCGGAATCGCGGACGAATCGACAAAAATTCACAATTTGTCAACAGAGCATGCCTTATTTTTTTCGCCCGATCCTGCTATGATAATGAATGGGTTTTATTGGCGGGAACGCCGCGACGGGGACGCGATTTTGCGCGGCGGACACCGCCGCCCCCTGCGCCGCCTTTGGCGCGAGGCGGAAGTCTCTCCCGCGCTCCGCGCGCGGTTGCCGGTGCTCTGCGCGCCGGACGGCTCTATCGCGTGGGCGCCTTACGTCGGATTTTCGGATGAAAAAAGATAATCCTGCTTTTCCCGCTGGGGATTACAAAAGCCCTCTCCGGCTGCTTGCAGCCTGACCTCGTAATCGGCAAAGCCGATTATGAGCTCTCGCGAAGCGAGTGAGAGGGCGGTTGAGTGTTATGTTATATAACCCTCTCCGTCAGGCTCACAAGTTCGCCTGCCACCTCTCCCCAAGGGCGAGGCGAGGGAACAGGCAAACGGTGGCCTCATCCATAAGCCGCTTGCGGCTTTGGCACCATTCCCCCAAGGGGAAGGCTTCAAGTTACAACACATTGGAAAATAACGCATTTTGCTGATCTCCCACTGTCCGCGAACATCATGAGCCTTCCCCGCAGGGGGTGGCTCAAAGGCCTCATCCGTCTCGCAAGCTCGGCGCCTTCCCCCAAGGAGAAGGTGTCAGACAGAGAGGCGGGCAAGCCTCGATTGTCTGACGGATGAGGCTTTCCAACGGGCAGTTCCTTCAAGGCTCCCCCTTTGGGGGAGCTCTCGCGAAGCGAGTGAGAGGGTGGTTGAATGTTTTTGCAATATAAACCCTCTCCGTCAGGCTCACAAGTTCGCCTGCCACCTCTCCCCAAGGGCGAGGCGAAGTAACAAGCAAGCGGTGGCCTCATCCACCGTCTTCGACGGTCCCCCTTCTCCGAGAGGAGAAGGCTCGGGATGTTTGCGGACAGCGGGAAGAAAGCGGAAACGGAAGGAGTTCTTACCGAAAGTTATCACAAACACCGCCTATGCGCGAAACCATAACTGCGCGGAAGTTCTTCTGCCTCATTTCCGCAGGAAATGCTCTTTTATCTTTCAAGAAAAGTAGGGGCGCGAAAGCTTTTTGGGCGCTTTTTCACGAAAAAGCGCGACCTTAACACGCCTTTGACCTTAAAACGACCTTAAACAGTCTCTTGACCTAAAAAAAAGAAAGGGAAGCAGATGTATAATATTGAGAACGACATTGAAAAAATTCTGGTAAGCGAGGCGGAGCTGAAAGCGATTTGCGACGACCTTGCCGCAAAACTGACCGAGGAATACGGAGAGAGCGGGCGGGATCTGATTCTGGTGTGCATTCTCAAAGGGTCCATCATGTTCGCGTCCGAGGTGTTCAAGCGGCTGCGGTTCCCGTGCGCCATCGAGTTTATGAAGGTTTCGTCTTACGGGGCGGGAACCAATACATCGGGTTTCATACAGGTGCATCTCGATCTCAAACGGGATGTGAAGGACGCGGACGTGGTGATTCTGGAAGACATTGTGGACAGCGGGCGAACGCTGGAAAAGCTATCGCACCTGCTGGCAAACCGCGGGGCGCACAGCGTCAAGTGCTGTACGCTGCTCGATAAACCCGAACGCAGGCAGGTCAACTTCAACGCGGATTACGTGGGCAAAGCAGTGCCGGACGTGTTCGTGGTCGGTTTTGGGCTGGACTATGATGAAAAATACCGTAATCTCCCGTATGTCGGGGTACTCAAACCGTCGGTATATCAACAATAAACGGAGGAATCCATGAAACAACGCAACATCATTCGGGAGATCATCTTCTATGCAATCGTAATCGCGCTGATTGTAATCGCGCTGTCGGCTCTGTTTTCGGGCGGCACGAAAAAGGAAAAGGTGACTTACGACGACATCGTTCGCTATTTTCAGAACGAACAGGTGCGGGAAGTGACCGTTTCGCAGAGGAATGTTCTGAAACTGACCGTGGAAGTGGACGGACAGAAACAGACCGTTTCTTATAAACTGCGCGAATACGGACAGTTTTTCGAGGACTTTGAAAAGGACTATATCCTGCCGCAGATCGAATCGGGTCGGATCACGCTTTATGAACCCGAACCCGCGTCCAACAATACGGCGTGGCTCTCCTATCTGCCTATGATCCTGCTGATCGTGGCCATGGTGGTGATCTGGATCTTCTCGTTCCGGTCGCTGAACGGCAAGAACAGCAAGTTCAATTCGTTCGGGCGGGCGAAAACCAAAACCGCCAACCCCAACGACCGCGAAAAGGTGCTGTTCCGCGACGTTGCGGGAGCGGACGAGGAAAAGGAAGAGCTGGTGGAGATCGTGGAGTTTCTCAAAGATCCGCAAAGGTTCACCAAACTCGGCGCAAAGATCCCGCACGGCGTCCTGCTCGTAGGCCCCCCCGGTACGGGTAAAACCCTGCTGGCAAAGGCGGTTGCGGGCGAGGCGGGCGTTCCGTTCTTCTCCATTTCCGGCTCGGATTTCGTGGAGATGTACGTCGGCGTCGGCGCGTCGCGCGTGAGAGACCTGTTCGACAACGCAAGGCGGTATCCAGCGTCCATCATCTTCATCGATGAGATCGACGCCGTGGGACGTCACCGCGGAGCGGGGCTCGGCGGCGGGCACGACGAGCGCGAGCAGACCCTGAACCAATTGCTGGTGGAAATGGACGGCTTCGGCTCGCACGAGGGCATTATCGTGATGGCGGCCACCAACCGCCCCGACATCCTCGACCCCGCGCTCCTGCGCCCGGGACGGTTCGACCGGCAGGTTACGGTCAATTACCCCGACATTAAGGGCAGAGAAGCGATTCTGAAAGTGCATGCGCGCAAAAAGCCCATGGAAGCGGGCGTGGATTTCCGCAAGATTGCGCAATCCACCGTCGGCTTTACCGGCGCGGACCTTGCCAACCTGCTCAACGAGGCGGCGCTGCGGGCGGCCAAGAAGAACAAACACCTTGTCGGAATGGACGACATTGAAGAATCCTATATGAAGATTCTGCTGGGTCCCCAGAAAAAGACCCGCGCCCGCACCGAAAAGGATAATAAGCTCGTGGCCTACCACGAGGCGGGGCATGCCGTTGTCACCTACTATTGCGAGCATACCGACCCCGTGAAGCACATCACCATTATTCCCGCGGGGAGAGCGGGCGGCGTTACCATCCGCGTGCCGCAGGAGGACCAGCTCGGCTCCACCAAGGGAGAAATGCTGGACGACATCCGCATCAGCCTCGGCGGCCGCATTGCCGAGGAGCTGATTATGGAAGATATTTCCACAGGCGCGTCGTCGGATATTCAGCAGGCCACCCGCGTGGCGCGGGATATGGTCACGCGCTACGGCATGAGCGAAAAGCTCGGAACCGTGCTCTACGGCAACGAACATTCGAGCGACGAGGTGTTCCTCGGGCGCGATTTCAACGCGGATAAGAACTACTCCGAAAAGACCGCTGCCGAGATCGACGACGAGATCCGCCGCATCATCGAGGGCGCGTATCGGGACGCGAAAGCCATCCTTGAAGCGCATATGGATCGGCTACATTTCGTGGCGCAGTACCTGCTCGGCCACGAGAGCATGGACGGCGACCAATTCGCCGCCGCCATGAAGGACGACGCCACCGTGGAAGAGCTGGAAAAGATTGCCGCTGATAAGGAAGAGCAGAGCCGCCGCGATAACGAAGCGCGCGCCAAAGCCGAGGCCGCCCGCGCCAACGTTGTTACCAACGCCGATCTGCCGCCCATGGAAGGCGGTCCCGACGGCGAAACGGCCGACGAACCGGAAAAAGCGGAGCCGGACAAACCGCGGGACGATGCCGCCGGACCGAAAGACGCAGACAAACCAAAAGAACCTTACGACCCGCATAACGACCCGAACAGCGACGATTTCTGGAAGCTGTAAGGGAAGAAAGACCATGGGGGAGCGCCCGTTTCCCGCGCGAGAAACGGACGCTCCCCCAAACTTCCTCTCCCAAAAGAGCGAACGCAACGCCCTATCTTTTGGGCGTGGGATTGCAAATTGCCGGAAAGTCCTTTTATTTTCCGTATGTTTTGTTGTATCCTTCAATGGCTTCGGCAACAATACGCTCCGCTTCGGCGGGTCCGAAGAGGGATTGCACGTCGGTCTGCTTGTTTTCCAGCTGTTTATAAACGGTAAAGAAATGCAGAATTTCGTCAAAGATGTGGGCGGGGAGCTCGTCAATCGAGCGGATGCCGAAGTACGAAGGGTCCGAAAAGGGAACGGCGATAATCTTGTCGTCCATTTTGCCGCCGTCAAGCATCCGCATTACGCCGATGGGGTAAACGCGCACAAGGGTCAGCGGGTAGAGCGGCTCGGAGCAGAGAACGAGGACGTCCAAGGGGTCGCCGTCGTCGGCATAGGTGCGGGGAATAAAGCCGTAGTTGGCGGGGTAGTGGGTGGATGTATAAAGAATGCGGTCGAGGCGCAGAAGCCCCGTTTTTTTGTCCAGCTCGTATTTGCATTTTCCGCCTTTCGGAATTTCCACCACGGCGGAAAAATCGTTTGCGCGGACCTCTGCGGGATCAAAATCGTGCCAGATGTTCATTTTTGTAACAACTCCTTTCGGAAAATCAAATAAAAGACTGCGGCCGGCTCAAACGCCGCCGGTCCAAAGAACAAGAAAACTGAACTGGTACAGGAAATTAAAGACTCCCGTCGTAATGTATGCCAAAGCAAAACCAAACGGCCAAAATGTCTTTTTCCATCGGCAGGAAATAACTGCGAGTACGAAAAAACAGACACCAATCACCGCGGCAGACAACGCAAGTACAATACCGATCAAAAAATGTCCAAATGCAAAAACAGCCATTATGTTGCCAATCACACCGGCGAGTTCTCTTGTGGAAATCAATAAAAAACTCATCAATCGCGGGAGCAAAACAAGGATCACCGATATCCAAGACGAGATTTTTGCGAGCGCGAAAAAACCGTCTATATTCGATTGATCAGATTTTTGCCGTGTGTCAGGATCCTTTTCAGCCGGTTTTCCTTGTAGCAAAAAAAACGATCCCCCACGCAAAAATCGCGCAGAGCAAGGGAATTCCAAACGCAAGCAGACCACCGACCGTTGTCCAACTGTTATGGGTGTCAAACAGAGCGAAATCCATTATCGGCGTAACCGGAAAGATCAAAAGCCCCGCGACCGCGATCCAGCCGACCGTTTTTGCGAGAATCCGAAAAACATTTTTCATAAGGCATTCCTTTCAGAAAGAGTTCAGGGCGACAGGCTTACAGGCGGCGTTTGGCATTTGCTATTTATATTTTACCATATTTTCCCCGATTTTGCAAGCCCTTGCGGAAAAAACCGTGCGCGGGGCTGTCTGCCGGACGCTTTTTCGGGCAATACTCGGGAAGAAACCAACCAAAGAAACGGGGTATTTCATGCAAACGGTCAAAGGAGCGCAACGGCAGGTCGTTGTGGTGCAAACAAACAACAGCCGCTGGTTCGAAGAGGCTTTTTTCGTGGTGCGGCGCGACGCCCGACGCACCAAGGTCGCCGAAAACGATATGCTTCTGGAAGCAAACCGCATTCTGCGGGAGAGCGCGCTCGACGTCGGCCGCACCCCGCGCCGCCGGCTCCCCCGCGCCGTCTGGTTCTTCATCGGGGTCGCCATCGGGGTCGCCGCCGCGCTTTTGCTCCTGTTTTTGCGGACAGCTACTTGACAAAAACGGAATTTTGTGGTAAAATAGCAATGGAATCAGGCGGCGCGTCCTTTTGCGCGCGTGCGGCCGGTGCGAGCGTTGAACAACCAATTCGGACAATCTGCGGGCCTCATCCCCTGCAACGAGCGGAGTTGCATGGCGGAGAGAGGTCAATTTTCCGTATGTTCGGAAAGACCTTGGAAAGGGGACTTTTCCAGACCCATCCCGCTCCCCGAGGGCGAGGCTATGCTGCAAGCAGCGGTGAGAAGGTAAAAATTAGCGGTTATCGCAATAGCCCTCTCCGTCAGGCTCCTGCGTCGCCTGCCACCTCGTTATCGGCTTGCCGATTTTCCCAAGGGCGAGGCGAAGTAACAGACATGCGGAAGCCTCATCCATAAGCCGCTTGCGGCTTTGGCACCATTCCCCCAAGGGGAAGGCTGCAAGTAGCTTCCCGCCCGAAAGAACCTGCGGTTGTATGGCGCTTGTTCCCACTGCAAATGGCACACGAAAAAAGAAAAAACCATTACCGTAGGGCGGGCGGCCAAAGGCCGCGTTGGCTTCCGCTCTCGCCACACACAATTATAATATTGCAAATTATAAAAACAGTATTGTTGTTTCCGTAGGGCGGGGGCTTGCTCCCGCCGGAAGCAAAAGGTTTTTGCAAATAAACGGTAATGAATATCCGCATATTTGTTATTATGTTTACCCGTTTGTTTTTTTCGGCGGGAGCAAGCCCCCGCCCTACGGAAACAGTGATTTTCATCTTTTGTGGGTCAATTGTTATGGGAACAGAGCCAAGCGGCCTTTGGCCGCCCGTCCTACGGTTAATAAAGATCATAAAGGCTATGTAATGTTCTTCGGGGAGCAAGCCCCATACAACCGCAGGTTGTTCCTTACGGCAATAATGGGCAATGTTACTTGAAGCCTTCCCCTTTGGGGAAGGTGGATTGCCGCGAAGCGGCAAGACGGATGAGGCTTTCTGGCGGGAGATAATAAAGGCCTCATCCGCCTCGCAAGCTCGGCACCTTCCCCCAAGGGGAAGGCTTCAAGAAACATTTCATTGGAAACTCCCTCCGTCGCGCCCGCAAGCGCGCGCGCCACCTCCCCCGATGGAGGAGGTAAAAGTAGTTGACAAGCGGAAAGGCAAAATCGGGTTTTTTCAGTAGCTCTCTTTCGGCAGATTTTTGAACAGATTTCTTTCCGTCGGGTTCCTTTCCAATGGAAAGTTACGTTGACCTCGTGATTTTGCGAAGCAAAAGCACGGCTACTTGTAGCCTTTCCTATGGGGGAGGTGGCAGGCGACGCAGGAGCCTGACGGAAGGAGTTATTGAGAAAATCCGCAAACACCCCCTATGCGCAAAACCATATCTGCGCGAAAGCTCTTTGGGCGTTTTCATAGGGAAAGCCTTTGTAAAAGCTTTTCGCAAACACCCCCTATGCGCAAAACCACATCTGCGCGAAAGTTCTTTTGGTCCTTTTCTTTCAAGAAAAGGACGACCTTAATAGTCTCTTGACCTTCAAAACAGTCTCTTGACCGTCAAACAGTTTCTTGACCTTAAACAGAAAGGAGTTTTTATGGTAAGAAAGCAACAGAATCAAACAAGACAGCAAAAACAGCAAAAACAGCAGAAGATCAACGGAAAGATCAAAATTATCCCGCTCGGGGGGCTTGGAGAGATCGGTAAGAACATGACCGTTGTGGAATACGACAACGACATGATCATTATCGATTGCGGCATCGGGTTTCCCGACGAGGATATGCCGGGAATCGACCTTGTAATCCCCGATTTTACGTATCTGGAAGCCAATAAGGAGCGCATTAAGGGCGTGTTCCTGACGCACGGACACGAGGACCACATCGGGGCCATTCCGTACCTGCTCCGAACACTCAACCCGCCCATTTACGGAACGCCGCTCACCCTCGGCATTATTCGGGGGAAGCTCGAAGAGCATGTGCTGCCGTGGACGCCGAACCTTAAAACCGTGAAGCCGCGCGACCGCGTTCGGGCGGGAGAAATGGAAGTGGAGTTCATCCACGTCAACCATTCCATTGCGGACGCGTGCGCGCTCGCGATTCATACCCCGCTGGGAACTTTGGTGCATACGGGCGACTTCAAGCTCGACACCACCCCGATTGAGGGGGAGATGATGGACGTGGTGCGCCTCGGGGAACTCGGGCGCGAGGGCGTTCTGCTCCTGATGTGCGAATCCACCAACGCGGAGCGGGCGGGACACACGCCCAGCGAAAAAAAGGTGGGCGCGTCGCTCGAATATATCTTCTCCACCCATGCCAAAAAACGCATCATCATTGCAACGTTCTCTTCCAACGTCCACCGCGTGCAGCAGATCATCGATACGAGCGCGCGGCATAAGCGGAAGGTGGCCATTACGGGGCGGAGTATGATCAACATTGTCAACGCGGCCATGGAACTCGGCTATATGAAGGTTCCTGCTGGCGTTCTGGTGGACATCAACGACATCAAACGCTACAAGCCGAACGAATTGACCCTTGTGACCACGGGCAGCCAAGGCGAGCCGATGTCCGCGCTCTACCGCATGGCGTTTTCGGACCATTCGCAGGTCACGCTGGACGCGAACGACGTGGTCGTGCTTTCGGCTTCGGCCATCCCGGGGAACGAAAAGCTGGTGGGGCGCATCATCAACGAGCTTTCGCGCAACGAGGTGGAAGTCCTGCACGACGCGGTGGTCGAGGTCCATGTTTCGGGACATGCCTGCCAAGAGGAACTGAAATTGATGCAGGCGCTCACCAAACCGAAATATTTTATGCCCGTTCACGGCGAAAACCGCCATCTTTCGGCCAACCGCGAGCTGGCGCGCTACATGGGCATGAACGACCGGAACATCTTCCTCTCCGAGATCGGCAAGGTGTTGGAGATCGACGCGAACGGCGCAAGATGGGGCGGGACCGTTCCCGCAGGCAAAGTGCTGGTGGACGGGTACGGCGTCGGCGACGTTGGCAACATTGTTCTGCGCGACCGCCGGCACCTTGCGCAGGACGGGCTGATCGTGGTGGTGGCCACCGTGGATACCGCGGGGCGCATGCTCCTCTCCGGCCCCGACATCGTTTCGCGCGGGTTCGTTTACGTCCGCGAGAGCGAGGAGCTGATGGACGAGGTGCGGCAGGTGGCCTACGACACGGTGAACGACGTTCTGACCCACACGCGCCGCCGCGACGAGGTGGACCGCATGCTGCTCAAAAAGCGCATGAAGGACGACCTGACCAAGTTCCTTTACACCAAAACCAAACGCAAGCCCATGATCCTGCCTGTGATTATGGACGTTTAAGACAATCCCGCGCAATTCAGGGCCGACGTCCCGACGGCACGTCCGGCACCATTGGAATTGCGCGGGTCGTCTGCTCCGCGCACGCCATAAATGCCAAAAAAATGCCCCGAAAAGGCCGGATCCGAACGAAAATTACCAAAATTTCGGGTTTGTTCATCAGAAAGACACGATTTTGACATACAATCCGTATATAATAAGAAGCGGAATTTTCCAAGCGGCGGCGGGACTCCCGCCCGACGCCGTGAATCTGACAAAAAAGAGGAGTTTTTTCCATGGGAAAAGGTAACAGAAACAGAGTCGGTCGCGAGGACGATAACGTTCTCACCAAAAAGTCGGTAAAGGCAAAGAAACGCCGCGCGCGTCGTCCTTTGCCGAAACTGTTGATCCCGATCGTATCCTTGGTGGTCGTGGTTGCAATCGTCGTCGCGGCGGTTGCGCTCGCGCTCTACAACAACGGAACCTTCAAGCGGTATAATGTGCTGGTCAAGAGCCAGACGAGCGGCAAGTACAGCGTCAACCAGCAAATGGCGCAGGTGCTGGTGTGGACGTCGGTCTGGGATCAGGCCGCGCAGCTCTACCAATATTACAGCGGGCTGGCCGATTCCGAGTTTGAATATTGCTGGGGTCAGGCCATGAACGCCAAGTACAGCATGCACGAATATATCGGCGATTACTACGCCACCACCTTTGCCTCGCTGGTCGCCGCCTGCGACGAGGGCGTGCGGCAGGGAATCGAGTTTACCAAAGAGGAGCAGGACGAGGCCTACAACACCCTGCTCACCTCGCTCAAATCCGAGGCGTACAGCTACTATTCCTACCTCTATAACCAAGGGCTTTCCAACATTACGGCGTCCTATGTTTATTATTCCGGCAACCCCTATTTCGGGCAGTTCCTGCGCGAAACCGTGGGCAAGGACATTAAGGAGAAGGACATCCGCCGCGCCGCCGTTGTGCAGGCGTATGCCGATAAGGTCTATTCCCAAAAGCAGAGCGGCTATTGGGACGCCGCGGACGACGCCGCCATTAAAGCCGAGGTGGATGAAAACCGCGGGGATTACTACTCCACCGAGTATCTCTCTTACAGCACGTCCTCGGCCGCTCTCGCCGCCATTCTGAAAGACACCACAACGGCCGACGCATTCAAAACCGAGGTGGTAAAGGCGGAAGTCGAGGAGCATTATCTCTCGCTTTATAACAACTATGTAACCGGCATTACCGGTCAGGCCAACGAGTCGCTCGCCGCCGTTCGTTCCAAAACCACGGCCGAAGAGCTGGACGCGGCGTTGACCGAGCAGGGTATGGAAAAGAAAACCTACACCGCCGAAACGGCCGAAACCGAGCTGACGGGCGACCTGCACGCGATTGAGCATTGGCTCTTCCCGAGCGGCGATTCCGAAGCCCGCGCGCAGTTTGACGCCGCCACCGTGACCTCGGAAGACGGAAAACATGTGTTTGTGGTGGTCGTTTCCGCTGTCGAAGGGGAAAACGTCACCGCCGCCATCAAGCGGTTCGATTATACCGAGCTTTCCGCCGAGGACATTGCAAAACTGACCAACACGGTTCTCAAATCGCTCGAACTTCCCGTTGCCGAGGGAGCCGCCGTTTATGAAAGCGCGGCCGAAAAGGCCAAAGCGATTGCCGACGCGCTCAAAGCCGAGGGCGCCGACAAAGCGCAGATCCTCTCCGATAACGGCGCAACCACGGTAACAGGCGTTGCCGAAGAAACCGGAACCGTTCCCGAAGCGATCCGCGAAGCCGTGTTCGCCGCGGGCGTGCAGAGCGGCGACGTACTCACGGTCGGAACGCAGACCACCGTGCATGTGGTTTCCGTAACCGCCGTAACCGCCGCCGCCGAGGAGACCGCCGCGAGCGCGGACATCTCCTACGTGACCGTGGAAGAGAAGATGGACGACGTGGTTTCCTCGCTGACGGAAACGATCGGAAGCGAAGTTCCCGCAACGCGCACCGCGTCGTATACCCAGCCCCTTGCAACACGGGTTGCCAAGGCACTCGACGCGCTCAACGCCGCCGAGGATAAGGCCGACTATATGACCGACGAGGGCGCAACGTCCGCCGCCGGCGTTACCGCCGAAGATCATAAATCCCTGCCGGACGAGGTTGCCGCCGCCGTTCTTGCGGACGGCGTTGCCGCGGGCGCGACCCTGACCGCCGAAAAGGCCGACGGGTTTACGAAGTATGTAATTTATGTCAACGAGGCGACCGACGAGGGCAAGAACGTCTCCTACCTGACCTTTACCACCTCGGCTTACCTTGTCTGGCTCTTTGACGGAGTGGATCCCGAGACCATGACGGGCGGCCCCGCGGCCGGAACCACGCTCAAAGTCGATCCGACCGGCGACGACACCGCGTACAGCGTTTATATGGCGTTGAGCGATGTGAAGCTCGATACCGAAACGGTGGTTCGCGGCGGATACCTTTCGTATTCCACCAAAGAAGAGGCCGAAGCGGGTCTCGAACGGCTCAAAGGGATGAGCGGCTATGAACTGCTCACCGCGCTTTCCGACCTCGGTTCGAGCGCAACCGTTTCCAACGCCGTTCGCGAATCTTCCGTGGAAGGCGCGCTTCAAACATGGCTCTTCTCCGATAGCCGCGCGGCAAACGACGCCGCCGTTGTGGAAGTGATAGAAGAGGACGACGAAATCGTTACCTACTATCTCGCCGTGTATCTCGGAAAAATGGCGGCTTGGGAAAGCTCCGCCCGCACCAACTACGCAAACGACTGCGCGAGCGATTGGCTCGAATCGGTTGTGGAGAATGGTGGGTACAGCGTTTCCGAATCGGCTCTGAAAAAGGTTAAAAACCCGAAACCGCCCAAGAGCGCCGAGAGCGAAACCGAAGAGGATACCGCCGCAGCGGCGGAATAACGTCCGCCCGAAAACGCAGAATGGCATGGAGCAATTCCGTGCCATTTTGCGGCTTTGCGAATATACTGTTTTAATGGCGGGCATTCGCCCGCCCGCAACCGATGAAAAGAAACGAGGAAACGGCATGATTCTCGATGCAAAACAAACAACGGCGGCCTATCGCTGCCCGCATTGCGGCGGCGGCGTTATGAGCGCGGTCAGCCTCTTTTCGCTTACCGGCTCGGCCGACATGGTAAAGCTCAAATGCACCTGCGGGAAAAGCGAGATGACCGTGGTTTACGGGCAGGACGGCAAACTCCGCCTGACGGTCCCGTGCCTTGCCTGCGCCAAACCCCATACGTTCACCGTTTCGTCGCAGATCTTTTTCGGGAAAGACCTGTTCGTCCTCCCTTGCCCCTATACCGACCTGAATATTGCCATGACGGGGGAGATCAACCAAGTGAAAGCCGAGCTTGCCCGCAGCGAGCTGGAACTGCTGGATCTGATGGAGAAAAGCGGCGTGAAGGATTTTGACCGGATCCACGCCGAAGAGCAGGCGCTCCCCGACCCGCAGATTACCGAGATTGTGATGTTCGTGATCCGCGATCTGGACGCGGAAGGGAAGATCCACTGCAAATGCGCGCCGCGCGCGAACGGCGACGGCGACGGCTCCTACGATGTGGAAGTGCGCGACGACGGGATTCTTGTTCGCTGTTCCAAGTGTGGCGCGTCCCGCCTGATCCCCACCGACAGCGGTCTTTCGGCGCACGCGTTTCTCAACGCCGACGCGCTCTATCTGGAATAACCGGCGGCAACCGGAACATACGCGGAGCGGGCGGGGAATTTTCCCCGCCCGCTCCGCGCGTTTGCAAAGAATCCTGCTCCGTTAAAGAAACATTGTGGCCGTCTCCTGCGGGCGAGCCTTTTAAGTTACAATCCGTTAAAAGGCCTCATCCGCCTCGCAAGCTCGGCGCCTTCCCCCAAGGGGAAGGCTGCAAGAAACTGCCCGCCCGAAAGAACCGATTTTTGCATTCTTCCCGTTGTTCGCGGACAGCGGGAAGAAAAATGAAAAAATGGAGTGGTTTTCCGTAGGGAACAACCTGCGGTTGTATGGTGCTTGCTCCCCAAAGAACATTACATAGCCTTTATTATTCTTATCACCGTAGGGCGGGGGCTTGCTCCCGCCGAAAGCGAAAGGCTTTTGCAAATAAACAGTAATGAAATCCGCATATTTGTTATTATCTTTTTCCGTTTGTTTGCGGCGGGAGCGGAAGCCAACGCGGCCTTTGGCCGCCTGCCCTACGGTGTTGTAACTTTAAGCCTTCCCCTTGGGGGAATGGTGGCAAAGTCGCAAGCGACTTATGGATGAGGCTTTCCAACAGGAGACAATAAAGGCCTCATCCGCCTCGCAAGCTCGGCACCTTCCCCCAAGGGGAAGGCTTTAAGTAACTTTCCGCCAAAAACTCCTTCCACCGTTCGCATTCGCTCACGGTCCCTCTCCCCCAAGGAGGAGGTTTCAGGTTACTGCCATTTGGATAAAACAAACGTCTTTCGTCTTTCTGCATGGTTGTTACTTTACCTCCACCTTTGGGTAGCGAAGCGGCGGCGCGGTCAGTGACAAGCCGCGCCGTGACCGAGCCGCAGCGAGACGGTGGCAGGCGACGCCGGAGCCTGACGGAAGGAGTTTCAACGCTCGCTTTCGCTTTTCAAACCCCCGCCGGCCGCCCGCTTTTTGCGGGCGGCCGGCGGGGTCTCTGTCCGGATGTAGAAAGCTCAATAATTCTCCGCGTGGATCTCGAAGTAGGCCTGCGGATGGTTGCAAACGGGGCAGACATCGGGAGCGTTCGTTCCCACAACGATATGCCCGCAGTTGCGGCATTCCCAAACCTTAACCTCGCTCTTGGCAAACACTTCCTGCGCCTCTATGTTGCGCAGCAGGGCGCGGTAGCGTTCCTCATGCCGCTTTTCAATGGCGGCAACGCCGCGGAATTTCGCTGCCAATTCGGGAAAGCCCTCTTCCTCGGCGGTTTTGGCAAAGCCTTCGTACATGTCGGTCCATTCGTGGTTTTCGCCGTCGGCGGCCGCGGCAAGGTTTTCGGCCGTGGAACCGATGCCGTTCAATTCCTTAAACCAGAGCTTGGCATGCTCTTTTTCGTTGTCCGCGGTGGCAAGGAAGAGCGCGGCGATCTGCTCAAAGCCCTCTTTTTTCGCCTTGGAAGCAAAGTAGGTGTACTTGTTGCGCGCCTGCGATTCGCCCGCGAACGCGGCTTCCAGATTCTTTTCGGTTTGCGTGCCTTGGTATTTGTTTTTCATGGTTGGTTCTCCTTTTTTGCGTTTATTTTTTGTTTGATTGCGGTTTTCCGTTTTGCAGGGATTTTTGCGGGTTCGGCTCCGGCAGTTCCGCCGCAATTGCCGAAACCAACTCGGCCAGAAACAACCGGTCGTCCACTTCTTCCACCAACAGCATGGGTTTCGCGCCCTCGTAGGGCAATTCGCGCGGGGCGGCGGGCATCAGGCGGCGGGCCGCCGCGGTCGGTTTGACCAGCAAACGGTTATCGTAAACCCCGCCGAAGAGCTTCCCGTTGAAATACAGCAGAAATTCCCCCATCATGGGGCGGTAGGTCACGCCGCGCAGGCCGGACAGTTGATCCAGCAAAAATTCCAGATAGCTCCGTTCAGAAGGCATGGCCTTACAGCAGGGTTTCCAGCTCGTCCACCAATTCGCCGAAGAGGCCGAGCGCGCTGTTTACGGGGTCGGGAGCGGACATGTCCACGCCCGCGATTTTGAGCAGGCTGATGGGGTCGGCCGACGACCCGCCCGAGAGGAATTTCTTGTAGTCCGCAACGGCGGGCGCGCCCTCGGCGAGAATGCGGTTGGCAATGGCCACCGCCGCGCTGAACCCCGTTGCGTATTGGAACACATAGTAGTTATAGAAGAAATGCGGAATGCGCGCCCATTCCATGGCAATGCCCTCGTCGCTTACCATGTCGGGGCCGAAATAGAGCTTGTTGAGCGCGAGATACTTTTCGCAGAGCGCGTCGGCGGTCAGGGCCTCGCCCGCCTCGTTCATACGCCCCATGGTCAGCTCAAACTCGGCGAACATGGTCTGGCGGTAGATGGTGCCTTTGAATTGGTCGAGAAAATGGTTGATCAGGTAGGCGCGCTGTTTTTTGTCGGTCGTTTTGGCGAGCAGATGCTTCATCAGCAGCACCTCGTTGCAGGTGGAAGCGACCTCGGCCACGAAAATCACGTAATCGGCGGTGCAGGTGGGCTGATATTTGCAGGAATGGTAGCTGTGGAGCGCGTGACCCATTTCATGCGCCAGCGTGAATTGGCTGTCAAGGTTATCCTTGTGGTTGAGCAGGACGTAGGGGTGGGGATAGCTGTTGCCCGAGGAATACGCGCCGCCGCGCTTGCCAACGTTCTCGTAAACGTCGATCCAGCGGTTGGCGAAGCCTTCGCGGAGCAGGTCGGTATAATCCTTGCCGAGAACCGCGAGGGCTTCCAGCACCGTTTCTTTCGCCTGCTCAAAGGGAATCTCGGCGTCCGCGTCGGCAACAATGGGGGTGTAAACGTCGTACATGTGTAGCTCGTCCACGCCGAGCAGTTTCTTGCGCAGGGCGACGTACCGGTACATGGCGGGCAGGTTGGCATGCACCGCCTCGATCAGGTTGAGATAGACCGGAACCGGCACCTCGGTGCCGTCCAGCGCGGCCTCGATGGCGGTGGGATAGTTGCGCGCGCCGGCAAAGAATTTGAGCTGACGGAACTGCGCGTCCAGCGTTGCGGCAACCGTGTTTTTGAACTCGCCCATGCGCGCATAGTAAGTCTCGAAAGCGTTCTTGCGCAGAACGCGGTCGGGCGACATCAGAAGCGGGACGAAGGTGCCGTCGGTGAGCTGGTGGGAATTGCCTTCGCCGTCGGTTACGTCGGGAAAGGTCAGGTCGGCGTCGCGGAAGGTGCTGCAAATCTGGTCGGGCGCGTTCGCCATTTCTCCCGCGGCGGCAAGGAGTTTTTCCTCGGCAGGGGAGAGGATATGCGCCTTGCGGCGGCGAAGCTGACCGATTACGCGCCGGTAGGTCCCCAGCGCGGGCTCCCCGGCATAGAAACGGTCAAGGGTTGCGTCGTCAATCTCCATGATCTCGGGGGTGGCGAACGCCGCCGCGCTTCCGAGGGCGACCAAGGTGGAAACGGCCTTGGCGCGCATATCCTGATAGCTGTTGTTGGCAGTGTCCTCGTCGCTCTTGCAGCTGGCATAGCCGTAGAGCTTGGTCAGACGGACCGAAAGCACGTCCTGCGCGCGGAACCAAGCCAGCAGATCGGCCGAGCTCCGCCCGAGCGTTCCGCGGTAGGCGGCGACCTCGGCGGGGCAGGACTTCAACGCCTCATATTCGGCCTGCCAAGCGGCGTCGGAAGGGAAAATGTCGGTCAGGTCCCATGTGTATTCGGCGGGGACTTCGCCGCGTTTGAGAATGGTTTTTCCGTTCATGTTTCAAATCCTCTTTTCTGAAAAGTCGGTCGGCGGGGTCAGGAATCCTCGCCGAGGTTGTCGGTCACTTCCACGGTGCGAACCGCGTGGTAGCAGGTAAACATTTCGTCCACATTTTCGGGCTTTGTCTTTTGCGTGAACGCGCTGACCAGCGGCACCAACACCAAGCCGCCCACCATGGCGAACACGCCCGAATAGAGCGAGTTGCGGAACACAAAGGAGAGCACGGGGACAGACGCTACCGAGAACCACCCGAGCGAAACGCAAAGCTGAACCAGCTCCATGCCCACGCCGAACACAAACGAGGTTGCAACGGCGGCTTTGGTCGTCTTTTTGTAGTAAAGGCCGAAGAGGAACGGCGCGAGGAAGGCTCCCGCAAGCGCGCCCCACGAAACGCCCATCATCTGTGCGATGAACAGAATTTTGTGGTTGGCCTGCACAATGGCGATCACCGCCGAAACGGCGACGAACGCCACGATGAACGCGCGCATAACGAGCATTTTTTTCTTCTCGGAAAAGGGCTTTTTCGCAATCGGTTCAATGAAGTCGAGCGTAACGGTGGAACTGCTCGTGAGCACCAGCGAGGAGAGCGTGGACATGGAAGCCGACAGCACCAGAACGATCACCACGCCGATCAGAACCGCGGGAAGCGTGGAGAGCATTTCGGGAATCACCGCGTCGTATCCGTTTGCGGCCACGTCAACGGGGTAGAGCCGGCCGAACCCGCCGAGGAAATAGCACCCGCCCGCAACGATGATGGCGAACAGCGTGGAAATAACGGTTCCTTTCTTAATGGAATCCTCGTTTTTAATGGCGTAGAATTTGCCCACCATTTGCGGCAATCCCCAAGTGCCGAGCGAGGTCAGAAGCACCACAAACAGCAGGAACAGCGGCTGCGCGCCGAAGAACGAGGCGTATTCCCAGCCGCCGTTCTCTCCGGTTGCCAGCCGCTCCGTTGCGGCCGCGAGGCCGCCGTTGTTGCGCAGCACCGCGGCGATCACCGCCACAATGCCGCCAACCATAATCATTCCCTGAATGAAATCGTTAATGGCGGTTGCCATGTAGCCGCCGATGATCACGTAAACGCCCGTGAGCGCCGCCATAACGATTACGCAAACGGCGTAGTCCACCCCGCCGAACGCCATGGAGAACAGGCGGGAAAGCCCGTTATAGAGCGAGGCGGTGTAAGGGATCAGGAACACGAACGTGATTACCGAGGCGGCCACTTTGAGCGCTTTCGAGCCGAAGCGGACGCCGAAGAAATCGGGCATGGTCTTGCAGCCGAGGTGCTGGGTCATAATGCGGGTCCTGCGGCCGAGGATCACCCACGCGAGGAGCGAGCCGATAAAGGCGTTGCCAAGGCCGATCCATGTGGAAGCCAGCCCGAACGTCCAGCCGAACTGCCCCGCGTAGCCAACGAAGATAACGGCCGAGAAATAGGAAGTTCCGTAGGCGAACGCGCTCAACCACGGCCCCACCGAGCGGGAACCGAGCACAAAGCCGTTCACGCCGTCGGCATGCTTTCGGGAACGAATGCCGATCCAGAGCATCAGAGCAAAAAACAGGACGATCAGAACAGAGGTCACAATCATGGTAGCGGTCATGGGAACGTCTCCTTTTTTCGGTCGGTTTTGGGTTGTCCTTCCTATATCATACCATGTTTCCCGCCGAAAAACAAGAGAAATCCGAAAAATTTCCCGCATTGGGGAAAATATTTTCAAAATGGAAAAAATTCCGAAAAAAGCATTGACGGCGAACCGGATTTCTGATACAATAAAGAGTGACCGAAAAACAGCCGCGGCGCACGCGGAAAAACACACATCGGAGCGGAAAAGACTTTTTATGGAACCCAAAACCATTGTGATTACGGGAGCGAGCGACGGCATTGGAGCCGCGGCGGCGCGCATATTGAAAAAGGAAGGGCGCCGCGTGGTTCTGGTGGGGCGCAATCGGGCAAAGACCGAGCGGATTGCCGCGGAGCTGGGCGCGCCGTTCCACCTTGCGGACTACGCGCGGCTCTCCGACGTTGCTCGCCTTGCGGACGAACTGCGGCAATACGACCGGATCGACGTTCTTGCCAACAACGCGGGCGGCGCGCAGAACGAGCGGACGCTGACCGAGGACGGCTTGGAACGCACCTTTCAGATCAACCTGCTCGGCGGCTTCCTGCTGACGCGGCTTCTGGCCGAGAAACTTTGCGCCGATCGGACCGTCGTAATTCAAACGTCCAGCATCGCCGCCAATCTGTTCGGCGCGGATTTCAACGTCAACGACCTGCAAAACGAAATCAACTACAAGCCGTTCAAAGCATACGGCTACGCAAAATTGGAAGATATTCTCTTTACGCGCGAATTGCAGCGGCGTTACGGGGAACGGGGCGTTCGCGCCGTGGCGTTTGAGCCGGGGGTGGTGCGGACGAATTTCGCGTCCGAATCCACGCGGCTGGTCCGCTTCTGCTACCATTCGCCGCTGAAATATCTGTTCACCATTTCGCCGAAGCGCAGCGCAAAGCGGCTGGTTTGGCTGGCAACCGCCGAACCCGAGCGGGATTTTGCCTGCGGAGCGGTTTACAGCGGGAAAAAACCGATGAAGCTGAAATTCGCCGACCCCGACGGAACCGCCGCGAAAACGCTTTGGGACGCGTGCGAGGGCATGGTTGCCTCGCGTTTTCCGGAAACAACGCTTGGAAGGCCGTTTGCGGGCTGATAAATCAGAAAAGGAGCATTGATCATGAACGAAAACATTTTCAAAAGAAACGAACTGCTGGCGGAAAAGGTAATCAAGGGGCTTGCCTCGCGCAATATGTCGGGGTATTACGCCGCCTCGTGCGAGGACGCGCTGAAAACCGCGCTCTCGCTGATCCGCAAGGGGGAGAGCGTTACCATGGGCGGCTGCATGAGCGCGCGGGAGATCGGATTGGTGGACGCGCTGAAAAACGGCGATTATCGCCTGATCGACCGCGACGCCTATGCCGACAAACGCGCGGCCATGCTCGCGGCATACGACGCGGACGTGTTTCTTGCAAGCGCGAACGCGATGACCGAGGACGGCGTTCTCGTGAACATTGACGGCAACGCCAACCGCGTTTCCGCGATTGCGCAGGGGCCGAAAAAGGTGATTCTGATTGTGGGCATGAACAAGGTCTGCAACGATGTGGACGGCGCCATGAAGCGCGCGCGGAACGTGGCGGCGCCAACCAACGCCCAGCGGTTCGGGCTTTCCACGCCCTGCGCCAGAACGGGAGCGTGCATGAACTGCAAGTCGCCGGACACCATTTGCTGCCAATTCCTGATTACGCGCTATTCGCGCCACGCGGGGCGGATCCACGTAATCCTCGTCAACGATTTTCTCGGGTTCTGATCTGTTCCGCCCCCGATAGGCGCGGGCTTTTTGCAACGGTCGCCGTCCCGCGCGGGAGATCATAAACATACATAAACATAAACAAGGAGCGGTTTTCGGAAAACCGCTCCTTGTTTGTTTGCGGGGCAGGGCGAACGCCCGAAGCGTTAGTGGACGGTCAATACGACCTTGCCAACGTTTTCTCCTCTGTAAAGAACGTCGTGCGCCGCTTCCGCTTCCTGAATGGGAAACACCTTATAGATGGTGGGCTTGACCTTTCCCTCTTCCACCTTGGGCCACACGTCGCGAACGAGTCCGGCCAGAATCTGCGCCTTAACGGCGGGGGTTCTGGAACGGAGCGTGCTGCCCACGATGCGGACGTTGCGGACATAGATGTTTTTCAGGTCGATCTCGGTTTTCACGCCCGCCAACGCCGCAATCATAATCCAGCGCGCGCCGTGTTTGAGATAATGCAGGCATTTGCCCATAATCTCGCCGCCGAGGCAATCGATGGCAACGTCAACGGGGCGTCCCGCCTCCAGCTCGGCTTTCAGCACGTCCGCAATGTTCTGCGAAGAGGTGTCAACCACCACATCCGCGCCGAGGTGGGCGATCTTCTTGGCAATTTCGGCGGTCAGAACCGTGGTGATTACGCGCACGCCGAACGCCTTTGCCATGGGGATAACCACGCTCGCGAGCCCGCTGGCTCCCGCGTTCATCAAAAGGGTGTCGCCGGATTGAATCCTGCCCTCGATGAAAAGGTTGAGATACGAGGTTGCAAACGCTTCGGGCATTGCCGCGGCTTCGATCATGGTGCAGTTCTTGGGAACGGGCATCAGCATATCGTAGCGCACGGAAACATACTGCGCGTAGCCGCCGCCCAAGAGGGCGCAAACCGAATCCCCGATTTTCCATTGGGATTCCTTTGCGGCAATCGGCCCGATTTCGGTAATGGTTCCGGCAATTTCAAGCCCCATCCATTCGGGGCATCCGGGGGGCGGGGGATAGTCGCCCTCTCTTTGCATCAGGTCCGCGCGGTTGAGCGCGGCCGCGGAAATTTTGACCAATACCTCGTCGTCTTTGATCACGGGGTCGGGAACGTCCGCCCAGATCAAGTGGTTGTCTTTTGTAACTAAAGTTGCTTTCATGGCGTTGTGATCCTTTTTTGTTTTTATTGGATGTTGAGCAGGATGCCCCAGCTTTGGTCGGACGCGCTTTGCCCGTAGGAAATGCGCAGGGAACAGGTGGTTCCGTTATATTGGTAGGAGAGTTCCATGGGGGCGGTTTTCTCCTCGGGAACATACGCGGCGATAAACGTCGCTCCGCTCGGCGTTTTGGCGGAACCGGCCGTGCAAACCTCGCTGATCCGTTTCCATATCAGGTTGCAATAGCCCGCGTATTGGAGATCGGTGAGGGAATCGTAGCTGTTGATCTTGAAGAAATACGCGTTGCCCTGCTTGACGCCGCTTACGGCGAAGGTGGGGAAAACGCTGAAATCGGAATTGCTCGCGAGGCCGTATGCGGAATGGGTGGTTTTGAAGGTATCGCGAACGGTTTTGATCTGCTTGGCGCTGTAATCCAAGCCCGTAATAAACACGCCGTTGCCGGTTACAAGGTCGTAATACCACTTTCCGCATTCGGAAAGGTCGTCTCTGCCCCAATTGCGGACGTTGGGATCCACGTTCGGCCGGAACATGAACCATTCGTTATACGCGGTGGCAATGGAGCCGTAGCGGAAATAGAAGTAGCTGACGTCCCATTCCTGATACAGGCGCACATAAAGGGCCATTTGCTGCATATCGTAGCCGAGGGTATCGCGGTGGTCGAACGTGGGGTCCATGGGGCTCATCTCGGTGGTAACAACGGCGAGGCCGGCGTCGTATGCGTCGCGCAGTCTCCAACTGAAACTTGCGTAAGCGTTTTCGTAGGCATAGTTGTGGAACGTGTAGGCCACGTTGTAGCGTCTGTCGTCGTCAAGCGGGTCGCGGATGGGGTCGTCTCCCGCGTTTGCGCCGGCGGAGCCCAACGAAATATAGTAGGCGCTGCCTCTGGGCGCGGCGATGATCACGGCGTCCGAACCCTTTTGGCGAACGGTGTCAATCACCTTTTCGGTATACGCCTTAATGCCGCCCTCGCCCGACCATTTCGCGTTCCCGGGTTCGTTGCAGATCTCAAAGAGAACGTATGGGTTATCGGCGTGTTTCTCCGCGAGGATTCCGAAGAACTCGCAGGCTTCGTTGACGTATTGATAGGGGTTGGAAGTCAGGATCGCCCAGTCGATCACAATGTAAAGCCCCGCGTCGGTCGCTCTTGCGATCACCTCGTCGATCTGTTTCAGCATCTTTTGCTTGTCGGCTTGGGAAGCGCGTCTATCGCCGTTCGCGTCGCTGTACGCATAGGTGCGCGCGGAACCGTTGGTGTACCAGACATAGCCGTTCCCCTTGCCCTCGTTTCCGATCAGCTGCGCCGAAACGCGAATGGCGTTGCAGCCGATGGCAACGAGCTTTTGCAGGGCGGCGGGGGTGGTGTTCTTATCGAGGTTCGCGTGGCCGATATTGTAGGTAACAACGCCCTGAAACACAATCATGTTGCCCGCGGCGTCGTAAAGGCGGCTGCTTCGGGTGGTCAGCTTGGCGGTGGTATCCACGCTGGGAACATAGCCGCGCAGGGTGTTAATGGCGGCGGTTCCGCTCTGAATGGTGGTATAGCCGTTTTCCAGCGGCTTTTGCGCCAGCGTATAGGAGCAGGGCTGGGAATCCACCTTTTCGGGAAGCGATTTCAGCGACATGGTCCAATCGCCGCCCGCGCCCTGCGTCAGCTGGTAGCTGCTCGGGGCATGGTCGGAGTCCTTCCACATAACCGAATCTTCTCTTAACAGAATTTCATAGGTGTTTTGGGTGGAGCCGTAGGTTTGCGTCAGAACGCAGGTAACTTCCTCGGGGCGTTGGGCGGCCGCGTCGGCGTAATCCTTCCACACCACGTGAAGTCCCGCGTTCACGCCGCTGAAAACGACCGCGCCCGTTCCGAGGGTATCGCTGGAATAAAAATGATTGTCGGTCTTTTCCCAATGCGCGATCAGCGTGCAGCTTCCGGAAACGGGAGCGGAGAAATCAAACCGTTCCCCGTTCAGATACCAGCCCGAAAACGCGTATCCCTCGCGGGTGGGATTGACGGGGGGAACGACTTTTCCGCCCTTGTCGATTTCCTGCGCCGCAATGCCGCTGCTGCTGTTGGAATAGAACTCGACGGTGTAGGCAAAATGATAGTTTACGATTGCTTTATAGACGAAGTTATCCCCGCGGAAGCTGACCTTTACATAGAAAACGTTTTCGCCCTCAGAAAGGGAAACGACTTTTTCGGTCAGTTCGGTTTCTCCCGCTTCATCGCTTGTCAGGCACCATTTGGCGCCGAATACCACGCCGAACCGGTTGGAAAGGTCGAGCGTGGGATTCTCGCCCACGAGGTTCATGCGCAGGGTGTTTCCGCTGGCCGCGAACCCTGCCGCGCTGGTGAGCGCGAGTTTTTCCGGAATTTCGTTCATGGGTTGTGTTACCTCCTCTTGGTTGGCGGTTTGCCCGTCGGTTTGCGTTGCGGTTTCCGTTCCCGCCGGATCGCCGCGGCTTGGTTTGCAGGCCGCAAATTGCGGAGCAAGAAGGCAAACCAAAAGCAAAACGGCCAAAGCACGCAGAGCGGCGCGAACGGTCAGAGTCCTTTTCATCATCATCTTTTCTCCTTGCGCTATATTTCGGTTGCGGTTTTCCAATCCACGTCGGTGTGGCCGCAGCAGTACATCAACAGCTTTTGCAGGGTCAGTTCATAGGAATAGGAGTAGGGGTTTTGCGCCTCGCCGCGGACAAACCGCGCAAAGTCGGACATCATTTCGTCGTAGCGGCAGAGGGGATCATACGCCGGAAGCTCCAACGCCTTGCCGCGGCGGTCCCCATAGGTTGCGGCGTTTTCCAACGGGATGAAGTACGCGCGGGTGGGGCTTTCCAGCGGCTCGATTTCGTAGGTCCCCTTGGTCCCGCAAACAATCAGTTGCCGCCGACCGTAGCCGTTGACCTCGGCGGAAGTGGCCTCGGCCGTGGAAATGCCGTTCGGGTATTCGAACAACGCCAAGCCGAAATCGGTGGCGTCCACGCCGTCCGTCCCCGTGGATTTAAGGAACGGGTGGATCTTTTCGGGAAGCCCCTGCAAGCGGTAAATCAGGTCGATCATATGGCAGCCGAGGTAGAATTGGGTGCCGCCCTGAAACTTTTTCAGCCATTTGCGCTTTTCGGGATCATGGCGGGTGTTCATAATGGCGGAGACCTGATAAATATCGCCCAATTCTCCGCGCTCCATGCGGGCAATGCAATCGAGAACGGCCGCGTTACACTTTCAAATCATCCTCGCCATCAATTCTGCTTATGATTTCCTGATAATTCGAAACAACAACCGGTAATCCGGCACGAACCAATGCATTCGCGGCGATAATCGTTTCCGGCGCCCTTCCCGCAGAATCCCCGGAAACATCAAAATAATACCCTTTGTCCGTTTTAACCGGATACAGGTGCATACTGCAAGAAATGCTGAAAGACGGAATGATTTCCCACGGGTGCGATCCGTTGAA
>CADBKZ010000017.1 GCA_902795355.1 uncultured Ruminococcus sp.
GTGATTTTGCAACGCAAAAGCTTTCCTATGGGGGAATGGTGCCAAAGTCGCAAGCGACTTACGGATGAGGCCTTTTAACGAATTGTAACTTAAAAGGCTCCCCCTCGGGGAAGAGCTTATGCTGCAAGCAGCAGGAGAGGACGGTTGCGACAACTGCTGTTTTACCCTCTCCGTCAGGCTCCCTTGTCGCCTGCCACCTCTCCCAGAGGGCGAGGCGAGGTAACAAGCAATCGGAAGCCTCATCCACCGCTACGCGGTCCCCCTTCCCCAAAGGGGAAGGCTCAAATATAGCAAGCAACCACTGTGGATAAGACCACATCTGCGCAAAGGTTCTTTTGGAAATTTTCGTAGAGAAGGTTTTTGCGAAAAAACTTTCCGCAAACAGCCCCTATGCGCAAAACCATAACTGCGCGAAAGTTCTTTTGGTCCTTTTCTTTCAAGAAAAGGACGACCTTCAAAACAGTCTCTTGACTTTAACCTGACCTTCAAAAAGGAAAAGACAGATGATTTGCAAACGGATCCAAATTTCGAATTTTCGGAACATAGAAACGGCGGACGTCCGGTTTGCGGATGGGGTAAACATCCTTGCGGGCGCGAACGCGCAGGGAAAAACCAACCTGCTGGAAGCCGTTTTTTATGTTGCGCTTGGAAAGAGTTTCCGAACGTCGCACGACGAGGATCTGATCCGGTTTGGAGCCGAGCTTTGCAAAATTTCGATGGACTACGCCGACAGCCAAAGG
The DNA here is from genome assembly GCA_902795355.1 of uncultured Ruminococcus sp. Lineage (GTDB taxonomy): Bacteria > Bacillota > Clostridia > Oscillospirales > CAG-272 > UMGS1865. The sequence goes on from CADBKZ010000017.1 coordinate 741, forward strand.
GAACAGAACATTACGGTTCGGCTTATGGCGGGAAAACGGCGGCGGATCGAGCATAACCGCGTGCGGCTGGCGAAGGTTTCCGAGGTGGTGGGTCTGTTCCGAACGGTGCTGTTCTGTCCGGAGCATTTGTCGCTGGTCAAGGACGGGCCGGCCGAGCGGCGGGGGTTCCTCGACGTGGCCATTTCGCAGATTTACCCCAACTATTTGCGCAGTTTGCAAAATTACAATCAAGCGCTCAAACAGAGAAACCGACTGATAAGGGACGCGGAAAGCGACCGGCGGACGTTCGACGAGACCGCGGAAATGTGGTCGGCGCAGTTGGCGCACGAGGCGGCGATCATCGCGCAGTATCGGTGGCGGTATGTGGAAAAGCTGCAAGCCGCGGTGCGGGCGTGCTTTGAAGAGATGACCGACGGGAAAGAGGTCCCAAACACGGTTTATGAACCGTCCATCCATATCGAGGCGGCGGCGTGCGAGGACGCGGCGGCCACCGAAAAGCTGTATTTTGAAAAGTTGATGTCTAACCACGAGCGCGAGATCGCCGCGGGCAGCACGCTTTGGGGGACGCACAAAGACGACATCCGAATCGACCTGAACGGAAAGCCCGCGCGGCTGTTCGCGTCGCAGGGGCAGCAGAGGTCGCTCGCGCTCGCCATGAAGCTGGCCGAGGGCGCGATTTGCCAAGAGATTTGCGGAGAGGTCCCCGCGTTCCTGTTTGACGACGTGTTTTCCGAGCTGGACGCGGCGCGGCGCGCGTATCTGTCGGAGAAGATCCGAGGGAAGCAGGTTATTATCACGTCGTGCGAACCGTCGCTCGCGGCGGGAAAGCACATCCGCGTGGAGAACGGAACGTACACGGAAGAGTAAGTAGGACCTTGGGAAGGGGCCATACTTTTTCTTGAAAGAAAAAGTAGGCAAAAAGAACTTTCACGCATAAGAAATTTTGCGGGTATGGGGACTTTGCAAAAAGACCATTTTCTGCGGAAACGCCGCAAAAGAGGGTCTCCCCCCTTCCCAAACCCATCCCCTCTTCCCCGAAAAGCGAACGCGGAGAAAAAGGCAGTCAAAATTTTTGAAAGGCTTGAAAACCCGCTTTTACAAGGGGCAATAAAGTTTTTGGAAATGTATTTACACGTAGGAAACAACCGGAACATTCGCGTGCGGGACATCGTTGGCATTTTCGACGCCGATACTGCAACGGTTTCGGCGGTCACAAAAAAGTATCTTTCGGCGCAGCAGGCGGCCAAAACGGTCGAATTTGCGTCGGTGGAGCTGCCGAAGTCGTTTGTCCTTTACCGCGACGAACGCAAAAACCGGAGCGCGGCGCGCGGCCGGAAAACCAGAGTAAAACGAAGCGGAGCGGCGGGCGGCTATCGCGTTTGCTTTTCGCAGTTGTCGTCCGCGTCGCTCGCGGGTCGCGTGGAAAACGGGATCAGCGGCTGAAAACGCGGGCGGAATGAAAGGTAGCCTTCCCCTTTGGAAATGGGGGGAACCGACCAAGGCCTTGTGGATGAGGCCTTTGAGCCTTCTCCTTGGGGGAAGGTGTCACCGTAGGTGACGGATGAGGCTTCCGCTTGCCTGTTACTTCGCCTCGCCCTCTGGGAGAGGCTTGAAGTAACTGCCCATTGGAAAGCCTCATCCGTCAGACAATCGAGGCTTGACCGCCTCTCTGTCTGCCACCTTCCCCCAAGGGGAAGGCTTCAAGTTACAACACATTGGAAAAAATGCATTTCGCTGATTTCCCACTGTCCGCAAACATCATAAGCCTTCCCCTTGGGGGAAGGTGGCCGCGAAGCGGCCGGATGAGGCCTTGAAGCCTTCCCTTTTTGGGAATGGTGTCAAAGTCGCAAGCGACTTATGGATGAGGCTTTTGACAAAGCTCCCCCAAAGGGGAAGCTCTCGCGAAGCGAGTGAGAGGGGAAAAATTGCGGTTATCGCAAAACCCTTTCCGTCAGGCGCACGAGTGAACAAGCAAAGGAACAAAGGAGAGGCGCATGAAGAAAAACCGGTTTTTTCCCGTTTGTTTGAGCGTTGCGCTGGTGTTTTGCGCGTTCGGAACGCTGTTTGCCGTAAAAGGCTGGGTGCGGCCGATCACCGAAACGGTCGCGTTTCTGACCGCGCCGCTGCGGTACGCCTGCCATCGCGCGGCGGACGGGCTGTTGTGGCTCGGCGGGCGGATTTTCGGGTAGGCAGGGCGAGCTTGCCCAAAAAACGTACATGGCCTTTTGTTTGTTTCCGTAGGGAACAACCTGCGGTTGTATGGTGCTTGCTCCCCAAAGAATATTACATTGCTTTTATTATCCTTATTCCCGTAGGGCGGGGGCTTGCTCCCGCCGGAAGCGAAAGACCTTTGCAAATAAACGGTAGTGAATATCCGCATAGTTGTTGTTTCGTTTTTCCGTTTGTTTTTACGGCGGGAGCAAGCCCCATACAACCGCAGGGTGTTCCCTACGGAAAATAATGATTTTTATGGGTCAATTGCGGCGGGAGCGAAAGCCAACGCGGCCTTTGGCCGCTCGCCCTACGGAAACAAAGGCTATATAGTGTTCTTTGAGCGAACGGTGGAAGGAGTAAAACAACCGTTGTTTACAGACAGCGGGAAATCGGTTGTCCGTCCAAGGAAAGAGAATAGCAGCCTTTCCAAGCAGGGCAAAGCAAAAAGCACGCAAAATCACCGAAAAAAGACAGAAAATAAAAGAATAACAATTAAAAACTGGTCAAAAGTGACCAAATCCTGACATTTAGAATTTTGGGAACAAAACGGGAGACCGCGCAGCGCGGATTTTGCGCCCGCAAACCCGAACGAGCCCGCAAACGCGAAAAGAGAAACGAAGATCACCGGAGAAGGAGACAGGAATGGAACAACAGGAAAAGAACCAATGGAATCTGAACGGGGAGACGCGCGAAGAAGCCCTTGAAACCGAAGAGGAGATCGTGGATGAACCCATCACCGACGACGCGTCCATCATGACCGACGCGCCCGCCGAGGACACCGTTGCCGACCGCGCCGCCGAGGAACATGTCTACGACGAAAATCAGATCCAAGTGCTGGAAGGACTGGAAGCCGTTCGCAAACGCCCGGGCATGTACATCGGGTCCACGTCCGCGCGCGGATTGCACCATCTGGTGTATGAAATTGTCGATAACTCCATCGACGAAGCGCTCGCGGGCCGGTGCGACCGCATCGAGGTCACGCTTCATCCCGACAACAGCGTTTCCGTGCGCGACGACGGCCGCGGCATTCCCAGCGGCATTCATCCAAAAATGGGCATCCCCACGCTCGAAGTCGTTTACACCGTTCTCCACGCGGGCGGAAAATTCGGCGGCGAGGGGTATAAATATTCCGGCGGTCTGCATGGCGTGGGCGCGTCGGTGGTCAACGCGCTTTCCGAATGGGTCGAGATCGACAACCGCCACGAGGGTCGCCGCTATACCGAGCGGTTCGAGCGCGGTTTGGTCGCCCGCCCGTTCCGCGACGAGGGCGAGACCGAGGGACACGGGTTGTACGTCCGCTTCAAGCCCGATCCCGAAATGTTCGAGGAGACCGTGTTCGATTACGAAACCCTGCTCAAACGGCTGCGCGAACAGGCGTTTCTGAACGGCGGCGTCAACATCTCCCTGCGCGACGAGCGCGCCCCGCAAGAGGACGGCTCCTACCGCGAGGACGACCTGATGTACGCGGGCGGCATCAAATCGTTCGTGGAGTACATCAACCAGCAGAAAGCCTGCGAGCTGATCCACCCCGACGTAATCTACATGCGCGCGTCGAGCGAAAACTGGGTGGCCGAGGTGGCCATGCAGTATAACGACAGCTACAACGAAGCGGTGCTGACCTTTGCCAACAACATTAACACCGTGGAAGGCGGCACGCACGAGGTCGGCTTCAAAACCGCGCTGACCAAGGTGTTCAACGATTACGGCCGCAAATACGGCATCCTCAAAGACAGCGACAAGAACCTTTCCGGCGAGGACGTTCGCGAAGGCCTTTCCGCGGTGGTGTCGGTCAAGCTGACCGACGCGCAGTTCGAGGGGCAAACCAAAGGCAAGCTCGGCAACAGCGAAATGCGCACGCATGTTTACAATCTGGTTGCAACAAAGCTCGCCGAATATCTGGAAGAAAATCCCGCCGTCGGCAAAGCGGTGCTGGAAAAGTCGCTCGCGGCCTACCGCGCCCGCGAAGCGGCCCGCAAAGCGCGCGAAGCCACCCGCCGCAAAGGCCTGCTCGAAGGGTCGTCGCTCCCCGGGAAGCTCCGCGATTGTCAGGAAAAGAGCGCGGAGTTTACCGAGCTTTATCTGGTGGAAGGCGACTCCGCAGGCGGCTCGGCCACGCAAGGCCGCAACTCGCGCTATCAGGCCATTCTGCCCCTGCGCGGCAAGGTGCTGAACGTGGAAAAAACGCGCCTCGACAAAGTGTATTCCAACCAAAGTCTGATCCCCATCATCCAAGCGCTCGGATGCGGCATCGGGGAAGAGTTTGACGTTGCCAAGCTCCGCTACGGTAAAATCATCATCATGGCCGACGCGGACGTGGACGGCTCGCACATCCGCATCCTGCTTTTGACTTTCTTCTTCCGCCATATGAAACAATTGATCGAGGACGGGCATATTTATTTCGCCCAGCCGCCGCTTTATAAAGTCTACCGCAAAGGCGCAAACGCGGCCGCCACCGAGCGTTACGCGTTCTCGGACGAGGAGCGTGACGCCATCATCGCCGAAATGGGCGGCAAAAACATTGAAGCCGACCGCTATAAAGGTCTTGGCGAAATGGACCCCGAACAGCTCTGGGAAACCACCATGGACCCCGCCCACCGCACCATCCTGCGCGTCACCGTCGAGGACGCCATCGCCTGCGACGAAATGTTCTCGCTTTTGATGGGCGATAAGGTCGAGCCGCGCCGCGAGTTTATCGAGCAAAACGCGAAATTCGCCGAGAATCTGGATATTTAACGAAAAAAGACCTCGGAGAGGGGGAACCCCCTTTTCGCGAAAAGGGGGTTCCCCCTCTCCGAACCTCTCCCTCTCCCCGAAAAGCAAACGCGGGAAAAAGGGTGTTTTCGGACGGCGGGAAGATGATCAAGAAAACCTGTATTCTGCAAAGAATAACCAGAGGTTTGTGGTGCTTGCTCCCACTGTAAATAGCACATAGAAAAAGAAAAAACCATTCCCGTAGGGCGGGCGGCCAAAGGCCGCGTTGGCTTCCGCTCCCGCCGGAAGCGAAAGATTTTTGCAAATAAACGGTAGTGAATATTCGCATATTTGTTATTATCCTTTTTCGTTTGTTTACGGCGGGAGCAAGCCCCATACAACCGCAGGTTGTTCCCTACGGAAACAACGATACTGTTTTTTATATTTTTATAATTTGCAATTTATAATTTGTGCGTGGCGGGAGCGGAAGCCAACGCGGCCTTTGGCCGCCCGCCCTGCGGCATTGTAACTTTGCGCCTTCCCCTTGGGGGAAGGTGCCAAGCTTGCGAGGCGGATGAGGCTTTCTGATAATAGGCAATAAAGGCCTCATCCACCGCTACGCGGTCCCCCTTCCCCCAAGGGGAAGGCTCAAAATATTGCAAACACCCTCTATGCGCTATTATGCGCGAAAGCTCTTTTGGGCATTTCCGCAGAAAATGCTGTTTTACTCACGAGAAAAGGACGACCTTCAAAAACGCACACACGGTGTGCAAATTTTCGGAAAGACGGGAACAACCGACATGAAGCAGGAACGCGTGCGTTTATGGAAGAATATCATCGCGCTCGCGGTCGTGTCGGCGGTCGTCGGCGTGGTACAGGTAGAGTTTTTCGGCCGGTTCGGGTGGGGGTTTGTCCCCGACCTTGCGTTCGCAACACTGATGTGCGTTTCGTTTTACCTCGGGCGGGAAACCGGAGCGGCGTTGGGCATTGGTCTGGGCGTCCTGATGGAAGCGTTGACGAGGGCGGACGGCGTGCATATTCTGCCAACGGTCTACCTGTTTTGCGGGTTCCTTTGCGGGCAGGCGGCGCGAGGACGGTTTACCGAACGGAGCTTTGTTAACTACCTGCTGGTGGTTGCGGCGTCCATGCCCGTGCATGCGGGCGTGACCGTGCTTCAACTTGCCCTGCGCTATGGGAACGTCCGCGTGGAAGGTTTGTTTACGCGATTGCTGCTGCCCGAAGCCGCCGCGCTCGCCGCCGCAATGATTTTGCTCTATTTCCCGCTGAAACAACTTTGCCGCTGGCTGAAAATGTGAAAAAAGACCTTGAGAGGGGGCGGGACCCCTTTTCATGGGAAAATGGGTCCCGCCCCCTCTCAAGCTCTCCCTCACCCCCCGAAAAGCAAACGCAGGGGAATAAAAGGGTGTTTGCGGACGGTGGGAAGAAAGCGGAAACGATTTATTTTTCCAATGGGCAGTTACTTTGAGCCTTCCCCTTGGGGGAAGGTGCCGAGCTTGCGAGGCGGATGAGGCCTTTATTGCCTATTATCGGAAAGCCTCATCCGTCTTGCCGCTTCGCGGCAATTGCGCGAAAGTTCTTTTGGTCCTTTTCTTTCAAGAAAAGGACGACCTTAACGGTCTCTTGACCTTCAAAACAGTCTCTTGACCTTCAAGACGACCTTAACAATCTCTTGACCTTAATTAACACGCCCTTGACCTTGAAAGGAGAAAAAACGTGGAGAAGAAGAAAAACGAAACAGAATTGACGAGAGAACAGGAATTGGCGCTGTTCGAGAATCAGAAAGTCGTGGACGTTGGCATGGAGAAAGAGGTGAAGAAATCTTTCATCGAGTATTCCATGTCGGTCATCATGGCAAGGGCGTTGCCCGACGTGCGCGACGGCATGAAGCCCGGGCAGAGGCGGATTCTTTACGCCATGTGGGAAGACGGGCTGGTGCATTCCAAGCCGTTCCGAAAGTCGGCAACCACGGTTGGTAACGTGCTGGGCCGGTACCATCCGCACGGCGACAGCTCGGTTTACGGAACCATGGTGCATATGGCGCAGGATTTCAACATGCGGTATGTGCTGGTGGAAGGCCACGGAAACTTCGGCTCGGTGGACGGCGACGGCGCGGCCGCGTACCGGTATACCGAGGCGCGGCTCGACCGCATTGCGGACGAGATGATGCGGGACATCGAGAAGAACGTGGTTCCCATGGTCCCCAACTTCGATAACCGGCTGCAGGAGCCGTCGGTGCTGCCGAGCCGGTTCCCGAACCTGCTGGTCAACGGGTCCATGGGCATTGCCGTTGGTATGGCGACAAACATTCCGCCGCATAACCTCGGAGAGGTCGTGGACGCAACCATTTACCGCATGGAGCATCCGGAATCCACCGTGGACGAGCTGATGGAATACATCAAGGGTCCCGATTTCCCAACGCGCGCCATCATTTACGGCGTCAACGGCATCAAGCAGGCGTACACCACGGGCAAGGGACATATTATGGTGCGGTCGCGGTCGCATATCGAGGAAGAACACCGCCGCATCGTGTTCACCGAGATCCCTTACGGCGTGAATAAGAGCTTGCTGTGCGAATCCATCGCGACTTGCGTCAAGGAGAAGAAGATCGACGGCATTACCGAATTGCGCGACGAATCGGGGCGCGACGGCATGCGGATCGTGGTGGAATACCGGAGAGACGCAAACCCGCAGATCATCCTTAATCAGCTGTATAAATTCACGCAGTTGCAAGCAACGTTCGCCGTCAATATGCTCGCGCTTGTCAACAACGAGCCGAAGATCCTGACGCTCCCGCAGATCCTCGACCACTACATCCGCCATCAGGAAAGCGTGATTACGCGCAGAACGCAGTTCGACCTTGACAAGGCGCGCGCGCGGGCGCACATTTTCGAGGGCTATAAGATCGCGCTCGACAACATTGACGAGATCGTGGAACTACTCAAAAAGTCCAAGTCCATTCCCGACGCCAAGCTCGCGCTCATAGAGCGGTACGGGCTTTCGGACGCACAGGCACAGGCCATTGTGGAAATGACGCTCGGCCGACTGACCGGCATGGAGCGCGAGAAGATTGAGGAAGAACTGGCGCGGCTGGAAGCGTTGGTTGCCGAGCTGGAAGGCATCCTCGCGGACGAGGGCAAGATCCGGCAGATTATCAAGGACGAGATGACCGAGATTCGGAACAAGTACGCCGACGCGCGCCGCACCGACATCGAGCAGGCCGAGCAGGAGATCATCCTCGAGGACCTGATCGAGCGGCACAATTGCGTGATCACGCTCACGCACGCGGGCTACATCAAGCGGCAGCCGGCGGACACCTACACCGCGCAGAACCGCGGCGGCAAGGGCATTATCGGAATGTCCACCAAGGAAGAGGACTTCATCGAGCAGGTGATCGCGCTCGGGAGCCATTCCTACCTGTTGATGTTCACCAACACGGGCAAGGTGCAAATGCGCAAGGCATATATGATCCCCGAAGCGGGGCGCACCGCCAAAGGGCAGAATCTGGTCAACATCCTCGAACTCGCGCCGGAAGAAAAGATTACCGCGTGCGTCAGCGTGGATGAATTTACCGACCACGAATACCTGACCATGGTCACGCGCCGCGGCGTAATCAAAAAGACCTTGCTTTCCGATTTTGAGTATCAGCGCAAGGGCGGAAAGATCGCCATTAACCTCGACGAGGGCGACGAGCTGCTGTTTGTGACCCGCACCGACGGCAACCGCGAGCTGATGCTTGCAACGCGGAACGGCATTGCCGTCCGCTTTGCGGAGCAGAATGTGCGCGCCATGGGGCGCGCGGCGCGCGGCGTGCGCGGCATAAAACTCCGCGGCGACGACGAAGTGGTTGGCGTTTCGCTGGTGGAAGCGGGCAAGGAACTGCTCTGCGTAACCGAAAAGGGCTTCGGCAAACGCAGCCCGTTCGACGATTTCCGCCTGATGGCGCACCGCGGCGGCATGGGCATTAAGTGCTACAACATTACCGAAAAGAGCGGCAGGCTGACCGGCATTGCCGCCGTTGACGACAGCCTTGACCTGATGCTGATTACCGACGGCGGAACCATCATCCGCACGCCCGTGGCGGGCATTCCCACGCGGTCGCGGTCGGCGGGCGGCGTTATTGTGATGCGCCTCGGCGACGAGCAAACGCTGGTGAACTTTACCACCACGCCGCATGCGGAACCCGAAGCGGAACCCGACGCGGAAGCCGGAGCGGCTGAAACGGCCGAACCGGAGACCGAACCGACCGAAACGGTCGTTGCGGAATCGGCCGCCGGAGCGGAACCCGAACCCGCAAAAGGCGACGAGCAGGAGAAACCTGTTCCCGAGAACGAATAATCGGAGCGAAATCTCTCTTTGTGAAATTAGCCTTCCCCCACAGTGGGGGAAGGCTAAAAACTTCCGGCAGAAATGGCGGGACGCACTTGTTCTTGCTTTTCTTTCCCCATACCTGCCATCTATTGGTTGTAACTTTGAGCCAACCCCCTGCGGGGAATGGTGTCAAAGACGCGAGCGACTTATGGATGCGGAGAAAAATATTCCGCTTCTCTTCCCATGTCCCGCCATCTATCGGCAGTTACTTTGAGCCTTCCCCAGCGGGGAAGGTGTCACCGCAGGTGACGGATGAGGAGAGAAACATTCTGTTTTTCTTCCCTTATTTCTGCTATTTATCCGTTATTGTTACTTTCTGATTTACACACCATAACTTTTATCTGTTAAAACTTGCTCTCCTCATCCGCCTCGCGCCGCTCGGCACCTTCCCCGCTGGGGAAGGCTCACGACGTTCGCGGATCATGGGAAGAGAGCGAAAACGAGACGTTTTCAAAAAAATGCTTTTTTACTTATCAATAGCCACTTTTACTTATTAAACTTATTTTCTTCATCCATAAGTCGCTTGCGACTTTGACACCATTCCCCGCAGGGGGTTGGTTCAAAGTTCCAACAGGAAGATAGCGGGGGCAGAAAAAAAGAAATTAAAGAGAGCTATGGTGAAAAACCATGTTGTATCGGTATAATCGCAAATTAAAAAGGAATGCGCAAAAGTTACGGCGAGAAATGACGGAAGAAGAACGACATCTTTGGTATGATTTCTTGAAATTTTTGCCGTACTCGGTCAATCGGCAAAAAACAATCGGAGATTACATTGTGGATTTCTATATTGCGGAAAAACGAACGGTGATTGAAATCGACGGCAGTCAACATTCCGAGCCTGAAAACATGGAACGAGATTCACAACGCGATTGGTCTTTGCGACAGTTGAATTTGCACGTTCTGCGCTACCAAAATGCCGAAATAAGAAAAAATTTTGACGGGGTGTGCGCAGACATTTTGAAACAACTTGGAACAACGCCGGAAGAATTGCTGCCGAGAAGGCGGGCATATTAACAGCAGAATTTTATAGAGGAAAACCGCATGAATAAAATTTTTTGTTTATCGTTGGCAATTTGCCTGTGCTTGTGCGCGGCGGGCGCGCTTGCGGGGTGCGGGCGCGCGCCGCGCGTCGGGGACATCCGCGCCGACGTGATCGCGCTGGTGGAAGCTTCGTATGAAATCAACGAGGTCTTTTTCGGCGCGGGTCTGCCCGTTCTCGATCGCACCGCCGAAGAATATGCCGACCTCTATGCCTACTACGCGCCGTCCACCGCCAACACCTACGACATTGTGGACGTCGCCCACGCGAAATTCGGCTCCATTCAAGCCGTCCGCGCCGCCGCCGAGCGCGTTTACAGCGCGGATCTGCTCGAGTCCAACCTCTATGTCAACGCGTTCACGGGCTATGCCGTCTCCGGCATCGGGTCGTCGGTGATCGCGTCCGATCCGCTTTACGTCGAGGACGGCGACTATTTCTACCAATCGGTTTCGCACCGCAATTATTTAACACACGGTATGAAAATTTTCGATTACGACACCATGAAGATCACCCCGCCGTCCACGGCGAACGCCGTTTATGTCACCATGAACGCGTGGTACGCTTCCGACCCCGCAACCGTCCTCTCCGAGCGCGTGCGCCTTGTCCGCGAAAGCGACGGCTGGCGGCTCGATTCGCTGACGGTTTAACGCCGCGGCGGGCAAGGCGAAAGTAGTTGACATGAAGACTTTTAACAGTTTGTAACTTCAAGGCTCCCCCTTGGGGGGAGCTGGCACGCGTTAGCGTGACAGAGAGGGCTGTTAAATGTTTCTGCTATATCACCCTCTCCGTCTTGTCGCTTCGCTCCAATCCACCTCTCCCCGTGGGCGAGGCGAAAGAAGTGGACATGCAGAGGCCTCATCCGGCCGCTCCGCGGCCACCTTCCCCCAAGGGGAAGGCTTCAAGCAACTTCCCGCCGGAAATAACCCGTGGATATACATGATTGGATATATGATAATTACAGTAGGGCGGGGGCTTGCTCCCGCCGGAAGCGAAAGGTTTTTGCGAATAAACGGTAGTGAATATCCGCATATTTGTTATTTCTTTTTCCCGTTTGTTTTTCGGCGGGAGCAAGCCCCCGCCCTACGGTGATAAAAATAATAAAGGCTTTGTAATGTTCTTTGGGGAGCAGCGCCATACAACCGCGGGGCGTTCCTGCCGTTCTGTTTGTTTTTGTGGCGGGCGCGGAAGCCAACGCGCGCTTTTCGCGGCGGGGAAGCGAGGGTGGGAAATTCTTATAAACCCCTTTTGCGGGCGAGTTCTTTGAGAGGGGAGAGCGCGAGAGGGGGAGACTTTCTTCCAAGAAAGTCTCCCCCTCTCGCGGCCTTCCGCCGATCAAAATTCCTCTCGCGGCCTTCCGTCCCTTACCGTTCTTCCCTGAAATAGGAGAGGCCGAGGGAAGCGGGCGGTTGTTTTTCGCGGTTGTTGCGGATGCTGGCGATGATCAGAACCAGAATCGTTACCACGTAGGGGATCACGGCGAAAATCTTTTTCTGCGCGAGGCTCAACCCCGTAACGAAGATGGGCAGGTTATAGAGCGCGCCGAACAGAATTGCGCCGATAATGCCCATATTCGGTCTCCAAAGGACGAAGATCACGAGGGCAACCGCAAGCCATCCGCGGTCGCCGAACGCGTCGTTCGACCACGAACCGGAAATATAGTCCATAATGTAATAGAGGCCGCCAAGTCCCGCAATCATGCTGCCAACGCAGGTTGCCACATACTTATACAGGCCGACGTTAATGCCCACCGCGTCCGCCGTTGCGGGGTTTTCGCCCACCGCGCGCAGGTGCAGACCGACGCGCGTTTTCCGAAGGACAAACGAGAGAACGATGGCAACCGCCACCGCGAGGTACGCCAAGAACCCGTAGGAAAGAAAGACGGTTCCGAACCAGCCGAGTTTCGGGGCGAACGGGAGCGTCGCTTTGAACAGGTTGCTGGTTGCTTTAATGCTGATGAAGGTTTCGCCGCCCTTGCCCGCAAGGCGGATCAGCGACCCGCCGAAAAAGTTGCCAAGCCCAACGCCGAAGGTGGTGAGCGCAAGGCCGGTTACGTTCTGGTTGGCGCGGAGCGTAACCGTCAGGAAGCAATAGAGCAGTCCCATTAAAAGCGAGCCGAACAGCGAGGAGACCAGCGGAATGAGAACGCCGAGGAAGGGATTTACCGCCCCGCCGGTGGCGCGCTCGTAGAAATACGCGCCGATTACGCCGCTGATGCTGCCCACATACATAATGCCGGGGATACCCATGTTGAGATTCCCCGATTTTTCGGTCAGGATCTCGCCTGTGCATCCGTAAAGGAGCGGGATGGATTGCTGTACCGCGCCGGGAATAAAACTGACCGGATTAATCATGCGCCGTCTCCCTCTCTTTCTTTCTGAAATGGATCTCGTACTGAATGAAGAACTCGCAGCCGATGATGAAGAACAGCACCATTCCCGTCAGCACGTCCCCATAGGAAGCGTTAATCTGGCACCGGCTCGCAATTTCGCTCGCGCCGCGTTGCAAAAAGCAGATCAAAAGCGACGTCAGAATCATGAACACGGGGTTGAACTTGGCGAGCCAGCACACCATAATGGCGGTGAACCCGCGGCCGCCGACGGTGTTTGTGGAAACCGAATGGTTGTAGCCGCTCGTCAGCAGGAAGCCGGTCAGCCCGCAGATCGCGCCCGAGAGCGCCATGGTGCGCAAAATCACCTTTCCAACGTTAATGCCGATATACCGCGCGGTGTTGCGGCTCTCGCCCACCACCTGAATTTCGTACCCGTGCTTGCTGTACCGCATGTAGGCGTACATCAGCGCGGTGACGACGGCGATGATGAGGATGGAGAGCAGGTAGTTGTTCCCGATTTTGGGGAGCCAGCCCGCGTGGCTGGAGCCGTTCACAATTCCCATGGTCCCCGTTCCTTTGGGGAAGAGGGCTTGGATGCTCGCGTCGATGATGCAGATGATCACGTAGTTCATCATCAGGGTAAAGAGCGTTTCGTTGGTGCCCCATTTCGCCTTGAACACGGCGGGGATCAACGCCCAGAGCGCGCCCGCCGCAACGCCCGCCGCGAGCATTACGAGGATGAGCAGGAAGCTCGGAATTTTATCGCCGATGAACAGCATGCAAAGCACCGAGGCGAACGCGCCCGCCAGCACCTGCCCCTCGGCACCGATGTTCCAGAACCGCATGCGGAACGCGGGCAGGAGCGCAAGCGCAATGGCAAGGAGAATGGCCGTTTCGTACAGCAGGCGGAAGAACCGCGAACCCGACTTGAAGGACGCTTGGAAAATATACCCGTAGAGGCGGAAGGGGTTTTCTTTGGTCAGAACAATGGAAACCACGGCCATGAACACCAGCGAAAGCAGGATGGCCGCCGCGCGGATTCCCCATGCCTTTTGCCAAGGCAGCGTTTCCCGCTTGGCAATGTGGATCAGCGGAACGTGGTGCTTTTCGGCATGCCGTCCGGCCTCGGGCGCCGCGTTCTTTTCGGGGGCGGTTTCTTCGGGCAGGTCGTCCTGTCGCTTGTTTTCTTCGCTCATGTTTCATTCCCCCTTTCCGCGGGTTCGGGTACATTCCCGCCCACTTTCGTCATCATCAGGCCGACTTCCTCTTTGGTAACGGTCCGGCCGTCCGCAATGCCGGAAACCTTGCCGCCGCAAATGACCAGAATGCGGTCGCAAAGTTCCAGAAGAACGTCCAGATCCTCGCCCACGAAGATCACGGCAACGCCGTTCTTTTTCTGCTCGTTGAGCAGGTTATAAATGGTATAGGACGAGTTGATGTCAAGCCCCCGAACGGGGTACGCCGCCATCAGCACGGTTGGCGACGACGCGATTTCGCGCCCCACCAGCACCTTTTGCACGTTGCCGCCCGAAAGACGGCGAACGGGCGTTTCGGCGTTCGGCGTTACCACCTCGAGCGAATTGATGATGCGCTCGGCAAGGTCCTTCGGCTGTTTGCGGTCGAGGAACATCGAGTTTCCGCGGCGGTAGCTGCGGAGCATCATGTTGTCGATAATGTCCATGTTCCCGACAAGGCCCATGCCCAGCCGGTCCTCGGGAACAAAGGAGAGCCGCACGCCGAGGTCGCGGATCTGCTGCGGGGTTTTGTTGCGGAGATCCTCGGTTTCCTTGGTTTGGGGGTTGCGGTAGAGGATGTCCCCGCACTCAATGGGTTGCAGCCCCGCAATGGCTTCCAGCAGTTCGCGCTGGCCGCTGCCCGCAATGCCCGCAATGCCGAGGATCTCGCCCGACCGCGCGGTAAAGGAAACGTCGTCCAGCAGTTTGATGCCCTCGGGGCTGACGCAGCACACGCCGCGCACTTCCAACCGGTCCACAGAGCCTTTCGGCTCGTCTCTTTCAATATTCAGGCTGATTTTTTTGCCCACCATCATTTCGGTCAGCTCCGATTCGGTGGTTTTCGCGGTCTCCACGGTGGCAATGTGTTCGCCGCGGCGCAGCACGGCGACGCGATCCGAAATGGCCATAACCTCGTGGAGCTTATGCGTGATGATGATGATGGATTTGCCGTCCTCGCGCATGCGGCGCAAAACGGCGAACAGTTTTTCGGTTTCCTGCGGCGTCAGAACGGCGGTGGGCTCATCCAGAATCAGGATGTCCGCGCCGCGGTACAGCACTTTGAGGATTTCAACGGTCTGTTTTTCGGAAACCGCCATGTCGTAAACTTTCTTTTTCGGGTCCACGCGGAACCCGTACCGCTCCGCGATCTCCACAACGCTTTTTTCGGCGTCGGCGAGGCTGTATTTCTTGCCGTCCTCGATGCCCAGCACAATGTTTTCGGTCGCGGTGAAAACGTCCACCAGCTTGAAATGTTGGTGGATCATGCCGATCTTATAATCAAACGCGTCCTTGGGGGATCCGATGTCGGCTTTTTCGCCGTCCACGTAAATCTCCCCCTCGTCGGGGTAGTAGATCCCCGAAATCATATTCATCAGCGTGGTTTTGCCGCTCCCGTTTTCGCCGAGAATGGCAAGGATCTCGCCGCGGCGAACGGTCAGATCCACATTGCGGTTCGCCACCACGCTGCCGAACCGTTTGGTAATCCCTTTTAATTCGATTGCGATTTGTTTTTCCACAGGCTTCCCCCCGCAGGATTGAGATGGGTTCAGTGCTCTGAACGGTGAAAAATTCGGGTCAATAAAAACGGATACAGGGAGAAAGCCCGCTCGGGCTTTCTCCCTTTTTTTCATTCATTCGCGTCCGCTCCCCGCGGGAGCGCAGGCGGGAAAAATTAACCGAAGTTGACGTCGAGCAGCGTAATGCCGTCGATCTGAACGTCGAAGTACGGAGCGGAACGGTACTCGGATTCATGGAAGTAACCGTCCTTGATCGCCTCGGTGTCGGGGGTGAAGTCCTTGTCGGTGTCCACATCCGCCTTGTAGGTGGTCAGTTTCGCGCCTTTCACGGTGAAGGTGTCGGTATCGAACACATGGAGCGTGCCGGCTTGGAGTTTGGCTTTCGCCTCGTCAATCTTGGCCTGCGTGCCTTCCACGGCGTTCTTGCTCGGCGTGGTCAGTTCCACGGAGCCGGTGGCAATGGTGCCCGTCCAGTCGGTGTCGATCGCTTCGCCCTTCTGGACCTGACCGATGATGTACTCAAAGTACGGCGCCCAGTTGATGCGGGAAGAAATGATGTAGGTGTTGGGGCCGGCGGACTCGGTGGAGCCGTTGTAGGAAACGTTGGGAACTCTTGCGGTTTCGCAAGCGGACGGCGCGCCCATGGAGTCGGCATGCTGGCTGATCAGAACGCAATGCTCGTCGTTGATCAGCTTGTTGGCGGCTTCTCTTTCCTTCGCTTCATCGTACCAAGAGCCGGTGAACGTGACCTTCATGGTAACTTGGGGAACGATGGACTTTGCGCCGAGGTAGAACGAGGTGTAACCGGAGATTACTTCCGCGTAGGTGTACGCGCCCACATAGCCCATAACGGCCTGCTCGGTGGTAATGGTGCCCGCGTCGATCATCGCTTTCAGTTTCAGGCCTGCGGCGATGCCGGCGAGGTAACGACCCTCGTAAATGGAAGCGAACGCGTTGTGGTAGTTGGCGAGGTTTTCGGTGTGCGCCTTGGTGCCCGTTGCGTGGCAGAACTCCACCTTCGGGTATTCCTTGGCGGCTTGGATCATGTAGTCCTCGTGGCCGAAGCTGTCGGCAAAGATGATGTTGCAGCCGTCCTCAATCAGCTCAACGGCGGCTTCATAGCATTCGTTGCCCTCGGGAATGTTGACCTTGTTGACGTACTCGACGCCCGCTTTCTCGCAAGCCTCTTTCGCGGCCGTGAGGAAGTTGTTGTCGTAGGTGGAGTTTTCATCGTGGAGATAGATGAACCCGACCTTGACAGCGTGTTTTTTGCTGCCGCAGGAAGCGAACGCCGCAAGGCAACCCGCAATCATGAGCGCAGCCAGACACAGGGAAAGGACTTTTTTGAACATGTTACTGTTCCTCCTAAAAAAGATTTTTTTATTTACAGCGGCTCCGCCGCAGTAAACCGAATAAGGTCAAGAGCGTGTTAAGGTCGTCCTTTTCTTGGAAGAAAAGGACCAAAAGAACTTTCGCGCATAAGAGGTTTCGCGCATAGGGGGTGTTTGCGATAACTTTTGCCAAGAACTCCTTCCGTCAGGCTCCTGCGTCGCCTGCCACCTCCCCCAAAGGTGGAGGTCAGAGTAACTTTCCGATGGAAAGGAATCTGTTGTTAAAAAACCAAATTTGCTTTTTCGATTGTCAACAACTCTTACCTCCACCCACGGGGGAGGTGGCAGGCGACGCAGGAGCCTGACGGAAGGAGTTTTAATACCCGTTCCCGCCATCCGCGAACATCATGAGCCTTCCCCTTGGGGGAAGGGGGACCGCGTAGCGGTGGATGAGGCCTTTATATTTTCCGCTTTCCGCGAATGCCGTGAGCCTTTCCCCAAGGGGAAGGCTTCCAAAATATCCGTTGGAAAAGAATGGTTCCGCGGCGCGTTTGCCACTCAAAAAAGCCCACGGCTTGTCCGGTTCCGCGTCAATCGCAGAAGCGGATCCCTTCCGTTGGGCTCATAGAGGCGACGCGCGCCAGCGATTCCACGCGCAGTCCGAGCGCGCGCAGGTCGTCGCCGCCTTTTTGGTATGCTTTTTCAATTACGATTCCCGCGCCGACCACCTGCGCGCCCGCTTGGGCGCAGAGCGCGAGCATTGCTTTTGCCGCGCAGCCGTTTGCCAGAAAATCGTCAAGGATCAGAACGCGGTCGCCCGCGCCGAGGTAGGATTTGGAAACCACCAGCGTGTGGTCGGTCCCATGGGTATAGGAGTGTGCCGCCGCGGACCACACGTCGGTTCCGATGTTGGAAGTCTTGCTCTTTTTGGCGAACACCACGGGGCAGCCGAAGTACTGCGCCGTCAGGCAGGCCACGCCAATGCCGCTGGCTTCCACCGTCAGAATTTTGTTCACGCCGCTGTCGCGGTACAGGCGGTAAAATTCCTTTCCGAGCGTGCAGAGAAAGCCTACGTCGATCTGATGGTTGAGAAAGCTGTCCACTTTCAGCACGTCGCCGTCGTACACCTTACCGTCGCGGCGGATCCGCTCTTCGAGCAACTGCATGGCAACGCACCTCACTTTCTCAAAGGGCTTCGGAAAAGAAAACGGCGATTCAAACCAATTCCACACCGATTGCAGCCCTGAATGAATTACCGATTTAATTGTACCATATTTTCCGACAAAAATCAACTGTCAATCTACCAAAATCAAAACGAAAGGTTCGAAACTTTTTGTAACAAACTGCCGAACCTGCGTTTTTGCGCGCTTTCCAACGAAAAAAACGCCGAAAAAAATGTCCCCATCCACTTGCAATTCGCGCGCGGGGATGGTATAATGATGTAGAGAGCCGCGCGCCGTTCCGCACGGTTGCAAATGGGGACGGAAAGGGTTCCCGATGGGCGGTTGGAAGCCTTCCCCCATAGGAAAGCTTTTGCGTTGCAAAGTCGCAAGGCTCATGATGTTCGCGGATAGCGGGAAGAAAGCGAAAACGGGTATGTAAAACTCCTTCCGTCACGCTCGCAGGCTCGCGCGCCACCGTCTCGCGAATGCCGTGCGCGGCATTTTCGCTCGGTCACGGCGCGGCTCTGGCAGCCCACTGGGCTGCCATTCACTACCGCGCCGCCGCTTCGCTACCCAAAGGTGGAGGTCAAAGTAACTTTCCGATGGAAAGGAATCTGTTGTTAAAAAACCAATTTTGCTTTTTCGATTGTCAACTACTTTTACCTCCACCATCGGGGGAGATGGCGCGCACGCTTGCGGGCGTGACGGAAGGAGTTCTTTTCAAAAGTTACAGCAAACATCCCCTATGGGGGAAACCTCTTATGCGTGAAAGCTTTTTGGGCGCTTTTTCACGAAAAAGCGCGACCTTCAAAACAATCTCTTGACCTTGCAAAGGAGAAAAACATGAACGAGAAGTTATCGACACAACCGTATAAAGGCACACGCGATTTTTACCCAGCCGACATGCAGCTGCGCAATTGGTTTTTCGGGGTGATCCGGCGCGTGCTGGAAACCGCGGCGTTCGAGGAATACAACGGCCCGATGCTCGAATCCCTTGACCTGTATGCCGCGAAGAGCGGCGAGGAGCTGGCGGACAAGCAGACCTACAACTTTACCGACCGCGGGAACCGGAGAGTGGCGATTCGCCCCGAGATGACGCCCACCGTGGCGCGCATGGTGGCGGCGAGGATGAACGACCTGACTTTCCCGCTCAAATGGTTTTCCGTTCCCAACATGTACCGCTACGAGGCCACCCAGCGCGGGCGGCTGCGCGAGTTCTGGCAGCTCAACGTGGACATTTTCGGATGCGACACCTACGAGGCCGACTTGGAATGCGTGGTTGCCGCCGTCAACATTTTGCGGGCGTTCGGAGCGGACGAAAGCATGTTCACCGTCCGCATCAACAACAGGCGGTTTTTCAACGACGTAATCGCCGCGGTCACGGGCAAGGACGCCGACGGAGCCAAGGCCGTTTCCAAGGTGATTGACCGCAAGAATAAGGTCCCGCGCGACGTGTACGAAAAAGACCTTGCCGCGCTCGGCCTTTCGGCGGAACAGGTGGCGAAAATCGACGCGATTTACGGCATGTCCGTCCGCGAAGCGACCGCGCTTTGCCCTGCGTCGGCGGGCGCGCAGGAGCTTCTTGCGCTGTTTGAAATGCTCGAAAAGCTCGGCCTCGACCGCTACTGCGTGTTCGATTTCGGCATCGTCCGCGGGCTGGATTACTACACGGGAACGGTTTTCGAGGTGTTCGACAACGCGCCCGAAAACAACCGCGCCATGTTCGGCGGCGGGCGGTACGACAATCTGGTGGGACTGTTCGTCAAAAACGCAAAAATTTCGGGCGTCGGCTTCGGCATGGGCGACGTGACCCTTGAAAACTTCCTGATTACCCACGACCTGATCCTTTCCTCGTTCGGCGGCGGCGCGAAAGTGCTGGTTACGCGGTTCGACGACGTGCCTTACGAAGAATACCTGAACCTGACCGAAACGCTCCGCGGCGCGGGCATTGTGTCGTCGCTCTACCTCGGCTCCAAAAAGTTCGGGAAACAGCTTGATTACGCCGTTAAAACCGGCTGCACGCACATTTGCGTAATGGGCGGCGACGAACTCGCGCGCGGCGTTGTCCGCGTTAAGGACCTTGCAACGCGCGAAGAACGCGACGTTCCCCGCGAAGAAATTGCAAAGGCGTTTTAAGGAAGCGGTTTTGGGGGTTCCCATAGGGGAAGGCGCACGGCGTTTGCGGAAAGCGGAAAATAACCGAGGATGTCTGATGCTTAACCGTGGGGAACAACCGACGGTTATATAGTGCTTGCTCCCACTGCAAATGTCACACGAAAAAATTCCTTACCGTAGGGCGGGGGCTTGCTCCCGCCGGAAGCAAAAAGCTTTTGCAAATAAACGGTAGTGAATATTTGCATATTTGTTATTATCTTTTTCCGTTTGTTTTTGCGGCGGGAGCAAGCCCCCGCCCTACAGTAATAATAAACGAAAGACTATGTACAGCTTTTGGTGTAGCAAGCCCCATACAACCGCAGGTTGTTCCCAACGGCAAATAATGATTTTTGTGGGTCAATCGTGGCGGGAGCGGAAGCCAACGCAGTCTTTGGCCGCCTGCCCTACGGCATTGTAACTTTGCGCCTTGTGATTTTGCAACGCAAAAGCTTTCCTATGGGGGAAGGTGCCGAGCTTGCGAGGCGGATGAGGCTTCCGCTTGCTTGTTACTTTACCTCCTCCATCGGGGGAGGTGGCGCGCACGCTTGCGGGCGTGACGGAAGGAGTTCTTGTAAAAAATATCGCAAACACCCCCTATGCGCGAAACCACTTATGCGCGAAAGTTCTTTTGCGCATTTCCGCAGGAAATGCTGTTTTACTTTCAAGAAAAGTAGGGGCGCGAAAGCTCTTTTGGGCATTTCCGCAGGAAATGCTGTTTTACTCACGAGAAAAGGACGACCTTAACACGCTCTTGACTTTCAAAAAAAGGAGAAAAACAGAGATGGAACAATTTCGGATGTTATCAAACGACGGAAAGACCGAGCTGGCCTGCTACCGCGTGGAGCCGGAGAACGGGCAAAAACCCGTGGCGTTGTTTCAGATCGTCCACGGCATGTGCGAGTATTTCGGGCGGTACGAACCGTTCGCGCAATCGCTCGCGGCGCGGGGCGTTCTGGTGTTCGGCCACGACCACCTCGGCCACGGCAACAGCGCGCCGACATCCGACGACCTCGGATTTACGGCAACGGGCGGCGGGGCGGACTTTTTGGTTGAGGACGCGTTCAAGCTCACCTGTACGCTGAAATCGCAATATCCGGACGTCCCCGTGATCCTGTTTGGCCACAGCATGGGGTCGTTTGTGGCGCGGGAAGTCCTCGCGCGGCACGGCGACGCGTACACGGCCGCCATCATCTGCGGCACGGGCGGTCCCGAAAGCCCCGCGGGCGCGGGCAAAGCCATGGCCAAAATGATTATGGCGTTCCGCGGCGAGCGGTATCGGTCGAAGTTTTTGAAAAACGTCGCGTTTACGGGGTACAATAAAAAATACGAAAAAGGATGCCCGACCAACGCGTGGCTCTCGCGCGACGAGGAGCTGATCCGCAAATACGACAACGACCCGTTTTGCTCGTTTACGTTCACCGTTCGCGCGTATCACGACCTGTTCACGCTCGTGCAGTGGGTGTCCTCGAAAAAGTGGGCGGCGAAATTGCCGAAAAATCTGCCGTGTCTGGTCACGTCGGGCGAAATGGACCCCGTTGGGGCGTGGGGCAAAGGCCCCCGCGCGGTCGCCGCGCGCATGAAGGCCGCGGGCATGTCCAATGTCACGCTGAAAATGTGGCCCGACATGCGACATGAAATTCTGAACGAAGTCGGCCGCGAGGACGTTTGGGGGGAGCTGACGACATGGATATTTGCACAGTTGCCCAACTGACGGGCACCACGGGGCGCATCCTCGGCGTGGATTTCGGGGACGTCCGAACGGGTCTCGCGCTTTCCGATCCCTCTCGGTTTCTCGCGTCCGGCATCGGGTATATTTCGGTCGGCGGAATCGAAAAAACTGCGGCGCGTGTGGCGGAAATCGCGCAAGAAAAGGGCGCGTCCGCCATTGTGGTCGGTCTGCCCCGCAACATGGACGGGAGCGAAGGCCCCCGCGCCTCTCGGAGCCGCGCGTTTGCGGAGCTGCTCGCCGGCCTCCTGCCGTCGGTCCCCGTTGCGATGATCGACGAGCGTTTGACCACCGTTTCCGCCACCCGCTACCTCAACGAAACCAACACCCGCGGCCGCAACCGCAAAACCGTTATCGATACTCTCTCCGCTCAAATCTTCCTTCAAAACGCCCTCGACCTACTTTTTCTTGAAAGATAAAAGAGCATTTCCTGCGGAAATGCCCAAAAAGCTTTCGCGCATAGAAATACATCCCTTTATGATGGTGTATTATGCCCGTAGGGCGGGGGCTTGCTCCCGCCGGAAGCGAAAGATTTTTATGAGTTTCATTTTTTGTGCGCCATTCGTGGCGGGTTATTTTTGGCGGACTTGTAGCCCCCAAAGCCTTATTCAGAAAGGAGCGTTGCTATGTCTCGACCGCGTGCGCCGCGCGTAGCGGGCAAACTTTTCCGAACCATCCTGCTTGCGCTGGTGTTCGGCGTTTCCATCCTTGCTGTTTGGCGGGTCTGCTCGGCGGGCGACCCCAAACAAGTGCGCGTAATGTCGCCCAACCCCGCGCTGTCGGAAGCCTACGTCGCCGCGGGCGGCCAGCTGAACTGCTACCGGCAGGAGCAAGCCACCATTACCCGCGCGCCCAACAACTACGGCTATTTTTCGGTCACGCGGTGCGTGTTCATTCCCGAGGCGAACCAAGTTCAGCTGGTTTTTCGGTACAACAACAGCACGCTCCGCCACCTCGCCGAGGATAAAAATTTGCAGAGCGTCCCATCGAAATCGGGTATTTATTTTGATGTTTCCATTGTTCTTTCAACCGACGCGACCCCCAACGACAAGACCGACAACCTTGACCCGTCCACGCTCTCGCTGACCCGCCGCCGCGCGTCTGGCGACCACGTCCGCGTGGAAACCGCGCTTTACACGTATTTTCGCTACACGTTCGACGGCGTGACCGTGGACGACTTGACCGACGGCGTGTTTGCCGACGTCTATTTCCTCGGCGACCTCTCGACCGACGAAGCTACCGGCGAGGTTGTTTACCCCGTCGACCCCTACGGCGTTCTCTGCCTCTGGGACAGTGAATCCGAAAATCTGCCCTACAAACTCACCAAAGCCGATCGGAAAGCAATCGAAGGGAAATAGGGAAAGCTTCCGGCGTTCGCGAGCCGCGGGAAGAAAGCGAAAACAATTTATTTCCAACGGGCAGTTACTTGAAGCCTTCCCCTTGGGGGAATGGTGTCAAAGTCGCAAGCGACTTATGGATGAGGCTTTCCAATGGGCAGTTTCTTCAAGGCTCCCCCACGGGAAAATCGGCAAGCCGATTATGAGCTCTCGCGAAGCGAGTGAGAGGGTAAAAGCAGCGGTTATCGCAACAACCCTCTCCGTCTTGTCGCTTCGCTCCAATCCACCTCTCCCCGAGGGCGAGGCGAAGAAACAAGCAAACGGAAGCCTCATCCGCCTCGCGTTGCTCGGCACCTTTCCCCAAGGGGACGGCTTCAAGCAACTATTCGTTGGAAAGAACCCGCCATGGATGGCACATTCCGCAAGGAACGACCCGTGGTTGTATGGGGCATAGCTCCCCAAGAACACAACATCGCCTATATTTTCTGATTTCCGTAGGGCGGTCGGCCAAAGGCCGCGTTGGCTTCCGCTCCCGCCACACACGAATTATAAATTGCAAATTATAAAAAACAGTATTGTTGTTTCCTATGGAAATGAAGAGTTATTATAAGTTATCGCAAACATCCCCTATGGGTGAAGCCATATCTGCGTGAAAGCTCTTTTGGTCCTTTTCTCACGAGAAAAGGACGACCTTAACAATCTCTTGACCTTAAAAAAGGAGAAAAAATATGTTTATTCCGTACACACATGAAAGCGTAAGACTTACGGGACGGTGGGACACGAGGGACCCGAGGGAAGCCGTTGCAACGGCAACCGGAGCGTACATCGAGTTTGCGTTTCGGGGCAGGACCGCCGCGGCGCGATTTGATACCGACCGAAATTGCTACCCGCTGCACCTTTGGATGCAGCTTGACGGCGGCGCGATGTGCGAGGCGCCCATTGCGTTTGCGCTCCGCTTTTCCGCGCCGGACGGCGACGACAACACCGAGCATACCGCGCGCATCATCTTCAAGGGCGGCACCGAAACGTCGGATCGGTGGTATCCGCCGCTTTGCGGGTGTGTCCGGTTCCTCGGCGTTCAGCTCACCGACCCCGCCGAACCGGCAACGCTCGCGCCGGACGCGCGCCGCACCATCGAGTTCGTGGGCGACAGCATTACCGAAGGGGTCCTGATTGACACCGACTATTACGAAAACTTCCGCCCCGCGTCCTGCGTGGATCAGCTGAACCGCGGCTTTCAGGACGACGTTTGCGCCACTTACGCTTGGCTGACCGCCGAGGCGCTCGGCATGCGGCCGTACTTCATGGGTTACGGCGCGGTCGGGGTCACGCGGGCGGGGCAATCCGCCGTTCCCGCGGCGCCGGTTTCCTACCCGTATAACTTCGAGGGGTCGCCGGTTTCCTATCCGTCGTGCGATTGCGTCGTGATTAACCACGGGGCGAACGACCGCGGGCGCGGCGTGGAAATGTACCTTGCGAAGTACAAGGAACTGCTCGACCTCGTGCGCGAGCGGAACCCGAAAGCCGTAATTGTGGCGTTGTCGGCGTTCTGCGGGTTCGCGAAAAAGGAGCTGGGCGACTTCATTGCCGACTACAACGAAAAATACGGGTGCAACGTCCGCTTCATCAACGGCGGGGATTGGGTCCCGCCCGAGCCGCTCCACCCGCACCGCGACGGACACCGCGCCATTGCCGAACGCCTCGTGCCGCTGCTGCGCGACATCCTCGGCTGACATGCGCGCCGTAATTTACACGGGCGGGGAACTGTTTGCGGAGCGCGTTGCGGAGCGACCCGCCGAGGGCGACCTTGTTATCGCCGCCGACGCGGGATTGCGCGCCGCGCAGGCGTTCGGCGTCCGGCCGCAGATTCTCCTCGGCGATTTCGATTCGCTCGGCCAACCGCCCGACCCGCCGCCCGCCGCGGAGCTTTTGCGCGTGCCCGCCGAAAAGGACGAGACCGACACGCAGCTTGCCGTTTCGCTGGCTCTTTCCCGCGGCGCAACCGAAATTCTGATCATCGGCGGTTTCGGGGGACGGCTCGACCATACGCTTGCCAACCTTTCGCTGTTGGAGAATCTCGCGCGGCGCGGGGTTCCCGCCGTTGCCACCAACGGCGCGGCGCGCGCCCGTTTTCTTGCGGGCGGGGAAGCGGTGATCCCGCGCGACGTTCGGTTCCGCTACCTTTCGCTGATCTCCGCCGACCGTCGCGCGGTCGGCGTCACCGTTTCGGGGTGCAAATATCCGCTGGCGAACGCCACGCTCCGCCGCGACAACGCCGGATTCGGCACGTCCAATGAAATCACGTCTCCGCGCGCCGTCGTTTCGGTTCGCCGCGGCGGCCTCTGGATCTTGGAATGCCGCGACCTACTTTTCTCGAGAGAAAAGTAGGCAAAAGAGCTTTCACGCGTAAAGTATTTCGCGGGTAGGGGGACTTCTGCGGAGGCACCGCAAAAAGAACTTTCGCGCATAAGAGGTTTCCCGCACAGGGGATGTTTGCGATAACTTTTTATAATAACTCTTCATTTCCATAGGGAACAACCCGCGGTTGTATGGTGCTTGCTCCCCAAAGAACATTATATAGCATATAGCCTTTATGATCCTTATTAACTGTAGGGCGGGGGCTTGCTCCCGCCGAAAACAAACGGGAAAAGAAAATAACATATTTGCGGATATTTATTACCGTTTATTTGTAAAAAACTTTTACTTCCGGCGGGAGCAAGCCCCCGCCCTACAGTAAATAGGGATGTTTCATTTTCCTTTTGTATGTCGTCTGCGGCGGGAGCGGAAGCCAACGCGGCCTTTGGCCGCCCGCCATACGGAAATCAGGAAAATATAGGCATGTTGTGTCCTTGGTGGAGCAATTCCCATACGACCGCGGGCTGTTCCCTGCGGGGCAGTGGCCATGCTTTCATTCTTTTCTGCGGGCGCTTTTTCGGGAAAGAGGGAGAGCGCGAGAGGGGGAGAACCGCTTTTTCAGCTGAAAAAGCGGTTCTCCCCCTCTCGCGACCTTCCTTATTCTTATTTCAAATCTCGAACAGTTTTGCAAATTTGGGGAAAATCGGCGTTATGGAAACGGTGCGGTCGAGGAGTTTGGAGAACGCGCCGATGATCGTTCCGTTCATCAGCGTTATCACCACGGTCCCAATGCCAACGCCCACCAATCGGCCGAACAGCGCGAACGAAAGGATCAGCGAAACAGCGAGGCAGGAAAGGTCAAACGCGGTTTTGGACGGCCCCTCGCGCAGGTGGTAGCGTTCCACAATGCCTTTCACGAAAAAGTCGTTGACCTGCGGGTATAAGTAAACCTTGAAAAAGAGCGCGACCGAGAACGCCGTCAGCGTTACGCCGCACACGAAGAGGAGCAGGCGAACGGGAATCGGCAACGATTCGCTCGGCGTTACTGCGGGGTTCAACAGCGGGATGAACCGTTGGACCAGATCCAGCACGAACCCGTAAAACAGGCTGGTGACGAACGCGGAAAGGTAGACCGGCTTGAACCGCCGCACGATGATGCAGAAGAGGACGAACAGGCCGCCTTGCAGCAGGTATTCGCTTTGGCCGAACGTCAGAAAATCGACCTTTTCGCTCAACAGGTACGCGGGCGCGACCACCATGGAAATGCCGAATCCCGCCGTAACGGTCATGGAAACGGCAACGGCGATCAGCAAAACGGCGGCGAGGTACACGACCTCGCTCGGCAGGCGGAGACGGCGGGGCGCGGCGGATTCGACGGCGGGATCGGCGGTTTCCGCGGATCCCGCCGGTTCGGATGATTCGGTTGGTTCGGATTCGACAGCGGGGTTCGACATCGGTCTTTTTTCTCCGTTTTTTGCGAGTTTTGATGACACGGTATAAAAATTCCGCGATCGGGGTGAAAAACGCCGGAACCGGCGGATTTTGCATGGACGGTGCGAAAATTTGCGGTTATTCGGGGTTGCGGACGGCGTTGGGGGAGACGCCGTAGCGCGCAAGAAACGCGCGGTAGAACGCGGAAAGGTCGCGGTACCCCACCTCGGCGGCAACGGCGGCAACCGTCAGACCGGTGGTTTGGAGATACCATTGCGCGCGCTCCATGCGCAGGTCTGTCAAATAGCGGTGAATGGTGGTCCCGTACCGCTTGCGGAACAGCCTTGTTAAGTGGTCGGGGCTGTAACCGAACCGCTTGGCGAGGTCGCCAAGTTCAATATCGGACGCGTATTGGTCCTCAATGTTCGTCCGCAGGCGTTCCAGCAGGTCGCCCGTTCGGTCGTAGGCCGGCGAGGTTTCGGCAAGTTCGCCGAGGATGTGGTAGAGGCAGGCTCCCAACAAAAAGCGGTTTGCGGCGCGGTTCCGTTCCAGTGTTTCCACATACGGGCGAACGCGCTTTGCGGGATAGACGCCGCGGAGCGGGACGCCCGCGCCGCCCTCGGCATAGCTCCCGCCCGAAAAATGAATGAAGAAATACCGCGCGGGGTCGTCCTCTTCGGGCGGGACCGGAACGCCCTCTTGCCGCAATCCGTTCCGCTGGATGTAGTATTCCCCCGCGCGCAGCGTCACCTCGTCGCCGTCCTCGCGGAAGCGGAGAACGCCGCTCTCCATCAGAATCAGAACGCTCTCACCGAACACGCGCGAAACATGCAGCTCCCCTTTGCGGAAAACCTTTCGCGCCGCGCCGGTGAGAGAGATGCGGGACGACGTTTGCAGCAGCATGGCAACCACCCCTTTGCGGAAAGAATGAACGGCTCGCGGGCGCGGCGTTGCCCGAAACAACCGGAGCGAAGGCCCGAAACGCCGCGGATTATTCCCGCACCGGCGCGCCGGACGGCGTGCGGGGGAGCGGGGCGGTGGAAACGGTGTAGGCCGCGATCCGCTTGAACGCGGGCAGAACGGCGTTGACTTCCCCGACGGCGCGGCGCATTTCGGAAACGGCTCTCTGGCGCGGGTTTTCGTCGCCCAGCGCGGCGATGGTATCCTCGTCGGGCACCAGAACCGCTTCCAAGCAGATGTCGTCGTTCTTTTCGTCGGGAACGGCGCGCACCAGCGATTCGCGAACGTATTTGGTGCTGTTGAGCAGGGCTTCAAGCTCTTCGGGGAAAATCTGCTTGCCCGAGGCGGTAACAATGGTGTTTTTCCTGCGGCCGATCACGTGCAGGAAGCCTTCCGCGTCGAGGTAGCCGAGGTCGCCGGTGTAGAACCACCCGTCGCGCAGGACTTTCGCGGTGGCTTCGGGGTCGTTGAAATAGCCGAGCATTACATGGTCGCCCTTGCAGCGGATCTCGCCCATGCCGTCATCCTGCATGTCGTAAATATCCACAAGCGTGTCGGGCATGGAAAGTCCGGCCGAGGCGTCGTTGCAGAAGCGGTCGCGGTTCACCGCCGCAACGGGCGAGCATTCCACAAGCGTGTAGGCTTGCAGGGCGAGAATGCCGAAGTTGCGGAAGCCGCGCAGAACGGCGGGATCGGCGGGCGCGCCCGAGCAGAGGATGAGCCGCAGTTTGCCGCCGAAGCTCCGGTAAACAAACGAAAACGCACGGCGTTTCGCAACGTTCGCGGCCTTTTCGGGGCGGATCGCGTTGGTCACGCGGATCATGTTGAGCACCGACCGCTCCAGCCCCTGCCGGCGGATGTTCGTTTCCACCTTGCGGTACATCGCCTCGGCGATATACGGCACGCAGTTGATCACCGTAGGCTTGTATTCTTTCATTTCACGGGTCAGGAATCGCAACCCCTCGGAAAACGCGACCGCCGCGCCGCGGGAAAACGGCGTTAAAAAGCCGCAAACGGTCTCATAGGCGTGGTGAATGGGGAGTACCGACAAAAACACGTCGTCGGGGGCAAACCGGATCATGCGGCAGAGGCTGGCCACGTCGAAGCAGAGGTTCCGGTGCGAAAGTTCCACGCCGCGCCGGTCGCCGGACGTAAAGAACACGGCGGCGGGAGACGCGGGATCGATCGGGGATTCGCCCAGCGCGCGGTCGCCCGCGGCGATCCGTTCGGCTCCGTCCGCGCGGAGCGCGGGGAGATCGGCAAAAGAGACGCGCGCGACAGCGGGGTCCAGCGCGTCGGTTTTCGGGAAAAAGTCGGGAGAGCAGATTACGGCGGCCGCGTCGGTTTCGCGCACCACGCGCGCAAGGGTTTCCGCGTCGATCCCTCGGTCCACCGAGACCGCGCACCCGAGCCCCGCCGTAACGGCGAAGAAAGCCGAGACCCACGCATAGCAGTTGGTTCCGGCAATCACAATCCGGCGTCCCGCAAGGCCTTTTGCGGCCAGCGCGGCTCCGAGCGCGCGCGCGTCCTCGCAGCATTGGCGGTAGGAATACGAAACGGTAACGCCGTCCCGTTTTTCAAGGAACGCGATCCGATCCGCGAACTCGTCCGCGGAAGCCAGCAAAAGGTCGCGCAAATCGCTCCGTTCTTCAACAGGGTAATTCTGATATGCCATCGTGGGCACCGTCCTTTCATCGGCCCGATCTGCAAACCGTGCGGGCCGCGTTTGTTTCTATTTCTATTCTACCACATTCTTGACCGAAAATCAAGCCGTTTTTCGGAAAATCAGGGAAAAGGCGGGAAAAAGCGCAAACGAATATATCCCATAGAGAATAACCGGCGGTTGTTCGGCGCTTGCTCCCGCGGGGGGCCTTTCCGTATCCCGCCCGTCTGAAACTCCTTCCACCGTTCGCTATCGCTCACGGTCCCCCTCAATAAACCGGCTGTGCCGGTTTTGCCATGGGTGGAGGTTTCAAGTTAGTTCCCATTGAAAAAATAAAAATTGTTTGTCCTTTCCGATTGTCAACTACTTTTACCTCCACCATCGGGGGAGGTGTCGCGCACGCTTGCGGGCGTGACGGAAGGAGTTTCCCGCAAAAAGTTACTTCAAGCCTCGCCCTCGGGGAGAGGTGGCAGGCGAACCTGTGAGCCTGACGGAGAGGGCTGTTGAAGATTTCTGCAATATTACCCTCTCCGTCTTGTCGCTTTGCTCCAATCCACCTCTCCCAGAGGGCGAGGCGAGGTAACCAGCAAACGGAAGCCTCATCCGGCCGCATCGCGGCCACCTTCTCCGATGGGAGAAGGCTCCAAGTAACTTTCCGTTGGGAATAAACCGTTTCTGCTTTCTTCCCGCTGTTCGCAAACTCCGTGAGCCTTCTCCCATCGGAGAAGGTGGCAGACAGAGAGGCGGGGAAGCCTCGATTGTCTGACGGATGAGGCTTTCCAATGGGCAGTTTCTTCAAGGCTCCCCCTCGGGGGGAGCTGGCGCGCGTTAGCGTGACAGAGAGGGCTGCTAAATGTTTCTGCAATATTACCCTCTCCGTCTTGTCGCTTTGCTCCAATCCACCTCTCCCAGAGGGCGAGGCGAGGTAACCAGCAAACGGAAGTCTCATCCGGCCGCTTCGCGGCCACCTTCTCCGATGGGAGAAGGCTCACGGAGTTTGCGAACAGTGGGAAGAAAGCGGAACGGGTATGTAAAACTCCTTCCGTCAGGCTCCTATGTCGCCTGCCGGAAGGAGTTTTTTCCCAAAAGGACGGCTTCAAAATCCCCTGCGGTCGCTCTTTTTGAAAAAAACAGGAAACCGCCGCCGTTTTCGCGCGGGAAAACGGCGGCGGTCAAAGTCTTTTTTGCCTTTTTACTTCCGTTGCGCTTCCAGCTCGCGGCGGCGGCGCATCATTTCTTTCATGCGGAGTTCGGTGTTGAGCGTCTTTTTGCGGAGACGGATGGATTTGGGCGTGATTTCAATCAGGTCGTCGTCGGTGATAAACTCGATGGCTTCTTCCAGCGAGAAGATTTTGGCGGGCGTGAGCAACAGCTTTTCGTCCGCGCCGGCGGAGCGGATGGCGGTTAGCTGTTTCTTTTGGCAGGGGTTTACGGCAATGTCGTCGTTTTTCGGGTTTTCGCCAACGATCATGCCCTCGTAAACGGGGGTTTGCGGACCCACGAAAAGCTGACCGCGTTCCTGCGTTTTGAAGAGGCCGTAGCGCGTGGTTTCGCCGGCCGTGGACGCGATGAGCGACCCCGTAAACCGCATTTGAATTTCGCCGCGGTAGGGGGCGTAGCCGTCGAAAATCGAGTTCATCACGCCCTCGCCGTGGGTGGCGGTGAGAAACTCGGAGCGGTAGCCGAACAGGCAGCGCGCGGGAATTACGTACTCCACACGGGTGCGGGAACCAACGGGGTTCATGGCAATCAGGTCGCCTTTGCGCTGGCCGAGCTTTTCCACCACAACGCCCACCATGTCGTTCGGAACGTCGAGCATTACGCGCTCCATCGGCTCCTGTTTCACGCCGTCGATCTCTTTGTAAAGCACGCGGGGGTTGGAGCAGGCAAGTTCAAAGCCTTCGCGGCGCATGGTTTCCAGCAGGATGGAAAGGTGCATTTCGCCGCGGCCGGCAACGCGGAATTCGTCGGTGGTCTCCCCGTCCGAAACGCGGAGAGAAACGTCTTTGAGCAGTTCGCGGTAGAGGCGGTCGCGGAGCTGGCGCGACGTTACAAACTTGCCCTCTTTGCCCGCGAACGGGCTGTCGTTGACCATAAAGGTCATTTCCATGGTCGGCTCGGAGACTTTCACAAATTCGAGCGGCTGCGGGTTGGCGACGGCCGTGAGCGTATCGCCGATGGTGATGTCGCCCGCGCCGGAGAAGCAGACGATGTCCCCCACCGTTGCGGTGTCCACGGGAACGCGCGCCAAACCGTCGATCTGGTAGAGAGAGACGACCTTGGTCTTTTTGAGCAGGGCGGGGTCGTGGAAGTTGCAAACCGCCACTTCCTGACCCACGCGGATCGAGCCGCGGTCAATGCGGCCGATGCCGATCCGTCCCACGTAATCGTTATAGTCGATGGACGAAACGAGCAGCTGCAAGTCGCCGGTTTCGTCGCCCGAGGGGGCGGGAATGTAGGAGAGGATTTTTTCAAACAGGGGGCGCAGATCCTCGCCGGCCGTGTTCGGGTCCTCGGACGCGGTGCCGGAGCGGCCGGAGCAATAGAGCATGGGGCTGTCGAGCTGTTCGTCGTTCGCGCCGAGGTCCATCAGCAGTTCGAGAATTTCGTCCTCGACCTCGCCAAGGCGCGCGTCGGGCTTGTCGATCTTGTTGATGCAAACGATTACGCGGTGGTTCAGCTCCAACGCCTTTTGCAGAACGAAGCGGGTTTGGGGCATAGGGCCTTCGGCGGCGTCCACCAGCAGGATTACGCCGTTCACCATTTTCAGAATGCGCTCCACCTCGCCGCCGAAATCGGCATGCCCGGGGGTGTCGATGATGTTGATCTTGACATCCTTATAGTGAACCGCGGTGTTCTTGGCCAGAATGGTAATGCCGCGCTCGCGTTCGAGGTCGCCCGAGTCCATCACGCAGGTCACGGTCTCCTGATTGTCGCGGAACACGCCGCCCTGTTTGAGCAGCCCGTCCACCAAAGTGGTTTTTCCGTGGTCAACGTGGGCGATAATGGCAACGTTTCGCAAATCTTCTCTGATCATACTTGTCTCCGAATCAATCAAATTTTAACTTTAATATTATAACACAAAGCGGTGCCAAAAGAAAAGCGAAAGAATTGACAATTCCGAACAAATATGCGCCCTCTGTTTTGTGCAACATTTTTATTTTTTATGCAAAACGGCGGAAACGGCTTGAAAAATCGGCCCGACTATGCTAAAATGGAGAAGAATTGACGCGCACGAAGGGGGACCGACCATGGACCGTTATTTCTTTTTGCTTGGCGGCGGGGATCTGAAAACCAAGGAGACGCTTCCGCTGGATCGCGCCGTTGCCGCGGCGGCGAAGGAGCGCGCGGGGGATCGCCGCGCAACCGCGCTGTTCATCGGCACCGCGAGCCACGACCTGATGCCCTATTACAACACGTTCCACAAAACCTACACGGGCGAGCTTGGCCTGAAAACCGACGTTGCCCTGACCGTTTACACCGAAATGAACGCCGAAAAGCTGGACTCGAAATTTGAAAAAGCCGACCTGATTTACGTGGGCGGCGGGGACACCGTTTTCATGCTGGATTCGTGGCGGAAAAGCGGTCTGGACCGGCGCATTCTGGCGGCCTACCGCTCCGGCGTTCCAACGGCTGGGCTTTCGGCCGGCGCGATCTGCTGGTTTGAAAAAATGTACACCGACAGCGTAAAAGACGGCGCCGACCAACCCTACGCCGTTTACCCCGCCATGGGGCTGTTATCGGGCGGGGCCTGTCCGCATTACAACCGCCGCCGCTCCGACTTTGCCCTGCACATTCCGTCTGGGGAAAGTTGGCTCTGCGTCGAGGACAACGCCGCCGTTGTTTTCCGCAACGAAGTTCCGGTCGGCGTCCTGCAAAACGGCGGAAACGCATACACGGTATGCAAAATCGACGGCAAAATCATTGAAACGCCCCTGCCGCCCCTACTTTTCTCGTGAGTAAAACAGCATTTCCTGCGGAAATGCCCAAAAGAACTTTCACGCACCTACTTTTTCTTGAGAGAAAAAGTAGGCAAAAAGAACTTTCACGCAGATGTGGCTTTGCGCATAGGGGGTGTTTGCAAAACTTTTTTCAAGAACTCCTTCCGTCAGGCTCCTGCGTCGCCTGCCACCTCCCCCGTGGGAGGAGGTAAGAGTAGTTAGCAATCGGGAAAGCAAAGTCGGACTTCTTTCAACAGATTTCTTTCCATCGGATTCCTTTCCCACGGATAGTTACTTTGACCTCCACCATTGGGGGAGGTGGCAGGCGACGCAGGAGCCTGACGGAAGGAGTTTTACATTCCCGTTTTTGCCGGCTTCCCGTTGTCCGCAAACATCATAAGCCTTCTCCTGTCGGAGAAGGTGTCAGACAGAGAGGCGGGAAAGCCTCGATTGTCTGACGGATGAGGCTCCTGACGGAAAGCTACTTCAAGGCTCCCCCTTTGGGGGAGCTCTCGCGAAGCGAGTGAGAGGGCTATTGCGATAACCGCTGTTTTTACCCTCTCCGTCTTGCCGCTTTGCGGCAATCCACCTCTCCCCGTGGGCGAGGCGAGGTAACAGACAAGCGGAAGCCTCATCCGCCTCGCAAGCTCGGCACCTTCCCCCAAGGGGAAGGCTTCAAGTAACTGCCGATTGGAAATAAATCGTTTCCGCTTTCTTCCCACTATCCGCAAACACCATGAGCCTTCTCCCATCGGAGAATGGTGTCAAAGTCACAAGCGACTTATGGATGAGACTCCTGACGGACAGTTCCTTCAAGGCTCCCCCTCTAGGGGAGCTCTCGCGAAGCGAGTGAGAGGGTAAAGAATTGCGATTACTGCAAAAGCCGTCTCCGGCTGCTTGCAGCCTGACCTCATCCCCGAGGGCGAGGCTTGAAGTAACTTTTCGTGGAGAACTCCTTCCGTCACGCCCGCAAGCGTGCGTGACGGAAGGAGTTTTACATACCCGTTTCCGCTTTCTCCCCACCGTCCGCAAACGCCGCAAGCCTTCCCCAGCGGGGAATGGTGTCAAAGTCGCAAGCGACTTATGGATGAGGAGAGCAAGTTTTAGCAGATAAAAGTGATTGTTTGTAAATCAAAAAGTCATGTTTCTCTCCTCATCCGCCTCGCAAGCTCGGCGCCTTCCCCGCTGGGGAAGGCTTCAAATTACCCGCCCGCCGGAAATAACCGCAACAGACAGCACAGAAAAAGAGGCACGCCTTGCGGCGTGCCTCGCGCGGTTTCCGTCCGGCGGCGCGGCCGCGGTTGTGCGGACCGCAAAACGCGCCGGCAGGCAGAAGTCCCGCGGGTCCCCCGTGTTACGTCGATCAGCCGCCGCAGCAGTTGCAGGCGATGATCAGGGCGAGGATAACGAGCCAGACCCAGTTGTTGTCAAGCAGGTTGCACAAGCAGTTGTTCATAACCGAATACCTCCTTGCAGATTGGCGGGAACGCTCGGAACGTTCCCCCTGCTATCAGAATATGTCGAACGCGGGAAGATGTTCCGAAAAAAGGTCGGATTGCGGCGAAAACGCGCCGCGCGGGAAAAAGGCGCAGGGGAGACTTGATTTTTTCGCCCGAATCTGTTACAATAGAAAAAAAGACCGCGAAAACGGTTTCGGGCGTAACCTTTTCGCGAAAACGGCGACATATCGGTTGAGAGTTGCCGGAAGAGGAGGGAGCCGGAGAATGGAGGACGCACGGATCGTGGACCTTTATTGGGCGCGGGATGAACGCGCGATCGAGCAGAGCGAAACCAAGTACGGCCGCATGCTGCGGTCGGTTGCGCGGGGGCTGGTCGGAAACGACGCGGACGCCGAGGAGTGTGTCAACGACACCTATCTCGACACGTGGAATGCGATACCGACCGCGCGCCCCGATTACCTCGGCGCGTTCATGGCCAAGATCACGCGCCGCATTTCCATCGACCGTTTTCGCCGCGAACACCGCGAAAAGCGCGGCGGCGCGGGCGAGCTGATCGACGAACTGACCGATTGCGTTCCCGACCGTTCGCCAACGCCGCCCGAGGAATACGAAAACGGTCGTCTGCGCGACGCGCTCAACCGGTTCCTCGCCGCCATGCCGCAGGAAAACCGCGTGCTGTTTGTGGGTCGGTATTTCTTTTCCAAATCGGTCGCCGAACTCGCGGACGAACACGGATTGACCGAAACGAACGTCAAAGTGCGGCTGTATCGCCTGCGCGAGAGCCTGCGGCGGCAACTCGGAGAGGAAGGTCTGCTATGAAAAAACAAGCCGAAGAAAAGGCGGTGTTCCTGCTCGAAGAGATCGGCGGGATCGACGACCGTTACCTTGCCGAAGCCATGGAATTTGCAGGGCGTGTGGTCAAAAATCGCAAAAAAACGACCCGCGTCGCGTCGCCTTGGCGGCTGATTTTGCCGGTTGCGGCGGTGTTTCTTGCGTTGGCCGTGGGCGCGGGCGCCATTCTGCTGCCCGCCATGATGCGAACCGGCAAGAGCATGTCGCCGAATGAAGAAGCGGAGTTCTACAACGGCAAGAGCGGCGCCATGTACGACCGCGACGGGACCAAGAGCGTTGCGGACGGATATGGCGAGACCGGCGCGCCCGAAGCCACGCAGGCCGCGGGCAACAACGCGCCCGCCGCCGGAAATCCGGATTTGAACGCCGCGTTGGCGGAAGCCGTTGCGGCGCGGACGATCCCCGCGGGAGAAACGGTTGCGGGCGACGGGAACGTGTATCTGGCATGGCAGGCGGCCGCGGGCGATCCGGTTTCGGTCAGCCGCTCTCTGACGGCCGATGAAGCCGAGGACCTGCTCGCCGAGGCGGCGAATGGCGCGCCCCTGTCGCCGACCGCGGTCGCGGGAAGCGACGCGCGGGTATGGATCATCCGCGCCGACGGAACGGTCATTTCGCCCTGCCGCGCGGATCTGGCGGCCACCGGCGAGTTCCCCCGCTACGAATTTGCCGACCGCGCGCCCACCGCCGCGTTTGTTTCCATGGTTCGCGCCGTTACGCGCTGACCGCGGGCTTTGCGCGGAAAACCGAACGCCGCGAGCCAACCCCTTTTGTGCGGGATTGGCTCGCGGCGTTTGCGTTGCGGGGAGAAAGCGAAAACGACTTGTTTCCAACGGGTTGCTTCTTGAAGCCTTCCCCTTGGGGGAATGGCGTCAAAGTCGCAGGCGGCTTGTGATTGAGAAGAAAAATACTTTTCTTTTCTTCCCCTATACCTGCCATCTATCGGTTGTTACTTTGAGCCTTCCCCAGCGGGGAAGGTGGATTGACGCAGAGCGGCAAGA
This sequence comes from uncultured Ruminococcus sp., assembly GCA_902795355.1. Lineage (GTDB taxonomy): Bacteria > Bacillota > Clostridia > Oscillospirales > CAG-272 > UMGS1865. The sequence continues at coordinate 37,526 of CADBKZ010000017.1, forward strand.
CGGATGAGGAGAGAAACATTTTGTTTTTCTTCCCTTGTTTCTGCTATTTATTTGTTATTGCAACTTTATGATTTACAACCCATAACTTTTATCTGATAAAACTTGCTCTCCTCATCCATAAGTCGCTTGCGACTTATGGATGAGGCCTCTGACGGAAAGTT
>CADBKZ010000018.1 GCA_902795355.1 uncultured Ruminococcus sp.
AATTTCCGAGACCTTCTCACACACATACACGTGTTCCTTTGTCTCTCTCTTGTTGTTCGGTTTTCAATGATCAAGGCCACCCCCTCTTGGGGACAGCTTGATTATTATACTACAAGGATTCCCTTTTGTCAACCCCTTTTTTCAAATTTTTTCAATTTTTTTTGCATTTTTCGAAAAATCGGCTTCGGAAGCGGGTTTTCGGGGTAAAATAACCGTGAAAAACCGTTTGAAAAAGGAGTTTTTTATGGTAACGATCGTATTTCGCACCCTGCTGATCTACCTGCTGTTGCTCTTGACCATGCGCATGATGGGGAAACGCCAGATCGGCGAATTGGAGCTGACCGAATTGGTGACGACCTTGTTGATCTCCGAAATCGCTTCCATTCCCATTGCCAACCAAGACGTTCCGCTCCTGCATGCCGTGGTCCCGATTCTGCTCCTGCTGATTCTGGAAGTGCTTTCCTCTTGGCTCCTGCTCCGGTTTCCCCGCCTGAAACCCGTTCTTTCCGCAAGCCCCACGCCCCTGATCCGCGGCGGCAAATTGCAGCAGGACGCGCTTTCTTCCAACCGCATTTCGGTGGAAGAGCTGATGTCCGAGATCCGCCAGCAGGGCTACGCCGACCTTTCCCAGATTGACGAGGCAATTCTGGAAACCAACGGCAAACTGACGGTTCTCCCGAAGCCCGCCTTCGGAACGCCGAACGCTTCCCAGCTCCACCTTGCCCCGAAAGAGGAGCCGCTCTCCCATGTGGTGTTCTATGCGGGTCGGGTGAACAAAGCCGGCCTCTCCCTGATTGGGAAGGACCCCGCTTGGCTCCGCGGCGAGTTGGCGCGCCGCAAGGTTACGGCGGGGTCGCTCTACTGCGTAACCGCCAACCGCTTGGGGGAAATGACTTTGATCGGAAAGGAGCCGACCAAATGAAACAAGCAATTGCCGTTTTGATTCTGCTGGCGATTCTTGCCGCCCTGATCGTTTGGAACGCTCTATATATAAATAAGGTAGCGAACGATATGACCGCGCTTCTGGACGCTCTCCCCGATGTGGACGACCCCGCCTGCCCCAAAGCCGCCGCCGCGTTACGCGAAGCGTGGATGCGCCGTCTCCCCGTGGTGGACCTGACGGTCAGCTTTCTTTATACCGACCGCATTTGCGAGCAGAGCGCGCTGTTGATTTGCTGCGCCGAAACCGGCGACCGCTACGGGTTTGCCTCGGCAAAAGCCCTGCTTGCCGACGCGTTTCACGACATGTGCCACGCGGAAACATGGAACTCCGCCGCCCTTTTTTAAAGCGCCGCCGCTCAAATTTGACGATTCGGGCACGTCGTTCAGCGGTATTTGCAAGTTGCGCGGGATCGCCTGAAACGCCCCTAAACAATTTTTGTCTGCTTTTTTGCAAAAAAGGTCTTTTCTTTTTCCCCGTCTTGTGATATGATATATGTAGAAGATCCATCACCCGCGAAAAGGAGAAACAAAACCATGATCCGTGTTCTGGTCTGGAACGAGTTCAAGCACGAGCAAACCGACGAAGAAGTGAGAAAAATTTACCCCCGCGGCATTCACAACGCCATTGCCGATTTTCTCCGCAGCGACGACATTGAAGTCCGCACGGCGACCCTCTACGATGAAAACCGCGAGATCAGCGACCCCAACTGCGGCATTACCAAAGAAATCCTCGACGAGACCGACGTTCTGATCTGGTGGGGCCACATGGCGCACCACCATGTTCCGGACGCGGTCGCCAATCTCGTTCGCGACGCGGTTCTCTCGGGCATGGGCATGATCGCCCTGCACTCCGCGCACCATTCCAAGCCTTTCCGCTATCTGCTGGGAACATCCTGCAACCTCTGCTGGCGCGAGAGCGGCGACTCCGAGCTTTTGTGGGTAATCGAGCCGTCCCACCCCATTACCCGCGGCATTGACCGTTGCTTCCGCTTGGAACACGAGGAGACCTACGGCGAACCGTTCGTGATCCCCACGCCGGACCGCCTGCTTCTGATCGGCAACTACTCGGGCGGCGAGGTGTTCCGCTCCGGCTGCCTCTATTGCCGCGGCAACGGGAAGATCTTCTATTTCCAGCCCGGGCATGAAACCTTCCCCACCTTCTATCAACCCGCCGTGCAAACCGTTATCCGCAACGCCGTCCGCTTCCTCGCGCCCACCTACCGCGAAACGACCGCCTGCCCGCACGTCCGCAGAATCGACGATGAGGAACCTTATGTCATATAAAAAACCAATCAACAGCGGAACCCGCCAACGGGTTCCGCTGTTTCCTTTATTCTGCAAACCGTTTTTTTGGATTTTGTCTGTTTTTGCCGCTATTTGTAGAAATATTTTTCAAGATCCCGGTCTTTTTCATTTTTTAATTTGGCAATCTTGACAAATGCACGCAAAAATGTTATAATAATAGTAGATATGATCTTCCGAACAGGCTTTTCACCAATCAACAAACAAAAAAGGAGAAATCATGATGAAAAAAACATTGGTTATTTTTCTGGTACTTTCTTTGCTGCTCGGTATGTTTACAGGCTGCGCGGGAAATAACCCGCCGCCGGAGCAAAAGTATGCCAATGAAAAAATTTATTGGCAAGGCACAATCGACGATGATTTTGATGATGACTTTGTTACTATTGTGATTAAATACCCCTACAATGATCGTGAATATACAATTGAAGATTTCACAGAAATCGGTTGTATTGAGGTCATTGACATGTGGAAAAAGAAAGCACCGAATCTGGCAATGATATATAAATTAATTTTGGATCAACATTCCAAGCAAAATGTTTTGGATTCTATCAAATGGTTGGAAGCACAACCATATATTCATAGCGCAGAACCGAATGTGCATGGTTGGTTATACCTTGATGAGTATCCAAACGACCCCTATTATACCGAAGATTATCAATGGGCAATTGATCAAATTGAACTTCCCGACGCATGGGATATTACCACGGGTTCAAGTATATAAGCAACTCTCTTGCAACCGATAATCAACCGTTTTTAACCAATCAACAACAAACAAAAAAAGGAGAAATCATGATGAAAAAAACATTGGTTATTTTTCTGGTACTTTCTTTGCTGCTCGGTATGTTTACAGGCTGCGCGGGAAATAACCCGCCGACCGAGGAAGTTACGCTTTCCGAATGGGAAAAGGCACATTTGGCGATCATCACGCCGGAGCAAAAGTATGCCAACGAAAAAGTTTATTGGGAAGGTACAATCGATGATGATTTTGATGACAATGTGGTATTAATTACCATTGGTTATCCTTATAACAATCGAGAATACACCGTGGAAGATTTTGCAGAAATCGGTTGTATTGATCTCATAGATATATGGACAGAAAAAGGAACGAATATTTGGCTGATTCAAAAACTTGTCTTAAATCAAAATTCCAAGCAAAATGTTTTGGATTCTATCAAATGGTTGGAAGCGCAACCTTTTATTCATTCTGCGGAACCAAATGGTTATTTTCAAGCCGATTTATGTGAAACCCCGAATGACCCCTACTATTCTAACAATTACCAATGGGCAATTGATCAAATTGAACTTCCCGACGCATGGGATATTACCACGGGTTCCTCAAACATTACCGTTGCCGTAATGGACTCGGGAATTCGTGCAAACCATTATGATTTGCGAAACCGAGTAGATAGCAATTTGAGCAAATCCTTTGTATCTGATAATCAAACCGATAACACAGGATTAGAGGACACACTCGGACACGGAACAAATGTTGCTGGCGTGATCGGTGCAATTACGAATAACGCAACCGGTATTGCGGGAGTTTGTTGGAATGTAACGCTGGTTTCTTTGAGAGTTACGGTAAACGGCACTGACTTTAATCCAACGGCAATCGCAAGTGCAATTAACTATGCAAAAGATAATGATATTGACATTATCAACTGCTCCATGAGCTGGACAGTTAACTATAATACAATTCGACTTGCCATTCAAAACTATTCCGGTCTGCTTGTATGCTCTGCCGGAAATGACAACGAAAGCAGCGATTCTAATTACATTTATCCCGCCAGATATAATTTTGACAACATCATTGTAGTCGGAGCCAGCGATTCGAGCGATGCAAAAGCAACTTTCTCCAATTACGGAGCTGCGACTGTGGATTTGTTTGCACCGGGTGTAAACATTTATACCACCGCCATTGACCCGGATGCGCCGCTCAATATCAACTATTACAAATCGGTCAGCGGAACATCTTTCTCTGCGCCGCTGGTTGCAGGGGTTGCCGCCCTGATCCTTTCGGTGTACCCGAACTACCAGCCCTATGATCTCTATGTTTCCATCTGCGATAACGTTGACGTTTGCAGCGGATTGAGCGGCTATTGCCTGACGGGAGGGCGATTGAATGCCGCCGCCGCTTTGGAAAATGCACACACGCACACCCATGTTTATGAATATAGATATGGAAATGCCCGCACCGAAACCGACCATACGGAAACCTGCGTTCATTGCGGCGTAACGCGGGTTGTGGATCACTCTTTGAGTTATAATAATGAGGATAGCTCGGAACATCTCTGCTTTTGTACCGTATGCTATATAGAATTCGCCGAAAGCCACACTTTTTCTTCCGCATATTCCTATAACAGCTCCCAGCACTATAAAGCCTGCGTTTGCGGGCGTCAAATTGACGCCGCAAACCACACCCTCACTTATACGAATATCGATATGTCGATCCATTCCAAACAATGCGATATCTGCGGATATTACGCAACCGAGGACCATTCATGGTCATTGGAAACCTTTGGAGTTGATCCGGTGGAAGAGCTGGAAACAATTGTGTTCGACCCCGGAGAATTGGCCGAGCCGGAATACCGGATACGTTACAGATGCTATAAATGCAATGCGCTTTCCCCGTATAATCCAGCGCCCTTTGCGGTGGATCCCGAATCCGAATGAAAAGATGGAGATTATCTTTCATGATGAACCCAACGATACACTCTATGCGCAAAAATAGGATCCCGCACATACCGTATGTGATTCAAAAGTAAGAAAAAACCTGCGCAAAAAGAACAACCGCGCGGAGCGGCGGGAAACGGGTTTCCCGCGGCCTTTCCCGCGCGGGCGGTCAGTTTGAACGGTTGATTTGAAACAAACACATGGTAAACGCGCCCAGTGTGCCGCCGAGCATCATGCCGAGCAGAAAAAACAACGCCAATTTCATTTGTTTGCATCTCCTGTCTTGAAAACAACGCCGCGGATTTTGCGGCTTGTGATGGTACAGTTTATTCTGCTTCGTTCGCCTCGGTGTTATGCGCGCAAACAGAAAAAAGCGACGATTCCGCAAAACGGAACCGTCGCTTTTTTTCATTCGGACAGCGGGGGCATGTCGCGCAGGTTCGGCGTTCCAACGCTCCCCTCGTTTTTTGGCCGCGGGCGATGAAAGTTTCCACGGGGGGTCAAAGATACAACGCCGCGGCGGCGAGACGGCGCGCCGATTCCGCAAGCGACGGAATTTCGGCGTACTCCTCGTGTGAATGGATCCGCCCGCCCAGAACGCCGAAGCCGTCCAGACACGGAATGCCCGCCGAGGCAATGTCCGCCGCGTCCGAACCGCTGACGGCGGTTTTCGAGGAAAGCGCGGGGAGTCCCGCCTTGGCAAACGCCGCGTTCAGCCGCTCCAACAGCGCGCGGTTCCGCTCGCACGGCTCCATGGCAACGCGCTCGCTCAACAGCTCCGCTTCGCACCGCGAACCGGCAATAAAGGAGCGCGCGGCAACCTTGCGGACGGTCTCCTGCGCGCGAGCCCGCTGCTCCGCCGTTACAAAGCGAATGTCTACCACAAACGTACAGAGCGCGGGCACCACGTTCGCTTTATCCCCCGCGGCGATTACGTTGCAGCTGCAAGTCAGACCGTCGGTATCCTTCATTTTCTCCAATTCGAGGATTTTATGCGCCGCTTCCGCAAGGGCGTTGACGCCGTTCGGGCATTCGGAGCTGTGAACCGACTTTCCATGGATCACAAGGCGATAACGCAGGATTCCCTTGCGGGCGAGAATCACCGCGTCCTCTTGCGGCTCGCAGTTGAGAAACGCGGCGCAATCCCGCGCTTTTTCCAACATGAACGCAACGGTGTGTTTCGCGCTCTGCAAGCTGCTTGTTTCCTCGTCGCTCTGCAAAATCAGTTTGAGCGGGCGAGCGGAAAATCCGCAGGCGTCCAGCGCGTCCATGGCCAGAAACGCGGCCACAACGCCGCCTTTGCAATCGGTAACGCCAGGGCCGTATAAACGGCCGTTCTCGCGGCGAACCGCAGGAGACCCGAACGAGCCGACGGGATGAACGGTGTCCATATGCCCCGAGAAGGCGACGGGAACGCCCGCGGCCTCGGGATGGGACGTGATGCAGATCGCGTTTCCGGCCGTTTTTTCCACGTCGGTTTCCACGCGCCAGCCTTTTTCCGCGGCGGCGCGGGCAAAATAGTCGCCGACCGCATCCACGCGCGCTTTGTCGTCCGTGGGGCTTTCCAGCGCGGCAACGTCTTCCCAAAAGCGCAGATATGCGTCCTTTTTCTCTTCGATACACCGAAATACCCGTTCATGTTCCATGGCACAGTCCTTTCCCAAAGATTTTTCCTGTTCTATTATACTGCAAATCCCGCGGATTGTCAATCCTTTTCCCCGCGTTTACTCTTTTGGGAATGGGGAAAGTTTGAAGGGAAAACGCTTTTTTGGAAAAACACGGAAAAAGTGACGGCCTGTATTTTTTATAAAATTTACAAAAAAAGCCCAAACCTCTTGACAAATCAATCAGTTTGTGCTATGATAAGAATACGAGGGAACACCGATGACGGTTTGCCCCCGACTTTAGCAGAAATAACCGCTTACTTTTCGAGGGTAGGGCGGTTATTTCTGTTTTATGTTACTTGCGACTCAAAAGCAAGCCGGCAAAAGCAATCAGAACCATTGCGAATGCAAAGAGCATTTCGTATGTTACCATTGCGAAACATAAGGTGCGCTATGAAGATCAACGGGCACCAACTCCTTTCAATTGAATTTGAAAGGAGCAAAGAAATACATTGTTCCTTTCATTGGAATGAAAGGAGCAAACCGCCACCGTTTTGGTGTTCCCAAGGGAGCAAAACGCTCCGAAAAATATTATATCATAAATCAACCAGATTGTCAATCCTTTTCCCCGCGTTCTTTCTTTTCGGGGGAAGAGTTTGAGAGGGGGCGCCTTTTCTTTTCGGAAAGAAAAGGCGCCCCCTCTCAAGGTCTTATCACAACTCCCTTAAATCACCCGAACGCGGTACATGCCCGCGATGGCGGCGATGCGCGCCACGGCGGCGTCGGACGGTTTTGCGGCGACGTCCAGAACGGTATAGGCGTTGTCTCCCTTGGATTTGTTGGTCATGTTTTCAATGTTCAGTCCCTCGTCCGAAAGTGCGGAAGTGATCCCCGTCAGAACGGCGGGAACGTTGGCGTGGAGCGCGCAGATGCGGGCCTCGCCGGTTTTGGGAGAGGAAACGTTGGGGAAATTGACGCTGTTGGTGATGTTGCCGTTGAGCAGGTAATCTTCCAGCTCGCGGGCGGCCATTACCGCGCAGTTGTTCTCGGATTCCTCGGTGGACGCGCCGAGGTGCGGGATGGCGACCGCGTGCGGCGCGTGCAGGATCTCCTCGGTGGGAAAATCGGTGACGTAGGCCGAAAGTTTTCCGCTTTCGAGCGCGGCGACCAGATCGGCCGCGTTGACCAGATCGGCGCGCGCCAGATTGATCAGCTTTGCGCCGTCCTTCATTTTGGCAATGCTTCCGGCGTTGATCATGCCTTTGGTCTGCTCGGTTGCGGGGACATGAAGCGTTACGTAATCGGCAACCGCGAAGATTTCATCGAACGTGGCGGCGCGCTCCACGCGGTGGTTCAGGTTCCACGCGCCCGCAACCGAAAGGAACGGGTCGCAGCCCACCACCTTCATGCCGAGGTGAATGGCGATGTTGGCGATCAGACCGCCGATGGCTCCGAGGCCGATTACCCCGAGCGTTTTGCCCGCAAGCTCGGTCCCCGCAAACTGCGATTTGCCTTTTTCCACCTGCTTGGCAACGTCGCCCGTCAGCGTTTTGGCCCATTCGATGCCGCCGACCACGTCGCGCGCGGCGAGCAGCAGCGCGCAAACCGCCAGCTCGCGAACGCCGTTGGCGTTGGCCCCGGGGGTGTTGAACACCACAATGCCTTCTTTGGAGCAACGGTCAACGGGAATGTTGTTCACGCCCGCGCCCGCACGCGCAATGGCTTTCAGCTCGCTGCCGAACGCCATTTCGTGCATCACCGCGGAACGAACCATAATGCCGTCCGGATTTTCAACGTTTTCGCCGATTTCGTAATCGGCTTTCAGCTCGTCAAGTCCGACTTTTGCAATTTTATTGAGCAATTGGATCTTCATTTCGGTCTCCTTTTACGCTTTGGGATTTTCGGCGGCGAATTTCTTCATAAACGCCACCAACGCTTCCACGCCCTCGTAGGGCATGGCGTTGTAGATCGAGGCGCGCATGCCGCCCACGGAGCGGTGGCCTTTCAGGTTTTTCAGGCCCGCTTTGGCCGCCTCGGCGGCGAATTTCTTATCGAGGTCGGCGTCGCCCGTAACGAACGTAACGTTCATCATGGAGCGGCTCTCTTTCTTTACGGGCGCGATGTAGTAGGTTTGCGAATCGAGATACCCGTAGAGCAGCGCGGCCTTCTTTTCGTTCATCCGCTTCATCACGTCCAGACCCCCGAGGCCGAGGATCCATTCGTAAACGAGCTTGGCCATATAAATGGTGTAGCACGGCGGCGTGTTGTACATGGAGCCGTTCTCCGCCATGGTTTTCCATTCGAGCATGGTGGGCATGTTGGGTTCGGCATAGTCGAGCAGGTCGTCGCGGACGATCACCAGCGTGACCCCCGCGGGAGCCATGTTCTTCTGCGCGCCGGCATAGATTACGCCGAAACGGCTGACGTCCACCGGCTCGGAGATGATGCAGGACGACATATCCGCCACGAGCGGGATGTCGCCGGTATCGGGAACGGCGGGGTACTTGGTGCCGTAAATGGTGTTGTTATAGCAGATGTGGACATACGCCGCGTCGGGGCGGAAGCTCTCCTTGGTCAGCGCGGGAACATGGTCAAAGTTGTCGTCCTTGGTGGTGGCGGCGCAAACCACGTCGTAGCCGAGCTTCTGCGCTTCCTTGAACGCTTTGCCCGAAAACTGACCCGACACCACATAGTCGGCTTTGCCCGTGCGGCGGATCAGGTTGAGCGGAACGGCGGCAAACTGCGTGGACGCGCCGCCCTGCAAAAACAGAACCTTGTAGTTTTCGGGAATGTTCATCAGCTTGCGAAGCAACGCCTCGGCGTCGCGAATGATGGGTTCATAATCCGCGGAGCGATGGGACATTTCCATAACCGACATGCCGGATTCGCCGTAGTTGACCAGCTCGGCCGCGGCTTTCTCCAATACGGGCAGCGGCAGCATGGAAGGCCCCGCCGAAAAATTATACACTCTGTTCATCGTTCAATACCTCCGTTGATTCCGATTCGTTTTGCCGGTTCTCGGCCGACTTTGTGGAATTATTAACATTATTATATTCATTTTGCTTGCGAATGTCAAGTGTTTTTTCAAAATTGTCCGCCTTTTTTTCGGATTTCGCCCTTTTGCACGCCATTTATGCAATTTTTCGCGCAGAATTATTCATTTATCACATATCGGCGGGCGGAAAGGCCGCGAGGGGGAGAACCTTTTTCGTGCACGAAAAAGGTTCTCCCCCTCGCGCTCCCCTTCTCCCAAAAGAACCGCCGCAAAAAGCCGCTGCAAGCCACCCCTGCGGGGGAAGTTCAAGTAAAATTCCGCTGGAAAGAGCCATTTTTTGCATTCTTCCCGCTATCCGCAAACATCATGAGCCTTCTCCCGTCGGAGAAGGTGTCAGACAGAGAGGCGGGAAAGCCTCGATTGTCTGACGGATGAGGCTTTCCAATGTGCAGTTCCTTCAAGGCTCCCCCTCGGGGAAGAGCTTATGCTGCAAGCAGCAGGAGAGGGCAGTTAAAAGCCTATGATAACCCTCTCCGTCTTGTCGCTTCGCTCCAATCCACCTCTCCCAGAGGGCGAGGCAAAGTAACAGGCAAGCGGAAGCCTCATCCGGCCGCATCGCGGCCACCTTCTCCGATGGGAGAAGGCTCCAAGTAACTTTCCGTTGGGAATAAACCGTTTCCGCTTTCTTCCCGCTATTCGCAAACATCATGAGCCTTCTCCCATCGGAGAAGGTGGCAGACAGAGAGGCGGGAAAGCCTCGATTGCCTGACGGATGAGGCTTTCCAACGGACAGTTCCTTCAAGGCTCCCCCTTGGGGGGAGCTCTCGCGGAGCGAGTGAGAGGGCTTTCGCGATAACCGCTGTTTTTACCCTCTTCGTCTTGCCGCTTCGCGGCAATCCACCTCTCCCCGAGGGCGAGGCAAAGTGACAGACAAATGAAAGCCTCATCCGCCTCGCGATGCTCGGCACCTTCCCCCAAGGGGAAGGCTTCAAGCAACTACCCGTTGGAAACAAGTCGTTTTCACTTTCTTCCCACCCATGAGCCTTCCCCTTGGGGGAAGGTGGCAGACAGAGAGGCGGGCAAGCCTCGATTGTCTGACGGATGAGGCTCCTGACGGAAAGCTACTTCAAGGCTCCCCCTCTGGGGGAGCTCTCGCGGAGCGAGTGAGAGGGTAAAAAATTGCAATTATCACAAAGGCCCTCTCCGTCAGGCTCACAAGTTCGCCTGCCACCTCTCCCCGAGGGCGAGGCAAAGTGACAAACAAGCGAAAGCCTCATCCGCCTCGCGATGCTCGGCACCTTCCCCCAAGGGGAAGGCTTCAAGCAACTACCCGTTGGAAACAAGTCGTTTTCACTTTCTTCCCACCTGTCCGCAAACACCATGAGCCTTCCCCTTAGGGGAAGGCTTCAAGAACAGCCCATTGGAAAATAACGCATTTTGCTGATCTCCCACGGTTTGTAAAGCCGTTGTTTTTTCTTTTTCTTGCGGCTGTCCTTTTGGGAGAGGACGGGCGCAAAAAGCAGGCGGGGCGCTTCTCTCTTCAAGGGAAGAAAGAAGCGCCCCGCCGGAAAGGTTCCGTTATATTTTTTTCAGCTTTGCGTAGGAAGCCATCAGCTTTTTGGTGCCCGCGCGGTCAAACATAATTTCATAGAGCGTGTCCGCGCCCATGGGCTTGGCCGAAATGATCTCCCCCTCGCCGAATACGGCATGGCGGACGCGCGTTCCGACCCCGTAGATCTCGGCGGCGGGCTTGGGCTTGGCTCCGTAGGCCGCCCCCGCCGACATGCCGCCGTAAGCGGGGGCGGATCTGCCCGCGCCGCCGCGGGACGGCTGCCGGTTCCCCGCCGTTCCCCCGTAGGCGGGCGGGTCGGGGATGTAGGTATCGTCGTGGTAGTAGGTGCGCGGGCGGTTGGCGGCGGGAGAAACCGTTCCCCAAGCGCGGAACCCGCCGCCCGCAGCCATCCGGTCCCTCGGCGGCTCTTCCACGTCCATCAGGCCGGACGGGATTTCGGAGACGAAACGCGAGACCGGATTGACGCAGGTGCGGCCATAGAGCAGGCGCACGGATGTATGCAGCAGGTAAAGCTCCCGCTTGGCGCGCGTGAGCGCGACATACGCGAGCCGTCGCTCTTCTTCCAGCTCGGCCGCGCCGCCTTCCGCCGTTTGCTGGCTCGGGAAAATGCCCTCTTCCATTCCCGGCAGAAACACCACGGGAAACTCCAACCCCTTCGCGCTGTGAATGGTCATCAGCACCACCGCGTCGGCGGTTTCGTCGTAGCGGTCCACGTCGGCCACGAGCGCGGTTTCTTCCAGAAACTCCTCCAAAGTGGGTTCCTCGTTTTCCTGCATGTACTCGATGATCTGCGATTTGAACTCATCCAGATTTTCGAGCCGCTCGGCCTCGGGTTCGCCTTTGGCGATCCACATTTGCCGGTAGCCCGTCAGGTCAAGAACGCGGTCGAAAAATACGTCCAAGGCGAGCGTTCCGGCGTCGGCTGTGAGCGTATGAATTACGTTTGCAAAGGTTTCCAGAGCGGTTTTCGCGCCCCCGAGCGCGGCGTATTTCTCCGCGTTTTCGATCACCTCGAACTGCGAACAGCCCACTTCCGCCGCGATCATTGCAATGGCTTCCACCGTTTTGGGGCCGATCTTGCGGGCGGGCTTGTTGAGAATGCGGCCGAGGCGCAGGTTATCGGCATGGTTGGCGATGAGCTGCAGGTAGGCCACCGCGTCGCGGATCTCCTCGCGGTCGGAAAAGCGCGTGCCGCCCAGCATGCGGTAGGGGACCGCGCTGCGCGCAAAGGCTTTTTCGAGGTTCTGCGACTGCGCGTTCATGCGGTACAGGACGGCAAAATCGCGGTATTTCGCCTCGCCGCACGCCACCTTTTTCGTAACCGTTTCCACAATGCGGCGCGATTCGGCGTTCTGATCCTCGCAGAGAACGCAATGCAGGCGGTCGCCCGCGCCCTGCGCCGTCCAGAGCGTTTTGCCCATGCGGCTGTCGTTCTTGGCGATAACGGCGTTGGCCGCGTCGAGGATGTTCTGCGTGGAGCGGTAATTCTGCTCCAATTTGACCACCTTCGCCCTCGGGAACTCCTGATCGAACGAAAGGATGTTCTGAATGGTGGCGCCGCGGAATTTATAAATGCTCTGGTCGTCGTCGCCCACCACCATCAGGTTGCCGTAGCCGCCGGCGAGCAGGCGCGTCAGCTCGAACTGCGCGGGGTTCGTGTCCTGATATTCGTCCACGCAGACGTATTGAAACCGCTTTTGGTAAAGCTCGCGCACGTCGTTGTGGTTGCGGAGCAGACGGACGGTTTGCGCAATAATGTCGTCGAAATCGAGCGCGTTGGCGTCGCGCAGCATGTCCTGATAGGCGGTCCAGACCCGCGCGATCTGCTTCTGGCGGTAATCGCCGTTCCCCTCTTCGGCAAACTCCTCGGGCGTCAGCAGGCGGTCCTTCGCGCGGCTGACCGCGTTCATCACGCCTTTGACGGGCAGGAGCTTTTCATCGATATTGACCTGCCGCATGGCTTCGAGGAAGGCTTTTTTGCTGTCGTCGGTGTCGTAAATGGTAAAGTTCGGGCGGTAGCCCATCCGCTCCCCGTGGCGGCGCAGGATGCGCACGCAGACCGAATGGAAGGTGCCGGACCAAATGTCGGCGGCGACCTCGGGGCTTTCGGGGAACATGGCTTCGAGCCGCGTTTTGATCTCGTTCGCGGCCTTGTTGGTAAAGGTGATGGCCAGCACGCGGTACGGCTCGCAGGGCGACTCGGCAAACTCCGCAAGCAAAGGGACAATCTCTTCCCGCGGCAGGCGGGCGGCGGCTTCCATGCCCGCAACGCGCTCCGGAGAGAGGCCGGCGGGGATCCGCGAGCCGTAATACGCGTTGCCGTAGCGGATCAGGAACGCGATGCGGCGGACGAGGACGGTGGTTTTGCCGCTCCCCGCGCCCGCGAGGACCAGCAGAGGGCCGCCGACGGTGTAAACCGCTTCCCTCTGCCGTTCGTTCAGGTCGCCGTAAGCGGCGTCAAAAAGCGCGCGTTTGGCGTTTTGGTATCGGGTTTCAAGTTCTTTCATCATGTACCTTGTTTTTCGGATTCCCCGCGCGCGGCGAGGTAGGTTTGTTTCATAAAGAGCGCGTCCTCGGCCTGCGTTCCCGCCGATTCGCAGATGATGCGCGGCGCGACGTTCTCGCGCACGATGGCCTCGGCCAGCGGCTCGAATTGCGGACCGTAGGTTTCGTCGGCAAACGTCAAGTGCTTTTTCTCGCCCGCCGCGGTGTATTCGATCTTGGAAAAATGGCAGTGCAGATGCACGGCAAATTCATCGCCGAGCGCGGTTGCAATCGTATCGAACACGCGGCGGTAGCTGTCCGCGTCGGGGAACGCGCCGCCGAGCGCGCGGGCGTTCAGATGCCCGAAATCGACCACGGGCGCGTAAATGGGCGCGACCTTGCACTGCTCCAACACTTCATGGAGCGTTCCGAGCTGGTTGACCTTTCCCATGGTCTCAATGCCGAGCTTGGCGCAGGGGTGATCCCCCACCGCCGCGGCGACTTTTTCCAGCGTATCGCAGGAGAGCCGCATGGCTTCCTCGCGCGTGATCTTGGCCGCGCTCCCGCTGTGGATCACAATGGTGTCCGCCCCGAGCAGATCGGCCGCCCAAAGCGATTTTTGAATATAATCGACGCTTTTGAGCCGTTTTTCCTCTTCCACGCCCGAAAGCGAGATGAAATAGGGCGTGTGAAACGACATCCGGACGCCGTTTTCCCTCGCCTTTTCCCCAATGGCGCGCAGGGTCGCCTCGCCGCCCGTAATGCCGTTTCCGGCCTCGTATTCAAACGCGTCCAGCCCCTTTGCCGCAACCCATTCGGGCGCTTGGAGCGTGGACTTCATTCCCTCGCGATAGAACCAATCCCCGTTTCCCCCGGGGCCGAACAATGCCTGCATATCGGAACTCCTTTTGTTTTTTCATGGGAGAGCGTTTTCCGCTCTTGTTTATCTTTTTCTACATTCTTTCAGACCGCGAATGCCGCAAAACCAAATTGCAAAACTCCTTCCACCGCTCGCTCTCGCTCACGGTCCCCCTCCCCCGCAGGTGGAGGTTTTAAGTTTGTTCCCATTGGAAGAAATATACATTCCTTATTCTTTCCGATTGTCAACTACTTTTACCTCCACCTTTGGGGAGGTGGCCGCGAAGCGGCCGGATGAGGCTTCCGCATGTTTGTCTCCTCGCCTCGCCCGCGGGGAGAGGTGGATTGTCGCGAAGCGGCAAGACGGAGAGGGTCTTTGTGATAATCGCAATTTTTACCCTCTCACTCGCTTCGCGAGAGCTCCCCCCGAGGGGGAGCCTTGAAGTAGCTTTCCGTCAGGAGCCTCATCCGTCAGACAATCGAGGCTTGCCCGCCTCTCTGTCTGCCACCTTCTCCAACAGGAGAAGGCTTATGATGTTCGCGGACAGTGGGAAGAAAGCGGAAACGATTTATTTCCAATCGGCAGTTTCTTGAAGCCTTCCCCTTGGGGGAAGGTGGCCGCGAAGCGGCCGGATGAGGCTTCCGCATGTTTGTCTCCTCGCCTTGCCCAAAAGGGAAAGCGGCCGACTACCGTTCCGCCGACAGAGATTGCGCGGCGGCTTTGTATTCTTCATAGGTGCAAACCAACCGGACCGCCGCGAGCAGGGCGTTCGGCGTCAGGTCGGGCGGCAGCCCCAAACGGCGCGCAAGCTCGTTGCGCCGCGCGCGGCTGTCGGCTTGTCCCGTCAGCCCGTCCAAGTAGAAATCGGTTTTGGAAACGGGATTTTCCGCGCGCGGAGCCTGCCCCGCGGCATAGGGCGCGAACAGGTCGCGGAGCAGGTCGCGCTCCATACCTTCCACGCCGAGCGTTCCCTCGGCGGACGGCGTTTTTTTGCGTTTTTCCGTACCCGCCACGCGCGGAATGTAAAGCTGGATCAGCCGCTCGGGCGGGATCATGCCCGCAATGCGCGACCGGATTACTTTGCCCGCGCCGTCGCTGTCGGTCAAAACGATGATGGGCGTTTTCTCCGCCAACCGGCGGAACAGCCGCTGTTTTTCGGCCTGTTTGAAAATGCCGAAGCCGTCGGTGGTCAGAATTTCGGCGTCGATCACCGAATCGAGCCGCAAACGGTCGTATTTCCCTTCCACAATAACGGGGTACGCCACCCGCAATCGCTCGTTTTTCGCGCACATCATCGCACGAAATACCAAATCAGCACCGCCGCGCCGAGGATGATGCGGTACACGCCGAACGGCGCGAAGCTGTGCTTTTTCACAAAGTCGGTCAGAAACCGGATGGCGACCAGCGAAATAAAAAACGAGACCGCGCAGCCCACGCCGAGGATGATCCACGCGTTTGCGGGCATGGAGATCTGCTCCGCGCGCAGGTATCTGGCGAAGCCGAGCGATTTGACGCCGCTTGCGCCGACCATAACGGGAACGGCCATGAAGAACGAGAACTCCGCGGCCGCGGTGCGCGAAACGCCGAGCAGGATCGACCCCAGAATGGTGGAGCCGGAGCGCGAGGTCCCCGGGATCAGCGAAAGCGCCTGAAACAGGCCGATGAACAACGCCGTGAGCGGCGAAATATCGTACACCGAATCCACGCGCGGGAGCCTGCCTTTGCGCATGCGCTCCACCACGATGAACGCCACGCCGTAAACGATTAACGCAACGGCGACGACGAGGCCGTTATAAAGCCAGCCGTCAATGTCCTTCCCCGTCAGTTTTTCAAGCAGTTTGTCCCCGAGCAGACCCACGACCGCCGCGGGGACGGACGCGACCAGAACCTTGCCCCAAAGCCGCCACGTATCGCGTTTTTCGGCGGACGTTTTGCGCTTTCCGAACGGAAACAGCCGCCGCCGGAAAAGGACCAGAACCGCGAGAATCGCGCCGAGCTGGATTACCACCTCGAACATCTCCCAAAACTCGCCGAGAAAGGCTTCGTCCTCGGAAAAAGCGAACGGAAACCACTCGGAAAGCAGGATCAGATGCCCCGTGGACGAAACGGGGAGCCACTCGGTAATTCCCTCTACAATGCCGTACAGCGCGGCTTTGAGCCATTCGATGATTTGCATAGTAACCTCTTGATTTGTTCGGTTTGTATCTTTTGGACAGACAAACTCCTTCCACCGCTCGCTTTCGCTCACGGTCCGGCTGCTTGCAGCCTTTCCCATCGAGAGGGAGGTTTCAAGGAATCAACACTTTGAGCAGGATAAAAGGCGTTCGCTCTTCCGCTTGCCTGTTTCTTTGCCTCCACCTCTGGGGGAGGTGGCAGGCGAGCTTGCGAGCCTGACGAAGAGGGCTATTTACCACCCTCTCACTCGCTTCGCGAGAGCTCATAATCGGCTTTGCCGATTTTCCCGAGGGGGAGCCTTGAAGCTACTGCCCGTTGGAAAGCCTCATCCATAAGTCGCTTGCGACTTTGACACCATTCCCCCAAGGGGAAGGCTACAAGTAACAACCCGTTGGAAAATAACGCATTTCGCTGATTTCCCGCTGTCCGCAAACATCATGAGCCTTGCGATTTTGCAACGCAAAAGCGCGGCTGCTTGCAGCCTTTCCTATGGGGGAAGGTGGCCGCGAAGCGGACGGATGAGGCTTCCATTTGCCTGTTTCTTTACCTCCTCCTTGGGGGAGATGGCGCGCACGCTTGCGGGCGTGACGGAAGGAGTTTCCCGCCGTTTATCGCGCAAGAAACCTTTAATCCCGCGCTTTGTCGGGCGGGCGAATATCCAGCCCTCGCGCGGCGCCTGCGCGCAGAATGTCGCCCTCGCGCACCTCGAACGGCACGCGGCACCAATAAACCATGGACGGGTGCGGCGTGGATTCCAGCGCGTTGCCCTCGGAGTCGTACAACTCCGTAACCGTGAACGGTCTGCCCACCCGCCGCGGAGAGACTACCTCGGCCGCGTCCCCGACCGACGTCTTGTTGCGCTGGATAAAGCGGTACAGCCGACCGTTTTCGGTCTCCTCGGCAACGCCCCGCGCGCGCAGGGCGGCCGCCTCTTCCCCAATATATTCGGTGGCGGTGGAAAAATATGCCTTTTCGCGCAGGTAGCCGCAGGTGTTCACCAACTGCGGGTTCCGCATGGGCTTGGCAAAAAAGAAGCCCGTTCCGTAGGTGCGGTGCGAAACGCTTTCCAGCTCGGTCAGCCAAGCGGGGTCAAACCGATAGCCGGCGGGGTCGCGCAAATACGCGTCGATCGCCATGCGGTAGGCGTTGGTGACGACCGCCGCATAGTACGCGCTCTTCATGCGCCCCTCGATTTTGAGCGACGTAACGCCGCTTTCCACCAATTCGGGAATGTGTTCGATCATGCATAAGTCCTTCGACGACATGATGAACGTTCCGAGGTCGGTCTCCTCAATTCCGATCCGCTCGTTGGGGCGTTTTTCTTCCACCAGATGGTAATTCCAGCGGCAGGGCTGCGTGCAGGTGCCGCGGTTGCCGTCGCGCCCGCCCATCGCGTTGGCGAGCAGACACCGCCCGCTGTAAGACACGCACATGGAACCGTGGATGAACACTTCCAGCTCGACCGCGGGATCCAGCCCCGCGCGAACGGCTTTGACCTCTTCGAGCGTCAGTTCCCGCGCCAGCACCAACCGGCGCGCGCCCAAAGCCGCGTATGCCCGCGCCGCCGCCGAAGAGACCACCGACGCCTGCGTGGAAACATGGATTTCCATTTTGGGGATGATCTCCCGAACCGTTGCGAGCGCGCCGAGGTCGGCCACGATCATGGCGTCAATCCCCGCGCCCGCCACCGCCGCGAGAAACGCGCGCAAGGCGGGGTATTCGTCCTCGTGCGGCATGGTGTTCACGGTCAGATAGAGCTTTTTTCCTTGCGCATGGGTGAATTTCACCGCCTCGTGAATTTCTTCCACGGTGAAATTGTCCGCCGCAGACCGCATCCCGAACGACTTACCCGCGCAATAGACCGCGTCCGCGCCGAACCGCACCGCCGCTTTCAGTTTTTCAAAATTCCCCGCAGGGGAGAGCAATTCCAACATGGTTAAGACCTTGGGGGAAGGAAACCCTTCTTGGAAGAAGGGTTTCCTTCCCCCAAGCCCCTATCCTTTTCAAGAACTTTTGGAAAATTATCGGGCAATGGACGGGAACAGATCGACGATCTTTTTCGCTTCCGTCTCATCGAAATTCCGAGTTTTCAGCTCCGCAAACATCTGGTAGTTCGCGTCGTTCATCATCAGCACGGAGGGATCGCCCGCCGCTTCACCGAGCTTTTCGATCAACCGCTTCAAATTGGGCGATTCTTCTCCCTTATCATAGGAGGTATCCGGAAACGTTCTTTGCAGGATCGCGTTGCTTTCGGTGCGGACCTTCGCCCCCTCCGCCGTTGGGGTGTGCAATTCCTCGATCAGCGCGGAATAGGACTCCGCAAACGAAACGTCGATCTTGTTTTGCACGGCGACGATCTCCGCCTCTTTTCCGGCAATGATTTCGTCCTTTTCCTTCACAACCGCTTTCTTATTCTGATACAATTTCCAGCACCCGAATCCAAGTCCGGCGATAATTGCCAGAACAATAATCTTGCGCAACAGTTTTTTCAAAAACATGGGTTCACTTCCTTTCGTTCGGTTCTGTGTCCGCTTTCTTTTCCCTTCCCCTTTTTAAGAGTTTTCGGGAAAGGGAGGGGTGCGGGGAGGGAGAACCCCTTTTGCAAAGAGGGGTTCTCCCTCCCCGCGACCTTCTCCCCTTACGGTGTCAGTCTGTTCGGACCGCGGAAGAGGAATTCGGCTTCCTTAATGGAGAGGCCGAGGAAGAGCATGGTCAGGCGGTCGATGCCGAGGCCAAAGCCGCCGTGGGGCGGGCAGCCGTAGCGGAAGAATTGGAGATAGAACTCCACGTCCTTGCCAAGTCCCTTTTCGTCGGCCTGCGCTTTGAGAACGTCGTAACGGTGTTCGCGAACCGCGCCCGTGGTGATCTCGCAGCCGCGCCAGATCAAGTCGTAGCCCATGGGAACGCCGCGCGCGTCGCGCATGTGGTAAAACGCGCGCTCTTTCGCGGAGTAGTCGGTGACAAACAGGAATTCGCTGCCGTACTTCTCCATGGAGAATTTGGCGCAAAGATGTTCCGCATCGGTCGTCAGGTCGCCTTTCGCGTCGTCCGAGACGGTGTAGCCGTAGCGGGACTCCAACTCGGCGTAGAGGTCGGCAAGGCGGATGCGCGGGAACGGGACCGACGGAACGACCACGGGTTTGCCGAACTGCTCTTCAATTTCTTTGCCGTACCGTTCGGCCACTTTGCCGAACGCGTAGGCGAGCAGTTCTTCTTCCATGTGCATCACCTCTTCGGCGGAATGAACATAGCTGAATTCGAGGTCAAAGCCCGTAAACTCGGTGGCGTGCTTGTTGGTGTAGGATTTTTCCGCGCGGAACACGGGTCCCGTTTCAAAAATGCGGTCCAAACCCGCCGCCATGGCCATTTGCTTATAGAACTGCGGGGACTGCGCAAGGTAGGCTTTCGTATCGAAATACTTGACCTCGAACACATCCGACCCCGATTCGCTCGCCGCGCCGATCAGCTTTGGCGTGTGGATTTCGATGAACCCGCGGTCGATCAGAAATTCGCGCATGGAAGCTGTCAGCAGCGTTTGCAATTTGAGCATCAGGTGGTTCTTATCGCGGCGCAGATCAATCCAACGGAAGTCCATTTTGGAATCGATTTCGGAATCGTCCTTGATGGGGAGCGCGTCGGCGATCGACTCGACCGAAATCGCCTCGGGCAGAATTTCGATGCCGCCGAGCTTGACATACTCGTTCGCGACCGCCTCGCCCTCGACCGTTACCACCGAATGGATGGTGAGCGTATCGACCTGCGCGGCCAATTCGGGGTATTTCTCCTTTTCGAGCGTGACCTGCATTTTGCCCGTGATGTCCTTGATTACAAGGAACGCCATGGTGCGTTTGTTGCGCAGGTTTTCCACAAAGCCGGCAATTTTTACCCGCTCGCCCGCTTTGACGTTTGCAATGTAAGTTCTTTCCATGATGTTGTTCTCCTGTTTGAACAAATATTTCGTTTCAGTTTCAAATCGCTTCGCCGGCCGCGTTGAAAAGCGGGAGCTTTTCCAGATAAATCAGGTCGGGGCGTTCCTGCGCGTCGCCTTCGGCAAGAATGGCCATGCGGCCGCAGACAATGCCGCCCGCTTCTTCCACCAGCTGTTCCAGCGCGCGGAGCGATTCGCCCGTGGAAATTACGTCGTCCACCACCAGAATCCGCTTGCCCTTCATCAAAGCCGCGTCGGCAACGTCCAGATACAGGTGCTGTTCCTTCGCGGTGGTAATGGAACGGACTTTCACGTCCATCACGCCCGTCATGTAGAGCTTGGGGGCTTTGCGGGCGAGAAAATACTTTTGGTTGCCCGCGAGCCGCGCCATTTCATGCGCGAGCGGAATGCCTTTGGCCTCGGCGGTGATCAGGTAGTCGTATGCGGGGGCTTTTTCGAGCAGCGCTTTCGCGCAGGCGGTGGTCAGCTCGGGGTCGCCGAAAATGACAAACCCCGCGATCTGCAAATTCTCGTTCAGGGGGCAAATGGGCAGGTCGCGCTCGCACCCCGCAATGGTCATGTGGTAATACTGTTGTGCCATGATGTGTTTTCCTCTTTTCCTATCTCTCAAAATGAAATGAACCTTCAAAATTCGGTGCGGACGCGCTCCACCGTTTTGCCGGCGATCGCTTCTTCCACCAACGCCTCGAACGGCAGGCGGTTCTGCTGTTCCAGAACGCCCTCGACGGTGGGTTTGGTTTTGGGATGCCGCGGGGTAAAAACCGTGCAGCAATCCTCGTAAGGTTGGATGGACGTTTCAAACGTTCCGATTCTGCGCGCGATCTGAATGATCTCTTCCTTATCCAGCCCGATGCAGGGGCGGAACACGGGAACGCTCGCCAAAGGATCCACCACGCCGATGGCCGGCATGGTTTGCGAGGCGACCTGACCGAGGCTTTCGCCCGTAATCAGCGCGCCGCAGCCGCTCTCGGCGGCAATGCGGTCGGCAATGGCCATCATATAGCGGCGAAGAATCAGCGTAAAATAGTCCTCTTCGCAGTTTTTCACAAGTTCTTCCTGAATATGCGTGAGCGACACGACATGCAAATTGACGCTCCCCGCGTACTGCGCCACCTGCCCCGCCAGCTCGAACACCTTTTCCCTTGCTCGCTCGCTCGTGTAGGGGAACGACTCGAAATGCACCGCCTCGAGCTGCACGCCGCGCTTTGCCATCATATAGCCCGCAACCGGCGAATCGATGCCGCCCGAAAGCAGCAGCAACGCTTTTCCGCTCGTTCCGACCGGAATGCCGCCCGCTCCCTTGAACTGCCCCGCGTGGAGATACGCTCCGAACTCCCGGATTTCCACGTTGACCGTGACTTCCGGCTCCCGCACGTCCACTTTCAGCCGCGGCACGACCGACAGCACCTCTCCGCCGATCTCCCTCGCGATCTCGGGCGACGTCAGCGGGAACCGTTTATCCGACCGTTTCGCCTCGACCTTGAACGTTCGTTTTCCCCCGAGGAACGGCGGCAAATACTCCCTCGCCGTCCGCCGGATGGCGTCCATGTCCTTCTCGCAAACGGCGCACCGGCTCACGCCCACGATGCCGAAAATTTTCAGCGTTGTTTCAAACATTCCGTCCATGTCGGCCGCGTCGTCCCTCGGCTCGATCACAATGGTGCTCTGCGATCTTGTCACCGTGAATTTCCCGAAATGCTTCCCCCGAAAACGAATGGTTTTGCACAGCATGTCCTCGAAATACCGCCGGTTCGCGCCTTTTAGGATGATCTCCCCGTACTTACAAAGCAAAATTTCTTTCATGGCTCGTCCTCTGGCGAAAGCGAATCAATGTCGTCGGTCCCGTCCTGTTCGTCGGCCGGCGGCGCGTTCCGGTAGGCTTCGAGGATCTCCTTTGCCCGTTCCAGCGCGGCCTTGGGAACAAACACGTCCGAAGCCGCCACGTTTACGGTGTACCCCGCGATCAGCCGCACCGCGCTCCCGCTTCCCCGCTCCCGAATCCGGTACGGGATTTTTTCTCCCTCGAGAATGCTCCGCAAAACCAGCAGTTCCGCGTTCTCGCTTACGCTGATCAGCAACTCCTCGCATTCGTCGTGCGGGCTGACTTGATCCAACCCGAATAATGAATCTTTTTTCATCGTTCCTCTCCTTTTTTAAGGTCAAGAGACTGTTTTGAAGGTCAAGAGACTGTTTTGAAGGTCAAGAGACTGTTTTGAAGGTCAAGAGACTGTTTAAGGTCGCGCTTTTTCGAGAAAAAGCGCCCAAAAAGCTTGCGCGCATTAAAGGTTTCGCGCATAGGGGGTGTTTGCAAAAATCGTTTGCAAAGGCTTTTTTCACAAAAACGCCAAAAAGCTTTTGCGCATAACGCATAAGAGGGTTCCGCACATAGATTCTATAATGATTTATTCTTCCCGTAGGGCGGGCGGCCAAAGGCCGCTTGGCTCTGTTCCCATAACAATTGACCCACAAAAGATGAAAATCACTGTTTCCGTAGGGAACAACCTGCGGTTGTATGGGGCTTGCTCCCGCCGCAAAAACAAACGGGAAAAGATAATAACAAACATGCGGATATTTACTACCGTTTATTTGCAAAGGTCTTTCACTTTCGGCGGGAGCAAGCCCCCGCCCTACGGAAGGAATATACGATAGAGCAGAATATGTCTGTGTGCAAGCCCAATACAACCGCAGGTTTTCCCTACGGCAATAATGGGCAATGTTACTTGAAGCCTTCCCCTTGGGGGAAGGTGGCCGCGAAGCGGCCGGATGAGGCCTTGGCTTCCGTTTGCTTGTCTTTTCGCCTCGCCCTTGGAGAAAGGGGTTAGGGTTTGGGAAAGGGGGAAACGGCTTTTTCGCGAAAAGGAGTTTCCCCCTTTCCCAAGGTCTTTTCCCAAGGTCTTTCCCCAAGGCCTTTCTTTTCAATCGTCGTAATAATTCGGGAAGAGGGCTTCCCAGACTTTGGCGCAGGCGATGGTATCGGCGACGGATGTATGGGCGGTGCCGTCCCACGAAAGCCCCAGCGTTTCCATGGCGTCCGAGAGGGAGAGATGGGTCAATTCGGGGTGATGTTCCTGCACATAGCGGCCGTACTCCACCGCGGCGCACTTGGTTTTGCGGCGCAACGCCTGCCGCTCGGCCTCGGTATCGTAGATGTGCTTGATATGGCTGTAATCGGTGACGATGCCGTAGGCGATGATGGCGTCGGCGGCGGCAAACAGACGCTTGATTTCGGGCACCAGCTCCGCGAGCTTGGGCGCGTCTTTCACCATTTCGGGCGTAATGCCGTGGATTTTTTCGGTCTCTTTCCATTTCCGGCGGCGGACGGGACAAACCAGCGTGTCCATCAGCATGTTCCCCGCGCCGTCCATAATGGAAACGGAAAGGATCTCGTCGTAGTCGTAAACGCCGGTCAGTTCCAGATCGAAAAAGAGCGTGCGGGCACGGCTGGCGTGGTAATGCTCGGCGCGGTGGGCGTCGCCCTCGGCGCGGCGGGTCGCCATTTCCGCCTCGTAGCAGGATTGGCAGAGCTTGTGGCGGTAGCGGACGTTCTTTCCGCAGCGAACGCAGGGGAGCGGCTGACGAACGGCTTCGGCTTTGTCGTAGAACCAGATGATCGACCGATCGAACCGCATGGCGTAGGCCGCGGGGTCGGCAACCACATCGTAGTGCATTTGCGCGAGGCGTTCTTTGGTGTAGTAGTTCATTAGCGCGGCACGCTTGGTGCTCATGCGGCCGACGACTTTTCCGCTTTCAAGGGTAATCGGGTCGAGGAGCGGCTCTTCGGGCTTTTTGTACCATTGCTCGGGCGGCGCTTCCCGCACGCGCTGCGGGTCGTAGTAGTAGCAGACCGACCCGTCCGCGCCCACCGTCCGCGCGGACGGGTCGCCTTTGGGTTCGAGGTGCATGCGGCGGAGCAGGTCGCCGGAGAGATAATGGCGGGCTTCCGCCTGCTCGGCGGTCATTTGCGGGATTTGCGTGGGGTCGATCAAAATTAGCCTCCTTTGCCGCCGAAGCCGTCCGCGATTCCGTCGGCGCCGCGCCGACGGGGTCGGGCGGGCAACGGTCGCCGGTTTTTTCAGGCGGTTTTCCCGATATTGGGGATTCGATTTCGGTTCGCGCGGGGTTTCTGTCCGTCCGTTCCGGCCGCGCACGCGCGAGCGCATTAGACATACATAAATATTATAACATATTTTCCCCCGCGTTGCAAGACCTATTGGCAAGTTTGTGCGAAAACTTGCGAAAGAAACGGCTTTTTGGGCTTTTGCGCGCAACTCTACTGCCGGTAGAGTGGCAAAAACCAACGGTAGAGCCGCAGTAGAGTGGTGTAGATTGACATTTTTCCGCGCGCGTTTTATAATAGAACCACGGAAAGGCGCCGACGGCATGCGTTGCGGCGTTCCCGCCGCGAGAAAACGCGCATGGCCGTGCGCTTTCCCCGCCGCGGGTGCGGCCGACCGCTCGCGGTCGAATGTCGGGCGGGGGTGCGCGAATGCGATCCCGCGCGGCATGAACGGTCTTTCGGGTTGTGCGCGAACGCGATTCCCGAAAGAGCGCGACGCGGGCGCGGGAACCGGACGGTTCCCGAGACGCGCGAGGGGGCGACCGCTCCGAATATCCGCCGCCCGAAGCGGCATTCCCGAAAGGAGACCCGTTCTGATGCAAAAGCACAATCCACCCATCCGTTCCATCCGCGAAATGATGAACATCGCGGTGGCCGACAAGCCCGAACATATTTCCTATATGTTCAAAAAAGACGAGGAAATTGTCAGCGTTACCACGCGCGAATTTTACGACAGCGTGGAGAACCTCGGCGCAAAGCTCACCGAAATGGGCTTTGGAAAATCCCACATCGCCTGCGTTGGCGAAAACAGCTACCCTTGGATTCAGACATTTCTGACCGTTCTGATGACCGAAGGCGTGTTCGTTCCGCTCGATAAGGAGCTCCCCGCCGACCAATTGATCTTTCTGCTCAACGACAGCGACAGCGAAATGGTGTTCTGTTCCGAAAAATACGAAAAAATGTTTGCCGAACACCGCGCCGAACTGCCGAATATTCAAAAATTCGTCTGCTTCGACCGCGCCGAGGACGACGGCGACTTCCTTTCCTTTGAAAAACTGATCGAGGCGGGGTCCCATTTGGACCGCGCCGCCTACGACGCGCTGTTGAGCGACGAAAACGAGCTGAAATACTTGGTTTACACCTCGGGCACCACCGGCGTTGCCAAAGGCGTTATGCTCTCGGAACACAACATTGTGAACGGCATTTTCTACGGTCTGACCGTTTCGCATATCTACGAGCGCGGCCTTTCGGTCCTGCCCTATAACCACACCTACGAGGCGGTTTGCGAACTGCTCGTCTCCATTCAGGCGCAGGCGACCGTCTGCATCAACGATTCGCTGCGGCATGTGCTGAAAAACATTCAACTGTATCAGCCCGCCCACATCTATCTCGTCCCCGCGTTTTCCGACCTGTTCTACGATAAAATCCATGCGTCCATCCGCAAGCAGGGCAAGGAAAAGAAATTCAATTTTGCCGTCAAGCTCTCGGGCGCGCTCCGCAAGGTGGGCATTGACCTGCGCCGCCTGCTCTTCAAGGACATTCACAAGCAATTCGGCGGCAAACTGCGCCGCATCATTTGCGGCGGCGCGCCGATCCGCCCCGAGGTTGGCAAGTTCTTCGATGAAATCGGCATTATCCTGACGGGCGGCTACGGCATTACCGAGTGTTCCCCGCTCGTTTCGGTCAACGACGACGACAAATCCAACAACTTCTCCTCGGCCGGCCACCGCTTGGCCTGCCTCGAATGGCGCATCGACAACCCCACCGAAGAGGGCGTCGGCGAGATCTGCGTCAAGGGCGACGTGGTGATGCTCGGCTACTACAAACGCCCCGACCTGACCGCCGAGGCGATCAAGGACGGCTGGTTCTACACCGGCGACTACGGCTACATTAACAAAAACGACGAAATCGTAATCACGGGCCGCAAAAAGAACATCATCATCATGAGCAACGGCAAAAACATTTACCCCGAGGAATTGGAGCTGAAAATTGCGGAGCTTCCCTATGTTACCGAGGTTGTGGTTTCGGGCATCCGGAACGAACACGGCGAGGACACGGGACTTGCCGCCGAAATCTACATGGCGGACGAAACGATCCCGCACGACGACGTTCCCGCGGACATTGACCGCGTGCTTGCCGATCTGCCGTCCTACAAGCGCATTTCCCGAATCACCTACCGCACCGAGCCGTTCGCGAAAACCACCACAAACAAAATCAAGCGCGGCTGATTGCGCCGCGGCGAAACAAACCGAAAAGAGCCAAGGGCGGATCCCGAAAAGGATCCGCCCTTGGGGGTTTTATCCTTTGCCTTGTGGGGGTCGCCTTCCTATTGGCGGCGCAGCCTTCCCCTTGGGGAATGGTGTCAAAGTCGCAAGCATCTTATGGATGAGTCTTGCCGATTGCCTGTTACTTTGCCTCGCCCTTTGGAAAATCGACAAGCTGATTGCGAGGTTAGGCTGCAAGCAGCCGGAGAGGGTTATATATTGCAGAAACCTTTAACAACCCTCTCCGTCAGGCTCACAAGTTCGCCTGCCACCTCTCCCCGCGGGCGAGGCGAAAGTAGTAGACAATCAGAAGCCTCTCTCGGTTGCTTGCAGCCTAACCTCGTAATCGTCTTGCCGATTTTCCCGTGGGGGAGCCTTGAAACAACTGCCACACGGAAAGCCTCATCCGCCTCGCAAGCTCGGCACCTTCCCCCAAGGGGAAGGCTCAAAGCTACAACCGATAACTCCTCTGAATAATACATAGCTTTTATTTCCCTGTTTTTCTCATAGGTCAGGCGGCCAAAGGCCGCGTTGGTTCCCGCTGCCATCGAAAACAAACGAAACCGTAGGGAACAACCTGCGGTTGTTCCCTACGGAAATAATGGGAATAAAAGCTGTATACAGTTCTTGGTGGAGCAAGCACCATACTGCAAGTTAATTTCCCTGCTGTCCGCAAACGCCGTGAGCCTTCCCCTGCGGGGAAGGTGCCGAGCAACGCGAGGCGGATGAGGAGAGCAAGTTTAAGCAGATAAAGGTTATGGTTTGTAAATCATAGAGTAACAAGAACAAATAAATAGCAGAAATAGAGAAGAAAAACGAAATGTTTCTCTCCTCATCCATAAGTCGCTTGCGACTTTGATACCATTCCCCGCAGGGGGGTTGGCTCAAAGTAGCACCCCCCCAGAAAACAGAAAAAACGGAGACTTTTGTCTCCGTTTTTTTCGGTCGGGCGGGGCGGCGGCCGATTATTCCCCGATTTTCCGACATTCCAGATAAAAGCGTTTGTCGTGCGCGTGTCCCATGGAAAAGGTCTTGCGCGGGAGCGCGCCGTCGTAAATCACCGTGCGGAACAGGTCGGATTTTTGCATCCCCTCGAAGAGGAAGCCCACGTTCTCCGGCGCGGCGGCGACCAGCGCGCGAACCGCGTCCTCTCCGTGGATGTAATCGACCTTTGCCTCGGGATGTTCGGCAAGGTACGCGTCGAGAAACGCTTGCAGGGTCCCCACCGCCAACTGCTTTTCGGGGTATGGAATGTTCACCGTCTCGGTCGCGCCGCCCGCCAGCACGTCAATTGTCTGCACGGCGGCGTTCCCTTTCAATTTTCCGCAATACGTGCGGAACGCGGCAAGCAGTCCGGCGGGGTCCGCTCCGAACACCACGCGGTAAATCGGCTCGAAATCGAGCGCGGGATCATGAACGTTGACCACCTCGCAAAGCGCGTACCTCGCGGGGTGGGATTGCGCCGCCTCGCCGAGCGACGCCTTCAACTCCTCGTAATAAGCCTTTGCCGACGCCAGCGAATGGTTTCCGTCGCCAACGGCGAACAGAAGCGGCGCCGGATCCCCGCTCCCGTATTTTGCCGCCATGGCCTCGGGCGTTGCAAGCGCGCCGAGCGCGCGCATCACCTCTTCCTGCGCGGCCGTCGGAATCGCATACCCGCGCACATGTCCGCCGTTCTGCATCAGGTCAAAGTCGTAAACCGGTTTGCCACCGCCCGTTCCGAGCGTTCCCGCCAACGGTTCGATTACCGTTCGGTCGGGGTCGTCGATCAAAAGCATTACGTGCGGCAGTTCGAGCGCCGCTCCCCTGCGAACGGCAACGCGCGGCGGAATGCGCTCCAAAACGGTTCCCTCGGTGGCTCGCACGGGCGACGTTGACCCCTTTCGGTAGTCGTATTCTTCCAGATCGACCGCCCCGATCACGCCCCGCCGCACGCGCCCGTCGGCCTGCGTTCGTTCCAGATACACCATGGCGTTCGGGTGCGCCGTCAGCGTCTCTCGGATGGCCCTTTCCATCTCCGCGTGAATCTTCGGGATCCTCTCCCCGCTCTCGCCCAGAAATATCTCCGGCAGCATCAGGCGCAGGGTGGACGGCGCGTCTCCGACGATCTCCTCGGTTTTCTTCCAATAGCTCGGATCGCTTGTGTATTGGTCGCAAGCTACGACCGACCATCTGGTTCCGTCCGTCTTGGAAAAATCGGGCATTAAAATTTCCGTCGGGCAAAAAATTCTCGGGTTCATCAATCGGTTTTCCTTTCCGTTCAAGTTTTTAAGGTCGTCCTTTTCTTGAAAGTAAAACAGCATTTCCTGCGGAAATGCGCAAAAGAGCTTTCGCGCCCCTACTTTTCTTGAAAGAAAAGTAGGCAAAAGAACTTTCGCGCAGATATGGTTTCGCGCATAGGGGATGTTTGCGGTAACTTTTAACAAGAACTCCTACCGTCAGGCTCACAGGTTCGCCTGCCACCTCCCCCAAAGGTGGAGGTCAAAGTAACTTCCCGTTGGAAAAAGTTTATTGTAAGAAACTGTTAAAAGAAATCTGTTAAAATTATATTGTTAAAAATCCGATTTTGCTTTCCGCTTGTCAACTACTCTTACCTCCACCCACGGGGGAGGTGGCAGGCGACGCAGGAGCCTGACGGAAGGAGTTTCCTGCGAAAAGACCCCAAGCCTCACTTTCGGCGGGAGCAAGCACCATACAACCGCAGGTTGTTCCCTACGGAAATAATGGGCAATGTTACTTGAAGCCTTCCCCTTGGGGGAAGGTGCCGAGCTTACGAGGCGGATGAGGCCTTTATTGTCTTCCGTTGGAAGCCTCATCCGTCTTGCCGCTTTGCGGCAATCCACCTTGTAATCGGCTTGCCGATTTTCCCAAGGGGAAGGCTCAAAATTACAACACCGTAGGGCGGGGGCTTGCTCCCGCCGTAAAACAAACGGGAAAGGGAAATAACAAATATGCGGATATTCACTACCGTATTATTTGCAAAAATTCATCGCTTCCGGCGGGAGAAAGCCCCCGCCCTACGGTGATAAGAATAATAAAGGCTATGTAATGTTCTTCGGGGAGCAAGCCCCCTACAACCGCAGGTTATTTCCCCTCTGTCCGCAAACATCATGAGCCAACCCCCTGCGGGGAAGGCTCAAAATTACAACCGATAGATGGCAGGCATAGGGGAAGAAAATCAAAAATTGGTTCTTTCGGGCGGACAGTTACTTTCCCCGATTTTCGCATCCTTCCCTCTTCTCAATCTGCAATCTGCAATTTGCAATCTGCAAAAGCAAACCCCTGCCGTTGTTCCGCGGCAGGGGTCGTTCGTCGGCTCAACCGAGCCACTGATAAAATTGCTGACGGTTGCGCGCTTTCTCTTTTTCGTGTTTTTTCTTCTTCCGCTTTTTCGCCACCTTGGCAACCACAATGCAGGCCACGGCGACCGGAACAATAATCTTCGCCGCTTTCTTTGCGGCTTCCATCTTCTTTTTCAGCTCTTCGCGCTTTTCGGGCGGAAACGCCTTTCCAACGGTCTTTTCCACCGTTGCCTTGACTTTCGAGGTTTTCTCGTCACGTTTCGCTCTTTTTTCGGCCTTTTTCGCTTCCTTTGCGGGGTTGGACGGCACGCGGACTTCAAACGACGCGATCACCTTATCTTTTGCGGGTTCGGGCGCAGGCTCCGAAACGGCAACCGCTTCCTCGGCGGGCGCGGCAAGCGCGGCGGGTTCTTCGGCGGGGGCAATGGGTTCCAGAGGCTCTTCGCGGTAAACGCCGTCGTCCTCGTCCTCGTCGTCCAATCCGTCGGTCAGCTCCTCGTCCCGCGAAAGGTGCGCGTAGTGTGCGGCGCGGACGCGAACGACGATTGCGATTGCGATCAGAACCACGGCAACGCCCGCGATCAGCCACAAATCGCGCGGCAGGGTTTTGACCCCCGCAATTTCAAGCCCCTCGAATTTCTCCTCGTTGACGAGGATATGGACGATGTACCAAACGGCCGCGGCGATGGCGCACGCGATCACGCCGCCGTAGCCGATCCATCTCGACGCCGCGCGGCGTCGGGACGCTTTCTGTTGATTCATACACAGTTCCCCCTTGGCGATACTACACTAATAATATCATACCACGAAACGGCCGTGCTGTCAACAGGAAACCCGAATTTTTTTGCGGTTTTTTTCGCCCGTTGGCCTCTTTTCCCGCGTTTTGCCGGAAGAAAAACGCCCGAATCGGTTGACATTGCGTTTTTCGTGTGGTAAAATAGAACGTAAGGGCAAAAAACCACATGGAAAGGAGACAAAACCCATGCCGTTCATCAACACCAAAGTCAGCGTTCCGCTTTCCCGCGAGAAAGAGGAGCAACTCAAAACCCGCCTTGGCGAGGCCATTTCAATTTTCCCCGGGAAAACCGAACGTTGGCTGATGCTCGATTTTTCCGACGACCGCCGCCTGTGGTTTGCGGGGAGCAACGACCGCCCCGCCGCCATGGTGGAAGTGGAGCTGCTCGGCTCCGCCGACCGCGAGACCTGCGCCCGCATGACCGCCCGCGTTTGCGAAATTTTCTCGGACGTTCTCGGCATTCCCGCCGACCGCGTGTACGTCAATTACACGTTCAGCACCGAATGGGGCTGGAACAACGCGAATTTCTGAACCTGTTCCGCGTGTCTCGGAAGCTATGTTTGGTTTTTTGCTTTTTTCGATTGCCCGCGATTGCAATTTTGCCGCGGGTGACGGAAAGGTCTCTGACGGGCTGTGGAACTTGAAGCCTCACTCGGCTACTTGTAGTCTGATCTTACTCCAACGGGAGAGGGCTTCAAGAAACAACCCGCTGTGGAAATAACTCTTTTTTGCTTTTCCCCGCTGTTCGCAAACACCATGAGCCTTCTCCCATCGGAGAAGGTGTCAGACAGAGAGGCGGGCAAGCCTCGATTGTCTGACGGATGAGGCTCCTGACGGAAAGCTACTTCAAGGCTCCCCCTTTGGGGGAGCTCTCGCGAAGCGAGTGAGAGGGTGGTTGAATGAATGTTTTTGCAATATAAACCCTCTCCGGCTGCTTGCAGCCTGACCTCGTTATCGGCTTGGCTTGCCGATTTTCCCGAGGGCGAGGCTTGGAGTAACTTTCCGTTAGAGACTCCTTCCGTCTTGTCGCTCCGCTCCAAGCCACCTCCCCCAAGGAGGAGGTAAGGTAACAGGCATGCAAAAAGGCGAAAGATGTTTGTTTTATCCAAATGGCAGTAACTTTAACCTCCACCTGCGGGGGAGGGGGACCGCGAGCGAAAGCGAACGGTGGAAGGAGTAAAAGCTCTTACCGTCTTGCCGCTCCGCTCCAAAGCGAAAAACGCGCCCGATCCGAAGATCGGGCGCGTGCTGTTTTTCGGTCGTTTTTTCGGTTGATCCGGTTGGGAGCGGACTTACTTTGCGTAGTCCACCGCGCGCGTTTCGCGGATCAGGTTGATCTTGATCTGCCCGGGGTAGCGCATTTCCTCTTCGATCTTCTTTGCCATGTCGCGGGCGATCATCTTCATGTCCGCGTCCGAAACCTGCTCGGGCTTCACCATAACGCGCACTTCGCGCCCCGCCTGAATGGCGAACGCTTTCTCCACGCCTTCAAACCCGACGGCGATCTCTTCGAGCTTTTCAAGCCGCTTGATGTAGTTTTCCATATCCTCGCGGCGTGCGCCCGGGCGCGCGGCCGAAACCGCGTCCGCGGCCTGCACCAGAACGGCGATTACGGTCTGCGCTTCCACGTCCCCGTGGTGCGCCTCGATCGCGTGTACAACCTCGCGGCTTTCCTTGTACTTTTTCGCGGCGTTTACGCCAAGTTCAACATGCGACCCTTCCACATCCTGCGGGAACGCCTTGCCAATGTCGTGGAGCAGACCCGCGCGGCGCGCGGTAACGCCGTCCACACCGAGCTCGTCCGCCATAATGCCGGCAAGCCACGCCACCTCAATGGAGTGTTGCAGAACGTTCTGCCCGTAGCTGGTGCGGTAGCGCAGCCGGCCGAGCAGACGAACCAGATCGGGATGGATCCCGTGAACGTTGACTTCAAACGTCGCGCGTTCGCCCGCCTGTTTGATTACGGCGTCCACCTCGCGTTTCGCTTTCTCCACCATTTCTTCAATGCGGGCGGGGTGAATGCGGCCGTCCGAAATCAGTTTTTCCAGCGCAAGTCTCGCCACCTCGCGGCGAACGGGATCAAACCCCGAAACGGTGATGGCCTCGGGCGTGTCGTCAATAATCAGCTCCACGCCGGTCAGGGTTTCGAGCTTCTGGATGTTGCGGCCCTCGCGGCCGATGATGCGCCCTTTCATCTCCTCGCTCGGCAGATTGACCACCGAGATTGTGGATTCGGCAACATGGTCGGCGGCGCACCGCTGAATGGCCAGCGAAAGAATGTTTTTCGCCTTGGCGTCGGCTTCCTCCTTGAACTGCTCTTCCAGCTCCACGAGCTTTTGCGCCATTTCATGGCGGGTTTCGGACTCCACGCGGGCAAGCAGTTCCTCTTTCGCTTCTTCCACGGTGTAATTCGAAATCTGCTCCAACCGCGCAAGGTGTTGGTTCAACACCTCGTTGACCTGCTCTTTCACCGCGTCGGCTTCCTTGATCCGCGCGTCGAGCTGTTCGTTCTTGCGTTCCAGCGCCTCGGTCTTGCGATCGAGGGTTTCCTCCTTTTGGTTGAGACGGCGTTCCGTGCGGGAGACCTCGCCGCGCCGTTCTTTGAGTTCGCGCTCGGTATCGTTGCGGATGCGGAGCGCTTCCTCTTTGGCTTCCAAAAGAAGGTCTTTCTTTTTTGCTTCGGCATCTTTGCGGGATTCTTCCAGAATGCGCTTTGCTTCGGCCTCGGCGGAAGCGACTTTCGCTTTGCCGGCCTTGCGGCGCGCCTTGATCCAGACGAACATGCCGACCACACCGACGATTGCGCCAATGGCGACGCCGATGAGGATGGCTACGGGTGTAGACATCGTTTTTCAAACCTCCTTTGATAAAATTTAGATGATAAAAACAGCCTACGCGCGCCCGAGAGCGCGCGGAGAGCATATCATGCTTATTTTATTATACAACATTTTTGATTCTTTGTCAACCCTTTCGCGGGTTTTCACAAAAAATTCAAAATCCGCGCCGAAAAAATCTTCTCCAATCGTTCCGGTTTTCCGGCGTCTTTGCCCCCTCCGCGGGCGGCGCGGGCGAGGCGAGGTAACCAGCAAACGGAAGCCTCATCCGGCCGCTCCGCGGCCACCTTCTCCGATGGGAGAAGGCTCCAAGTAACTTTCCGTTGGGAATGTTCGCAAACATCATGAGCCTTCTCCCGTTGGAGAAGGTGGCAGACAGAGAGGCGGTCAAGCCTCGATTGTCTGACGGATGAGGCTTTCCAATGGGCAGTTTCTTCAAGGCTCCCCCTCGGGGAAGAGCTTATGCTGCAAGTAGCAGGAGAGGGCGGTTGAATACTTTCGCTTATATAACCCTCTCCGTCTTGTCGCTTCGCTCCAATCCACCTCTCCCAGAGGGCGAGGCGAGGTAACCAGCAAACGGAAGCCTCATCCGGCCGCTCCGCGGCCACCTTCTCCGATGGGAGAAGGCTCCAAGTAACTTTCCGTTGGGAATTCCGCTTTCTCCCCACTATCCGCGAACATCATGAGCCTTCTCCAAGGGGAAGGCTTTGAATAACTACCCGCAGGAGCCGGACGGAAGGCGTTCTTGCCGAAAGTCTTCCGCAAATAATCCTATTTCCCGAAATCGGGGGTGTACTGCGCCGTGGCGGCGGAGCGCGCTTGCAAAAAGCCCGAAAACCCGAGTTTTTGCGCAACGTCCAACACCGAATCGTATTCAAACGAGGTCAGGCGGCGGCGCAGGGCAGGGTCGGGCGCGTCGGCGGCGAAATCGGGCGTGTATTGGTTCATCAGCGAGAGCAGGAACGCCGACGTTCCGAAGCGGGCGGCAAGCGCGCGCAGAACGGCAATGGAATCGGCGCGGTGGCCCGGCAGCACCAGATGCCGGACGATTACCCCCCGCGCAAGCGTTCCGTCCGCGGCATAGCGGGGGGAGCCGACCTGCCGCAGCATTTCGGCAAGCGCGGCCGAGAACACCGCGAAATAATCGGGCGCGGAAGAGAGCGTTCGCGCCAACGCGTCGTCGAAATACTTGCAATCGGGGAGATAGACATCGATCAGCCCGTCGAGCGCGCGGAGCGTTTCCGCGCTTTCGTATCCCCCGCAATTGTACACAACGGGAATCCGCAGCCGCGGGCGGACAGCGCGCAGAACCGGCTCCAACTGCCGCGCGTAGTGCGTGGGGGTAACAAGATCGATGCAGGCCGCGCCCTGCTCCTGCAGGCCGAGAATGGCCGCGGCGAGTGCGTCGGCGGTCATGCGGTCGCCCGCGCCGCCGCGGCTGATGGCGCGGTTCTGGCAATACGCGCACCGCAGGTTGCACCCCGCAAAAAACACGGCTCCCGCGCCTTTCGCCCCCGAAAGAACCGGCTCTTCCCACGCGTGCAGACCCACGCGGGCAACCGAAAACGCTTCGGGGGAATTGCAAAAGCCCTGCCGGTTTTCGCGGTTGACCCCGCAATTTCGGGGACATTGACAACAGATCGACATGGTTCGCTCCTTTTTGGATTTTCCGCCGGAAAAAAGTGTAAACAATTTATGTAAACCCTTTACAAAGCGGGCAAAACGTGGTAAAATGGAACCATCCGTTCACGGGAGGTTTTGTGTTACCATGTTTTCATCCGGTTTTATGATTTTGAGAGAGGGCGAGGAAGCCGCCGCGGAAACCGTTGCCGAAGAAACGGCGCAAACCGCGGTCGGGCTCAATTGGGAAACGGTTTGGCTGAAACTGACCGAATTTGCCGTCAGCATTGCGGGCAAGCTGATCGTCGCTCTGGTGGTTCTGTTCGTGGGCAAGCTGTTCATCCGCTTGGTTCTGCGCATGATGCGCCGCAGCCGCGCGCTCAAAAAAGCCGACGTGGCGGTTTCCCGTTTTCTGACGAGCTTTATCAAAATGATGCTGAACATCATTCTGGTCGTTATCATCATCGGCGTTCTCGGCGTTCCCATGTCCTCGGTGGTGGCCATTCTGACGGCGGCGGCCGCCGCCATCGGTCTGGCTCTGCAAGGCGCGCTGGGCAACCTTGCCGGCGGAATTATGATTTTGATCTTCCACCCGTTCCATCTTGACGATTTCATCGACGCGGGCGGCTATTCCGGAACCGTGACCGACATCGGCGTTTTCTACACCGTTCTCAAAACGCCGGACAACAAGGAGATCACCATTCCGAACGGAACGATTATGGCCCAGCCCGTTACCAACTTTTCCGCGTTCGATACGCGCCGCCTCGACATCAACTTTACCGTGGCCTACGGCACCGACCTTGAAAAAGTTCGCGCCGCCCTGCTCGAAACCGCCGCGGCGCACCCGCTGGTTTTGCAGGAACCGGCTCCCTTTGCCCGCCTGACCGCCCACGAGGACAGCGCGCTGAAATTTACCCTGCGCGTTTGGGTGAAGCGCGCCGACTATTGGACCGCGAATTTCGACCTGATCGAGCAGGTGAACCAACGCTTTGCCGCCGACGGCATCCAGATTCCGTTCAACCAGCTGGATGTTCACGTAATTGCGAAAGAAAAATGATTGCCGCAAAGAAAAGCCCCGCCGCGCCGCGGGAAGAAGAGCTTGCTCGGCGCGTCGTCCGCTCCCTTTCGGAACGGAGATGGACGGTATCCGCCGCCGAATCCTGCACGGGCGGCCTGATTGCAAAACTGATTACCGACATTCCGGGCAGTTCGGCCGTTTTCGCGGGCGGCTGCGTGTCGTATACCAACGACGTAAAAATGCGCGTGCTCGGCGTTCCCCGCGCCATTATCGAGCGCGATACCGAGGTCAGCCCGTCCTGCGCCATGGCCATGGCCGACGGCGCGCGCCGCCTCTTCAAAACCGACCTCGCGGTTTCCGCCACGGGCTTTGCCGGCCCTGCGGGCGGAACGCCCCGCGACCCCGTAGGCACCGTTTATATCGGCCTTTCCACCCCGCACGGCACGACCTGCGTCCGCCTTTCGGCCGACCCGTCGCTCTCCCGCGGCGCCATCCGCACCGCCGCCGCCGCCCGCGCGCTGGAAGAACTGTTGAAACAGGGCTTTGGGAAGAGCGATTGATGCAAGACCTTGGAAAGAAAAATGGAAGCAAGACCTTTGGAAGGGGCGTTTCTTTCGAAAAACGCC
This sequence comes from uncultured Ruminococcus sp., assembly GCA_902795355.1. Lineage (GTDB taxonomy): Bacteria > Bacillota > Clostridia > Oscillospirales > CAG-272 > UMGS1865. Next base: position 37,071 of record CADBKZ010000018.1, read on the forward strand.
CCTTCCGCAATTCTCTTTTCCGAAAAGAACTTTATTGAATGGAAAAACCCGCTTTTTGCATACACGGTGCGCAAATTTGCGCGCTTTTTCTTTTGGAAAGCTTCTTGAAGCCTTCCCCTTGGGGGAAGGTGCCGAGCTTGCGAGGCGGATGAGGCCTTTCATATTTCCCGCCGGAAAGCCTCATCCATAAGTCGCTTGCAACTTTGATCCCCTTTTCCCGCGGTTGCTCTTTTCGGGGCGGGGTGTTTGCGGGGCGGGGCGCTTTTCTCGCGAGAAAAGCGCCCCGCCCCGCAAGGTCTTTCAAAACTCGATTTTCTTTTCGATATAGCCCTTCAACTCGGCAATGGGAATGCGGACCTGCTCCATGGTGTCGCGGTCGCGGACGGTAACGCACCCGTCGGCGGGTCTGGTTTCGTCGCCAACGGTTTCAAAGTCCACGGTAATGCAGAGGGGGGTTCCGATCTCGTCCTCGCGGCGGTAGCGTTTGCCGATGGAGCCGGTTTCGTCGTAGTCCGCCATGAAATATTTGGAAAGGTCGTCGTAAATCTGCTGCGCGGGTTCGGCAAGCTTTTTGGAAAGGGGCAGAACGGCCGCTTTATAGGGCGCGAGCGCGGGGTGCAGGCGCAGAACGGTGCGAGCGTCGTTTTTCTCCGCGTCGATCACTTCTTCGTCGTAGGCGTCAATCAGGAACGCGAGCGCAACGCGATCCGCGCCGAGCGACGGCTCGATTACATACGGCACATAGTGTTCGTTTTTCTCTTGGTCGAAGTAGGTCAGGTCCTTGCCGCTGAATTTCTGGTGCTGACCGAGGTCGTAATCGGTGCGGTCGGCAATGCCCCAAAGCTCGCCCCACCCGAACGGGAAGAGGAACTCGAAATCGGTGGTGGCTTTGGAATAGAACGCCAGCTCTTCGGGGTCGTGGTCGCGCGTGCGGAGATTTTCGGCGGTCAGGCCGAGGTCCAGCAGGAATTTGCGGCAATAGTCCTTCCAATAGGCGAACCATTCCAGATCGGTGCCCGGCTTGCAGAAAAATTCCAGCTCCATCTGCTCGAACTCGCGGGTGCGGAAGGTGAAGTTCCCGGGCGTAATCTCGTTGCGGAAGGATTTGCCGATCTGCGCGATGCCGAACGGGAGCTTGCGGCGCGACGCGCGCTGAACCGACGGGAAATTGACGAAAATGCCCTGCGCGGTCTCGGGGCGCAGATAAACGGTTGCGGACGCGTCCTCGGTGACGCCGATGAAGGTTTTGAACATCAGGTTGAATTTTTTAATGTCGGTGAAATCGCACTTGCCGCAATCGGGGCAGGCGACATGGTGTTCTTTGATGAAGTCGGCCATTTGCGCGAAGCTCCATGCCTCGGGCTTGACGTCGGTCAGGCCGTTTTGGGCGGCGTAATCTTCAATCAGTTTATCGGCGCGGTGGCGGGTATGGCAGGATTTGCAATCCATCAACGGGTCGGAAAAACCGCCCACATGCCCCGAGGCGACCCACGTTTGCGGGTTCATGATGATGGCGCTGTCGAGGCCGACGTTGTAGCGGCTCTCCTGCACGAATTTTTTCCACCAAGCGCGCTTGACGTTGTTCTTGAATTCCACGCCCAAGGGGCCGTAGTCCCAAGAGTTGGCAAGTCCGCCGTAAATTTCGGAGCCGGCGAAGATAAAGCCCCTGCCCTTGCAGAGCGCGACGATTTTTTCCATTGTCTTTTCGGAGTTGTTCATGGTAGTTCCTTTCATGGGAAAGTTTTATCGGAGATTATTTTAACACATTTTCGGCGGATTGTCAAGGCCGACGCGCCGAAACGGCGAAATACTTTGCAAAAGCTCCGCGAAAAGGTTCCGCGTTCTTCGCCGCGTTTCCTTAAAGCTGCTCGGCCGCGGTCAGCGTGTTGCGCAACAGCATGGTAATGGTCATGGGCCCCACGCCCCCGGGAACCGGCGTAATGGCCGCGGCAACCGGCTCCACGGCGGCAAAATCCACATCGCCGCAGAGTTTGCCGTTTTCGTCGCGATTCATGCCCACGTCAATCACCACCGCGCCGCGCTTGACCATGTCGGCCTTGATGAACTTGGCCCGACCCACGGCAACCACCAGAATGTCGGCGGTGCGGGTCACGGCGGCGAGGTCGCGCGTCCGGCTATGGCAGATCGTGACCGTTCCGTTGGCGGCGAGCAGCAGGAGCGCCATGGGCTTGCCCACAATGTTGCTCCGCCCCACCACCACGCAATGCCGCCCCGCGGGGTCCACGCCCGTGCGGCGGATCAGCTCCATCACGCCCGCGGGCGTGCAGGGCAGGAACGTCGGGTTTCCAACGGTCAGCTTTCCAACGTTATAGGGGTGGAACGCGTCCACGTCCTTGCGCGGGTCAATGGCAAGCAGGAGCGCGGTTTCGTCGAGGTGCTTCGGCAAAGGAAGCTGCACCAGAATGCCATGCACGGTCGGGTCGGCGTTGAGCTTGCCGATCAGCCCGAGCAGTTCGGCCTGCGTGGTTTCGGCGGGGAGCGCGTAAACCCGCGACCCGAACCCGACTTCCTCGCACGCGCGCGCTTTGTTGCGCACATACACCTGCGACGCGGGATCGTCCCCCACGATCACCACCGAAAGCGCGGGCGCAAACCCTCGCTCGGCAACGAACGCCCGACATTCCTCTTTCAGCTCCGCGCGGATCTGCGCGGAAATCGCTTTTCCGTCAATGATCATCTTCCTGTTTCTCCTTGTTCGGGGTTTCTCCCTCGGGTTGTTCGGTCGGTTCTTCGGTCTCTTCGATTTCTTCGGTCTCTTCGGTCTCTTCGTTCTGTTCGGCGGGTTCCGCGGCGATTCCTTCCGCGCCTTCGGCCGGCTCCGGTTTGCGGTACGCCGCAAATTCGGGATGCTTCCGGCGGACGAGCGGAATGGCCACGAGCGCGGCGGCTCCGAGCAGGAAGCAGAGCAGGCCCACCAACTGCGAAATGCGGATGCCGTCGGTCCCGAAAATGCCCTTGAAGATATAAAGGCTGTCGGTGCGCAGGCCTTCCACAAACATTCTGCCGAACCCATACCACGTAAAGTACGCCAGCGCGATTTGCCCGTGGTACTGTTTTCTTTCATACAGCAGGTTGATCAGCGCAAACCCGATCAGGTTCCACACGCTTTCATACAGGAACGTGGGGTGGAAAAACGCCATTCCCGCGGTAAAATCGTTGGGGTACAGCCCCATGCGGAGCCACCGGAACAGGGTTCCCTTGCCCGCGGGGAGCGTGAACTCCTTCAAAAAGAAGAAAAATTTTGTGGTTCCCGCCTCGGTGATCTGGTATCCGTAAGCCTCGCCGTTGCAAAAGTTGCCCCACCGCCCGAGAACCTGCGCCAGCATTACGCCGAGGATCACCGTATCCAGCAGTTGGACGGGGTTGAGCTTTTTAACGCGGCACATAATGGCAATGGCAACCACGCCGCCGATCAGTCCGCCGTAAATGGCGAGTCCGCCTTCCCAAACGGCAATCACATCATAAAAACTATGGTAATGGTCCAACGACGTAAGCACGTAGTACAACCTTGCCCCGATGATGGACAGGACGACGCACAAAATGCCGACGTCCATAATGTCGTCGGAAACGATGCCCTCGCTCCGCTTCCCCCGCCACGTGGCATACAGGAACGCCAGCACGATGCCGAGCGTAATCAACAGCCCGTACCACCGCACCTCGAATCTGCCGAACAGCGTGAACGCGACCTTTCGGATCGTTACCGCCTCGTCAAACCCCAGCCCCGGGAACCATACGTTTACCGTTTCATTCATATTCTTTCTCCTTTACAAAGGTCAAGTTAAGGTCGTCTTGAAGGTCAAGAGACTGTTAAGGTCGCGCTTTTTCGTGAAAAAGCGCCCAAAAAGCTTTCGCGCAGATGTGGTTTCCCGCACAGGGGGTGTTTGCGGTAGCCTTTTGTAAAAACGTTTTAGAAAAGGACCAAAAGAACTTTCGCGCAGATGTGGTTTTGCCCATAGGGGATGTTTGCGGTAATTTTTGACAAGAACTCCTTCCGTCACGCCCGCAAGCGTGCGCGCCACCTCCCCCAAAGGTGGAGGTTAAAGTAACTTCCCATTGGAAAAGAATCCATTGAAAAGGAATCTGTAAAAAATTCGGTAGGAAGAAGTTTGTTGAAAAAACCGTGTTTTTGCTTTTCCGATTGTAAACTATTCTTACCTCCACCTTGGGTAGCGAAGCGGCGGCGCGGTAGTGAATGGTAGCCCAGTGGGCTACCAGAGCCGCGCCGTGACCGAGCCGCAGCGAGACGGTGGCAGGCGACGCAGGAGCCTGACGGAAGGAGTTTTACATCCCTATTTTCACTTTCTCCCCACTGTCCGTGAACGCCGTGAGCCAACCCCCAGCGGGGAATGGTGGCAAAGTCGCAAGCGACTTATGGATGAGGCTTTCCGGCGGGAAATATGAAAGGCCTCATCCGCCTCGCAAGCTCGGCGCCTTCCCCCATAGGAAAGCTTTTGCGTTGCAAAATCACAAGGCTCAAAGTTACAACACCGTAGGGCTGGCGGCCAAAAGCCGCGTTGGCTTCCACCACCGTCAAAAAAGCAAACGAAACCGTAGGGCGGGGGCTTGCTCCCGCCGCAAAAACAAACGGAAAAACGAAACAACAAATATGCGGATATTCACTACCGTTTATTTGCAAAGGTCTTTCGCTTCCGGCGGGAGCAAGCCCCCGCCCTACGGTAAGGTTTTTTGTGCCGTTTGCGAATTTGCAACCGCGGGTTGTTCTCTTTTTTTGATCTTCTCCCCGCTGGGGGTTGGCTCGCGACGTTTGCGGGCAGAGGGAAGAAAGTGAAATGCGTTATTTTTCAACAGGCATTTACTTGAAGCCTTCCCCTTGGGGGAATGGTGGCAAAGTCGCAAGCGACTTATGGATGAGGCCTCCGCTTGTTTGTCTCTTTGCCTCGCCCGCGGGAAAATCGGCAAGCCGATTACGAGGTCAGGCTGCAAGCAGCCGGAGAGGGCATGTAAAGCATAGGCGCGCAACAACCCTCTCACCCTCGCTTTGCTCGGGAGCTCCCCCGTTGGAAAGCCTCATCCGTCAGACAATCGAGGCTTGCCCGCCTCTCTGTCTGACACCTTCTCCGATGGGAGAAGGCTCATAATGTTTGCGAACAGCGGGAAGAAAGCGGAAACGGTTTATTCCCAACGGAAAGTTGCTTGAAGCCTTCCCCTTGGGGGAATGGTGGCAAAGTCGCAAGCGACTTATGGATGAGGCCTCCGCTTGTTTGTCTCTTTGCCTCGCCCGCTCAATCCGCGAGCGATTTATAATACAGCATGCAATGGCAGAACCCTTCGTAGTTCGGGTCCTTGATCTGCTCCCGAAACTCGCGGCACATACATTTCGTGTCGGGCGTCCGCTCGCGCCGGCAGGGGCAGTACCCGCCCGTTCGCTCCAATCCCTCTTTCACGATTTTTACCACTTCTTCATCCGGATTGTACGTAATTTTCATTTTTCGTTTCTCCTTTTCGGCCGCGGGAACTTTTTGCAAGAATTCTTCCCGTTTTTTCCTATTTCACTCTCAACTGTGCAATTTTTTCGGCGTTTGGCGTAACGACGCACGACCAATTGGTATGGTAGATCACAAACCCGAGCTTGGCGCCCGCGGGCTTCTTGACGTTGCGCACCAACGTATAATCCACTTCCACGTTCTGCCCGTCCGCGCCTTTGGAGAAGCACGCGGCAATTTCGGCGGCCTCGGTGAAATCGCGCTCTGGCGGCTCTTCCCCGCCCGCGAACAGGACGGTATGCGACCCCGCCATGTTTTTTACATGGAACCAATAGTCGTTCTTCCCCGCGAGGCGATGCGTGATATAATCGTTCTGAACGTTGTTTTTCCCGCAGAGGACGCGGTACCCGCCCGACGTTCGGAACTCCGCCACCGCTGGCGCGGAATGCTTTTTGGGCGCGACATAATGCTTCATGCGCGACGCGTACCCCGACCGGAACAGCTCCTCGCGCACCTCGGCAAGGTCGGCGGAAGTTTCCGCGTGCGTCAGCGAATCGAACACGCTGTCAAGGTAGGCAAGCTCGGCCTCTCCCAATTCAATCTGTCGCGTCAGTTCTACGCGCGCGTTCTTGCTCTTGTTGTATTTTTTATAAAGCCTCTGCGCATTTGCGGCGGGGGAAAGTCTGGTATCGAGCGCGACCGCGACAACGCCGAACGTCCCGTCGGGGCGGTAGTCCTCGTAGTCGGTCAGCTCCGCCCGCGATTGTCCGCGCGCGATCAGGTGCAAATTCGCCGTAATCAGGTCGGCCTGTTTTTTGTAGTCCGCTCCCTTCTCGCAATCGGCGAGTTCGGCGCGTTGCAAGGTCAGTTTTTTGCGGATGCGCGCGTCCGCGGACGTCAGGATGTGCAGGATGTCGGCGGCGCGCTGTTTCATGGCCTGTTCTCGGTCCCTCGTTCCGAAAAACGCGTCGAGGAGCGCGCCCGCGGACGAAAACGGACGGATCTCGTACCCCCGATACTGCGTCAGCGGCAGGAACGCGTACTCTACGGGCTTTGCCCCGTCCATCACAAGGCAGGGCTCGAACCGCTCGGACCGGATGGCCTCGACCAGCTCAAAGAACCGCTCCGCAAGCGCGTCTCGGTCGCATGTCCGGATCGGCGCGTCGGTCTGCCCCGTCGCCCGAAAGACGACCTCTCTTGCCACGGCCGCCGAAACACCGAGAAAGCTCGAAAGAATCCACCGGTCGGCAGTCGTCTCGGGCGGCGCGGCGTCAAGCAGACTCCGGAAGCGGGCTTCGGTAACGGTCGTCGGGTCGTCCTTGTTCTGCGCTGGGGGCAATTCGTAAGCCATTCCCGCCAGCACCTGCCGTTTGGACGACGTGGAAAAGTCGATCGGCGTCAGGACGGCCAGAATTTTGTTGTTCTCGTCTGTAAAAATCAGATTGCTGTATTTCCCCATCATTTCGCAAACAAGTTTGCGCGCGGTGGGAAACCCCATTTCGTCTCGCGTCTCGAAAACGAGCGTTGCCACCCGCTCGAACCCCTCTTGCCGCACCTCTGCGAGCTTCGCCCCCTGCAAATGCTTGCGCAGGAGCATGCAGAGCATGGGCGGCGTTGCGGGGTTCTCCCTCGGGGTTCCGGTAAATCCGATCCTCGGGTTATTCGCCCCCGCGTTGATCAGCAATCTCTTCCCGCCCTCGACCGACCGCATTTGCAGCACGACCTCGTCCCTGCTCGGCTGGAACACCTTTTCAACCCGCGCGCCAAGCGCGGTATTCCGGATTTCCGTCAGCGTACACGCCAGCATCCCCGCGTCAAAAGCCATCGCGGATCACCCCCTTTTTTTACGGTCGTCCTTTTCTTGAAAGAAAAGGACCAAAAGAACTTTCACGCATAAGAGGTTTTGTGTAAAGATATGTTACTCTATGAACGTATGTTTCCATTGCCGTGTGCGGGCGGCCAAAGGCCGCGTTGGCTTCCGCTCCTGCCGCGATTGACCCACAAAAATCATTATTTGCCGTAGGGCGGGGGCTTGCTCCCGCCGCAAAAACAAACGGAAAAAGATAATAACAAATATGCAAATATTCACTGCCGTTTATTTGCAAAAACCTTTCGCTTCCGGCGGGAGCAAGCACCATACAACCGCAGGTTATTTCCCCCGCAGGGGGTTGGCTCGCGGCGTTTGCGGACAGTGGGAATAAATCGTTTCCGCTTTCTTTCCAACGGGCAGTTTCTTGAAGCCTTCCCCTTGGGGGAATGGTGGCAAAGTCGCAAGCGACTTATGGATGAGGCTTCCGCTTGTTTGTCACTTCGCCTCGTCCGCGGGAAAATCGGCAAGCCGATTACGAGGTCAGGCTGCTTGCAGCATAAGCTCTCCCCCATAGGGGAGCCACGAAGTAACTTTCCGCCAAAAACTCCTTCCACCGTTCGCTTTCGCTCACGGTCCCCCTCCCCCAAGGAGGAGGTTAAAGTAACTTTCCATCGGAAAAACTTTATTGAAAAAACCTGTTGAAAATCTGTTGTTAAAAATCCGATTTTGCTTTTCTAATTGTCAACAACTTTTACCTCCACCATCGGGGGAGGTGGCAGGCGACGCAGGAGCCTGACGGAAGGAGTTTTACATGCCCGTTTCCGTTTTCTCCCCGCTGTCCGCAAGCGCCGCGAGCCTTCTCCCATTGGAGAAGGTGGCCGCGAAGCGGCCGGATGAGGCTTCCGCTTGTTTGTCACTTCTCCCCGTCCGCGAAAAAAACGGAAAGCCGATAAAAATATTATATCATAATCTTGCAATTTTTGCAAGGAAATGTTATAATAAAATATCAACAGATTTCAAAGAGGCAGCGGCGGGCGTTTTTTCGCCCCCGAAAAGGAGAATCCCATGAAAAAGACTGTAATCGGCATTGACGTGGGCGGCACCACCACCAAAATTGTCGGCTTCCGCAAATCCGGCGGCGGCAAACCCACCTTAATCGCTCCGCAATTCGTTCGCGCCACCGACCCCATGACCTCGGTTTACGGCGCGTTCGGCAAGTTCACCGCGCAGAACAACCTTGAACTTTCCGACATTGACCGCATTCTGACCACCGGTGCCGGCTCCACCTTCATCACCAAGCCCATCTACAATCTGGATTGCCGACATGTTCCCGAGTTCAACTGCATCGGCCTCGGCGGGCTTTGGCTTTCGGGGCTTTCGGACGCGATTGTGGTCAGCATGGGCACCGGAACCGCGCTGATCCACGCGCGTTTCGACGGCGGCAAACCCGCCACCGAGTACCTCGGCGGAACGGGCATGGGCGGCGGCACGCTGGTGGGCCTCTGCCGCAAGCTCCTCGGCGTGGACAACGTGGAACACATCGAGCAGCTTGCCGCCGAGGGCGACCTTGCCAACATTGACCTGCGGATCAAGGACATTTCCCGCAACCACCTTTACGACGGCATTAACGAGAACCTGACCGCCGCCAACTTCGGCAACGTCTCCGACCTCGCAACCCCCTCGGACATGGCCCTCGGCATTGCCAACATGATTGCCGAAACGGTTGCCATGCTCTCCATTTTCGCCGCGCGCTCCTACGGCATCCGCGACATTGTTTTAACGGGCAACCTGACCGCCATTGAACCGATCCGCCGCGTGTTCGAGGGGCTTTCGGACAGCTTCGGCGTCAACTTCCACATTCCGGAGCTGGCGCAGTTCGGAACGGTGATCGGAGCCGCGCTCTCCGAGTTTGACGAATAAAAACCCCCGAAATTTTCGCACCGTATATGCAAAAATCGGCATTTTCTGTTGCAGATTGCGCATATGCGCGGCGAAAGACAACGAACAAGAAAGCCTTCCCGAGGGGAAGGCTTTTGTTTTTGTTGTCCGTGAAAAAATTTCCATTTGCGGGGACGGATATTTTTCGAGAAAGGCACCAATAATAGGATTAACCCGAATCAATTTCCAAAGGCGGTTCCGAAGCGGAAAGGCGGGGGCGGCGCGGCTTTTCGCCGCGCGCCCCGCCCAAACCCGAGACCGCCGAACCAACACGAGAATTTTGGAGGCCTTTATGAAAGCAACAGGAATCGTTCGACGGATCGACGACCTCGGGCGCGTGGTAATCCCGAAAGAAATTCGCCGCACCATGCGCATCCGCGAGGGCGACCCGCTTGAAATCTATACCGATCGCGAGGGAGAGGTGATCTTCAAAAAATATTCTCCCATCGGCGAGCTGTCTTTGTTCGCCGGACAGTATGCCGAAACGCTCCACCGCGTGGGCGACCTTTCCATTGTGATCTGCGACCGCGACGCCGTAATCGCCTGCGCCGGCGTTCCCCGCCGCGATTACGCCGAAAAGCAGATTTCCCCCGAGCTGGAAGCCATTGCCGAATCCCGCAATTTCTATGAATCGTCCGGCGACGGAAATCCCGTTCCCGTCACCCGCGAGGGCGGCGTCTTTACGGTCAGCTGCGCCATGCCCATCATCAGTGGCGGCGACCTCGTTGGCTGCGTGGCCTCGGTGGTCGATCCGTCCGCCGACAACCGGAACCGTACCCCCCGCGAGGTCGAGTCCAAACTGATCCTCACCGCCGCCGGCTTCCTCGGCCGCCAGATGGAAGGATGATTTTTGGGGGTTAAGACCTTGAGAGAACCCGCTTTTTCTTGGAAGAAAAAGCGGGTTCTCTCAAACTCTTTCCCGAAAAAGAACATTTCCGCAAAAGAAAAACGGCGATTTTTGACCACACGGTGCGCAAATTTGCGGGAAATGCGTTCAAAGTTTTTGAAAAGGGTTCGGGGAAAACTTTTTTCAAAAAGGTTTTCCCGAAATCTTCTATATCCCCTTGTACCCCAGAAACACCGCGAGGGCGACCTGCCAAGCGAGTCCCAGCAGGGCGACTGCCCAAAAATACCAATGCTTGGTTTTGTGGCGGAACAGATTCATACCGAGGAGCGCGCCCACCGCTCCGCCGAGGAACGCGACCCCCAGCAAAACCGACTCGCGAATGCGCCATTGTCGTTTTTGCGCCCTGCGTTTATCAACGCCGTATAGGATCAGCGCGACAAGGCTCGCCGCGCCGCAAAACGCCGCAAACAAAAGAAAAGGGTTCATTTCGTCGTCTCCTGATGTAAAAGGTTCTCTTTGGCGCGAGCTTTTTTGGGGTCTGACTCAAAGAGAGAAATTTGCGGGGAATCGCCCCCGTTCCAAACTATCATATCACGTTCCCGCGGATTTGTCAATCCCTTTTTTTGCCTTTTTTCGGGTCGGCAATTCCTCTGCTCGGGCAAAAACAGGGCGAGGCGCGCGGTTTCCCGCGCGCCTCGCCGAAAGGAGCGGGACGTTTTCCCCGCCCGCTTTTTTACGCCAACGCTTTGCCGAGCGCGGCGCAAGCGTCGATCGCCGCGTCGTCGGGGGCGTCGTTGCAGGTTACGGGGTCGGCCGCAAGGTCGGCTCCCGCCGCCCGAACGTCCTCTTCCCAATTCCGCATCCATTCGCCGTCGCCCCAGCCGTAGGACCCGAACAGACCCACTTTCTTTCCCGCAAGCGCGGGCTTTGCGGCCTCGTAGGCGGGGGCAAACTCGTCCTCTTCGAGCGTCTCGGCTCCCATGGCGGGGCAACCGAACGCCACGGCGCGGTACGACGCGACCGACGAGGGGTCAAACTCCGCCACCGGAAGAAGCTCGGCCTCGGCTCCGGCCCCGCGCGCGCCGTCGGCAACGGCGTTCGCCATTGCCTCGGTGTTTCCCGTTCCGCTCCAATAAACCACTGCAATCCGTTCCATCTTTTCTACCAACCTTTCAAATTGATTTTGTATGGATTCCGTCCGCAACCGCAAGTTGCTCAACGGTGTTTCCCTGTGCGTACCGGCGGCAATAAATCGCCGTGCATTTTTTGTACCGCGTGAAAAGAGACTTTGCGCGCGTTTCGTCGCCGTACACTTTCCAACAGCCGACGCATTTGCAATCGCCCGCGTTGTGGTCGATGAACCCGCGAACGTCCTCGGGCGGGTAGCCGAGGAACAGTCCGATTTCATGCGGAAATTCGGCCGACTCCCGCAGTTTGCGCGCCAAGACGCCGAGGCACCGCGCGGGCGACGCGCAAGGGTAGCCGCGCTCGGCCAGAAGCTCCCGCGCCGCTCCCTGCCCGAGGTCGGCGCAGAGCTTTGACGGGCGATAAACATAAATCAGCGCGCGGCCGTTCCGGTAGCGCAGCGGGACCACCCGCAATCCCTTGCCCGCAAGGCGGCGGTTCCATGCGCGGAGCGCGTCGCGCATTTCGGCGCGGTCACGGTAACCGCAGGGGAACAGGTTCCCCGTTTTCAGCCCCGCGAGCGTTGGCGAACATTGACGAACCAACAAATTTTCCGACATTTTTCCTCTCCTTTCGGGAAAATCCGGCGGGGGATCAGCCGCCGAAATGCTCCCCCATAATGGCGCGGAGCGCCGAAAGCGACGCGCTATGCGACCGCGCGACGCGCGTGCGGTTTTCGTCAATTTTGCTCAACGCGCACCGCACCAATTTATGCGAACAAGTCCCCGTAAATAGGATGAGCAGATCGGGCGTTCCGAAATTCTGCATATTTCGTTCCATTTTCGGGAAAATTTTGGCCTTGCACCGGAATTGCCTGCAAACGTCCAGATAATTCCGCTGCATACATTCGTTTCCGCCCACAATTACAACGCTCATGTTGCTCTCTCCTTTTGATTTCAACTTTTGGTTAGCAATTGCTAACCGTCGCGGACATGCCGCCGATTTTACCGTTTGGGAACCTTGAAGATTGTTCCTTGAAGCATTTCCCCCCATCGGGCGGTTGCTTGAAGCCTTCCCCTTGGGGGAATGGGGGAAACGGCCAAGGCCTTGTGGATGAGGCTTCCAACTGCCTGTTACCCTGCCTCGCCCGCGGGAAAATCGGCAAGCCGATTACGAGGTGGATTGGAGCGAAGCGACAAGACGGAGAGGGTTATATAAGCGAAATATTCAACAGCCCTCTTCTGCTGCTTGCAGCATAAGCTCTTCCCCGAGGGGGAGCCTTGAAGAAACTGCACATTGGAATGCCTCATCCGCCAGACAATCGAGGCTTCCCCGCCTCTCTGTCTGCCACCTTCCCCCAAGGGGGAAGGCTCATGATGTTTGCGGATAGTGGGGCGAAAGCAGAAACGGTTTATTCCCAACGGAAAGTTACTTGGAGCCTTCCCCTTGGGGGAATGGGGGAAACGGCCAAGGCCTTGTGGATGAGGCTTCCGCTTGCCTGTTACCTTGCCTCGCCCGCGGGGAGAGGCTTACAGTCACTTTCCGTCAGTAACTCCTTCTGTCGCGCCCGCAAGCGTGCGCGACGGAAGGAATTTTCCCGTTTGTTTCCGCTCGCTTCCGTCGGGTTGTTCACTTTTTGAACAGCGACGCGAAAAACCCTTTCTTTTCGTAGGGGGCGACGGCGACCGACGTGACCGTATATCCCGTATCCGCAATCGCCTGTTTCAGCGTCGCCTCGTCCAAAGGTCCTTCGGAAACGACGACCGTTTCCCCTTTTTTATGCGACGACGCAACTTTGCGCACCTTGAATTTCGCGCGGATTACGTCATTGATATGCGCTTCGCACATCCCGCACATCATCCCTTCAATCTTCAATGTGGTTTGCAGCATGTTCTTCTCTCTCCTTTCGGCAAATCATTCCGCGCCTTTGAGCGCTTCCACCATGTTGATCTTCCGGTTTTTGCGCGCCACCATCAGCCCCACGGCCGTGGAAACGCCGAACGTCAGCCCGACGCTGACCAGATACGTCAGCGGCCCCAGAACCAGCTTCAATTCGTATTCGCTCGCAAGCGCGACGAGAAGCCATTGCAGAACGCCCACGCCCGCGGGCAGGCCGATCAGCACACCCACCAACGTCAGCCAGATGTTCTGACTGATCAGCAGCCGCCCGATCTGCCGGTCGCGGAAGCCCAGAACTTTCAGCGTTGCCAGCTCGCGGTACCGCTCCACATAGCTCATAACCCCGAGGTTATAAAGCACCACAATGCCCAGCACCACCGCCGCAACCACCAGAACCGCAATCATCAGGTTCATAATTTCCATAAACCCCTCGTAGGTATCGAGGATCTTTGCCTTGGCTTGGGGCGCGCCCGCAAACAGCGGCGATTCGCCGATTTCCCCCGCGGGGGTATCGGTAAACACCGAGCCGATGTGGTACGGAACGCCGATTTCCTCGGCATATGCCGCGGTCATGGAGATGCACTCGGTCATCACCGACCGCGTGTACCCCGCCACGCGAACGCGGTAAGTCTCCTCGCTCCCATAGGGCGAAAACTCGATGATGTCGCCCACCTTTGCGGTGTCTTTGAGCCGCAGGCAGAGGTAAACGCCGTCGTCCGTCAGGTTCATCAGCTTGTTGTTCCGGTCCACAAACCGGATCTTTCCGTGCGACGCGTCGTAAATATTCAGCATTACCGTGTCGCCGCGGTAGCTGACGCCCGCCGTTGCCTGCCAATCGCCGTTCAGCTCCTCGGCCAGCGCAAGGGTTTCGGCGTTCGGCGCGCTATCCGCAATGGTAACGCGGGTTTCGTAGTTGGAAATGTCGTCGCCGAGGATGCGCATAAAGGAATCCATCGTGTCCTTCATGCCAATGCCGCCCACCAGCAGCACCATGCACCCGAGAACGCCCACCAACGTCATGGCCGAGCGCGCCTTATGCCGCATAACGTCCCGCAGGTTCCATTTGGTCCCGAACGAGCGTTTTTCCATGATGGGCATGCGCTCGATCAGGCTTTTTTTGACGGTTTTGGGCTGATACGGCCGCAGCGTTTCCGCCGCGGTTCCCCGCAGCATCTTTTTGACCGACAAAAACCCGATGAACACCAGAAACGCGTTGGTCAGGAGGATAACGGGGACGCAGAACGCGGGCATGACCAACGCCCATCTGTCCATATCGAAATAGGTCCCCATCATGCCGTTCGGGTTCATGATGAACCACGCGATGAAATACCCCAACCCAACGCCGACCGCCGACCCGACCAACCCGATTACCAGCCCATAGGACGTATAATGCGCGAGGATGCGCCGATCCTTGAACCCGAGGGCTTTGAGCGTTCCGATTTGCACCTTTTCGTTGGCGGCTATGCGGTGCATGGTGGTGGTCATGGTCAGAACGGCGATGGCAAGGAACAGCACGGGCAGGATGGACCCCATGGTTTTGCCCTCTTCGCTCTCGCCCATGGCCTCGGAATACACCATGTCCTCGGTTTTCGCCACCACCATGGTGGTTCTGCCGAGCGCGGTTTTCACCGCCTCTTCAAGGTCGGCCTTCTTCATGCCGGAGAGCGCGTTGACCTGCGGGTAAACGGCCATGGGACCGAGCAGAGCGGCGTATTTCGCGGGCGCGATGTACGCGAACCCGTGGGTTTTGTAGTCGGGCATCAGTTGGTTCTCGCCGGCAACGCAGATCATCTCCTCGCCCGCCTTTGCAAGCCCCAGCACCTCTCCCGAAATTTCAAGGTTCATGTAAGTCAGCGTCAGCGTATCCCCAACCCGAACGCCGTTTGCCTCGGCGTACCGATCAGAAAGCCAGAAGCCGTCGGCCTCGGGGTCGTATTCCCTGCCCGCCGTAATCAGCATGGTGGAAACGGTGTAATCCTCGGAAACGTGAAGCGTCAGCGTTTTCCGGTCGTCGTTCTTCACGCTCACCACAACCGAAAGGAACCTTGTCGCCTCGTCCACGCCGTCGATCTCCCGGATCTTCCGGACGTCCTCTTCCGAAAATCCGGTTTCGGAGTACAGCCGGAAATCGGCGTAGTTGGTTTTCCCGAAAAACCCGAGAACGTCGCTCTCGATGCTCTTCCATTCAATATTGAACCCGAGGAACACGCCGATGCCCACGGCCACCATGATTACCATGGAAAGAAACTGCGCCCGATACTGCCACGCGGTGCGGAACAATTTGCGGATCAGCATGTTACCACTCCACTTCCTCGGCCGCGAGCGGATGCTCCTGCGCCTCGCAGGACCGGATCTTCCCGTTCTTGACGCGAACAACCGTGTCCGCCATTTTGGCGATGTTCTGGTTATGCGTTACGATTACGATGGTTTTCCCGTAATTCTTCGCCATGGAAAGCAGCAGTTTCAGCACCAGAACACCGGTTTCGGAATCGAGCGCGCCCGTGGGTTCGTCGCAAAGCAGAATCTTCGGGTTCTTGCATAGCGCCCTCGCAATGGAGACCCTTTGCTGCTCTCCGCCCGAAAGCTGCGCCGGAAATTGGTTCAAATGGTCGGAAAGTCCCACTTCCGCCAGCATCCGCTCGGGGTCGAGCGCGTCCCTTGCGATCTCCTTTACCAACGCCACGTTTTCCTTTACCGTCAGCGTTGGAATCAAATTATAAAATTGGAACACGAACCCGACCGACGACGCCCGATATTCCGCCAGCGCGTCCCCTGTCAGCCCCGCAATGTCCCGTCCTTCCACAAAAATCTGTCCGTCCGTCGGGCTGTCCAGCCCGCCCAGCAGGTTCAGCAGCGTGCTTTTCCCCGCTCCGCTCGGCCCGAGGATCACGATGAACTTGCCCTCTTCCAGCGTTAAATTCACGCTGTCGAGCGCCTTTACCTCGTATTCCCCGTTTCCGTACACCCGACTGACATTCCGAAATTCCACAATGGCCATTTCTCAAAAGTTCTCCTTTTTCTTTAAGGTCGTCCTTTTCTCGTGAGTAAAACAGCATTTCCTGCGGAAATGCCCAAAAAAGCTTTCGCGCGTAAGAGGTTCTGCATATAAATACACATTCCTCTATGATCGTACATTATTTCTGTAGGGCGGGCGGCCAAAGGCCGTGTTAGCTCCGTCCCCATAACAATTGACCTACAAAAGATGAAAATCGCTGTTTCCCGTAGGGAACAACCTGCGGTTGTATGGGGCTTGCTCCCGCCGAGAACAAACAGGAAAAGAAAATAACAAATAGGCGGATATTCACTACCGTTTATTTGCAAAAGTTTTTCGCTTTCGGCGGGAGCAAGCCCCCGCCCTACGGAAATAATGGTTATGTATATGTAGAGCAAGCACCATACAACCGCAGGTTTTCCCTACGGCAATAATGGAAATAAAGACTATGTAATGTTCTTTGTGGAGCAATCCCCCTACAACCGCGGGTTGTTCCCTACGGCAATAATGGGCAATGTTCCTTGAAGCCTTCCCCTTGGGGGAAGGTGCCGAGCTTGCGAGGCGGATGAGGCCTTTATTGTCTCCTGTTGGGAAGCCCCATCCATAAGTCGCTTGCGACTTTGCCACCATTCCCCAAAGGGGAAGGCTTAAAGTTACAACACCGTAGGGCGGGGGCTTGCTCCCGCCGAGAACAAACAGGAAAAGAAAATAACAAATAGGCGGATTTCACTACCGTTTATTTGCAAAAGTTTTTCGCTTTCGGCGGGAGCAAGCACCATACAACCGCAGGTTGTTCCCTACGGCAATAATGGAAATAAAGACCATGTAATGTTCTTTGTGGAGCAAGCCCCATACAATCGCAGGTTGTTCCCTACGGAAATAATGGGCAATGTTCCTTGAAGCCTTCCCCTTGGGGGAGGGCTCAAAGTTACAACCGACAAATAGCAAACATAGGGAAAATTTTCTTCTCAACCACAAGTCCCTTGCGGCTTTGGCACCATTCCCCATAGGAAAGCTTTTGCGTTGCAAAATCACAAGGCTCAAAGTTACACCCAACGGATAACCCCTCTGAAAATATTCCGTAGTCTTTATTTCCATAGGAAACACCCGCGCGGCGTTGGTTAGCTTATGCTAACTTGTTGGAAACCACAGGGGGAGACGCGGAACGCATCTCCCCCGCAAGGTTGCTTTTCATTGCTCCGCGGAGCGGTGTTTTCCGGCATGCGCCTCCGCGGGTCCCTGTCCTTGCGCCGAGGGGCATTTTGCCGCGTAGCAGCAGCCCGCGCACCCCGCGCAATTCCCGCCGCAGGAAGATTTTCCCGCGCGCCGGTCCTTTATCATCCGCACCACGATCAGCGTTACAATTCCCACCAGCGCGGCGAGAACCAACAGCCAACCGAAGTTGGCGGCAAGCCATGCAAACATCGGTAAAATCCCCCTTTCGGCGTTTTTTTGAGATCCGTTTATTTCGTCTTGACGTCCAGCGTCAAGCGGTTGGATTCGTGGTATTTCTTAATGAAGAGCATGTAGATCAATCCGGCAAGAACGGCGAGAGCCGCGATCAGGCCCGGGATGAACTTTGCGGAATAGGAGCCAGAGAAGATCATTCCGAACTGATAGATCATCAGCGAAACGGCATACGCCAGCGCGCACTGATAGCCGATGGCAAACCAAGTCCACTTGCGGCTGTTCATTTCGCGCTTGATCGCGCCGATGGCGGCAAAGCAAGGCGCGCAGAGCAGGTTGAACACGAGGAACGAGAAGCCCGCGAGGCGGCCGATGTCCACAAAATCGAGAACGCCGAACACGCCGACCACTTCCTCTTTCGCAACCAGACCCATAACCGTTGCAATGGTGGCCGCAATGCCCTCTTCGCCAACGCCGAAGCCGAGCGGACGGAAGATCCACTTTACGCCGTTGCCGATGTGGCCGAGGATGCTGTTTGCCAGCTCCATATCTCCGCTCCAAAGGAACTTGCCCTCTTCCCAGCCGAGCGTGGAGCCGATCCAGATGATGATGGACGAAAGCAGGATGATGGTTCCGGCCTTCTTAATGAACGACCAGCCGCGCTCCCACATGGAGCGGAGCAGGTTGCCAACCGTTGGCCAGTGGTAGGCGGGAAGCTCCATAACGAACGGAGCGGGGTCGCCCGCGAACATCTTGGTCTTTTTGAGCATAATGCCCGAAACGATTACGGCCGCAATGCCGATGAAGTAGGCCACGGGAGCCACCCACCATGCGCCGTGGAACAGCGCGGCGGCGATCAGCGCAATAATGGGAAGCTTCGCGCCGCAGGGGATGAACGTGGTGGTCATAATGGTCATGCGGCGGTCGCGCTCGTTTTCAATGGTTCTCGAAGCCATTACCCCGGGAACGCCGCAGCCGGAGCCGATGAGCATTGGAATGAAGGATTTGCCCGAGAGGCCGAACCGGCGGAAAATGCGGTCCAGAACGAACGCCACGCGCGCCATGTAGCCGCAGGCTTCGAGGAACGCGAGGAGCAGGAACAGCACGAGCATTTGCGGAACGAACCCGAGCACCGCGCCCACGCCGCCGATGATGCCGTCCAGAATCAGACTTGCGAGCCATTCGGGGGTGTTGACGGTATCGAGGAACCAGCCCACAAGCACCGGAACCCCGGGGACCCAAACACCGTAGTCGGCGGGGTCGGGAACATCCTCGGCGTCGTCGCCGAAGTAGGTATCATAGAATGCGGAAATGTCAAAGCCCGCGTCGGCGAGCGCGTCGCCGTAGGAGCCGTAGGCCTCGTCAAAATCCCCGAAGGATTTGTCCTCGAGCGCGGCTACAATGTCGCCCGCGCCGATTACGTCGTCGGCTTCCGCGGCTTTCGCGGTGGCAACCGCCAGAACGCCTTCCGGCGTTGCGAGCTTTTCTTCCAGATATTCGTCCATCGCGTCGCTGTACTTGCCGTCGCCGATGCCGAAGAGGTGCCAGCCGTCGCCGAACAGGCCGTCGTTCGCCCAATCGGTCGCGAACGTACCAACGGTCGTTACCGAAATGAAGTACACCAAGAACATGATTACCGCGAAGATCGGGAGCGCGGCCCAGCGGTTGGTTACCACGCGGTCGATCTTATCCGAAACGGTCAGTTTTCTCGCGTCTTTCTTCTTGTAGCACCCTTTGATGATGCTTCCGATGTAAATATACCGCTCGTTGGTGATGATGGATTCCGCGTCGTCGTCCAGCTCGGTTTCCACGCGCTTGATGTCCTGCTCGATGTGGTCGACGGTCTCTTTGGAAAGGTTGAGAGCCGCCAGCACCTTTTCGTCGCGCTCGAACAGCTTAATGGAATACCACCGCTGCTGTTCCTCGGGCAGGTGATGCACCGTGACCTCTTCGATGTGCGCCAGCGCATGCTCCACCGCGCCGCTGAACGAATGCTGCGGAACGGTTTTGGTGTGCTTGGCGGCGTCAATGGCGAACTCGGCGGCTTCCATAATTCCGGTGCCTTTCAGCGCCGAAATTTCCACCACCTTGCAGCCGAGTGCGCGGGAAAGCTCCTGCGTGTTGATTACGTCGCCGTTCTTCTTCACCACGTCCATCATGTTCACGGCAACCACAACGGGAATGCCGATTTCGGTGAGCTGCGTGGTCAGGTACAGGTTGCGTTCGAGGTTGGTGCCGTCCACAATGTTGAGGATGGCGTCGGGACGCTCGGAGATCAGATACTCGCGGGCGACGACTTCTTCGAGCGTGTAGGGGGAGAGCGAATAGATGCCGGGCAGGTCGGTAATGATCACGCCCTCGTGCTTTTTCAGCTTTCCTTCTTTCTTTTCCACCGTAACCCCCGGCCAGTTTCCAACAAATTGGTTGGAGCCGGTCAGCGCGTTGAACAGGGTGGTTTTACCGCAGTTGGGGTTGCCCGCCAACGCGATGCGAATGTTCTGTTCCATAGAACTTTTTTCTCTCCTATTCTTCTGTCAATTTTGCGTACTGCTGCAAAAATCAGGCCAATTCGATCATTTCGGCGTCCGCCTTCCGCAGGGAAAGCTCGTAGCCGCGAACGGTTACTTCCACGGGGTCGCCGAGCGGCGCCACTTTGCGGACGTAAACGGAAACCCCTTTGGTAATTCCCATGTCCATAATGCGGCGTTTGACCGCGCCCTCGCCGTTCAGTTTTGCAACCGTAACGGTTTCGCCGATCTTTGCATCCCGAAGCGTTTTCATCCCTTTACCTCCTTTTGGCCGGTCAGACCATAATTCGCTGTGCCATTTCGCGGCTGATCGCGATTCTGGCTTCCTTTACCTTTACGATTACATTCCCCGACATGGTGGTGATCACCGTTACCGTGCTGCCGACGTTGAACCCGATGTCCGCCAGATGCTGGCGCACGTCGGGACTCCCGCCGATTTTTTTGATCACCTGTTCTTCCCCTTCCGGAGCGAAAACCAACGGCATCATAGAAGCCCCCTTTGGATCCGGCCGCGATACGCGCGGGGACGTCACCCGCGCAAAAGCGACAAATTTCTCGGTTAGCTCTCGCTAACCATGATTATTATACCGCGCCGTTTGCAGTTTGTCAACCGTTTTTTCAAAGTTTGTTCAAATGCACAACGAGTTAGCTTTTGCTAACTCGTATTTTGTGGAATGTGCCAACCCCCGCCGAAGGGCAAAGTTCCCCCGCAACCAACCGCCGGAAACTCCTACCGTCTTGTCGCTCCGCTCCAAGCCACCTCCCCCGATGGTGGAGGTAAAAGTAGTTGACAATCGGAAAGGATAAACGAATTATTTACAACCGATTCCTTTCTGACAGATTCCTTTCCAACGGGAAGTTCTTTTGACCTCCACCCGTGGGGGAGGTGGCAGGCGACGCAGGAGCCTGACGGAAGGAGTTTTCAATGGAAAGTTACTTTGACCTCCTCCATCGGGGGAGGTGGCGCGCGAGCCTGCGAGCGTGACGGAAGGAGTTTTAATCCCCGCTTCCGCTTTCTTCCCGCTATCCGCAAACACCATGAGCCTTCTCCCATCGGAGAAGGTGGCAGACAGAGAGGCGGGCAAGCCTCGATTGTCTGACGAATGAGGCTTGCCGACGGGAAGTTACAAAAAGGCTCCCCCTTTGGGGGAGCTCTCGCGAAGCGAGTGAGAGGGCTATTGCGATAACATCTGTTTTTACCCTCTTCGTCTTGCCGCTTCGCGGCAATCCACCTCTCCCCAAGGACGAGGCAAGGTAACAAGCAAGCGGAAGCCTCATCCACAAGGCCTTGGCCGTTTCCCCCATTCCCCCAAGGGGAAGGCTTTAAGTTGCTGTCCATTAAAGGCCTCATCCGCCTCGCAGGCTCGGCACCTTCCCCCAAGGGGAAGGCTTCAAGAAACTGCCCGCCTTCAAGTAACTTCCCGCCGGAAATAACCCGTGAATATACTAAGTGGATATATGATAATTAACAGCAGGGCGGGGGCTTGCTCCCGCCGCAAAAACAAACGGAAAAGGAAATAACCTATTTACGGATATTCACTGCCGTTTATTCGTAAAAATTCATCGCTTCCGGCGGGAGCAAGCCCCATACAACCGCAGGTTGTTCCCTACGGGAATCAGAAAAATATAGGCAATGCAGTGTTCTTTGGGGAATAAGCCCATACAACCGCCGGCTGCTCCCCGCGACAAGCAGAAACGGGAAAGAAAAAAGCGCGCGCCGCTTGACTTTCCGCGCGTTCTATGGTAAAATAGATACAAACAGACGCAAAACCCGAAAAACCGGAACAGAAAGGCGGAAAGCCAAATGAGAAACCCGTCGGTTTCCGACGACGTGTGGCAGTCTCTTTCCCCCGCGGAAAAGAAAAAGCAACTCTACCGGAACCAAAAGCAACTGCTCGGAACTTTTCTCGAACGCG
Organism: uncultured Ruminococcus sp.; assembly: GCA_902795355.1. Taxonomy (GTDB): domain Bacteria; phylum Bacillota; class Clostridia; order Oscillospirales; family CAG-272; genus UMGS1865. Next base: position 58,998 of record CADBKZ010000018.1, read on the forward strand.
GGGCCATTACCCGCGCGCAATACGAAAAAAGCCTCGGAGACCTGACCCGGAAAATGGGCGTCGCCCCCGAAGAAAGCGAGAAAGCCATATGAATTACGATCCCTTTACGGGCGGGCCGCCCGACGGACAGACAACCGCCCCGAAACATTCCGGAGATCCGGCGCGTCGCCCGCGGTTTTATGTTCCGAACGACGAGATCGGAACCGTTCTCGGCAATGTGTGGAGACCGGTTTTTCTCCGGCTGTTTCTGGTCTGCGGCCTGTGCCTGCTTGCCTGCGGCGTCCTTTTCATAATTGCCGCGGCGGCAAATGCTCCGGACGGACTTCTGGCAATTCTGCTGCTCCTGATTCCCGCGGCGGACCTGACCGTTTGGATCGTGCTTCTCGTTCGCTGTTCCGCGGCAAAGCGGCAAGCCCGCCGATCGCTGGAAACGCAGGAATATTCCGTTGAAAAACAAGCGTATGCGTTCGTTTTTACAACATGGGAGAACGGGGTCCCCGTTTCTTCCGAGCAGATCGCCTTCTCGCAAATCACAAAACAGAAGGACACAAAAAACTACCGCCTGATCTGGGTGAAAAAGCGGGTTTACCCGATTCCGTTTGAGCGGATTGCCGCGCCGAGCGAAACACAGCCCGCGGCAAATGCGAAAGAGCCGACAGCGGAAAAACCGCGGGAACCCGCCGCGGGCGCGCCGCAGACGTATGCCTATGTTCCGTCGCAACCCGCGCCCGCGCGGCCTGCCGAACAATACAGCTCCTTTACAAGCGGACAAAACGGCGATTCCCCGTTGCAGGAGCCGTCCGCGGGCGGGAAACCGTCCAAGCTCCCCAATTTGCTGACCGTCCTTTTGGTCGTCGCTTTCATGGTCGCGTCGGTCGTCGGCTATTTTCTGGCCATGATCGGCACGGTCTGGTGCTTCGTCCCGCAGCTTCCGGCCATTGCGGTCGCCGTCGTCTGCGTCGTCGTCGGCGCAAAGCGCAAAAAGGCCGACCGCCATTATCGCGGAACCGTCGTCGGCGGGATCATCGCGCTGATCCTGCTGGCCCTTTCCCTGTCGGTCAATCTGCTGATCGCCCGCTCCGTCGCGTCCGTCGAAACCAAAACCACGCGGTCAACCGCGCAGTTGGAGCAAACCGAACAGCTCCTCGGGGTGGACTTCCCCGCCGCCGAAAAGCCGTACCGCGTCAGCCTGACGGTTTACGACCCGACCGACAGCCCGACCGGCGACTCGTCGCTTTCTCTCGTGCTGCGGGATACGTCCGTGACCTACTTCAAAGCCGACGACCTCGCGCGCCTGCGGGAACTGACCGCGGGCGACGATCGCTGGCTGGAAACCGTTCCCAACTCGCTTTACGGCCTGTTTCCCGACGGCTACCGCGCGCCGTACCGCGAAAGCAACCGGATTTTCGACCTGCTTTACAACGCGGACACCGGCGAATACAACCGCGCGCCAGCCGCCGAGGGGACCTATCGGTATATTCATGTCCGCGTGGAATTGGGCAAACGGGCCGCCTATCTGACCGTTACCGAATACGACCTGAACTACATCGGCTGACGCCCGAACATTTTTTGACTTTACGGTGAAATTTCCGACCGGATTGGGGGAAAAACCATGGAATACAGAACCGAACGCGACAGTATGGGCGAGGTGCAAGTCCCCGCCAACCGCTATTGGGGCGCGCAAACGCAGCGCAGTTCCGAAAACTTCCGCATTGGCGGGGAGCGCATGCCGCTCCCCATTATCCGCGCCTTTGCCGTTCTGAAAAAGGCCTGCGCCGCGACCAACCGCGCGCTGGGACTTCTTGACGCCGAGCGCGCCGACCTGATCGCCCGCGTTTGCGACGAGATCCTCTCGGGCGAATGGGACGACCATTTTCCGCTCGTCGTATGGCAGACCGGAAGCGGCACGCAGAGCAACATGAACGTCAACGAGGTCATCGCCAACCGCGGGAACGAGCTTGCGGGCAGAAAACTCCTGCACCCCAACGACCACGCAAACATGTCCCAAAGCTCGAACGACACCTTTCCCACCGCGCTCCACATCGCGGCCTATCTTTCCCTGCGCGACCGCCTGATTCCCGCCGCCGAGGCGTTGATCGCGGCGTTCCGCCGTTTGGAAGCGGAGAACGCGGGGGTTATTACCATCGGCCGCACGCACTTGCAGGACGCGGTTCCCATCGCCTTTTCCCAAGAGATCGGCGGTTGGCGCGCCATGGTCGGGCGGTCGCTCGAAGCGGTTCGCGCCGCCTCGGACGGGCTGCTCGGTCTCGCCCTCGGCGGAACCGCCGTTGGAACGGGGCTGAACGCGCCCGCGGGCTTTGCCGAGCGCGTTGCCGCCGAAATCGCCTCGGCAACGGGCGTTCCCTTCCGCACGGCCCCCGATAAGTTCCACGCGCTTTCCTCGAAGGACGACGTCGCCTTCGCCCACTCCGCCCTGAAAGTCCTCGCCGCCGACCTGTGGAAGATCGCCAACGACGTCCGCTGGCTCGCGTCCGGCCCCCGCTGCGGCTTGGGCGAGATCACCATTCCCGCCAACGAGCCGGGGTCGTCCATCATGCCCGGGAAAGTGAACCCCACGCAGTGCGAGGCCGTTACCATGGTCGCCGCGCAGGTAATGGGCAACGACGCAACAATCGGTTTGGCCGCCTCGCAGGGCAACTTCCAGCTCAACGTGTTTATGCCCGTGATCGCTTACAACTTTTTGCAGTCCGCAACTCTGCTTGCGGACGCGATGGACTCCTTCCGCGTTCACTGCGTGGTCGGGATCGTCCCCAACCGCGAAAAAATGTCCGAAAACCTGCACCGTTCCTTAATGTTGGTAACGGCGCTTTCCCCCCGCATCGGCTACGACGCCGCCGCGAAAATTGCCAAAGCCGCCCACCAGAACGGCACCTCGCTCCGCGAAGAGGCCGACCGCCTCGGCTACCTCTCCCCCGCCGAATTTGACCGTCTCGTAAAACCCGAAGAAATGGTGTAAAGAAAGGCCTTTCCCGAAAAGCAGCCGCAAAAACCGCCGTTTTCTTACCACGTATCGCAATTTTCCAAAACCCATATTCCTTTTTTGTTTTTTGAAAGGAGAATGCCCATGAAAGCCCTGCTCCGCTTTCTTTCCGCCGTCCTGCTGCTTGCCTGCCTTTCGGGCTGCGCGTGGTCGCCGCCCGCCGACGACGAGGACGATTGGGATCCCAATGTGGAATCGCGCTACCAAAAGAAGCAGTGCGCCGCCACGATTGACGAGGATTTCAGCGGCAGGCATGTCTTGTTGATCCTTTACCCGCGGTTCAACAAAACCGCATATGCCCCGCTGGATTTTTCCGAGGTCAGTTGTGTTCAGGCGTTGGATCTTTCCACAGATCTTTCGCCCAACGCCCCGCAAAGAATGCTCTGTTTGGTTTTGCCCGAAAATTCCAAGCAAGGAGTTTTGGATGCGATTGCCGTTCTGGAACAGCGCGACGATGTTTACCGCGCGGAGCCGAACCGCTACTTTGATATTGACGCCATGTTCGCCGCGCACAAAGGGCTGCTCCTCGGCGACGCGCAGGCCCTTTCTTCCAAACTGCAAGCCGAAATGAAAGACGTGTATGTGCAAACGGCCTGCAAACCACACAACGATTACGTGCTGGAAAGACATCTTTACGACGAGGTGATTACCGCCGATCAGATCCGCTTTGTGTTTATCGGGCAGTTCCACGGCGCGTGCGCGGTGTTCTCCATAGGCGGGCCTTTCGGCTATACGCAGGCCTTGCGGACGGACACGGTGGACGGCGTTCCGTTTTACTATTCGAGCGGCCACGGCATGGATGTTTACTGCAACGGCGCATTCTACACCGTTTCCGAAGCGTTTGAAGCGAACATTCTGACGCACGCCGACCTTGTCAAACTCCTGCATAACTACACCATAAAATCCCGATTGATCGGTTCGCCCGCCTCGCAGGGTTGGTAAAACCGCCGTTTTCTTGCCACATATCGCAATTTCCCAAAACCCATATTCCCTTTTTCTGTTTTTTGAAAGGAGACGGACAACCGCCATGAACTACGCAGAAGAATCGCTGAAAAAGCACTACGAATGGCGCGGAAAGCTCGAAACCGTGCCGAAAATGAAAATTGAAACGAAGGACGACCTCTCCCTCGCCTACACGCCCGGGGTGGCGCAAGCCTGCCTTGAAATTCAGAAAGACCCTTCTCTTTCCTATGCACTCACGGGGCGCGGCAATCTGGTTGCGGTCGTAACCGACGGCACCGCCGTTCTGGGGCTTGGCGACATCGGCCCCGAAGCCGGCATGCCGGTAATGGAAGGCAAATGCGTCCTGTTCAAAGCGTTCGGCGGGGTGGACGCCGTCCCGCTCTGCGTCCGCTCCAAGGATGTGGACGAAATTGTGAACACGGTCGCCCTGCTCGCGGGCAGCTTCGGTGGCATCAATCTGGAAGACATTGCCGCGCCGCGCTGCTTTGAAATCGAGCGCAAGCTGAAAGAACGCTGCGACATTCCCGTGTTCCACGACGACCAGCACGGCACCGCCGTGGTCGTCCTCGCGGCGGTTCTGAATGCGCTGCGCGTGGTCGGCAAGGAGATCGGGACGATCAAAGCGGTTATCAACGGCGCGGGGTCGGCGGGCATCGCCATTGCCAAGCTCCTGCTCTCCTGCGGGCTTCAAAACCTGACCATGTGCGATAAAAACGGCGTGATTTGCGAGGGTTTGGATTGGCTCAACCCTGCGCAGGCCGAAATGGCAAAAGTGACCAACCGCGCCCACGCGACCGGCAGCCTTGCCGACGTGTTGGCGGGGGCCGACCTCTTCATCGGCGTTTCGGCGGGCAACCTTGTCTCCCCCGCAATGGTCAGGTCGATGGCGGACGGCGCAATTCTCTTCCCCATGGCCAACCCCACGCCCGAAATTATGCCCGACCTTGCCTTGTCCGCCGGCGCGGCCGTGGTGGGTACGGGACGGAGCGATTTTCCCAACCAGATCAACAACGTTCTGGCGTTCCCGGGGATTTTCCGCGGCGCGCTCGACGTCCGCGCCCGCGAAATCAACGAGCCGATGAAGCTCGCCGCCGCCCACGCCCTTGCCGACCTTGTTTCCGCCGCGGAACTCTCCCGCGATTACATCCTGCCCCGCGCGTTTGACCCGCGCGTCGGCCCCGCCGTGGCACAAGCCGTTGCCGAGGCCGCTCGCCAAAGCGGCGTCGCAAGGGCGTAAAGAAAAAAGGCCGTTGAAAGGCCGCGAGGGGAGCCCCCCTTTTCTTGCAAGAAAAGGGGGGCTCCCCTCGCGCTCCTCTCCCCGAAAAGAACCCCCTCGGGAAAGGTTTTTCCGCCCCGCCGCGGATTGCTCGAATTGCCCATTCAACCATTGTTTACAACCTACGGTTGTATGGGGCTTGCTCCCGCCGAGAACAAACGGGAAAAGAAAATAACAAATAGGCGGATATTCACTACCGTTTATTTGCAAAAGTTTTTCGCTTTCGGCGGGAGCGGAAGCCAACGCGGCCTTTGGCCGCCCGCCCTACTGTTAATTATCATATAGCCGATTATTGTATATCCACGGGTTATTTCCGGCGGGAAGTTGCTTGAAGCCTTCCCCTTGGGGGAAGGTGGCCGCAAAGCGGCCGGATGAGGCTTCCAATTGCCTGTTACCTTGCCTCGCCCACGGGAAAATCGGCAAGCCGATAACGAGGTCAGGCTGCAAGCAGCCGGAGAGGGTTATATAAGCGAAAACATTCAACCGCCCTCTCCTGTTGCTTGCAGCATAAGCTCTTCCCCAAGGGGGAGCCTTACAGTAACTGCCCATTGGAAAGCCTCATCCATAAGTCGCTTGCGACTTTGACACCATTCCCCCAAGGGGAAGGCTTCAAGCAACAACCCGTTGGAAAATAACACATTTCGCTGATTTCCTGCTGTCCGCGAACATCGCGAGCCTTGCGATTTTGCAATGCAAAAGCGCGGCTGCTTGCAGCCTTTCCTATGGGGGAAGGTGCCGAGCAATGCGAGGCGGATGAGGCCTTTCTCCCCTTGGGGGAATGGTGCCAAAGTCGCAGGCGACTTACGGATGAGGCCACCGCTTGCTTGTCTCTTCGCCGCGCGGCTCACGCCGCGGAATTTTCAAACGTACTTTTTCGCCGCAAGCCGCAAGCGGCCTTTTTTGGTCTCCCCCGCAAAAGGAAGCACGCGGAAGCGGCCGATCGTCCGGATGGAAAGGATGGCGGGCGGGGTCACGGCGCGGTCGGGCCGGAGTTCGGTCAGAAAATCGACGTCCACATAGCCGGATCGGATCTGCTCGGCCGCCGCCTCTCGGGAAAGGTTTGCGAGCGCCGCGACCACGCAATCCAGCCGCGGGGACGCGACCGTGTCGTTCACATCGGCGAACGCGCGGCGCGGGACGAAATCGGGCGGCGGCGCATACGGCGCGACTTTGACCGCGTCGTTCGCGACCTTTCCGAGCGTTTCCGCGAGGAACGGCACGAGCCTCGCCGCGCAAAAAACGACCGAGGATCGGTCGGATTGCGGCACGATGTCTCCAATCGCGTCGCGCTCCAACCCAAGCCCGAGGAGCGATCCGAGGTAGTCGCGGTGGGTCAGCGTCCGGTAGCCGCTCCCCGTAATCCGCACCGCCGCGACCGCCGCCGCGGCGGGGTCCGGAATCGTTTCGGTTGGGTCGGCGTCGTAGGGGTCAAACGCGGGGTCGAAGCCCTCGGGCAGTCTTTCGGGGTCTTGCGGGATCCCGCCTGCCGCTTCAAAGTCGGGCGAAACGTAAAAATCGGGGACGAGGAACAGGCACGTGCGTTCGGCAGTCGGGTAGCCGCCCCAAAATCGGGTTTGCTCCGCGAATCCGCGCGCTTCCAGAAACGCCTCGGCCGCGCGCCGCTCCGCTGGCGTTAAAAACGGGCTGACGGCGACCGTTCCCCGCTCCGCGGCGCGAATGTAGTCGTCGACGCGCGCAAACAGCCGCGCGTGCGGTTGGTTGGTCTGGTTTGCCGCGCCCATCAGAACAGCACCAGCAAGCCGCGCAGAACGGCGATTACCAGAACCGTGATCAGAAACGGGACGTCGATGGGCGACCCTTCCATCCAACGCTTGGCCTCGAACAGCCTGCGAATGGGGTAAATCAGCGGCTCCGTTACCAGATACAGGAACGACGCGATCCGGCTTTCTTCCATGGGGTCGAACCACGAAAGAATGGCGCGCAAAAATAACCCGACCTCGGCAACGGTCAGGATGGCGGAAAGCGTATGGAGCAAAATATCATAAAAAAGTTCCATGGATCACCAAAAGCCAGAAATTAAGGTCTTTTTAATGTCAAGAGACTGTTAAGGTCGTGGGAAACTTTTTGAAAAAAGTTTCCCACACCTTTCAAAAACTTTCGCGCAGGTATGGTTTTGCGCATAAGGGGTGTTTGCGATAAATTTTGACAAGAACTCCTTCCACCACTCGCTCTGCTCGCGGTCCCCCTCCCCCGATGGTGGAGGTAAAAGTTGTTGACAATCGGAAAAGCAAAATCGGATTTTTACAACAGATTTTTTCAACAGGTTTCTTCCAACAGGCTTCTTTTATTAACAGGTTCTTTTTAACGGGTTCTTTTCAATAGACTTCTTTCCAACGGGAAGTTACTTTGACCTCCTCCATCGGGGGAGGTGGCGCGCACGCTTGCGGGCGTGACGGAAGGAGTTTCAGGCGGGCTGTTGCTTGAAGCCTTCCCCTTGGGGGAAGGTGGATTGCCGCGGAGCGGCAAGACGGATGAGGCCTTTGAGCCTTCTCCAGCGGGGAAGGCGCCGAGCATCGTGAGGCGGATGAGGCTTCCGGTTGTCTGTTACTTCGCCTCGCCCGCGGGAAAATCGGCAAGTCGATTACGAGGTGGATTGGAGTAAAGCGACAAGACGGAGAGGGTTAAATCTGTGGTTTTATTTCAACAGCCCTCTCCGTCAGGCTCACAGGTTCGCCTGCCACCTCTCCCCGAGGGCGAGGCGAAGTAACCAGCAAATGAAAGCCCTCTCCATAAGTCGCTTGCAACTTTGTCACCATTCCCCAAAGGGGAAGGCTCAAAGTTACAACACCGTAGGGCGGGCGGCCAAAGGCCGCGTTGGCTTCCGCTCCCGCCGCGATTGACCCACAAAAATCATTATTTGCCGTAGGGAACAACCTGCGGTTGTATGGGGCTTGCTCCCGCCGAAAAAAACGGAAAAAAGGAAACAACAACTATGCGGATATTCACTCCCGTTTATTTGCAAAAATCTTTCGCTTCCGGCGGGGCAAGCCCCCGCCCTACAAGTAATCCACAGGCTATTCCCTGCGGAATACAGGCTTTTTGAGATTCTCCCCTCTGTCCGCAAGCATCATGAGCCAACCCCCTGCGGGAAAGGTGCCGAGCAACGCGAGGCGGATGAGGAGAGCAAGTTTTAACAAATAAAGGTTATGGTTTGTAAATCATAGAGTAGCAAGAACGAATAAATAGCAGAATAAGGGAAGAAAAGCATAATGTTTCTCTCCTCATCCGTCTTGCCGCTCCGCGTCAATCCACCTTCCCCGCTGGGGAAGGCTCAAAGTTACAACAGTCAGACAGCGGGCATAGGGGGAGAAAAGCACCCTCATTCCCGTTTTTTCCCGCCGTCCGAAAACATCCTTTTATTTTTCCCGCGTTTGCTTTTCTGGGTGGGGGAGAGTTTGAGAGGGGGCGGAGCTCTTTTCGCGAAAAGAGCCCCGCCCCCTCTCAAGGCTCCTTCCTTTCCAACGCGGCCGCGCGCGGCAATTTACGGTTGGAGACCTTTTTCTTCGCCGGAAGAAAAAGGTCTCCAACCCCCAAAGTCGCTCTCTTGTTTTTTTACGCTTCTTCCTCGTCTTCGTCCTCGTCCTCTTCGCCGAGGCTATCGGGAAGAACGCCGGCAATATCCACGCCGGTGGGGGAGATTACAATGGTGTTGCGGTTGGTCTTTTTCATCTCGCCGCCGATTACATACGCCACGCCCGCGAGAAAATCGACCAAGCGGAACGCCTGATCTTTTTCCAGATTGCTGATGTCCAGAAGGACGATGCACCCGTCTTTGAGCAGGTCGGCGATCTTGGCCGCGTCGGCGTTCGAGCGGGGGGCCATCAGCTTAATGGAGACCTTTTCGGAAGCCGCGGGACGAATGGTGGTGTTTTTGCGGGCGGGCGAATCCACCGCCGCAATGCCTTTGGCAACGTCGGGGTCGTCCTCGGCGGGCGGAACGGCGTCCGCGGGGTCGTAGGCGTTGTCGTAAATGTCGCCGTCGTCCACATCAATGGGGTCTTCAATGGGGTCGTTGCCGCGAATAAAGCGTTTCAAAATGTTCATGTGCGTTCTCCTTTTTCGGTAGATTGTTCCAGAAAGAGGGACCGGCCGACGCGAACGACCGTCGCCCCTTCTTCAATGGCGGGTTCAAAGCTTTCGGACATCCCCATGGAAAACACGGGGGTACCTATATTATGAAGCGTTTTTTGCCAAATGTCAAGACCCAAACGAAAAGTTTCCGAGAAAAATTTTCGGTAGAGGTCGGGCGAATCGCACCGCGGGGCCATGGTCATGAACCCGCGCAGGCGCAGGTTGGGGAACGCCGCAAGGGCTTGGCAAAAGGCGGGCGCGTCCTCGGGCAGAACGCCGCTTTTGGCGGCTTCCCGCCCGCTGTTGACCTCGCAGAGAACGTCCATCGTCAGCCCGCGCTTGGCGGCTTGGCGGTCGATCTCCTTGGCAAGGGAGAGGCTGTCCACCGAGTGGATCATCACCACTTTATCGATGATGTACTTGACCTTGTTGGATTGAAGCGTTCCGATGAAATGGAAGCGGACGCCCGCGCGGTTGACCGTTTCCCAATGGTCGAGCAGCTGCTGAACGCGGTTCTCCCCGAGGTCGCGGACGCCGAGCGTTTGGGTCAGGTAGTCGATGTGCGGCGCGTCGGTGTACTTAACGGCGGCCACCAGCAGGACTTCGGGGTTCCCGACGCGGGCGCGGGCAGCGTCGATCCGCGCGCGGATTCCGGCGTAATTCGCGTTCATATAGGAAAGATCCATGGAAAACATCACTCCTCTCGGAAAAGGGCGCGCAGCAGGTCAGCGGGGTCGGCCGCCGAAAGCGCGGACGCGGAGACCCACCGGACATAGGGCTTGGCGCGGAACCACGTCAGCTGCCGCTTGGCGTACTGACGGGTGGCGATTTTGAGCGCGTCCGCGGCCTCTTCCGGCGAACACGTACCGCGCAAACAGGGCAAAATTTCCTTATAGCCGATGGCTTGCGCCGCCGTTGCGTTGCGGCGGAACACCCCGCGCGCGTCAAGGTCGGCGGTCTCTTCCAGCAGTCCCTCGGCCATCATGCGGTCCACGCGGCGGTCAATGCGCTCCACCAGCTCCGCGCGCGGGCGGTCGACGCCCACCACGGCGGCGAAATATCGGCTTTCGGCGGCTTGGGAGCGGCGGTCCCATTCGCTTTTGGGAACGCCGGTCAGACGGTAAATTTCGAGCGCGCGCACCACGCGGCGGACGTTGTTGGGGTGAACGGCCGCGGCGGTTTCGGGATCGACAGCACACAATTTTGTGTGCAAAAACACATTTCCGTGTTTTTCGGCAAGAGCAAACAGTTCCTGCCGCAGGGCGTCGTCGCGGGCGGTTTCTGCGGTCAGGCCGCCGAAGAGGAAACGGTCGAGGTAGAGGCCCGTCCCGCCGCAGAACACGGGGAGTTTCCCGCGCGCGGCGATGTCGCGGACGGCGACCTCGGCGGCGGCAACGTAGTCGGCCACCGAAAAAGGCTCGGCGGGGTCGGCGATGTCGATCAGGTGGTGGGGGACGCCGCGCATTTCGGCGGCGGTGGGCTTGGCGGTACCGATGTTCATGCCGCGGTAGACCTGCATGGAGTCGCAGGAGACGACCTCGCCCCCGAGGGCCTCGCAGAGGCGGACGGCAAATTCGCTTTTTCCGGACGCCGTTGCGCCGACGACCGCGACCACGTGCGTTTTCATATTCCGCCACCCCCGTTCTTCTTCTATTGTACACCAAAACAAGCGAAATGTCAAGTCCTATCAGCCACTCTCGCAAGGAAAAAATAATTAACCCTACCCCGCAAAGCGCGGGGTAGGGTTTTCTCTTTTATGCCGCCCAGCCGAAAGCATTCATTATGTATCTTGTAAATTCTTCGCCGCAAGCATTCGCATCAACTTCGCACGCTTGGGTTCTATAACCATACCAATCAACATTCGGACGAATATAATTTGAGCTGTCAAATGTCCTTGCAATCTCATAATCCCATGAACTATCTCCTGTAATTGACATTGCATTTTGGATACATTGATTTTGATATGCGTGCCGCATTTCGTGTCCAATCGTATTGATGAGTTCCTTCATATCCCGATGGCCGGATGCGTTCATGTTAATTTCAAGAGAATTATTATATTCGTTATACTCGCCATACGAATTGACGTCGCTATCGTATACTATTTTTACCGTTGGTCGTTCGTCAATTCCGTAAGCTATTGTCGCTTGATCAACAAGATCGTTTATCAAATCCTCTTGCTCGCCCTTTGAAAGTTTGGTAGGATCACGATTTGAATCTTTCAGCGAAAGGTACTGTTCTTCTCTGAATTTATTGCACACCGCCGACTTTGGATAAAGCCCTGAAATATCTAATTTTTGGTCGATCGCATCCAATCCGCGGTAGATCAGCATTCCGGTAATCAATCCCGCGCCGAAACCGGCAAGTTTTCCCATATATTGTTTGCCGGAAACTTTTGCAACAATTTTTGCAACGTAGTTGGAAACGAGTCCGGCTCCAACGCCGGTTGCAACTGCCTTTGCAACCGTTGTAACCGATGCGCGCACAACATGCGCCGCGGTCTGAAAGGAATTAAGGCCTTTTACCTTTGCAATGCTCAACGCTTTGGAAACCGGCATCATCACATTGGAAAGAATTGTACATCCGACTCCCCAAATATGATAAACCAATGTGGCGGTCTGTTCGTCCGGAATCATTTGCTTGAACAAGGCCAAAACGGGGTTGTTCGCTTCGGCAACATCCCCTTTTGCACCGTAGTAAACATCCTGCGCGCCCGCCAGCATGTTAGCAACATTATAAACAATTGCGGAAGTTCCGGTTGTAATAACGATAGCAGATACAACAATCACTCCGCCTTGACATACGCAGACAACCGAAGCAACCGCGCCGGTCGCGGCAAGGCCGGAACCGATTGTGGAAATAATGCCGTTTGTAACCCGTTCTTCATCCGCGGCGCTTTTGGATCCGAGAATATGCGCTTTTCCGTTGCTGTCAAAGTCCAAAAACTGATTCCCGTTGAGTTTTATTTTTTTGACGCCGGATTTGATAAAACTTTCAACTTTTGCCGCTCCGATTTCCGATTTCTGCGAAATCGTATCCATCGTTTCGCCATTCACAACGAACACCGTTGCCAGATCGCCCGTTGAGTTTTCTTCAACATCAACAATCGCATTGATCGTTGTGGAAGCGCCCTGAAAACTTTCCGGATGATTTGCATACAATTCTTCCACTTCTTTGGAAGCATCTTCTACGGTGTAAACGTATTTTTCGTTGTCAAAATCGTAGAGCGTGATTTTGGGGTCGTAATTGCTTTTTTTGTTTTCTTTGAGCGATACTTGCAGAACGTAATGATCCTGTTGCCGATAGCAAAAATATACATCATTGAATATTCCGCTGAAATTTTCAAACGAGGCATATTCCTCGACAACAAACGATTCAACCGCCGTTCCTTGCGACCCTGTTGAAACCGCAATCAAGCCGGATTGAACCATGTTATCCGTAATTTTTTCTCCGGTATATTGATCCGAAATTAACTGAACAAACCCGCAGGAACAGATTTTATTTTCGCCTTCTTCAATGAAAACCTCGCCCTTTGAAAAGATCAATCCGGCATAGACGTTCCCTTTATAGTACGCCGCTCCATTGAGAACCGTATACCCTCTTGCTCCCAAAACAGAACTCAAATAGTAGGTTATAAATTGTTCCGTCAGATACGTTTTGCCGACGGTAACGGCTCCCTCTTCGTTGAAGGAACTGTTTCGCGCCAAATCTTTGATTGGGTGTTCGGGATCGCACTCGGCATATCTGATTTCCGGTTCTTCCTCTTTTTGGTCCAATCCGGCAATAAAATCCTTAACATTCCCCACAAGCTCGTTTGCCTTGGAACTCGCCTTTGCATAGCCGATCTCTGTAAGGCCGGCGGCCTCATTGTATACGTAAATTACCCCGTCCTTGGCTGTTCCGTACATGGATGTAATTTTATTCTTTGCCTTATCGAATGTTTTTTGCGCATCTGATAATAGTTTGCTTCCCTGTTCTTTCGCCGAAGTAAAATCAAACGCACACCCGCATGCTGAAAACACAAGTGCAATCGATAATACAAAGCATAAAATTGATTTTGCAACAGTTCTCTTTTTGTTGTTCATTTTTGACATGTCCCTTTCTGTGCGGATTTCCGGATTTTTCTTTCATTCATTGTCATTTGCGGAATGTTTGCCGGCTTTGAAAATGATCCGGCGAAACGGGTAGGCAATTATCTTTGCGATAAGAATGATTACATATAAAGCAATCCAAAAAGCCGCCTCGACAGCCCATAAAAGCAAAAACAAAAGGAACGTTATAAGCATTATTTTGCCATGCGGAAGCGGTGTAAACCGAAAATGAATGTGAGAAAACATATTTTGTCCTTTCATGCTTTTCAGATTTTATGATTTCAAATTATGCGTTTCCTTCTAAAAAAGAGTGATGATTTTCCAATTGATCAGAATGAAATATATATAATGTTTACATTATATCATGTATGTGTCTATTTGTCAAGTGTTTTTTGATATATAATTGTTACATCATATAATGTGGAGATTTGATATGAAATTGAGAATACTTGATATTTTGAAAGAAAAAGGGAAAACCAAGTATTGGTTGTATATTCAGCTGGGGTTAAGTTATCAAAACTTTAACAGGATCGTGAACAACGAAACAAGTGGAATTAAATTTGAAAATTTGCAAGCAATCTGCGACATTCTAGAGTGTACGCCAAACGATCTTTTTGAAGAGTACCACGGGAGGTAAAAAAGCATTCTGCCACTTTCCCCACAAAAAAGCGGTTCAAATCACTTATTAAAAAGCCTTTTCCATCGCCCGCAACGGCACGGTGGATAAGGCTTTGTTTGTCTGTTTCCCCGCCAACGCCGCGGGCGGAAAAACCGCGCGGCGAAAAGTTGTTCCGTTCCGGCTTGACTTTTGCGCCGTTCGATGATATAATGATATAATGAATATGCGCCAATGCGGCCGCCGCGTGATTTCGCGGCCGCGCAAACGCCCCCATCTCTCTCAAAGGACAAGCTGCCATGCAACGAAACGCCACGGTTTCACAATACGATAAGATGACCAAAACGCCGATCCCCCGCTTGGTGTTGACGCTCTCCGTCCCCGCCATTGTTTCCATGTTGGTCACAAACATTTACAACTTGGTGGACACCGCGTTTGTGGGTCGGTTCGGCAACAGCGCGAGCGGCGCGGTTGGCGTTGTGTTCGGGTTTATGGCGGTGATTCAGGCGTTCGGCTTCATGTTCGGGCAGGGCGCGGGCAGCATCCTCTCCCGCGCACTCGGCGCGCGGGATCGGGAGCGCGCCTCGGTACACGCGACGCTCGGGTTTTTCGCCTCGTTCGCCTGCGGACTGATCATCACCGCGGTCGGCTTTCTCTGGCTGGACGAGATTGTAATGCTTCTGGGCAGCACCGAGACCATTGCCCCCTACGCCAAAACCTACATCACCTATATTCTGATCGCCGCGCCGTTCATGAGCTCGGGACTGACGATGAACAACATCCTGCGCTACGAAGGGAAAGCCGCGCTCGGCATGGTGGGATTGATGGCGGGCGCGATCCTCAACATGGTCGGCGACCCCATTCTGATGTTCGGACTCGACATGGGGATCGCGGGCGCGGGACTCTCCACGGCCGTCAGTCAATTCGTCAGCTGGGCGATCCTGCTCGGCATGTTCCTCTCGGGCAGGACCGAATCCAAGATCGACGTCCGGCTTTTGCGGCGGGCGGCCCCCGCCATGCTGGGAAACATGATGGCAACCGGATTCCCGAGCCTTTTGCGGCAGGGGCTGAACAGCCTGACCACCGTTCTGCTCAACAAGCAGTGCGCGGTTTACGGCGACGCCGCGGTTGCCGCCATGAGCATTGTTTCGCGCGTCGTCTTTTTCGCGTTTTCCATCGCGCTCGGCGTGGGTCAGGGCTTTCAGCCGGTTTCGGCGTTTAACTACGGCGCAAAAAAATATTCCCGCCTGCGGCGGGGGTATGTGTTCACCGCGCTGGCGGCCGAGGGAATCATTGTGGTCGGGGTCGTGGTGTTAACAGTGTTTGCCGACCGGTTGATCGGCGTTTTCCGCAACGACGCCAAGGTGATTGAAATCGGCTCCCTCGCGCTCCGGCTGCAAGCGTTGGCAACGCTTCTGCTCCCGTTCTGCATGGCCACGGAAATGCTCTTTCAAAGCACGGGAAAGCGGCTGGGAGCGTCGTTCCTCTCGTCGCTGCGGAGCGGGCTGCTGTTCATTCCCGCGCTGCTGATCCTCGCGCGCGTCCGCGGACTTTCCGGCATTGAAGAGGCGCAGCCACTCTCGCTGGTGTTCGCCTTCCCGCTCACGATCCCCTTCGCCGTCTGGTTCTTCCGCAAACTGCCCAAAGAGGACGAACCCGACCCGAAAGCGGCAGGCGACGAATTGGTAGATCAATCGTAAATTTTAATCGGTTGGCATTATCCTGTAGCAGGCTTTTTAACGATTTGTTTGCAAGAAGTAAAAGAAGGCAAAACACCGGATTTCCGCTCGTTTCGCGAGGGGACAGATCCAAAAAAAGCAGGGTGGAACCGAAAACGGTTCCACCCTGCTTTTTGCGGGGCGCGGGAATGTGCGGCGGGCGCGGGGGTGCGGCGGGCGCGAGGGCGCGACGGGAGAGGGCGCGCCGCGGGAACGGTTATGAATTGCCGCCGGACGAGGACGAAACGCTGAAAGAGGACGACGTGGCGTTTTCATCCTTGCGGTCGGTGATGTTGTCGATGGCGATCACGAGCGCGACCATCAGCATGTAGTCGTAATCGTCGTCCACCGTCAGAACGAACGAATCGCGCAGGGAGATTTTTCGGGCCACGTGGCCGATTTCCTTGCCGTCCAGAAGGATGCGGTAGTTGAATTGGAGAATGTTGCCGATGATTTCCAGATTGCCGAGGTCCGAGGTCACGAAATAGTGGTCGCGCAGGGAGAAGAACTTTCTGCGGACCGTGGCTTTGGTGTTCCCTTCGGCGTCGAGGACGAACGCTTGGTAGGTGAAAAGCCGCCAGAACTTGTTGCGAACGACGTACTTGACGTTGTCTTGCAGGTCGGTCAAAAACTTTTTGCGCGTAAAGGAAAAGACCTTCCCCTTGACTTTCAGAACGTCGTTTCCGTTCACATCCTGAACCACCGACGACCCGCCCAGCGATACCCATTTGTTCTTGATCGATAATTCCATAGGTTGTCTCCTTTGATTAAAAAAATGATACCTCGGTTTTATTATAGCACAAAAAGGGCGCGAATGCAACCTTTTTGCGCAAAAATTGCGGACCGCTCGCGCCGACCGCGCGGCGAAAACGGCAGGACGACCCCCCAGCCCCGCGCGGCTGCGCGGGGCTGGTTTTTTGGCGGTTGGTTATTCCGTTTTGGGGTTGTCGGGCGGTTCTTTCTCCGGCGCGGCCTCTGTCGGTTCAATCGGCGGCGTTTCCGCGGGGGCGGCTGTTTCCGCTTTTTCGGCGGCGTCTTCCGTTTCCGCGTACAGCTTGGGGTACTTCCGGCGGTCTATGCGGATCAGCAGGACCGAGAGCAGCAGCGAAAGTCCCGCCGCGCTCATCACAATGATCCACGCCCCCACGGATCCCGCAAAGTCGTACACCTTCCCCACCGCCACGTTGAACAGGGAGAGCAGGATCCCCTGCGCCACGCCCAAAATGCTTGTCAGCCGCCCGCGGTGCGAGGACGGAACCCGTCGGGATTCATACGGCCCCTCGGCCAGCGTGTTGAAAATCTCTCCCCACGTAAACAGAACAATGGCGGCATAGTAAACCGGTATCAAGCCCAACAGCAGGATGAACAGCAGGTAACCGCCGATGAGGAGCGCGCGCCCCACCGCCATTTTTCCGGTCTCGCGCACGCGGCGGAACCAACCGGTGAACAGGGGCGTAAAAATTACGACGATGATGCAGTTGAGGCTGGTCACCGTTCCGAAGATCAGCGCGCCGTCGTCGCCGTGGATGCGCCCCATTTCGAGCGGCATAAGGAAGTTGAATTGGTTGTAGGCGGCGTAATACAGAGCAGCGATCACCGTAAATAGCAGAATCGCCTTGTTGTTCCAAAGGACGCGCCAGACGCTCGCGCCGGATTGCGCTTTTTGGTAAACGGCCTTCTCGCCCTCTTCCCGAACCGGCTCGATGTTCCGGACAAGGAACCAGATGAGCAGCGTGGAACAGCCGATGGCAACGCCGCTGATGAGAAACGCCAGCGACAGGTGTTTTTTGAACAGGATGCCGCCGAGCGTGGGAGAGACCATCAATCCGATGTTCGCGCCCAGATAGAGGAGCGAATAGGCCTTTTCGCGATCCGCCGTTGGGGTAATGTCCGCAATGAGCGCGCTGTACGCCGGCCCTTCCACGCTCTGGAACACGCCGGCGAGCATGATCAGCCCGATGGTGACGTAGGAGAGCGGGATGAAGCCGCAGGCGATATAGCAAGTGACCGACACGACGTCGCCCACGAGAATGATCTTTTTCTTGTTGACCCGATCGGCCAACCGTCCGCCGAGCAGGTTGGCCGGCATGCTGACGATGGAACCGACCAGCAACAGAAGGGCGATATTTCCCGCGCTCATGCCCATTTTCTGGTCGAGGATGAGCGTCATCATAGGCCAGACCATGGAGCCCATGTTGGTAACGATGTTGCCGAAGAACAGCACGTAGTTCTCCCGCCGCAGCCCGCGGTATTGGCCGAATAGTTTGTTTTTCAACGAATGGTTCATTTGAGGAATCTGCAAATCTCCTTTTTCGGATGGCCGCGCCCGCTTTTTTGCTTGCTTCCGCCATGTGTTCATTATAGCAGATGTTCCCTGAAAAGTCAATAGCCGATTTTGCAAAAGCCGCTCCCCGTTCGCCGGCCGGAGCAGGGTGCGTTGGGGGGTCGGGCAAAAACCCCCTGCCCCGCGCGGCTGCGCGGGGCAGGGGATGAATTGTGTGAATACAAAGGCTGCCCGACAGGGATTCTACACGCAAACGACTTGCCGTTTGCTACGCATTGCCGCTCCGCGGCATTGCGCCTGCTCCCATTCTTCGGATGGAGCAGATTTTCACCATCTGTCGGGCAGGCCAAAAGCAGGGGAGCGGATTTTCCGCTCCCCTGCTTTTGGCTTATCCTACCGAAAAAGATGCAATGGTAAAATCGCTTAAACCCGCATGAATAAAGGCTTTTTGCTTTTTTTCTATAATTGGCGATTGCTTATTATGCTTTCGAGCCCCAAATAGGGTTCAACCGAAAAAGATGCAAAGCCACAGGATCTCAACAACCGTTATCTGCCTATTTTAGGTAGCATGTGCTTTTAGGTATTCTTTTATTTCTTGAATGGTCCATCTTCTTTGCAACAATTGGCTATGGTCAGCTTCAATTTCTTTTATAAGAGTATTGCAAAAGCTCATTTCCTTATCAGATACATTTTCTGCTTTTGCACCCTCTTTTAAATGTTGCTTCACAATATTATAGTTAATCTTTGCCATGTTTTGATACGAACGATAGAGACTGTTTTGTAATCCGAAGAATTCTTTGTCCACAAAGCCATCTGCAAAAAGTAAATTTCTCAAAGCCCCTATCTCCGCCAATAAAGCGGTATCGGAAACGGAAGAAATTGCTTCTGTTGCAGAACCGGAGTAGGCACCTTCACTATAATCCATTGGTTTCATGATTTCCTTTGAAAGTTCGTAATATTTTTGAAGTCCAATTTTGCTTCCAAGAGAAATCATTGCTTGTAAATGTTTTGTGTTCAGAGTATCCTTTTCTAACATTTCTTCCAATCTTGTCTTTAAGCGTTTGTCTTTATACTCTAATGTGGCTCGGACAATCGTTTCAAACAAATCCGAATCATTTGTTGTTAAATACTTTTCATAAACATATGAGATATCTTTTACTGCTAACAAATACTTAATTGCATACCACTTTCTAAAAGATTCTGCACTTTTATTATCGCATATTTTTTCTGCTTCATCTGTCATTATATCAAGCTTTTCATCTGTACAGAATTTCAAATACATATCTATTGTGTTTGAACAGTGAACGCCGGATAAAATATTGTCTTTTATTTGGTTTGCTATTTCATTTGTTGTAAGGTGTCGATATATGTACGCAGGAATATTATTATAATTGCCTTCAGATTCTTCATCATCCTTGAACATGAACGGAGGAGCATAAAGCATTTTCAGGTATTGACTTTTTTCAAATTCAAAATCAAAATATGATGCAAAGAAAAGCACCTTTAACGCACGAATAGTGTATGTAATAGTTCCATCGTTTTTCTCTTTGATATCCTTTGAAAAATCAATATGGGCTAGTTTGTCACTACAGTATTCTTCAAATATTCTTTGTTGTGCTTCAGTAACCGATATTTGGTTTTTGTTTTTTAAAATCTCATATGCTTCACTCGTTAAAAATTCCCTCCAATCTTCTATCTTTGAAATTGTGTCAATAATACATTGGTTAGTCTGTTTATATTTGTTATATTTGCGTAAAGAGTAATATAATGTCAGTAATTCTTCATTTCCGATATAATCGTTTTGATTTTTATAGTTTATTTGAAATTCTTTATTATGTAATTCTCCAAAAGATATGTCTCTTTTTCCCATTTTGGTCACAAATCTTTCAACCAACTCGCAATACTGATTCTTATCAAATAAACGATTAAAAAATAATTGTCTTGCTTTCAATCGTGCTGTTTCCCAATCAAAAGCGGGTTGTTTCGAGTGAAAATCAATCCCCGTCTTTGATAGAGCATCCATATACTTTTCGACCATTGGGCTGTTCGTTTCAAAACGGTCAAAAAAGAAAATCACTAATTCACGATATCTTTTAGGATTTTTTTCAAAATTGGAAAGCAATGTCAAATAACAACCTTCATCAGCTATACGTTGCATAATAAAGATTACTCTTGAGAGATTTTCATCACATTCAATTTCTGCCATTTGCATAAATGCAGTTGTTCTTGTAGATGTTTTGTCAAAAAAGAATACACATTCATTGAAAAAGCATGGGTTTTTAATTTCTGCGTCAATTGCAGCATCAACAAAAGTATCGAATAAACTTGTTTCCCCCTTTTTATAAGCTATGATAGCATTTTTAACAATTTCTTTATATTCCGATTCTCTTGATGAATAATAGTTCACATATTCTGACAAACATTTTATCACCTTTTTCAGTGAATCGGTGCCTTTGACTTTTGAAAAGACTGTCATGATTACATGTCTGCTACTGATTTCATCTGTCCTGTCCTTAGTCGACACGAATTCTCGAATATAGAGATCTATATTGTTTTCAAAGTTATTTGTTTGATCCAAATATTCTAATATCCCCATCCGATAATGAGCGTCTGATGATTTCCCATAGGAATCGATGATGTATTTGGCTATTTCGTCATTGTTCAATTCGAGAGAAGCGATTGTTTCCATTGCCTTGGTTTTTTCATATACACGTACATCTGTTCTTTTTATACAATCAAATAGTGCTTGCCGGACACGCTCTTCTAAATTGAAAATGTTTGGTAACTTAGACAAAACGGAAAGCGCATTCCCCAGACAATGAAAATTAGACGGTCGGGTTATTTTTTTCGCCAAATATTCTACGAACTCTTTGGAACATCCAAATTGAGCAATGTTATCTATATGATTTGTGCCATGTGATAACCAAATGTTTTTGTCTGAATAGTCATTTAAAATACAGATTGCAATTTCAGTTCTTTTGGACTCGTAGATTCTATTCCTTTCAAAGTGTACCAACATCTCAATATTTTTTTCTTCCAAAAATTGAAGAAGATCATTTTTATCTCGAATCAAAATCAGAAAGGATAAAACATTTATCCATGAATCTGCTATAATACCTTCTTGTCCGCAAATCAATTCTTTGATTTCATCTATAGGTAAACGATTCATGTATTTTGCGGCTAAAAATTCTCGGAAATTGTTATGTTCAAAACCCCATTCATTATTTGAATCTTTGCAATATATTCCCGAATAGGATACTATCTTGCGCTTTTCTTTTTCCGGATAAAGAGTCTGGTATTCTATATTTGACAATTTTAATTTTGAAATGAGTTGAATGGAAAAAGCAAGTTCTTCCAAACAACTGAATAATTCCACTTCCTCACCACCAATATCAGAATTAGTAGTAAAAAATTTGATGCTGTCCATATGAAACCGACAGCGAATAATATTCTCCATTAATTCGGACTTACATGGCAAATGCCCATCCTTTTTATACATTTTTCTCAATTCATAAAGATAAAAAGGTACAAAAACAATTTCATATAGATTGTTTTTTCTGATCTCCTCGTAAAAGCATTTTGAATCAATTCCGGCTGATGCTAGATATTCGTCGATATCTTGGCGTGAAATTGGAGACAATCCATATTCTTTGAATCCATCAAATAGACCATGGCTTCCATCGTCATCGGCAAAATGATAGAAATTGTTTCTCGAAGAAATGAAAATGATAGTATCCTGGTAATATGAAGAAAAATCCTTTAACCTTCTGGCAAAATTATTTCGGTCTTTTTCTTGAATTTCATCGAAGGCATCAAAAATCAAAAATACATCTGCATAATCTATGTTCGGATATTCCCTTTCGATAATTTGCTCAATAGGTTGATCGACATAACGACTCAAATCATACTTGATAGGATAATACAGCGAGCCGCTCACAAGAGCAGCAAGTTGTTCGATCGCAATGGTTTTTCCACTTCCGGCCTCTCCGAGAAGAACAACATACTTTTCGCGAACGCACACGTCGTAAATATTCTCTGCATTTATTGTGAATAGGATTTTTTCCTGAATCTCTTTATAAGGTGCTATTTTACGATTGATCATATCCATCGGAGCGGCATACTCTTTTTTTGCGGGAAGGGGTATATCTGATGGGCGGGTATTTTCTATGATAGTATTTAACTTTTCTCCGATTTCTTTCTTACTATCCCGTAATGTTGCCCCGACCTTTTCAATCGATGAGAAAATCGCTATATTCTCAAAGGGTATTTTACTTTTGTAAAAATTGGAAAACTTATTATAAACCCCGTTAACAAATTCTTTGATGATGGATTTATCATTTACAGATATAGAAACAGTCGAATTCTTAAAAAATTCAAAAATCAAGTTTATGCGCTCTTGCAGAAAACCCTCCTCTGTTCTTTCAGAGGGGTCACAAATGTAATCTAAAACATGCTCTAATAAATGATAATTCTTTAAATAGCGCGCAAACAAATCGCCCGATATAATAGTAGATCCGGCTTTTTCAATAAAGTCATTACACCAATCTTCAAGTTCTTGCTCAAATTTCTTTTGCTCATGAGCTGTTTTAAAAAATTGGTATCCTTTTTGAACTGCATATTTAATTAAATCCAATATCAGTGCAGAAAAAATTTCTTTCATTTCCTTTCCCCCATTTTTGGAATTTCCGATATACTATATTGCCAATGGATGGTTGACTTATTTGGGGAATGAAATATCAACTCCCCACTCGTCTTTTATCTGTTGTGTCATTTCCCGTATTATTTCTTGCATGATTGCGGCTGATGGATATACTTTGTGGGGCGTTTCCGTATCAGCGGTATCATCATAAGCAACAAAAGGAGGTATCTGTTTCTCTGCGCCATAAAACGGATCCTTATCATTTATTTCTTGACTTTCGCTCGAATATGATAGATGAATGAACTTGTAATTCTCAACACGGATCAAGGCAATTCCGTGTTCTTTGGCATATTGGATTGCTCCGCTTTGAAATTGACTTGTGGAGATCAGTATGCCTTTTTGTGCTCCAAGACTTTCTAATTTTCGATGCAAGATGGCTACTTTATCACGGCTCACGGGAGATTTGTACCGTTTACATTCACACAATACTTTGATTTTGGTTCTCATCGCCGTAAATTCTGCATACACATCGATTTGATATGTTCCGTCTGCTGCGGGCAGCTTCACGTTATGAGTAATCACAAAATCGGTCAGCTTTTCGGCTTCTGCGTAACTTTTCAGAATCTCCAAACAGAGTTCTTCAAATTCAGTTGGAGAAACATTCAAAATATCCGGATGCTCCATCGGATGTCTGCCCCTTGCGTTTTATTGCGTTCTTAATCCAGTTCGGTCCCGCGATACCCGTGCTTTTCTGCGTTTCCGAGCAAATAAAGAAATGCAAAAGCGGGAATGCGCAATAGATCCTTCCCCTGTTTGGTATTGTGAATTCCAAAATCATTTGCGTTTTTGGTGACAACAATACTTGCCGAGGCATCGTTGCAATACTCAACGATTGCATCATCATCTGCAATGGGAGCACTGTCCCTGTATTTGACTTCAATCAAAATGTTTTTAATGTTCGGATAGTCAACCACAACGTCGATTTCTTTATTTTTTCTTCCGCCACGGAAATACCCAACCGATGTGGCAAACTGATAATAGAATGCCGCAATATGTTTATAAACCGCAGTTTCAACGATTTTTCCCATTTCTGTTGAATCTGTCATCAACGATTCGTCCATTAGGACAGCATTGCGGATAGCGGCATCGGCAATATAGATTTTGGGACGGGCTTTCAGAATCTTTTTTCCCGCCATATCCACCGGCCAACTTTGATAGATCAAATTTGCGCTTTCTAAATATTGAATATAGTTTTCAACCGTTGCGCGGGATACGCCGTTCAGCTCTTTGGCAATTGCTTCAATCGATACGATTTCCGAAGAAACATTGCAGAGATACAGGAAAATACGCTCCATTTCTGTAGCATTCCGAATATTGTATAGTGCGGGAAGATCTCGTTTCAGCACTTTGTCCACAACGTCTTCACGCATAATTTGCTGTGCCATCAAATCATTTTCGGCAAGCGCCAATTCGGGGAAGCCACCCACGCGCAAATACCGCATGAAATGATGCTGTACCTTTGAAAGCTGCAACATAATTTGGGTGCGGTCAATTTGACTTTTATATAAGAGTGACGTGATTTTCATATCCGCCGGAATGTCCGGCTTCTCTACGCCAATCAGTTCACAATATTCAAAAAAGGACATTGTCGGGACTTGAATTACCGTCCACCGTCCGGCTCCGCTCTCCTGGCTCCCCTTGATCAGAACGGGACTGGCAGAACCGGTAGCCACAATTCGGGTATCGGGCTGCGTATCATAAATGGTTTTCAGCCAATGATCCCAATCCGATGCATATTGAATTTCATCAAAGAAATAATAAACATCCTGTCCCGCATAAATGTTTTCGTGATAGCATTCCAAAACGTCCTGAAACTGACTGAGTTTCAGGATAGGGTGATCCATAGAAATGAAAACGATTTTTTGCGGGGCAATGCCGGAAGAGAGAAGCGTGTCGATCATTTGGTATTGAATCGTTGTTTTTCCGACGCGACGGGTTCCTGTCAGTACAACGGATCGGCGAATTTTTGTGTCGTTCAACCGTTTCATAGCTTCATAAAAAGCAAACCTTTTATAGGTTTTCGTCATCTTAGGGTTGACAATCCCAGTTCTCCACCAGGGGTTATAGGCATTTAACACTTTCAGAATGCTTTCTTTTGTTGTGATCGGCATGGTGAATCCTCCCTTTTTGTTTGTATTATATCATAAAAAATAATTTTTGTCAACACAAATGCAATATATACTTTACATTTTTTCATAATTAAATTGTTTTTTGTGATGATCCAACATATAAATTTGCACTTTGCTCAAAGGAAGACATTACAATATTACATATTATATGTTATAATACTATAAGGCTTTTTGCCTAATAAGAAGGAGAATACATCACCATGCCCAGAAGATATCCGGAAGAACAAAAGCAGCAGGTTTTTCAAATGAAAGAGGAAACTTTTCCGACGGTTGTGATTGCAGGCAAAACCGGGATTTCACAAAGCACGATCCGACGTTGGATTGCCAACGGCCAAAACCACATTGCAAAAGAACGGTTTACCGTTTCTGATTATGTGAATCTCCAACGGAGGTATGAAAAACTGCAAAAAGAGATTGAGGTGTTGCATCGGGTCAACTGTTCTGCTAACGCACCAACGCAAGAGAAATTGTTAGAAGCGGAAGCGCTTTCCAAGCAATATAGTGTTCATGTTCTGTGCGAAGCATTGAAGTTGCCTCGCGGTACTTTTTATAACCACATTCTGCGGAATAAACGCGAAAACACGGTTTATGCCAAACACCGAGAAGAACTGAAAGAAAAAATCATGGAGATTTATCATGATAATTTTCAAGTCCTTGGAGCCGACAAAATTGTTGCTGTCCTAAAAAAGAACGGAATCCGTGCCGGTTCGAAAACGGTGCAAAATCTTATGAACGAGATGGGACTTTCCAGTATTCGGAATGGAGCCAAGCGTGCGTATCGGGCGGAGCAACGAGATTTCAAAAATCATGTGCAGCAGAAATTCGATGTTCAAAAGCCAAATCAGGTATGGGTAGGTGATACCACGCTGTTTCGCTTTCATAACCGCACTTACTATATTTGCGCCATACTTGACCTTTATTCACGTAAGGCGGTCGGCTATGGATTATCGAACAAAAACAGTACGCAGTTGGTGAAAAAGACCTTTCTCAAAGCATATTCCGCAAGGAATCCCTCGACAGATCTGATTTTCCACAGTGATCGCGGATCTAACTTTCAATCCGAAACCTTTCGTACCTGTCTTGCCGAGCATGGTGTGGTACAGTCCTTCTCAAAGCCTTATACGCCACATGACAATGCTGTGATAGAGAGTTTCTTTTCCAACATGAAGAAAGAAGAACTGTATCGGACACGCTACCGTTCGGAATCTGCATTCAAAAAGGCGATTGACAGTTATATTACCTTTTACAACACGAAACGTCCGCATTCCACTAACAATTATCTTTCCCCTGACGAATATGAATCTCGCATCAGAACAATCGAATGAATTGCAGGGTTCAAATCCCGACTTTTATTCGTTTCCTTTTCAAAACTGACTGTTTTTTTAAAAAACGATCAAAAGAAAAGAGCGGGAAAACCGCTCTACAAAAGGGAACACCGGTCAACATTCAAACCGTGGGGTTCGGATGTTGACCGGTGATCAGTTGGCCTGCCCGACAGGATTCGAACCTGCGGCCTCAAGAGTCGGAGTCTTGCGCTCTATCCAGCTGGGCTACGGGCAGTTATTCCGTTTTTCGCGCGCGTTCCCGTGCGTCGGTCCCGCCCCCCGTCGCGTCTGCGCGTTCGGGGTCCGGTCTCCGTTTTCGCCGTTCATCGTCGCACCGTTCTTTATTATATCACGAATCGCCGTCTGTTTCAAGTGTTTTTTGAAATTTTCCGCTGTTTTCCCGCGTTTGCACGCATCGTTCGTCCCGTCGCCCGCTCCCTTGCCCGTTTCTCTTTCCTCTTTTTGACCGGTTTGACCACCGAATTGCAAAAAATTTTCACAGGATTCATAAATCCCGCGCCGAAACCTATTGACTTTTTCGGGGGAATATGATAAAATAGATGTGTCTATCGAAAGGAAGGATACACGCAATGGCAAAAAAACTTCTCGCTCTCCTGCTCGCGGTCGCCTTGGCGGCGGTTGGCCTCGTTTCCTGTAAGGGAAAGTCGAAAAACGGCGCAGACGACAACAAAGACTATACCCAAAACGATGTGATTCTGAACTATGAGCTTGTGGAAAGCCGCGACGCGGCCGGAAACCTGCAAAAAGACGAAAAGGGTCAGCAGATTTACGACCGCTACACCTTTGACGACATTGACAGCAACTCGGTGATCATTACCGCGTTTGAGCCGCTGGTGGTGGGCAGCAATCTGGATGTGGACGGCAAAAATGTGGTCTCCTACATCCGCTGCTACGCGCCGCACACCGTGGCCATTCCCGAAAAACTCGGCGGCAAAACCGTTACCGCCATCGGCGTTGGGGTGTTCCGCAACCTGACCGACCTTAACGCGGTGGTGATCCCCGCCGGCGTGGATACCATCGGCGCCTACGCGTTCGCGGGCTGCACGATTGCGGGCGTTACCATTCCCGCCGCCGTGAAAACGCTCGGCGAGGGCGCGTTCCACGGTTGCTCCAAGCTCGCAACGCTGACCTTTGAAACCACCGCCCTTGAAACCATTCCCCAATCCGCGTTCATGGGCTGCGCGGCCCTGACGGAGATTACGATTCCCGCGGGCGTGAAAACCGTTGCGCTCGGCGCGTTCTTCGGCTGCACCGCTGTGACCTCTCTGACGGTTGCGGACGGCGTTGAAACCATTGGCGAGCTTGCTTTCTATAAGCTGACGAACCTTGCCTCGGTTACGCTGCCGGACAGCCTGACCACGGTTGGCGAACTCGCGTTCTACGGCTGCGACCCCGCAACGAAAAACACCGTTGCCGCTTCGTATTTCGCCGATCCCTCGGCGTTCGCGCCCGCGGAATAACCCGCACGTCGGGGAATGATGACCGCGAAAGAACGCACAGATTGAAAAAGAATGGCCGCATGGCGGAGAGAATGTTCCTTGCCGGAACCTTCTCCCCGCCACGTTTTTTGTTGCCGTTCCGAACCGCGCCGACGGGATCCGAAAGATTCTGTCGGTTTCGCCTGTCTGTAACGGTTTGTTCTCTGGCAAGCCTCGCCCTTGGGAAGCCTTTCAACAACCGCCCGCTTGAAACTCCTTCCGTCGCGCACGCAAGCGTGCGCGCCACCTCCCCCAAGGGTGGAGGTAAAAATACTTTCCAATGGAAAATGATCTGAAATCTCTCTCCCCGAGGGAGGGGGACCGCCGGCTCGCTTGCGAGCCTTTGGTAGGAAGGAGTTTTCAACGGGTAGTTGCTTGAAGCCTTCCCCTTGGGGGAAGGTGCCGAGCATCGCGAGGCGGATGAGGTCTCTGACGGAAAGTTTCTTCAAGGCTCCCCCTCGGGGGGAGCTCTCGCGAAGCGAGTGAGAGGGTGGTTGAATGTCTGCGCTTTTTAACCCTCTCCGTCTTGCCGCTTCGCGGCAATCCACCTCTCCCCGCGGGCGAGGCGAGGAGACAGACAAGCGGAAGCCTCATCCGTCTTGCCGCTTTGCGGCAATCCACCTTCCCCCAAGGGGAAGGCTTCAAGTAACATTCCGCTGGAAAGAGCCAATTATGCCATTCTTCCCGCTGTCCGCAAACACCATGAGCCTTCTCCCGTCGGAGAATGGTGTCAAAGTCGCAAGCGACTGATGGATGAGGCTCCTGACGGGAAGTTACAAAAAGGCTCCCCCTCGGGGAAGAGCTCATGTTGCAAGCAACGGTGAGAGGGTAAAAATATCGGTTATCGCAAAAGCCCTCTCCGGCTGCTTGTAGCCTGACCTCATCCCCGCGGGGCGAGGCGAAGTAACAAGCAAGCGGTGGCCTCATCCATAAGCCGCTTGCGGCTTTGGCGCCATTCCCCCAAGGGGAAGGCTTCAAGCAACAATTCGTTGCAAAATTGCAAGGAGCGGAACTTTTGTTTTCAAACACAAGGAAAGAGCCGGACGGAAAATGGTTTCCGTCCGGCTTCTTCCCTATTGCTTTTCCAAAACGGCACAACCGCGGGGCGCCAGAACCAGCCGGTTCCCCGAAACCGTTACGCGACCCACCGAAAGAACCGGTTTCCACTTGCCGCGCGGCAGGCGGATTTCCGCCGCGGCTCCGGCGGCGTTGGCGGCAACGAACAAACGGTTGCGTTTCCCGCCGCCGTTCGGGGTCGGAAATCCCGTTTTTTTCATCCCGTCCGGCGCGGAACGCTCGTATGCAACAGTCCCCGAGGGGCTTTCCGAAAAGCGGAACCCGCCGCCTTGCAGGCAGGCGTAATCGCGGCGCAGGCGGCCGAGCTTGCGGTAGTGCGCGAGCAGAGCGCGATCCTCGCGCCCCCAAGGATAGGGCATGCGGCAGAACGGGTCGCGGTAGCCCTCAACGCCCGCTTCGTCGCCGTAATAGACCGACGGAACGCCGAACACCGTGAATTGCAGGACGGAACCGACCATCAACAGCCGTTTCGCGGCGGCGCGGCGCGCGGGAGACAGCTTTTTGCCCGCCAGAGCAGCGTTCGGTAGGTCGCCGCCCTCGGTCGGGTCGCCGAGAACGGTCAGAACGCGGGCGGTGTCGTGCGTTCCGAGCAGATTCATCAGGCTGTCCGAGACCGCGCGGGGGTAGGAAGCGTACAATTCGGTCAATACGTCGCGGAAAAACGCGTCGTCGCCGTTTTGCAGAAACGCCAACACGGCGTTGCGGAACGGGTAGTTCATCACGCTGTCGAGCTGACCGCCCCAAAGGTAGCGGCGCAGTTCGCCGTAGGCCACTTTGTCCGCGGCGTTTTCCCAGACTTCGCCGAGGATCAGCGGGTCGCGCCCCGTTTCCGCGCCCGCCGATTTGACCGACGCGCGAAATTCGTCCAGAAATTCGCCGGAGAGTTCGTCGGCAACGTCAAGCCGCCAACCGTCCGCGCCCGCGCGAATCCAGCGCGCGCCGATGCCGTCCGGCCCCGTGAAATAGCGGCGGCAATCGGCGTTTTCATGGTTGAGCCGCGGCAGAATTTCAATGCCCCACCAACATTCGTAGTCGTCGGGGAACGAGCGGAAGCGGTACCACCCCGCCCAAGGCGACGCCTCGGATTGATATGCCCCCACCGTTGGGTAATGCCCGCGGCGGTTGAAATAGCGGCTGTCGTCGCCCGTATGGTTGAATACGCCGTCGAGGACGACGTACATCCCGCGCGCGTGCGCCGCGTCGATCAGTTCGCGGAACGCCTCGGTGCCGCCGAGCAGACGGTCAACGGTTTCGTAATCGCCCGTGTCGTAGCGGTGGTTGGACGCGGACTCGAAGATGGGGGAGAGGTACAGAACCGTAACGCCAAGGCCCTGCAAAAAGTCGAGTTTTTGATACACGCCCTGCAAATTTCCGCCGAAAAACACGTTGTTTGCCAGCGCGTCACCAACCCGCTCGGCGTATTGCGGAACGCCGGTTTCCCAATTGGGGTCGAGGATCCCGTCGCCGTGCGGCAGGGTGTTCGCGCCGCGGCGGAAACGGTCGAGAAAAATATGGTACATCACGCCCCCGCGAAACCACGCGGGCGGGGCGAAATCGGAGCGGTACACGAGCAGGCGGAAACGGTTTGCGTTCGTTTCGGAAAGGGTGAAATCCACGTTGTTGCGGCTGTTGGTAAAGAGCGTTCGTTCGCCGCGCAGAAAGAGAAATTCATAGCGGAAAAGGCCGCCCTCGGGCGGCGCGAGCCGCGCAGTGTCAAGGTCCACGGCGTAAACGTCGCGGTCGCCGTCGAGCGCGACAAAAGAGAGCGGACGGTCGGAAGGGTCGTCGCCGTCTTTCCCAAGGCGCAGAACCACCGCGCCGCACCCCATGGCGCGCGGAACGGTGACGCGGAACCGGACGACCTCGCCGCGGCGAAACGCGCCGTCGGCGGTGCGGTTCTGGCCGCCGACCCAACGCTCCACGGCGGGCGCGCCGCCCGATTCGATGATTTCAAACTGTTTCGGGTACATAACGCTCCTTTGACAATTGAAAATTGACAATTGAAAACTGACAATTAATGGGGGAATTTGAACGAACGGTTGATT
The DNA here is from genome assembly GCA_902795355.1 of uncultured Ruminococcus sp. Classification (GTDB taxonomy): domain Bacteria; phylum Bacillota; class Clostridia; order Oscillospirales; family CAG-272; genus UMGS1865. Next base: position 89,810 of record CADBKZ010000018.1, read on the forward strand.
AAAACAGGGGGTTCCGGCAAAAAACAATCCTGCTCGCGGGAAAGAACTCCTTCCGTCAGGCTCCTGCGTCGCCTGCCACCTCCCCCAAGGGTGGAGGTCAAAGTAACTGTCCGTTGGAAAGCCTCATCCGTCTTGCCGCTTCGCGACAATCCACCTTCCCCCAGGGGGAAGGCTCAAAGGCCTCATCCACAAGGCCTTGGCCGTTTCCCTCATTCCCCCATAGGAAAGGCTTTTGTGTTGTAAAATCGCAAGGCTCACGATGTTTGCGAACAGTAGAAAAAAAGCGAAAACAACTTGTTTCCAACGGACTGTTTCTGGAAGCCTTCCCCTTGGGGGAAGGTGCCGAGCATCGCGAGGCGGATGAGGCCTCTGACGGAAAGTTTCTTCAAGGCTCCCCCTCGGGGGGAGCTCTCGCGAAGCGAGTGAGAGGGCTTTATGCTTTGCAGCCCTCTCCGGCTGCTTGCAGCCTGACCTCGTAATCGGCTTGCCGATTTTCCCAAGGGCGAGGCAAAGAAACAAGCAAATGGAAGCCTCATCCACCGCCTACGGCGGTCCCCCTTCCCCTAAGGGGAAGGCTCAAAGGCCTCATCCACAAGGCCTTGGCCGTTTCCCCCATTCCCCCATAGGAAAGGCTTTTGCGTTGCAAAATCGCAAGGCTCACGATGTTTGCGGACAGTGGGAAGAAAGCGGAAACGGGCATGCAAAACTCCTTCCGTCACGCTCGCAAGCGTGCGCGCCACCTCCCCCGATGGAGGAGGTCAAAGTAACTTTCCGTTGGAAAGCCTCATCCGTCTTGCCGCTTTGCGGCAATCCTCCTTCCCCCAAGGGGAAGGCTCAAAATATTGCAAACATCCCTTATGGGCGAAATCACTTATGCGCGCAAGTTCTTTTGGGCATTTTCATAGAAAACGGTTTTTACAAAAGATTATCGCAAACACCCCCTATGGATAAGACCATAACTGCGTGAAAGCTCTTTTTGCGCCATTTCCGCAGGAAATGCTCTTTTATCTCTCGAGAAAAAGAAGGTGCGCGAAAGCTCTTTTGCCTACTTTTCTCACGAGAAAAGTAGGACAGTCTCTTGACCTTCAAAAAAAGGGGAAAACCACAAGAAGTAGTTTCCCCCGAAAGAGCGAGAGGATGTATCAGACGAAGTTCTGACGTTTGCGGATTTCGAGCAATTGCGTGCGGGCGTCGGCGTTGCCGCGCTCGGCGGCGCGCTGGAACCATTTTGCCGCTTCCGCGGGACTGCGGCGAACGCCGAGACCGCGCAAATAGCAGGTGCCGAGCGTGTATTGAGCGCCGGCAATGCCGTTTTCGGCGGCGGGTTCGAGATAGCGGATCGCTTCGGCGTAATTCGGCTTTTTCGAGGCGCCGTCGCCGTGGAGATAGCAAAGAGCAAGCTCATATTGCGCTTCGGGATGCCCCTGCTCGGCCGCGAGGCGGAACCATTCGCCGGCTTTCTCGTAGTTCGGGGAGCCGTTTTCATCGCCGATGCCGCGGGAATACAACAGACCGAGCTGATATTCCGCGTCGCGGTTGTGCTGGCGGGCGGCTTGGCGATACCAATGCGCCGCTTCGTTCAGGTCGCGGGGAACGCAATCGCCGCTTTTGAAGAAGTTGCCGAGCAAAACTTGGGCCATGGTGTAGTCCAGCTCCGCGGCGGAACGAACCCATTTGACCGCTTCGACCGGACTTTTTTCCACACCGCGGCCGTCGTGGTAGCAACAGCCGAGGCTCAACTGCGCGCCGGCATGCCCCTGATCGGCGGCTTGGCGCAGGAGCGAGACCGCCGTGGCGTCGTCCCGTTCCACCCCTTTGCCGCGCAAATAGCAAACGGCAAGCTGGTAAACCGCGTCCACATACCCTTGGTCGGCCGCGCGTTCGTACCATTTCAGAGCGCGCTCGGGAATTTTGCCAACGCCAATGCCGTCGTCGTAGCAGTAACCTAGCTTGTACTGCGCGGGGGCGTACCCTTGGCGGCTCGCCATGCGGAGCAGCACTACCGCCTGACGCAGATTCTGACGGACATACGTCCCTTCCAGATAGCAAATGGCAAGGTCGGTTTGCGCGGCGGCGTGGCCTTTTTGGGCGGCTTTTTCGTAACAGCGGATCGCGCGGGGAAGGTTGCGCTTGACGCCGACGCCTTCAAACCAGCAACGCCCCAACAGCCAACGGGCTTCGGGACTCCGGCTCGAAAGCTTTTTATAAATGCGAAAAGCGCGGTTTTCGTCCACGGCAACGCCCGCGCCGATGCGGTAGCATTTCGCCATGGCCAAACCCGCTTCCACGCTTCCAAGGTTGGCAGCTTTTCGGTAATAGGGGATCGCTTCGGTATAATTCTGTCGGTCGTAAAACCATGTGGCGGTATCATAGAAGCGGATCGCCTTTGACTTTTTGCCGAACAACAATGACATCCTGTTTCTTCCCTTTCTTCGGCTTGCGCCGAACAGGTATGGTGTGCTACTTTATATTATAGCATAGGTTGGCGGTTTTGGCAATGTCTTTTTCAAAAAAAGTTGCGGTTTTTCGCTTTTTCGGGCGTTTCGGGGCAATTTTCTCTTGATTTTTCCGGCCGATTCCTTTATAATAGAACCGTAAACCACCGGCAAAGGAGCGTTTTTGGGAAGATGGAACTTTGGAGAATACAAACGGTGCGGCAGGTGATGGCCATGTTCGGGCTTTCGTTCCGGAAAGAGTTCGGGCAGAATTTTTTGACCGACCCCGACGTTCTCGCAGGAATTGCCGACGCCGCGTCGCCAACCGCAGATTGCACCGTGTTGGAGATCGGAGCGGGTATCGGAACCCTGACCCGAGAGCTTGCCGCGCGCTACCGCCGCGTGGTGGCGTTGGAGATCGACCGCGCGCTGATCCCCGTTCTCGGGTACACGCTCGCCGATTGCCCGAACGTGACCGTTGTCAACGCGGACGTCCTTGCGACCGACCTCGGCGCGCTTCTCGCCGCCGATTTTGCCGCGGGGCCGGTGGCGGTTTGCGCCAACCTGCCCTACTACATCACGTCCCCCATCCTGATGAAGCTGCTCGAATCCGAACTGCCGTTTTCGGCGGTTACGGTGATGGTGCAAAAAGAGTTTGCGGACCGGCTTTGCGCGGCGGCGGGCGGGAAAGAATACGGAGCCATTACGGTTTCGGCGGCGTACCGCGGGACGACCGAGCGGCTGATCCGCGTTCCCGCCGACCGCTTTGTTCCCGCGCCGAAGGTGGATTCGGCCGTTGTGCAAGTCCGACTGTACGGAGAGAAAAAACCGATTGTGCCAAGGGACGAAGCGCGGTTTTTCCGCGTAGTTCGGTCGGCGTTCGGCCAAAGGCGCAAGACGCTGGTCAACGCGCTTTGTGCGGGCTTCCCCGAGCTGCCGAAAGACCGCCTGACCGCCGCCGTTACTTCGGTGGGACTGCCGCCCGACGTGCGCGGCGAACGGCTGACGGTGGAACAATTCGCCCGCCTTTCCGACGCGCTGACCGACGGTTGACCGACAATAGACCGACAATAGACCGACATTATCCAATGTTTGACCGACGTTTGACCGATATTTGACCGGCATTTACGATATTTGACAGGCATTTATCCGATGTTTGACAGACAATTAACCGACATTTAACCGTCCCCAATCCGCTCGTCGACCACCGCCGAAAAGCCGACCGAACCCCACCGCCAACCGGCCGCTGAATGGCCGCGCGAACCCGCTCGCTGTGGCCGCTTGTCGGCCGACGACCCTCGGCCGCCGCGCCCACCCCTGTCCAAGATTTGTCCGTCCCGACCCCAGCCCCGCTCGCCGACGACCGCGGAAAAGCCGACCGAACCCCACCGCAGTCCGACCACGGAATGGCCGCGCGAACCCGCCGCTTGTGGTCGCTTGTCGGCCGACGACCCTCGGCCGCCGCGCCCCTGTCCAATATTTGTTCGTCCCGACCCTGCCCAACGACATAAAAAAGAAAGCGGCCGAGGGTCGACTGCTTTTTATTTAAGAATCATTCTTGTTCTTTTTCTTGAAATTGGCGGGTTCCACACCTTTTTTGGCAGAAAACGGGCGGAAATGAATAAAAATGATCGCAACATCCACGCCCTGCCGCCACCGTTCGGCAAGGCTGTTTTGAAGCCTTCCCCTTGGGGGAATGGTGCCAAAGCCGCAAGCGGCTTGTGATTGAGAAGAAAAATACTTTTCTTTTCTTCCCCTGTGCCTGCCATCTGCCTGTTGTAACTTTGAGCCTTCCCCAGCGGGGAAGGTGGATTGACGCGGAGCGGCAAGACGGATGAGGAGAGAAACATTTTGTTTTTCTTCCCGTGTTTCTGCTATTTATTTGTTATTGTTACTTTATGATTTACAACCCATAACTTTTATCTGATAAAACTTGCTCTCCTCATCCATAAGTCGCTTGCGACTTATGGATGAGGCCTCTGACGGAAAGTT
>CADBKZ010000019.1 GCA_902795355.1 uncultured Ruminococcus sp.
GACTACCAAGCGGTGGACGCATTGGTGGAATGGTATTGGAAACAGGGGTGCGACGGCATTTTCGCCGCCTGCCAATCCAGCGAGATCCTGTTTCTTTCTTTGGAAGAACGCGTGGGATTGGTGCGCGCCGTGGTGCGTAAGGCCAAGGAGCTTGCGCGGGCCGACGCTTCGCGCCCGCCGATGCAGATCGTCGCCTCGGGGCATGTATCGGAGCTGTTGCCCGATCAGGCCGACGAGTTGAACGCCATTGCCGCGGAAGGCCCCGACGCGCTGATTTTGATCAGCAACCGGATGGATGTCAAATTCCTGTCGGACGAGAATTGGATCGCCGATACGAAACGCCTGATCGAACGCCTGCCCGCAGAAATGCCGCTGGGCGTTTACGAATGCCCGAAGCCGTATAAGCGGCTGTTGACCGAAAAGATGATCAAATGGTGCGCCGAAACAGGGAGATTCTATTTTATCAAGGATACCTGCTGCGACGCGTCGGTGATCCGCCAACGGCTGGAATGGATCAAGGGGAGCCCGCTTCAACTGTTCAACGCCAACGCGCAAACCATGCTGGAAAGCGCAAAGGACGGCGCGGCGGGGTAAAACGCTGAACAGCAAAGAGACCTCGCTGCTGCAGGACTTTTTGGGGCTTGCGGCAACCATTGAAAATCTGACCTACCCCTGTTGCGCGAAGTATTACCTGAACAAATACGAAGGGGTTGCGATGGAACCCGACGCGAGAAGCGCGGACGTCGCCAAATTCACCGACTATCAGAAACACTGCGTGGATCAGCTCGCCGAGTTGGCGGCGTCCATCGCCGAAAAAGCATAAAAAAGGAGAACCGAAATGAAACTGTTTATCGATACCGCGAATGTGGAGGAAATCCGCAAAGCGAATGAACTCGGGGTCATCTGCGGGGTAACGACCAACCCCTCGCTGATCGCAAAGGAAGGAAAGGTATTCGAGGATGTGATCCGCGAGATTACATCCATCGTAAACGGCCCCATCAGCGCGGAAGTGGTCGCCGCGGACGCCGAGGGCATGGTCAAAGAGGCAAAACAGCTCTCCGCGATCCACCCCAACATCGTTATTAAAATTCCGATTACGGAAGAGGGCCTCAAAGCGGTCAAAAAATTGAGCGATGCGGGCATCCGCACCAACGTAACGCTGATTTTCAGCCCCGCGCAGGCGTTGCTTGCGGCCAAGGCGGGAGCCACCTATGTCAGCCCCTTCATCGGCCGGTTGGACGACATTTCCGATAACGGCATTTCGGTGATCGACGACATTGCCACGATCTTCGAACTTCACGGAATTGAAACCGAGATCATTGCGGCGAGCATCCGCGGGCCGCAGGATGTGACCGACGCGGCAAAACACGGCGCGCATATCGCCACCGTTCCGTATAAGGTGATCATGCAGATGCTGAAACATCCGCTGACCGACATCGGCATTCAGAAATTCATGGATGATTGGAACAAGACGTTCAAGAAATAAAGGCGAAAGAGAAATCTGACAATGAAAATCTTATTTCAGGGCGACAGCATCACCGACGCGGGGAGAGACAAGCGCAATTACCACCAAATGGGGAACGGCTATCCGAAATACGCCGCGACGGCGCTTGCCGAGCAATTTCCCGAAATTTCGTTTGAGTTCATCAATCTGGGCATCAGCGGCAACCGCACCGACCAGCTGTTCGACCGTCTGTATCCCGACGCAATTGCGTTGGAACCGGACATTGTTTCCATTCTGATCGGAATCAACGACGTTTGGCATCGGTACGGCGGCGGACGTATTGGAACAACCGACGTACAGATTGAAACCAACTACCGCGCCATTCTGACGCACCTGCGCGAGCAGACAAATGCAAAAATTGTAATGCTTTCGCCCTATCTTCTCGATTGCGAGGATAAGGAAGCGATCCGAGAGGATCTGAAAACCGTTCTCCCGATCGTCCGGAAGCTGGCGGAAGAGTTCGCGGATGTTTACATTCCGCTTGATCAACTGTTTGAAGAGGCGTTGAAAACTCAACCGGAGCCGAAATTCTATTCGGTTGACGGCGTTCACCCCAATGCAAACGGAGCGCAGTTCATCGGAACGGCCTATGCGGAATATGTGGGGAAACTGTTAAAATAACAAAATACTTTTGCAACAGAACGGGCAACCGCAATTGCGGTTGCCCGTTCTGTTGCAAAAGGCGGCGATGTATTTTTTGCGACGACAAAATGCCCGCGTAGTTAACCTCGAACGCCGCTCCGCAGGCGCCCGAATAGGCAATGTCAAATCCAAGATTCAGCCCGCGGTTCATGCCGGAAAAAACAAAATCGAACGAGCCGAAACGGTTTGTGGCAAAGCGAACGCAATCGGCGGGGGTGGAATCCAAAGAGCAGGGCTCGTGTCCGTTTTTTCCGGCAGTCAGAGCCAGCCCGTGTGGGTTTCTTTGTAGCGTTTCAGAAGCGCGTCCGCCTCGGCAAGGAGAGCCGCTTCCTCCTCGCGGCTGTAAACCGTTGCGCCGCTGGCGCAGGCATGCCCGCCGCCGTGGTAATGCGTTGCCAATTCCTGCACTTCCACAAAGCGGGAGCGGAGACGAACGCGAACGCTTCCGTCGTCGTTTTCCAGCAGGGCAATCCAGATCAGGCTGCCTTTAATGGAATCCATCAGAGAAACCACGTTGCTTGCCTCTTCCATGGAGAGGCTGCGACGGCGGCGCATGGCGCGGGAGATCCGGAGCCACGCAACGCCGCTTTCGGTCAGCCGGATCCGGTTTGTCAGAGCCGCGTGGAAACGCAGAATGCTGAAATCGTCCATATAGAGGTGCGCAAAGATCGTTTCGGTGTCCACGCCCTGTTCCAGCAGGGCGGCGGCGCAACGCATGGTTCCGGCGTCGGAACCGCGATAGCGGAAACGCCCCGAATCCGTCACCATGCCCGTATAGAGGTAGGTTGCCGCTTCGGCGTCCAGCTTCAGCTTGTCGCGGAACGATAAATAAAAGTCCGTCACCATTTCGCATGCGGAAGAACGCTCCTCTTCCACCCAAGAAAGATCGCCGAAGGGCTTGTCGTCAATGTGGTGGTCGATTTTAATCAGCATGCGGCCGTTCAGAACGCGGCAGTTGGAAATGCGGTCCAAGGTTCCGGTGTCCAAAACGATCACCAAAGCGTTTTCATAGTCCGCGTCGGTGGGGCGTTCGCCCTCGCTCCCGAGAAAGGCGAGGTAGTCGGAAGCGTCCTCGTTGTCGAGAAAAACGCGCTTTTTGGGGTAGGTCAGGCGCAGGATCCTCGCCAAACCCATCGTAGAGCCAACGGCGTCGCCGTCGGGGCGGCGATGGCGGGAGATGATAACGGTTTCGCTGGAATGGATCGCTTCAAAAATTTTCTGTTTCACTTCAAGATTCATCGGTCGCCTCCGTTAACGCTTTGAGATCGGCGAGCATTTGCATGGCTTCTTCGCGGTTTGCAACGTCCGCGCCGGAAGCCTTTTTGTGTCCGCCGCCGCCGTATTTTACGGCCACGGGATTGATGTTGTATCGGCTTGACCGCAGCTCGCAGAGAACTTTTCCTTCCGATTCGGTAAAATTCACCCAAATGTCAATGCCGCGAATATCGGACATGGTGTTCACCATGCCGCGGGAGACCGAGAACGCGTCCATTCCGAGCGCGGCGATTTCCTCGGCGGTGTTGTAGATGTATGCGACAGGACTTTCCCCGAACCGCTTGATTTTTTGCAGGAACGACGCCCGACGGATCACGGAAGAAAGATCATCCGAATAGAGGTTGCGGTAAAGCTCGGCGGTGTCGATCGGCTGTTCCATCAGGTAGGACGCCAGCGCAAAGGTGCGGGAAGAGGTGGAGTCGTAGCGGAAGCGGCCGGAGTCCGTTACCATGCCCGTAAAAACGGCGGTTGCCGACCGCAGGGAAAGCCGCCATCCGCTCTCTTGCGCAAGGGCCGCGATCATGCCGCAGCAGCTTTCAAAAGAGGGGTCCACAATTTCCAGATCGGTAAAGGTTTCGCAATAAATATGGTGGTCGATGCGGGCGGTTTCGGCGGCAAGTTCAAAGCGTTTGTCGCTCACCAGCTCGCGCGTGGCCGAATCCAGAATCACGGAGAGCGCGCCCCTGAAACATTCATCGGAAATTTCGTCCATGGTCGAACCGTCCATAAAGGCGTAGCGTTTGGTTGCGTCGCCAACGGTGTAAACGGTTTTTTCGGGGAATTGGTCGCGGATCAGCTCCGCAAGCCCGATCTGGCTGCCGAGCGCGTCGCCGTCCGGATTGGAATGGCGGTGCAGAATCACAGTGTTGTGCCTGCGAATGGCGTCGATAACCGATTCAAACACGGTTGGTACCTCCTGAAAGTTGTAATTCCTTGCAAATGGTTTCCACGCAAGCGGGAACGCCGTTATCAAAGCGAACGGCAAAATCGCAAAGCTCGATGTTTCGCAGCTCGAAATCCAGAGAGAGCATGCGTTGAATTTTGTCCTCGTCGGAAATGGGGCGGCGCAGAATGTTCATCAGAATTTCCTTCTTTTCGCGGTCGGTAAACACCAGCACCGCGCGGGAACGGTAGAGGTTTTTCAGCGTCAGCGCGCCGCAAATGTCAATGGGGATTACGGCGATGCGCCCGCTTTCCACAATCGGGGCGATCTGATTTTCCGATGTACCGAAATAATGGCCGCTGTAAACGGTGGTTTCAATAAACTCGTTTGCGTTGCGTTCGCGCAGGAATTCGGCTTCGGAAACAAACCGGTAAGCGTCGGCGGGTTCGTTTTCCGTGCGGGGACGGGTGGTGGTGGTCAAAGGCTTGCAAAAGCGCGGGTCGCGCGTCATGGCGGAAGCAATTTTGTTTTTGCCGGTTCCCGACGGTCCAACGAGGCAAAGCACGCCGCCGCGGGTCAGATCCGGCTTTTTATCGATGAACGAATTGCCGATCATTTTTGCAAGATGGAGAAAATCCGCGTAGGAATTGACCGCGAGAAGCCCCGAAAGGTCAGTGTTCCACGGGCGTCGCATCAAAACCGGATACGACGCCTGCGAGGCCGAGATGTTATGCGCGGCGTCGTCGAGCAGAATGTCAAGGTTCACAATGTCTTTCCGCGTGCCGATCAGGATATTTCCGGCCGGAACTTCGGGAAAATCGGACGCCAGACGTTCCGCGCGCGCGCTCATACATTGCGGGGGGACTGCGGTAATAAAGAACACATCCGCAAATTTGCAAAGGTCGCGGACAAACTTCTGCGCGCCTTGGAACATGGGTTGCGAGCGGACGAAATCGGGGGAAGAGAAGTATTGGAGCCGTTCATCCGAACGGTCGCCCTGCAACCCCCAAGAGCGGATGTGTTCCAATTGCAGAACGGGGTCGTCCCCGTATTTTTCTTTCAGCAGATCCAGAGCGTAGGAATTGCATTGGTAAAGAATATCGTCCACATCCAAGCCGATCCGCAAGCGATATTTTCTCATAAAAGCCTTTCCTGCCCGCGGGGAAACCCCGAGCGGGCGCGTTCGCCGTTTTCATTCGGAAGATCCGTACATTTTATATTTTACCATACAAAACCCGAAAAATCAACAAGAAATGAGAAAAAAGATGGGGAAACCTGTTGTAACACAACATTCCTTTTCTGAAAAGGAGGCCCAAGGTGTTGATTTTTTCTGCGTTCTGTGGTATAATGAATTTTGTCCATAGTGTTGATTCTTTTACAATCTGCGAAAGAAGAAAAATGAAAATGGAAAAACAAAGACTCGGATCATCCGCGCTGGAATCCTTTGTTCGGGGAACGGATTTTGATATTAAACAGGTTTCAAAGAGAAAAATCACCTGTTTGATTATGGCATTTGAAGACAGAGCGCACGAGAAGGATAAAATTGAAACTTGCAGCCGGATGTCGGATGAACAGCCGGTAATTGTGAATTGCGCCGGTTGCACTTATACGGGTTATTCCGACCGGTTCCATACGGTTCACAAAAAAGGGCGCGTCGATTAAGGGAAGATTCCGCTCTCGCCGTGCGGAACGGTGTGCTTTCATTAACGCGATCCGCAACCGATACCGACGCGTTTGTTGACGTCTTGTTGGACGATAGCACCTATCAAACGGGGAAATATACGTTTGAAATTTCCCTGAAATCGTCGGAAACGTTTGATTCCAGAGGCTCGATTTTCAACATATTTGAGTATCAGTTTTTGAAATTTGCCGCAGACGGCTCTATCACCAACCATGCGGGAACGGCAATTGGGCGATTGCCCGCCGATCGATTTATGAAGATTTCTTTGACTGTTGACAGCGAAACCGGAGCATATCAGATCCTGTTTGACGATGTGCAGGCGGACGCAGGGACAGTTGCATTTCGGGAAATTTCCACATTCCGTCCAATCCACTTTTTTGCAAGCGGGAACAGCGCCTTGTATCTCGACTATATAAAAGCGTACAAAAGCTGAAACCGACGGGAATGCGAAATCGGGACAGAATGAAGAGGGCTGAAAAGGTACCTAACGGATTAAAAAGGGCCGTGTATCCGTTATTTTCCCCGACCGATGAAAAAACAAATGGGGGATCGCTCGGCACGCACGGCGCGCCGAAACGCCCTGTTCGATTTCCTCCGCCCCTGTCAGTAAAGCAGGAGGATTCGAACCCAGCATTGCTACGCAATGCAAACATCTTGCTTGCCGGAATCGTGGTGATTCCGGCATTCCGCCTGCGGCAGAACCGCAAGCTGTTCCGCGCCGCGCAGCTTTGCCGCGCACACGACTTCGTCGCGCCTCCTGCCCCTGCCAATACAAAAGGCACGCCAATCGGCGTGCCTTTTGTATTGGCAGGGGCAGGAGGATTCGAACCCGCGACCCACGGTTTTGGAGACCGGTACTCTACCAGCTGAGCTATACCCCTATTTCGCTTCGGCTTTCTTCCGCTTTTCCGTCCGATTGCCGTTGCAACAGGTGTATTATACCACATCTTCTCCCGAATTTCAAGTGGTTTTCCGAATTTTTTTCAATTTTCCGTGCGTTCTGTCGGCTCCCGTGCGTCGCTTCGGAATTGCGACGGCGTTTTGCCCACGATCTGCGTGAATTTCCTCGTAAAATAAGAGAAAAGTCGAAAGCCGCACCGCGTGCAAATCTCCCCAACGGTAAGGTCGGTTTCCGCCAGCAATTGCTTCGCGCTCTCGCACCGAACCAAATTTACGTATGCCACAAAAGGATACCCCGTGATGCGTCGGAACTCTCTGGAAAAATAGAATTTGCTGATCCCCGAAATTTCCGCAACCTCGTCCAGCGTCAGGTCCTTGGTGTATTCTCGGTTGATGTAGAGGATGGCCTTGCGGATTCCGCCCTGTTTTTCCTGCGTTATGCGAACGGCGGCGGTCGGCGACGTATAACGGGAATATAGGCGCGCCATAATCCGCAGGACCATAGCGCGGCGCGTCAGGATCTTTTCCAATTGCAGGTCGTCCTCGGTTGGCGGATGGGCGGCCGTTGCAAAAACGGGGTAAGTGTCCGCCAGCTCCGAAAAAAGGTCTTTCAAGCGTTCGTCGCGGACCAGCGGCAGAAAAACGGTCGATTGCGTGTCCATGTAATTGGCGTTCAAAAAGTCCCGATTGACGATCAGGCAGTGGTATTGAACGGGTTCGGTGTTCCCAATGGAATGAATGATGTTCGGGTTGATCACCACCGTGTCCCCCGCCTGCGCCGAAATGCGCTCCTCTCCGACCACAACTGTCGTGCGCCCGCTCCGAACGTGCAGCATTTCCACATCGTCGTGCCAATTGAAGGCGTCGGCCCTTTTCCGGTCTTTCGTGCAATCAAACGAAAGAAACGAAAACGGGATTCTTCTGTCGTATACCCGATGAATTTCGTGATGTACCATTCCTACCCCCGAAAAATCGCAAAAAAGTGCAAATATCAGCAAAAATATGGGATTGACATTTTACGCCATTTATTATATACTAAAATCACGGTTCTGTCAATCCCCAAAACAAACAAAAGCCGATCGACGTTCTGTCCGCTCGCCTTTTTCGGGGAAGCTTTATCCGTTAAAAATCGCAAAAAAATGTCAAAAAAGAGAGGTTGAATCATGTACCGTTTTCCGATCGGCGTAATCATTGATTCCTTCCGCACCGACACCCGAACCGCCATCCGCAAGGCGGCGGAGCTGGGCGCGGACGGGATCCAGATGTACGCAACCAAAGGGGAAAACTCCCCCGAAAACCTGACCGCCGAAAAACGCCGCGAGCTTCTGGATCTTGTCAAATCCTGCGGCTTGCGTTTCTCCGCACTCTGCGGGGACCTCGGCGAGGGCTTTTTCCGCCCCGAGCGCAACCCCGCGTTGATCGAGCGTTCCAAACGCATCCTTGACCTTGCGAAGGATCTGGAAACCGACATTGTTACCACGCATATCGGCGTTGTTCCCGAGGACCGGAACACCGACCGCTACAAAATGATGCAGGAAGCCTGTTTCGAGCTTTCGCGTTATGCGGATCGCATCGGTTCGCATTTCGCCATTGAAACGGGACCCGAAACCTCGGCCGTTCTCAAATCGTTTCTGGATGGTCTCGGTTCCCGCGGCGTCGCCGTCAATCTGGATCCCGCCAACCTTGTTATGGTTACGGGCGACGACCCCGTTCAGGCGGTTTACAATCTCCGCGATTACATCGTCCACACCCATGCAAAGGACGGGGTTATGTTGGTTCGCACCAATCCCGAATACATCTATCGCGTAACGCCGAAGCCCGAGGATTTGAAGGACGTCCGCTTCTTCCGCGAGGTTCCGCTCGGCGAAGGAAACGTGCCGTTCCGGCCCTACCTGCGCGCGCTCGAGGACATTGGCTACCGCGGGTTTCTGACCATTGAGCGCGAAGTGGGCGAAAACCCCGCCGCGGACATTCGGAAAGCGAAAGACCATCTGCTTTCCATCATGCAAAACGACTGAAAAGGAGAAACAACATGAATCCGATTAAAATTGCCGTTGTGGGCGTTGGGAGCATCTCCCGCGCGCATATTGAATCCTATCGCGCCACCCCCGAAACCGAGCTTTACGCGTTCTGCGACATCAACGAAACAAGATTGCGCTATATGGGCGAAAAATACGGGATTACGCGGCTCTACACCGACGAAGCGCAAATGCTGGCCGAGCTTCCCGAAATTGAGGCGGTCAGCGTTTGCACGTGGAACAGCGCGCATGCGCCCTGCTCGATTATGGCCTTGAACGCGGGCAAGCACGTGCTCTGCGAAAAGCCGATGGCAACCAACGTTGCGGACGCGGTTGCCATGAAAGAAGCCGCCGAAAAAAGCGGGAAACTGCTTATGATCGGCTTTGTCCGCCGTTTCGGCAGGGATTGCTTTCTGGTTCGGGACCTGATCCGGAACGGGTCTCTCGGCGAAATCTACTATTCAAAAGCCGTCAACATCCGCCGCAACGGGAACCCCGGGGGTTGGTTCGGCGAGAAAAGCCGCTCGGGCGGCGGCCCGCTGATCGACCTCGGCGTTCATTCCATAGATCTCGTCCGCTATCTGATGGGAATGCCGGACGCGGTTTCGGTTTACGGAACGACCTTTTGCAAACTCGGCGACCGCAGGAACATCAAAACGCCGAAAAAATACGTTGCGTCGAGCCGTACGGATCACGACGTTTGCGATTGCGAGGACCTCGCCTCGGCGTTGATCCGCTTTGATAACGGCGCGGTTCTCTCGGTGGAAATGAGTTTTGCGCTCAACACGGCGGACGAAACGAACAATATCCAGCTTTTCGGAACGTCGGCTGGCGTTAAGATGGACGGCGGCGTGACCCTGTTCGGCGAAACCGACGGTTATCTGACCGACACCGCGTTCGACGGAAAAACGGGATTGGATTTTGACGAAGCGTTCCGCCGCGAGGTCGGGCATTTCGCGGCCTGTATCCGCGGGAAAGAAACCTGCATCAACACCGCGGACGACGGAATTGCGCTGATGAAGATTCTGACCGCCATTTACCGCTCCGCCGAGGAAGGCCATGAAGTAACGCTCTGAATCCCGCATGGAACCCCCGCCCGCGCCGCCCGCGGGTGGGGATTTCCGTTTGCCCCCGAGTGGTGGCGTTTTTGGGTAAATCGGGGTCGTTTTTATCCGAAACCGGTCGGCGCCTTGCTTTTCGGGCGCGTTTATGTTATACTGAACCTGCTTTGAAACCAGCAACACAGGGGGAAAAACCATGAATCATCGCAATTGGGTCCGCGCTCCGAAGGATACGGGGGCCGCGGCGGTCTGTTTCCGCAAAAAAATTACGTTTACCAAACAGGTCAGAAAGGCGACGCTCGCGGTTTCCGCCATCGGGCTTTACGCGGCGTATCTGAACGGCGCGCGCGTCGGGAAAAATGTGCTTGCCCCGGGATGGACCAGCTACAACGCCCGCGTGCAGTATCAGACCTACGACGTTACCGGCATGCTGACAAACGGAGCTTTGTTGGAGATCAACGTCGGTCAGGGGTGGGCTGTCGGGTACATCGGCTTCGGCAATACCAACCATAAATTTGCCGACCATACGTCCCTGATCGCCGAGCTGACGCTTCGCTACGCGGACGGAACGTCGGAAGTCGTTTCCACCGACCGCACGTGGGATGTGTACACCACCGCCGTTCTCTCCTCGGAGATCTACCATGGCGAAACCGTTGATCAAACCGCCGAGCCGATCTGCCTCGGCAAGGCGGTCGGGGATCCCGCCGTCAAAACCAAACTGATCGCGCAGGTCGGCGAGGATATTACCGAACACGAGCGGTTGGCGCCTGTGGAGATCATCCGAACGCCAAAGGGAGAAACGGTGATCGACTTCGGGCAGAACCTGACGGGATATGTGGAAGTCCGCGTCAAGGGACGCCGAGGCGACCGCATTGTCCTGCACCATGCCGAGATCCTTGATAAGGACGGCAATTTCTACACCGCCAATATGCGCGCGGCGCGCAACGAGAACATTTATGTTTGCAGCGGCGGCGAGGATGTTTTCAAACCGCTGTTCAGCTTTCAGGGGTTCCGCTACGTGCGGTTGGCCGAATGCCCGCCGGAGCTGGTGAACGCCGATTGTTTCCGCGCCGTTGCGGTGCATTCCGAAATGGAGCGAACCGGCTTTTTCGAGTGCGGCAACGCGGAGATCAACCAGCTTTACCACAATGTAATCTGGGGGCAAAAAAGCAACTATCTGGACATTCCGACCGACTGCCCGCAGCGCGATGAACGCCTTGGCTGGACGGGCGACGCGCAGATCTTCTGCCGCACCGCCGCAATCAATTTCAACGTTTCCCGTTTCTTCCGCAAGTGGCTGGGCGACGTTGCCATTGAGCAGGAAGCGAACGGCGCCGTTCGCGGAATTGTTCCCAACGCTTTGCCGCGTCAAGGCTCCACCTTCGTTTCCGCCGCATGGGGCGACGTTGCCTGCGTTGCGCCTTGGGAAATGTACTTAGCCTACGGCAGCCGCGCCGATCTTGAAAAGAACTTCCCCATGATGCAAAAATGGGTGGAATATATGCACGGCGCCGGCCCCGAGGAATTTTTGTGGCTCGGCGGAAAGCACTACGGCGATTGGCTCGCCATGGACGGCAACGCGGATTCCACATGGGGCGCCACTTCCAACGACCTGATTGCGAGCGCGTTTTTCGCCCATTCCGTTTCGCTCTTCATCCGTGCGGGAGAAGCGCTCGGCCGGAACATGACGGAATACCGCGTTCTTTATCAGAACGTCCGCAACGCTTTCCGCGCGTATTTCATGGAAAACGGAATGCCGAAAGAGGAGCTGCCGCTGACCGAGCATGTTGCGGAAGGAGCAACCCCATCGGATCGGTTCCGCCGCGGGGTCACGCAAACGGCCATTGTTCTGATTCTGAATTTCAACCTCTGCACCGAAGAGGAACGCCCCGCGCTTGCCGACCGGCTGGAACAATTGATCCGGAATGCCGGCGGGCTGATGCAAACCGGTTTTGTCGGAACGCCGTATCTGCTCCGAACGCTGGCTCAAAACGGAAAATCCGAGCTGGCCTACCAATTGCTCTTTGAAACGCGCAACCCCTCGTGGCTGTATTCGGTTGAGCACGGGGCCACCACCATGTGGGAGCATTGGAACAGCATCAAAGAGGACGGGAGCTTTTGGAGTACGTCCATGAACTCCTTCAACCATTATGCCTACGGCTCGGTTTACGATTGGATCTTCAACTACGTCGTTGGAATCAGCCCGAGAGAGGATCATCCGGCCTACGAGGCCATCGACCTTGCGCCGCACCCCGACCGTCGGCTCGGGTTCGTAAATTCCGGCGTCAGAACCAAGCGGGGAACGGTTCGCTCGGCTTGGTACTATAAAGGGAACGACGTTTATTATGAAATTGAAATTCCCGAGGGCGCAACCGCGTATCTCAAACTCCCGAGCGGCCATTGCGAAACGCTTTGCGGCGGGAGCTACCGGTTTGCCGAGAAAGGGGAATAATGTAGAATAAGAACAAATCTTGTTCTTGTTTTCGTGATTTTATCAAAGCCCGTCGCTTTTTGCGCTGCAGGAAGCGGCGGGCTTTCTGCTTTCGGAACCCCCCGCTTTTTGCCAACGGCCGGTTTTTTGTTTCCCCAAACAAGCGTTCTGTTTGGATTGGGACGATCCGCGCAATTCCAACGGCGCGGGAAGATAGGCGGTCCACGCATGCGCCGCCGCGGCGTCGGCCGGAGCCTGCGCAAGGTTTCTGAAATCGGCAGAGCGAAGTTTCCGCTTTTTCTTGACAAAAACAGAAGAAAATGGTATAATGATGATGTATTCCTATAAAAGCCGAAAGAGAGGGGAAAACAATGGATACCATTCGGATTCAGGCAGGCCAATGCCGCATCATTGCGCATCGCGGATTGAGCGGGCTGGAAAAAGAAAACACCAATCTTGCGTTTGTTGCCGCGGCAAACCGATCCTACTACGGAATTGAGACCGACATTCACCGCACGGCGGACGGAAAGTTCATTGTGATACATGATGATAAAACCGACCGCGTTTCGGGCATGCACTGCAAGGTGGAAGAAACCGACCTTGCCATCCTGCGCCGCATTACCCTGACGGACACGGACGGCTCGACGGGGCGCGTGGACCTGCACCTGCCAACGTTCGAGGAGTATGTTTCGGTTTGCAAAAAATACGAAAAGGTTTCGGTGCTCGAACTCAAAGGCGCGCTTTCCGCCGAGGATGCGGAAGCCATTATCGCAACCCTGCGGAACGCCGGTCAGCTCGAGCAAACGGTGTTCATTTCGTTCGGCTTGCAGAACCTGATTCATGTGCGCGAGCGTTCGCCCGAGCAGCCGATCCAATATCTGTTTTCGGAGTGGAAACCCGAAATTCTCGGAATCCTGCGCCAATACCGCTTTGACGCGGACGCGTACTTCGGCGCGCTGACCGAGGAACTTGTTGCCGAGCTGCATCGGAACGGAATCGCGGTCAATTGCTGGACGGTCAACCGCCCCGAGGACGCCGAACGGCTGGTTGGATGGGGCGTGGATTTTATTACCAGCAACATTCTCGAAGCGGCGCGCTAACCGCCGATTTTTGCATACACGCACCGCAAATTTTGTCGTTTTTTCAGAGGGACTATGAAAACCATTGCAAGCTTTACCGTAAACCACGATCATTTGAAAAAGGGAATGTATGTTTCACGCGTGGACGGAGACGTGGTCACGTATGATATCCGCATGAAACAGCCGAACGGCGGGGATTATCTTTCCAACGGCGCCATGCACACCATCGAGCATTTGTTCGCAACGTTTGCGCGGAACAGCGCGGCGGGGGAGAGCGTTCTGTATGTCGGCCCCATGGGGTGCCGCACCGGATTTTACCTGCTTTTGCGGGATCGCGTTTCCCGCGCCGAGGCAATTGAGTTGGTTCGCCGGAGCATGGCGTTTATCGCGGCGTTCGAGGGGGAAATTCCCGGGAGCCGCCGCGAGGAATGCGGGAATTACCTCGACCACGACCTTGCCGGAGCGCGCGCGGTCGCGGCGGATATGGCGGCGGTTCTGGAGCATTGGAAAGAGGAGAACCTGACCTATGAAGCGTAAAACTTTCGGCGTTATCGGCGCCATGGAAAGCGAAATCCGAACGTTGCTTGCGCGAATGTCGTCGCCTGTCGCCGAGCGCGCGGCCGATCTCACCTTCTATCGCGGCGAAATCGGGAATTGCGCCGTGGCGTTGGTAAAATGCGGGGTCGGAAAAGTCAACGCGGCGCGCTGCACGCAAATGCTGATTGACCGTTACGCGCCGGATTACGTACTCAATACGGGGATCGCCGGAGGCGTGGGCGACGGCTTGTCGGTCGGCGATCTGGTTATCGGAACCGAGTTGGTCCAGCATGATTTTGACATTTCCCGTTTCGGCTATGCCCGCGGCTACATTTCGGGGTTCGGCAACGGATCGGAGCCGTCCGTTTTCCGTTCGAACGACATTCTCAAACAGGCTTTTTTGCGTACCGTGTATGCGATTTTGCCGAAAAATCGGGTCCACGAAGGGAGAATTGCCACCGGCGATCTGTTTGTGGCGGACGCGGGGACGAAACGCCGCCTGAAAACCGAGTTTTCGGCGTTGGCCGCCGAAATGGAAGGCGGAGCCATTGCCCAAACCGCAGCCGCGAACGGCGTTCCGTTTCTTGTGGTTCGGGCCATTTCGGATCTTGCGGACGGAACCGCCGCCGATTCTTTTGAAACGTTTGAGCAGGAAACCGCCGATCTTTCCGCGCGGGTGATTGAAAACGGCATTTTGTCGTTCCGTTAAGCCCATTCCGCGCGTTTGTGCGGAAAAGTTTTCGACAGGGGTTGACATTCCGCGGGAGAAATGATATAATAAGTAATTGGTTTATTGCTGTCGTATGAAATCTATGGAAAGGGGGCAAAAAAGCATGGACATCTGGAATCCCGAACAAACCATTCTGTCCAACGAGACCGAACGGAAACCAAATCGCCATGCCGCGAACGCCATTCTGGCGGTAACGGTTGTTTTGCTCCTCGCGTGGATTCTGAACGAGCTGGACGTGTTCCATGTCAATCTTTTGCTGATGCGCGTGGGTCTTTTGATTGCGGCGGTCGTTTCCGCGGTTCCCATGGTATTTTCCCGCCATCCCAAGCTGGCGGTCTGGTCGGGCGCCAAGTATATCATCATCGCCTGCTCGATTATTTACACGTTTCTGATTATGCTCCTGCTGACATTCCACGTTACCATGACGTTGATTTTCCCTATTCTGCTTGCCATGCTTTATCGCTCGCGCAGGGTCGGGTGGATCGCCGTTGCCGGTTCGTCGGTTTGCACGGTGTTTCCGCCGGTCATCGGCTATCTCGCCGGAACATGGGACGTTCCGTTTGTCACCCTGCTTGCGGAGCTTGGCAACCGCGCGAACGTTCAGTTTGACGCGTCCGCCTATCAAACCTCGGTGGGGCAGGGCGTGTGGTATGTTCTGCTGTATATCTCTCTCCCGCGGCTGTTCATTGTGCTCGGGTGCGCGCTGGTGATGTTTTTCGTGGTCAAAACGGGCATCGAAAGCGTCAGGGATCAAATCAGTATCCACAATTTCAGCGAGCGTGACACCCTGACGGGACTTTACAATCAGAACCTCTATAAAACGCTCCTCGAATCCGACCTCGGCGAAGGGAGCGTTGGCGTGCTGTTCTTCGATGTCAACGGGCTGAAAGGCGAGAACGACTCCATGGGGCACGAATACGGCGACCTCCTTTTGCGCCGGTGCGCCGAGAGCATCCGCCGGATTCTGGATAGCGACACCGTTGGTTATCGCATTGGCGGCGATGAGTTTCTGGCGTTGATCAGAACCGACGATGAAACGGCGGTTTCGCGAAAGATCGAGGCATGGCGCGCGGCGTTGAACGATGTCAATCTGGAAAACGAACGTCAATATCAGGGGCTTCAATGCAGCATGGAAGTCGGCTCCGCTTTCGGCAGGATCGCCGACCTTTCCGAGCTGGTGCGCGAAGCGGACGCCGTAATGTACGAAAACAAGAAAAACCGAAAATAACGAACATCCCAAGAAAGGATTTTACAAATCAATGAATCTTTATGAAGACCTGAAATGGAGAGGGCTGATTCAGGATATTTCCGATCCCGCCCTGATTGACAAGCTGAACGCGGGCGGCATGACCTTCTACATTGGAACCGACCCAACGGCCGATAGTCTCCACCTCGGGCATTATTCCTCGTTTCTCATCACGCGCCGCCTCGCGGCGGCGGGCCACCACCCCATTATGCTTGTGGGGCTTGCCACGGCGCTCATCGGAGACCCGCGCGGCACCGTGGAGCGCAAACTGTCGGATAAAAACGAGGTTTTTCGCAACTACGAGGCCTTGAAAACCCAGTTGCAGAAAATCTTCCCTTATGAAGTGGTGAACAACTACGATTGGGTGAAGGATCTGACCGTGATCGACTTTTTCCGCGAGTACGGCAAATATATCAACGTCGGCTATATGCTCAATAAGGATCTTGTCCGCCGCCAGATGGAAACCGGTATTTCCTATGCCGAGTTCTCCTACATGCTGATTCAGGGATTGGATTTTAAATACCTGCATGAACACCGCGGGGTGGATTTACAGGTCGCAGGTTCGGATCAATGGGGCAATATTACAACCGGTATCGAGCTGATCCGCAAGACCACGGGCGACGAGGTTTATGCCATGACTATGCCGCTCGTAACCGATTCCCACGGAAACAAGTTCGGCAAGAGCGAGGGCAACGCCGTCTGGCTGGACCGGAACAAAACAAGCTCATATGAACTCTACCAATTCCTGCTCAACTCCGAGGACAGCATGGTGATCGAGTATCTCAAACGGCTGACCTTCCTTTCCCGCGGGGAAATTGAGCAGATTGCCGCCGATCATGCCGCCGCGCCCGAAAAACGGTTGGCGCAAAAAGTTCTCTCGCGCGAGATCCTGAACGATCTGCACGGCGCGGGGGCATACGAAGAGGCCGAGCGGATCAGCGAGCAATTGTTCGCCGGCGACGTGAAAAATATCCCCGTGCGCGATCTGCTTGCGGGCTTGCGCAATGTTCCGCATTTTGAAACCGAGGGCGGCGCGCTGGCCGACGTTTTGGTGAGCGCGGGCATCTGCTCTTCCAAGCGCGAGGCGCGCGAGTTCATCGGGAACGGCGCGCTCACCGTCAACGGCGATACGGTGAAGGACGCAAACCTCGTCCTGAACGCCGAAAACGCCATCGCGGGGAAATATATCGTCGTCCGCCGCGGCAAAAAGAAATATTATGTCGGAGAATTAAAAGAATAAGACCTTGGGGGCGGTGCGCATCTTCCTTTTCGCGAGGAAAGATGCGCCCCGTTTCCAAACCCGCACGCCGAAGAAAGATGGAAAAAAGAGAATTGCATTCCGGCGGTCCTCAATTTTCGGGAAATACCGCTTTGGGCGAAGAAAAACCGCGAATTTTCAGCACACGGTGCGAAAATTCGCGGTTTTTTTGCTTTGAAAGAGCGCGATAAACCTTTTACCAAACCTTCAAACGGTTGTTTTTTGGTACACGGTACGCAAATTCCGGCAAAAGCGAAAAAGTTTTTCGCTCTTTTTTGGGGAAAGGGAGCGCGAGGGGGAGAGCCCTTTTTCTCGCGCGAGAAAAAGGGCTCTCCCCCTCGCAGTATCCCATCCCCTACACCGCGCAAATCAGTCGTTCCAAGGCCATGTAGCCCTGCGGGGAAAGTTTCAGCGAGGCGTCGGCCGCAACGCAGGCGTCAACGGCGCGGCGCAGGCGATCGGCGGACGTACGGTTCAGGCTTTTTAAGTAGAGACCGACGCGGAATTCGTGAATTTTCGTCAAAGACGCGATCTCGGCGGCAGGCAACCCGTCCTTGGAAAGCGCATAAACTGTTTCCATATCGCAGAACACGCGGATCACGTCCGAAAGGATGATGATGGGGTCCATGCGGCGAAGCTTGTAATCGGAAAGAATGGCAAGCGCGGCATCCTGCCGGTTTTCCATCAGCGCGTTGGCAAAAGCGAAAGCGTCGTATTCGGTCGCGGGCGTGCAGACCAAGCGCATATCCTCGGCGTTGGCCTCGGTTTTGCCTTGGGAGAGGGTGTAATAGCTCAATTTATCCACCTCGTTGGCAAGCGAAAACATGCTCCGGCCGCAATATTCCACCATGGCGGCGCAAAGCTCGGGCGAGGCGGCGGCCCCGTTATGCTCGAAATGCTTGCCCACCCAAGCGGCAAGGCGGGCGGGGGTGGAGCGGTCGAATTGAACGGGCGTCAGGTATTCGGCAAGCTTGGTCAGGGTGGCCGAGGGGCGTTTCGGCAGATAGCCCGCGTCCAAGCAATCGGCGGCGGCAACCACTAAAAGCAGGTTGTAATCGTAGTCGTTCAGCGCTGCAAGCGCGGCGCAAAGGTCGTCCAGCTCGTTGGGGCGCAGGGCGTTGAAGTTGATCCCCGTCAGCGTCACCAGCTTGCGGTCGGCCATCATGGGCATGGGCATCAGCGCGTCAAGGAGTTTCTGCGGCTCAAAATCGGTTGCTTCGAGTTTCATTTCGTTGAAAAAGGAGAAGGTGGGGTCTTGGCAAACGACCTCGCGCGCGGCGCGCACGGCGTAGGCTTTCAGATAGTCCTCGTCGCCGAAAAAGAGATAGCCCGCGCGGGGGGATGTTTTCAGTTCGCGGCGAAAATCCGGCTCTTTGATGATGTTCACGGGCGCACGCTCCTTTCCCTTCAACTGCCTTTATTTTATCATTTTGAAGATGCTTTGTCAAGAAAAAGAGGAAAAAACGGGAAAGAAAGTGATTTTTTTTGAAAAAAAGCTTGACAAAGAGGGGGTGTTTCGGTTATAATAATAGCTGTCATTGTGTAAAAGCGTAAGAACCAACGCTTCCGATCACTGTTAAAGGAGGTGCCGAAGATGCTCAGAACGTATCAACCGAAAAAACGTCAGAGAAAAAAGGAACACGGTTTCAGAAAGAGAATGAAAACCGCTGACGGCAGAAACGTCCTCAAAAGAAGACGTGCAAAGGGCAGAAAGAGACTGACCTATTGATCAGGCAACCCCGTCAGAACCCGATAGAGTTTGCTTGAACATGAAACACCGACTGCCGAGCGGACGAGACTCCACGCGCGGTCGGTGTTTTTATTTGCCCACCCGAACCAACGCCGAAAAAAGACGGAAGCACAATGCCGCAAAGGGACGAACCATGAAGTACACCACCATCAAGGAACACCATCTCTATGAAAAAGCGTTTCATAAAGGAACGCGTTTCGGCGGTCGGTATGTGACCGTCTTTGTTCTGCGGGACTTTGCCGCAAAGAGATTGGCGATGGAAAACCCGCGAAAAACCGCCTATAACCGATTCGGCGTTTCGGTTGGCAAAAAGACGGGCGGGGCGGTGCAGAGAAGCCGCGCAAAGCGGATTCTGCGGGCGGGATACCGCGCCGTGGAGCCGGAGCTGAAAACGGGGTTTCTGATTGTGGTTGCGCCGCGCCAAGGGATCCTTGAAGCGAAGTCCACCGATGTTGAGCGGGATCTTCGCCGCGGGTTTGCCAAAATCGGATTGTTCCGTAACTCCGAGCCATGAAGTACCTTTGCATCGCGCTGATCAAGCTCTACCAAAAGCTGCTTTCGCCGCTCAAACGAAAGCCGACCTGCCGTTTTTCGCCCACCTGTTCCGCGTATGCGCTCGAAGCTTTTCAGAAACGCGGCTTCCTTGTCGGCGCAATTCTGACGGTCGGTCGTCTGTTCCGCTGTCAGCCGTTCTGCGCGGGCGGTTACGACCCCGTTCCCGAGCGCGGGTTGAAAAACCGGTATCGTCCGGCCCCGATCACGAAATACTATTATCCCGAGGACTACGGCCTTGAACGGGACGAGCCTGCACAATGAAACCGAAAACCGCCGCGGCGCCGTGCGGCGTAATTCCGAAACGACGGCGCAAAAATCCCAAAACCGAAGGGAGAACCCATTGAAAAACCAATTGTTGATCACCAAGAAAACAAGAACTACGCGCCTTTTTGCGGTCCTGCTTGTCGCGGTTGTGCTGGTCGGCGTTCTTGCGGGATGCACAAGCCGCAGGAAAACCACGTTGACCATCGCTTCCACCATTACGGCCGCGGACGGCGGGAACATGTCCGCCGAGCAGATTCAGAAAACCGCCGAAATGCTTGCAACGGTCTACGACGACAGCAGTTTTGACGTCCGCGACTATCTGATCGCCGCGTCGCGCGGGTATAACATGCTCGCCGACGGCTACGACGACGCGAACTACCAGAACTTCACCACCGACGATAAGACCGCAACCGCGGTTCAGATCCTCGAAGCCGCCAACGCGAAAGCAAAGGACAAGAATAAGATCGACCGTTCCATTTTTGAAAACCTGAACGAGGCTGACCTCGGCAAGCTGATTTCCGTGTTCCAGACCACGGTGGACACCACCGCAACAGGCGGGGTATTCGACATTATCCTGCGCTGGATCGGAACCGCGCTCAATTGGATCACCATGCACCTCGGATTCGGCAGTTATATCGTCGGCATCTGCGAGTTTGCGGTTATCATCGAAATTCTGATGCTTCCGTTCGCGATCCGCCAGCAGAAGAACTCCATCCGTCAGGCGAAATTGCGCCCAAAAGAAATGGCGATCCGCAACAAATACGCGGGTCGGAACGACCAAAAGACCCAACAGGCGATCCAGCAGGAAATTCAGGAGCTTTACCAGCGCGAGAATTTCAGCCCGTACAGCGGCTGTCTCCCGCTCCTGCTCCAAATGCCCATTCTGATCGCGCTTTACCGCATTGTGGTGGACCCGCTCCACTATGTGCTCGGGCAAAGCTCGGGCGTATCTTCCGCGCTGAATGCGTTCTACACGGCCGCGAGAGCCGCGGGGGGACTCGGTAACGCGTCCGCCTCGTCCAGCACCATCGAGCTGCTGTCCGGCGGCACCGCGCAGTTCGAGGGGATCGGGAGTTTTGCGTATTATACCAACGGCGGCGATATTTGGGCGTCCATCCAAAAGATCGGCCAGATCCCGAATTTCAATATTGGCAAATGGAACTTCGGCGTCAATCCGAGTTTCAGCCATTTCAACATCCTGCTGCTCGTTCCCGTGCTGACCTTCGTCGTCTACTTTTTCAGCATGCGGCTCAACCGCAAATTCAGCTATCAGCCCGGGCAAGCCGCGGGGCAAACGCAGGATCGCCAAACCGCCTGCTCCAACACGATGATGGACGTTACCATGCCGCTGATGTCCACGTTCTTTACCTTCATCGTGCCCGCCATTGTGGGCGTGTATTGGATGTTCCGCAGCGTTCTGGGAACGCTCAAACAGTTCATCATGAGCCGCGTTATGCCCCTGCCGCAGTTCACCGAGGAAGACTACAAAGCCGCCGCGCGTGAAATGGCGGGGAAGAAACCCAAAGCGGTCAAATCCGAAAACGCGGGAAAGGTGCGCTCGCTCCACCATATTGACGACGAGGATTACGACGATACCCGCGAAGCCGCTCTGGCGCGGAAAGCCGCCATTGCCGAGCGCGAGCAGGCCGAGCAGGCCAAGCGCGCCAAGAACTCCCCCGTGGACGCGGCTTCCCTGAAAGAAGAAAACGACCACGGCGAAAAAGAAAACGACCAAAACTGAAAAACGAATCACATAAGAGGTATTCAAAGTGAAAAAAGAATTAATCGTAACGGCCAAGAGCGTGGAAGAAGCGCGCAAAAAGGCCGCCGCGGAGCTGGGGCTTCGCGAGGAAGATATGATGGTAACGGTCCTCGAAGAGGGAAAACGCGGTTTTCTCGGCATCGGCGCGACCGACGCGAAGATCGCCGTCAGCTACACCGTTGAGGACGACGCAAAGGGCGCGGACGCGGCGTTGAATTTCATCCGCCGCGTGGCCGAGGACATGGGACTTGACAGCCTGACCTACGAAACCAAAGCCGGAACCAACGACGATACCGTAATCGCCGTGGACGGCGACAACGCGGGCCTTCTGATCGGGCACCACGGCGAAACGCTGGACGCGCTCCAATACCTTGCCAACCTTGCCGCTAACCGCCGCGTTGGGGGCGAGAAGCATGAATACGCCAAAATTACGCTGGATGTGGAGCATTATCGCGAAAAGCGCGAGGTTGCGCTCCGCGCGCTGGCGCGCCGCAAGGCCGAAAAGGTCCTGCGCGAAAAGAGAAGCGTTATGTTGGAGCCGATGAACCCCTATGAACGCCGCATCATCCATTCCGAGGTGCAGGGCATTGCGGGCGTTTCCACCAATTCCATCGGTGTGGAGAGCAACCGCCGCGTCGTAATCTTTTTGGAAGGCGACGCGCCCGAGAACGAAGAGGCTTGACCCAAAAGGTTGCTGCAAGGGCGGGGAACCGCCCTCGGGCAACCTTTTTCCATACCGAACGGAAAGGAGAAAACCAAATGATCACCGATACCGTTGCCGCCGTCAGCACCCCGCGCGGGAAAGGCGGTGTGGCGGTTCTGCGCGTCAGCGGGAATGCCGCCGTTGAAATTGCGGCGCGCGTGTTCGAGCCGAAAAACGGCCGCGCGCTGTGCGAAATTCCATCCCGCGTCGCAACCTACGGAACCGTGTTTGTCACCGAGGCGGACGGAACGCGCGCCGCTGTGGACGACGCGCTTGCAACCGTGTTCCGCGCCCCCGCCTCTTTTACGGGAGAGGACACCGTTGAAATTTCCTGCCATGGCGGCGTGCTGCTCACCGAAACGGTTTTAACCGCGCTGTTTGCCGCGGGCGCAAGACCCGCAACGGCCGGCGAATTTACCAAGCGCGCTTTCCTGAACGGGAAAATGGGTCTTTCCTCGGCCGAGTCGCTCGCCGACCTGCTCGAAGCGCAGAATCGGGAGCAGCTGTTGCTGGCGCATAGCGGAATGCGGGGCAAAACCGAGGCAAAGAGCGCCGCCGTTTACGAAACGCTCAAACATGTTCTCGCGTCGGTGTACGCGGCGATCGACTATCCGGACGAGGATCTGGCCGAAATGTCCCGCGCGGAAATCACCGAAGCGGTCGCTTCCTGCGCCCGAAGCCTGCGGCAGTTGGCGGAAACCTATCGCACTGGACATGCCGTTGCAGAAGGCATTCGAACCGTAATCTGCGGTCGCCCGAACGTCGGGAAAAGTTCGCTGTATAACCGGATCCTCGGGCGGGACGCCGCCATTGTGACCGATGTGGAAGGAACCACCCGCGATTTGTTGACCGACACCGCAACGCTCGGCCGCGTAACTCTGCGGCTGACCGATACCGCGGGCATGCGGGAGACCGCCGACGCCGTGGAAAAAATCGGGGTGGAACGGGCGCGCGGGGAGTTGGAAAACGCCGAATTGATTTTTGCCGTGTTCGACGGCAGCGGGAAACCGACCCATGAAGATCGCGCCCTTGCCGAGCGGCTCGGAAACAGCGCGGGAACGGTGATTGCGCTGCTCAATAAAACCGATGTCGGGGTCCACCAGAAAACCGTCGATTTCTGCCACACGCTCTGCAAAAATGTTGTGGAAATATCCGCGAAAAACGGGAGCGGATTCGATCGGCTTTCCGCGTTGGTGGAGCAACTGTTTACCGACGGTTCGCTCGATTTGCGCGTGGACGCCGTTCTCACCAACGCGCGCCAGCATGCTGCCGTTCTGCGCGCGCTCGAAGCCGCGGAACGCGCGGAAGCGGCCTTGCGGCGCGATTACCCGATCGACCTTTGCTGCAACGATGCGGAAGAGGCCATGGCCGCGCTGGCCGAGCTGGATGGAAGAACGGTTTCGGAAGAGATCGTTTCCGAAATTTTTTCGCATTTCTGCGTGGGTAAGTAACCGGTCTGAAAAAGGGAGAACGCACGATGTACTATGAATACGCCCCCAAGCCCAAAAAGGGCAGAGAAATGATCACAACGTTGCTGTTGTTCGGCGTCGCGCTGGCGGTCTACTATGTGTCCCTGATCCCGAAGATTCCCTATCCCGCGCTGTATCAGATAGCGGCGGTGGCAATTGCCGCCGCGGCCGTTCTCGTGGTCGGGAAAACGGTTCTTCGCTCCTTCACCTACCGTGTGGAACCGAGAGAGAACGGCGATCCGAACGAAACGGATTTCGTGATTTGCGAGCAGTACGGCCGGCGAAATACCGTGGTTTGCCGCATCGGAACGGAGCAGATCCGAAGCGTCGTCCGCCCCGAAAAAAGCAATCGGGCGGAGCTCTCCAAACGAATGAAACAATGTCGGTTCTACCGTTATACCTCGGGGTTCGCCGTTCCCGATCTTTGTATCGTCGAGGCAAGTGGGGAAGCCGACGGCAACGGCGCGGAAAACGTTATTTTTCTCAAGATCCGCGCGGACGAAAAGTTGGCGTCGTTGTTGGCACCGAGGAATAGCAATTTTTGTCTACCATACAACGAAAAATGACTTGAAATCCGACGGCATTTGATCTATAATGGAAATAGAAGGCAAAATGAGGGGAGCAAACCGCAAAAATCGTCGGTTCGCGCCCATCGGCTGTCTTTTCAATAATTTCAATAAAATGAAAGGGAACAGATTTCATGAAAAAATTTCCGGTAGCCATTCAGGTCTATTCCGTGCGGAAAGACGCGGGCAAAAATCTTTACGGAACTTTGAAGAAAATCAAGGAAATGGGGTACGACGGCGTGGAGTTTGCGGGGCTTTATAAGCATTCCCCCGAGGAAGTCCGCGAAATGTGCGCCGACATCGGTTTAACGCCGATTTCCGCGCATGTCCCTTATCTTGATATGATTGCCGACCCCGAAAAGGTGTTGGGCGACTATGCGGCGATCGGGTGTCGGTTCGTTGCCGTTCCTTACCTGACCGAGGAATACCGCCCGGGAACCGACCGATTCCCCGAGGTGGTGGAGAACATCAAAAAGCTCGGCGCGGTTGCCAAAAAGCTCGGCATGCAGCTGGTTTACCACAACCATGATTTCGAGTTTATGAAGCTCAACGGCAAGTACGCGCTCGACATTCTGTATGCGGACGTTTCCCCCGAGTTGCTTGAAACCGAGTTGGATATGTGCTGGGTCAACGTCGGCGGCGAGGACCCTGCAAAGTACCTTGCCAAATATGCGGGTCGTTCGCGCATCCTGCATTTGAAGGATTTCAACGGCGAAAAATCGGACGATATGTACGAACTGATCGGAATTGAGAAAAAGGCTCCCGTGCGTCCCGCCAACTTCGAGTTCCGCCCCGTCGGCTACGGCAAGCAGAATTTCCCCGAAATTCTCAAAGTTGCCGAAACGGCAGGCGTGGAGTGGATCGTGGTCGAGCAGGATCAGCCGAGCATGGGGAAAACCCCGCTGGAATGCGCCGCGATGAGCCGCGAATATCTGCGCAGCATCGGGTATTGAACAATATCCGCAACCATACACATCAAAAAAAGGAGAATTACACAATGGGATTGGATGATTTCAAGGAAAATCAGGAAGTAAAAACCATTGATACCTCGCGTAAACTGCGCGTCGGTATCATCGGGTGCGGTTGGATCGCGGGTTCGCATATCAAATCGTACCTCAAACAGCCGGACGTCGAAATCGTTGCGGGAGCGGATCTGATTCCCGGCAAGGCAAAGGCGTTCTTTGAGAAGTACGGGGTTGAGAATGTCAAAACCGACTATGCCTCGCATAAGGAAATGCTGGACGATCAAAGCCTGAAACTCGACGCCGTTTCCATCTGCACCTATAACCGTCAGCATGCCGGTCCGGCGATCTACGCGCTGGAAAAGGGCGTCAACGTCCTGCTCGAAAAACCGTTCACCGTAACGCTCGAAGAGGCGGCGGATGTTTGCCGCGCCGAAAAGAAGAGCGGCAAAATTCTCTCCATCGGCTTCCAGCCGAGAATGGACGAGAACATGAAGATGATCAAGCGCATCGTGGAATCGGGCGAGCTTGGTAAAATCTATTATATCCAGACCGGCGGCGGCCGCCGCCGCGGAATCCCGACCCCCTACGGAACCACCTTTATCGAGAATGAAACCGCGGGACTCGGCGCGCTCGGCGACATCGGCTGCTATTCGCTCGATATGGTGCTGAACGCCATCGGTTATCCGAAGCCGCTCACCGTTTCCGGCTATAAGTCCGCTTTCTTCGGAACCGATCCGAATTATTCCAATTATAAAAAGACCGGCCACCCCGAGTATGCGGCAAAATTCGGCGTGGACGACTTCGCGGCGGCGTTTGTCCGTCTCGAAGGCGGCATCATCCTCGATTTCCGCATTGCTTGGGCCATGAACCTCGATACCCCCGGCGATACGATCATCATGGGTACCAAGGGGAGCCTGCGCATCCCGTCCACCGAGTGCTGGAACGGCACGGTCGGCGGCGCGATGACGCTCTATCATGAAGTTTGCGGCGAGCAAACGCAAACCGAAATTCCGATCCTCAAAACAAAAGGCGAGCTGTTTGACCTGAAAATCCGTACGTTCCTCGATGCAATCAAGGAAAACGGAACGGCTCCGGTTCCGTCGTCGCAGATCCTTCTCAATCAGGCAATTATCGATGGAATCGCAAAGTCCGCGGAGTGCGGACGCGAAGTGGAAATCAAGATCCCGAAGATCTGATTTTCCGGTTCATTCGGCCAAAAGGAGCGTTTTTAACGCTCCTTTTGGTTTTGCAATCGGCCTTTTTGTCGAGAAAAAAGCGGAAAATGTGCAAAATATACAAAAATAAATCATTCGATTTGTTTAATTTTATATCAGATTCCGTGAAAAAATGCTTGACATTTTCGGGCAAAAGAGGTATAATATAAAAGCTGTCCCCAAGAGGGGGTGGCCTTGATCATTGAAAACCGAACAACAAGAGAGAGACAAAGGAACACGTGTATGTGTGTGAGAAG
>CADBKZ010000020.1 GCA_902795355.1 uncultured Ruminococcus sp.
GTGATTTTGCAACGCAAAAGCTTTCCTATGGGGGAATGGTGCCAAAGTCGCAAGCGACTTACGGATGAGGCCTTTTAACGAATTGTAACTTAAAAGGCTTCCCCTCGGGGAAGAGCTTATGCTGCAAGCAGCAGGAGAGGACGGTTGCGACAACTGCTGTTTTACCCTCTCCGGCTGCTTGCAGCCTGACCTCATCCCAAAGGGCGAGGCGAGGTAACAAACAAACGGAGGCCTCATCCACAAGGCCTTGGCCGTTTCTCCCCATTCCCCCATGGGGAAGGCTCAAATATAGCAAGCAACCACTGTGGATAAGACCACATCTGCGCAAAAGCTTTTTGGGCATTTCCATAAAAAACGTTTTTGCAAAAGGCTACCGCAAACACCCCCTATGGGTGAAACCACATCTGTGCAAAAGCTTTTTGGGCATTTCCATAAAAACGTTTTTGCAAAAGGCTACCGCAAACACCCCCTATGGATAAGACCATAACTGCGTAAAAGTTCTTTTGGTCCTTTTCTTTCAAGAAAAGGACGACCGTAACAGTCTCTTGACCTTCAAGACGACCGTAACAGTCTCTTGACCTTAAAACTTGACCTTTGCTTTTGACCTTAAAAAAGGGGGATCGGTGAAATGAAGCATGAAAAATCATGCGGGGCGTTGGTTCTCCGAGAGGACCACGGAGCCGATTATATCCTGATGATCCGGCATCGCCGAGGCGGGCACCGATCGTTTCCGAAGGGACACATGGAAGCGGGGGAGACCGAGGTGATGACGGCGATCCGAGAGGTTTACGAGGAGACGGCGGTGCGCATCCATATCCGGTCAAATTTTCGGGCCACCGTGCATTATATGCCAATGCCGGGGGTCAAGAAAGAGGTCGTCTACTTTTTAACGCGCACCGAGCAAAAACAGATCCGCCCGCGCGAGGGAGAGATTGCAGAGGTGGAATGGGTCCCGCTGGCCGCGGCGGAGTCGTCGCTCACGCATGAAAACGACAAAACCGTTTTGCGGGCCGCCATGCGGAAGATTGCGGCCGA
Source organism: uncultured Ruminococcus sp. (assembly GCA_902795355.1). Classification (GTDB taxonomy): domain Bacteria; phylum Bacillota; class Clostridia; order Oscillospirales; family CAG-272; genus UMGS1865. Next base: position 1,036 of record CADBKZ010000020.1, read on the forward strand.
GAAACGGGCGAAAGAACGCGCAGCCGCGCAGGCTTCCCGAGAAAGGGAAAAAGCGGACCGCAACGGCGAAAAAAAGACGTAAGAAACACAAAAGCGCGGACCGCGGCGGCCGCCCGATGGAGCCGAGGTTTGCGCAAAAACGCCCTGTTTTTGCCACACGGTACGCAAATTTCGGGAAAACGGCGAAAAACGCCGGAAAAGACGATTTTCGCATACACGGTGCGCAAATTTAAGACCGCGGAACAAAAAACGCGCGAAAGAGGCGATCCGCGGGTCACAATCCGAAATCCCCACGCATATCCTGAAAGTAAGGAACCCCTGCCGACCGCAGGCGGGGTACATAGAGAGGGGAGACAACATGAAAATTGTGGTTTGGCGAGCGCCGGCGCCGTTGCGCCCACTGTTGCGCAAGCTGTTTGCAAACCGCGGCTCGGGGTCGCGCCGTTCGCGCCGCCGCGCCGCCCGCTGAAACAACCGTAAAACCGGAAAAAAGAAAGGAAGGTACAAACAACATGAAGTACAGAATCAGACTCGACACGCTCACCGACGTCAACAAATTCGTCAAAATCGCAACCGGCTATCCCGGGCGCATCACCTTGACGGACGGGGATAACTTTACCGTTAACGGCAAGTCGCTCCTCGGCGCCATGTACACCATGGAATGGGATCAGGTTTACTGCGAATCGGATAAGGAAATTTACCACCTGATCAAGGATTTCGTGGACGAGGAGTAAGAAAAAACGAACAAAAGCGCGGGCCGCTCTCCTTTGGGAAAGCGGCCCGCGCCTTTTTGCGCCCGCAAACACGCCTTTTTTGCACCCGCAAACACGCCTTTTTTTGCACCCGAAAACACGCCTTTTTGCGCCCTCTTTTGCACCCCGCATACCTCTTTTGCACCCCGCACGCACCTCTTTTTCGCGCCGAGCCTGCATTTTATGCCGCGCCCCGCCGCGAAACGCAACCGCGCCAACGCCCCCGAAAACAAACGCCATTCGCCGTTGAAAAACGCCCCGCACGAGTGAAAACGCCCCGCCGCGGGCAAAGCAGTCCCACGCGGGTGAAAACGCCCTGTCGCGGGCAAAGCAGTCCCACGCGGGTGAAAACGCCCCGCGCAGGCGGAACAGCCCCGCACGGGCGGAGCAGTCCCGCGCGCGCTGAAAAAGAAAAAAACGCCCCGCGGCGCGTTTGCGTTCGTTTTTTAAGAAAAAACGCGAAAGGGACCCGTTTTCTTTTGCCGGAAAACGGGTCCCCGCGGAATTATCCTTTGATTTTTTTCCAATATTCGGCGGCGGCCTGCTCGGTTTTGTCGGGGCCGAATGTGTAGTAATGCCGGTCGGCGGGAATGTCCAGCGGCAGGTAACGCTGGTCAACGTAGTGGTTGGGGTAGTCGTGGGGGTATTTGTAGCCTTTGAAGAGCGGGCTTTGCAGGTATGGCGGAATTTCCAGCCCCAGCCCCGCTTCCACATCGCGCATGGCGGCGGAAACGGCGGCGTCCGCGGAGTTGGACTTTGGCGACGTTGCCAGCAGAATGGCGGCGTGGGCAAGGGGAATCTGCGCTTCGGGCATGCCAAGCTCGCGCGCCGATTCGCAGCAGGCGCGAACGACTGCCGCCGCCTGCGGGTAGGCAAGGCCCACGTCCTCGGACGCCATTACTTGCAGCCGCCGACAGACCGACAGCAGCTCTCCCAGAGAAAGGAGCTTGGCAAGGTAGAACACCGCCGCGTCGGGGTCGGAACCGCGGATCGACTTTTGCAGGCAGGAGAGCAAGTCGTAGTGGAGATCGTCCGACAGCGCGCCGATGCCGACATGAAAATCTTCTGCGTGTTCGCGCAGGATCTCGCCGTCGGCGGCGTGGTAGGCGTTTTCAAACAGGACGATGGCGTGGCGGACGTCCCCGCCCGCGAGCGACGCGATGTAGGAAGCGACCTCGGGGGAAACGGTCTTTTTTTGGTTGGTCTCGGCGTTCAGGTAGTCGAGCGCGCGGCCGAGAACCGGCAGGATCGCCTCGGGAGCCACGGCCTTGAACTCGAACACCGACGAACGCGAGAGCAGCGCGTTGTAAATGAAAAAGTAGGGGTTGTCCGCGGTGGAAGCGATCAGGGTCACGCGGCCGTCCTCGATGTATTCCAAGAGCGATTGCTGCTGCTTGCGGTTGAAGTACTGAATTTCGTCGAGGTAGAGCAAAATCCCGTTCGCGCCGAACACGTTTCCGGTTTCGCCGAGAACGGCTTTTACGTCCGCGAGCGACGCCGATGTGGCGTTGAGTTTGCGGAACGACATGCCCGATTCGCGCGCGATGATGGAAGCGGCGGTGGTTTTTCCGGTTCCCGGGGGGCCGAAAAAGACCATGTTGGTAATGCGGCCACCCGCCAGCATCCTGCGGATCACGCCCTTTTCGCCGAACAGATGGTCCTGCCCCACAATGCCGTCGAACGATTCCGGCCGGAGCAGATCCGCCAATTGTGCGTGTTTCATGTGGATTTACCGAAAGACCGCTGTGGGAAAACTTTCTTGCGGGAAAGGGTTCTCCCCGCGGCCCGTTCCTTTCAAAGAACTTGAAAAACGGAGACTTGTTTTTCGAAAGAGGGGGAAAAGGGTCTCCGGACCTTTTGTTTTAAGGTTCCCTTTCATTATACAACATTTCACAAAGGATTGCAAGGTCTTTTTCGGCTTTTTTGCGAAAAGGCGCGGGATCGGGGCGCGGGCGGGACGAAAGGGAGACCGCCGCGGCGAACAGATCGTCGGCCGAAGCGTCCGGCGGGAGAAGGGGGACGCCTGCCGCGCGGCAGAACGATGCAATTTTCGGGTCGGCGGCGGGGTCGGGGTCGGCGCGGCCGTTGGAACGGCCGACGGAACGGCCGCCGTCGGGGTTGTCGCCGGAGTCGCCGTCGGGGACGTTCTCCGCAATGCCGAGGCAGGGGACCGAGGCGGCCACCGAGAGGATCAGCGGGTGCAGGCGGCAGGAAACGGTGAATCGGGCGGCGGAAAGAACGGCGGTCAGCTCGGAAACGTCGCGGGGGTAAAACACGGCTTTTTCGGGGAAAATTTGCGTACCGTGTAGGCAAAAACCGTCCTTTTTGCGGTCGGCAACCACAAAAACCGGAAAATACCCGAGCGCGGCAACGCGGGAAACGGCGGCGCGGAGCGCGCTACGCGCGTCGGCGGATTGTAAAGGGTTCGTCTGCAAAGAACCGCGCGTGTCGCCGCGCATGCAAACGCAAAAATACGGGCGCGGGTCGTTTCCGAGAAGCGCGCGTTGCAGGAACGCGACCCGCATCGGCGGCGGGGGCGGGAGCAGGAACGCGGGGTCGGCTCCAACGCGGACGGGAACGCCCGAAACGCCGATTTTTTGCAACAGGTTGGCGGAATCCTCGTCCCGCAGCAGAATTTGCTCGCATTGGTTGAGCGTTTCGGCCGTTCGCCGTCTTGCCCGCTCGCCCCCAACGGGACCGACCCCGCCAAAGTACGCAACGCGGCACCCGAGCCGTTTTGCCAGCCGCAAAAGCGCAAGGTAGTAGCCGAGCGAGCGGTTTCCGGTGCGGTTTTGGAGCAGACTTCCCCCGCCGCAAACAAACAGCTCCGCTTGCCGAAGCGCGCGGAAAACGGCCGCCGGATTCATGCGGTCCTCGCACCGGACGCCGAACCGTCGCCGGTCCCGCCTCGGTCGGCCGGTCAGCGCGGTGACGCTGTCCCTCGGAACGCCGCGTTCCGTCAACCTTGCGATCATCGCTTCCAGAATCGCGTCGTCTCCGAAGTTCCCGCACCCCGCATACCCGCCAATGCAAACGCCTCTTTTTTTCATACCGGTCTCCTTTTTTAAAGGTCAAGAGCGTGTTAAGGTCGTCCTTTTCTCGTGAGTAAAACAGCATTTCCTGCGGAAATGCCCAAAAGAACTTTCACGCATAAGAGGTTTCACCCATAGGGGATGTCCACGATAATCTTTTGTAAAAATCGCTTTCATGAAAACGCCCAAAAAGTTTTTACGCATTAGAGGTTTCCCGCATAGGGGTTGTTTGCTATTTTTTGAGCCTTCCCCTTGGGGGAAGGGGGACCGCCGAAGGTGGTGGATGAGGCTTTTCCAATGGGTAGTTACTGTAAGGCTCCCCCTCGGGGGGAGCTCTCGCGAAGCGAGTGAGAGGGCGGTTGAGTGTTATGTTATATAACCCTCTCCGTCAGGCTCACAAGCTCGCCTGCCACCTCTCCCCGAGGGCGAGGCGAGGAGACAGACAAGCGGAAGCCTCATCCGTAAGCCGCTTGCGGCTTACGGATGAGGAGAGAAACATTCAGCTTTTCTTCCCTTATTTCTGCTATTTGTCTGTTCTTGTTACTCTATGATTTACAAACAATAACATTTATCTGATAAAACTTGCTCTCCTCATCCGCCTCGCGATGCTCGGCACCTTCCCCGCAGGGGGTTGGCTCGGGATGTTCGCGAACAGTGGGAAGAAAGCGGAAACGGGAGGCAAAACTCCTTCCGTCACGCTCGCAGGCTCGCGCGCCACCGTCTCGCTGCGGCTCGGTCACGGCGCGGCTCTGGCAGCTCACTGGGCTGCCATTCACTACCGCGCCGCCGCTTCGCTACCCAAGGAGGAGGTTAAAGTAACCTTCCATTGAAAACTCCTTCCGTCACGCTACGCGCGCCACCTCCCCCGATGGAGGAGGTAAAAGTAACTTCCCGTTGGAAAGAAGTCTATTGAAAAGAACCCGTTAAAAAGAACCCGTTAAAAAGAACCCGTTAAAAAGAACCCGTTAAAAAGAACCCGTTAAAAAGAACCCGTTAAAAAGAACCTGTTAATAAAAGAAGCCTGTTAAAAGAAATCTGTTGTAAAAATCCGATTATGCTTTTCCGATTGTCAACAACTTTTACCTCCTCCATCGGGGGAGGTGTCGCGCACGCTTGCGGGCGTGACGGAAGGAGTTCTTTCCAAAAATTACCGCAAACATCCCCTATGGGCGAAATCTCTTATGAGTGAAAGCTTTTTGGGCATTTTTGCAGAAAACGACTTTTGCAGAAGATTATCGCGAATACCCCCTATGGGTGAAACCATATCTGTGTGAAGGCTCTTTTGCCTACTTTTCTCTCGAGAAAAGCAGGTTGATTTCCGAGGTTTTGCAGTAGGTCTGCTCGGTCAGGCGGCACATTTCGGCAGACGAAAAGTCGCGGCGAATCACGGCGAGCGCGTCGGCCTGCGCGGCGGCGCGGAGAGACTTGTCCGATAGGAGCGGGAACAGGTCGGAAAAAAGGCGGTCAAGGTCGGCGCAAGGCTCGCCGCGGCAGCAAAAATTCCCCGCGGCAAGGTCGGGTCGGGCGCGGGTCAGGACCCCGCCGTAGCCCTCGTTTCCGCAAAGGATCACCGCGCAGCCCGAGGCCGCCGCTTCCATGGCGGCGCGAGAAACGCCCACAAACACATCGGCGGCGCGATAGAGCACGGGTAGGTCGGCGCGGGATGCGGACGGATCGACGACCGACACAACGGGCCGGCCGATTGCGCGGTTGGCCTGCTCCGCGCAGCGGGCGACTTCCCGAAAACAGGTCCCCCCGCCCGCAAGCGTTATGCGGAACGGCGGCAGAGAGACGGCCGCTTCGGCACGTCCCCGCGTGCAATCTTCGACCGCATGCCCGCCCTGATCCTCGGGGGGAGCCTTTCCGCGGCCGACGGGGGTTTCGCCGCGGGAACCGCCCGAGAAATCAGCGCGCGGGACGGCGTTCCGCCGCCACAGGTCAACAAAAACGCCGAGTTTTTCCGCCGCTTCGCAGAGCAAAAACGCGCCGAGGGAGCAATCGGCGTCCATGCGGCTGACGAACAGCACATGGAGCGGCGCGCCGGACGGCCGCGCGGGCGCGGGGCGAAAGCGGGAAAGGTCAATGCCGTTCGGAATCACGTCCACACATTCGGCAGGAACGCCGTAAACGTCCGAAACGTATGCGCGCAGGTCCTCGGAAACGGCAACGGTGCGGTCGCCCCAATTGCAGAAAAGCCGCAGGAGCGGATTGACGCGAAAACGGGCATGAACGGTGACAACGCGGGGGATTTTTTGCGATTTTCGACCACACGCACCGCAAATTCCGCGCGAAAGCAGGGCGGTAATCCGCGTGTGCGCGTGGAGAAGATCGTATTTTTCGGCGCGGACAAGGCGGACGAGACGACGGCGCGCCGCGAAAAAGCGAACGGGATTGAAGCCGATACGGGGAACGGCAAAAACGGGAAATCCGTCCCGCGCCATGCGGTCGGCGACCGTGCCGCCAAATGAGAGGAGCGCGACGGCGTGTCCCCGCGCGCGAAGCCCGTGCGCCAGCGTTTCAATGTGCGTTTCCGCGCCGCCCGCGCGCATGCCGTCGGCGAGAAGCAGAATTTTCATGGTCGGTTCCTCGTTTCATGCGCGAACGTGGTGGAAAAACGTGGGTTTCCCGCGCAAAGTCGCCTTTTTGAAATAGGATGCCCGCCGCGCGCGGATTTGATTCCCGCGCCGCGCGGATACATTTTTTTGCCGTTGAAATGCGCCTGTCGTTTGGTTTGCCGATTTTCCCAAGGGCAAGGCAAAGTAACAAGCAAGCGGAAGCCTCATCCGGCCGCTTTGCGGCCACCTTCCCCCAAGGGGAAGGCTTCAAGTTACAACACATTGGAAAATAACGCATTTCGCTGATTTCCCACTGTTCGCAGACGCCGTGAGCCAACCCCCTGCGGGGGAAATAATCTGCGGTTGTATGGGGTTTGCTCCCCAAAGAACATTACATAGCCTTTATTATGCTTATCACCGTAGGGCGGGGGCTTGCTCCCGCCGGAAGCAAAAGGCTTTTGCAAATAAACGGTAGTGAATACCCGCATATTGTTATTTTCTTTTCCCGCTTGTTTTTGCGGCGGGAGCAAGCCCCCGCCCTACGGCAAATAATGATTTTTGTGGGTCAATCGCGGCAGGAGCGGAAGCAAACGCGGCCTTTGGCCGCCCGCCCAACGGGAACCGGCTTTTTGTATTCTGTTCGCGGCGGGCTGTTTCCGGCGATCCGGCGGGCGAAACGGGAAATTTTCCCGAAAAAGTCAGAAAAAAGAGATATAAAATAGGAAAAATGTAAAGAAAAGACTTGACAAACGGGGCAAGGAATGGTATGATATATAATGTATAGGCATAACCCTGCCCCGCGCGCCGGCCGGCAAGCGGGAACGGGCGAGCCGCCAAAGAGAATATTCATCCCGAACAACAAAAAAGAAGCGAGGTTGTATCCATGAAACTCTTCAAAAAGGTACTTTCCGTTATCCTTGCCGCGGTCTTAATGTTGACCGTGTTCCCGCTCGCGGTGTTTGCCGACGATCCGTCGCCGGCCCCGACCGGAGCGGTGCAGGGTCAAAAAGGCACGGGAGAGAGCGGCACCGTGACCGTTTCGGTCAGCGCGTCGCAGTTGGCGTCGCTCCTGCGCGCGTTGGACGACGAGGACGCGGCAAAGGACGCGCTGAACGCCATCATCACCCGCGAGGGTAATCCGATTTCGATCGACGAGATCCTCGACATCATCCCGCTGGACAATCTGATTTCCCTTGTGATCGGCGAGAACGGCGAATATGTGGCCGACCTGATCGACGCGCTCGGCGGTCTGGACCGCGTGCTGGAAATGGTCGACGTCAACGCCCTGATCGATTCGGCGGATTCCGACCGGCTTTCCAACTTCATTTCCGGAACGACCGGCATTGAATCCACGGTGAAAACCGAGGAAATGAAAGCCTACCTCTCCGGCCTCTCCGCGGACGACGTCAAAGCCCTGTTCGGCAGCAACTACAACGCGTTTGTAACGGCGGTTTCCGACGCCATTAAGGCCGGAACGTTGACCGACAACAACGGCAACGCGCTCGCCATCGGCGATCTGGTGGATTTCTCCGCGATCAACGCGGGCGATTTCGAGGACCAGATGCAAGCGAACGCCGACAAGCTGCTGGACGCGCTGAACGATATGCTCGCCACAGGCACCATCACCATTCCGGCCGACGCCTACGACGTGAACACCGCGAACCTCGGAAACGACGCGCTGCGGAGCGGGCTGGTTGCCAAACTGAAAACCGACGCGGATTCGATCCTGACATCGAGCGGGCTTGACGCCGCGGCGAACGTAATTGCAAACAACATCGGCAGCGCGGAAACGCTTCTTTCGAGCGCGAACGGCACGGAGATCAAATCCCGCGCGGTTGACGCGATCAAAGCGGACGGCACGTTGGCCGACAACATCATTACATCCGCCGGCTGGACATGGTTGCAGGACGAGAAGGCCATTACTTCCGCCGACCAGATCACGCCCGCGATTTTCGACGAACTGCGGCAGGACGGCGGGCGGTACGACGCCAACGAGCTGAAATCCCTGCTTGTGAACGTGGTGACGACGAACCACATCGACGTTTCCGATCTGTTTGATCAGGTTACGGTGACTTCCTCGGACATCAACGCAATTTTTGCCGGCGGAAACTACAACGCCGAAAAGCTGTTCCGCGCGGTGCTGGACGTGGTGAACGACAACGACCTGTCGATCTCCGATTACGTAACGGTGCATGCCGACAAACTCCTTGCCGATCCGGACGTTTCCGCGTTCTTCAAAAACAATATCACCGATTATTTCACCGCGACCGAGATCGTCGATATTCTCGGCAACATCAGCAATTATCTCAAATCCACCATCTATTCCTACAACAGCTTGGTCAACCTCGCGGCCGACTATGTTGACAAAACCAAGGTGGTGGAGAAACTCAAAAACGACGGCCAAAACCTGCTGGATTACATTGACCTTGACGCCATGCTCGATCTGCCCGCCCTTGACCTCGGCGCGCTCTTCAAGCTGTTCAGCAGCTCGGTCCTCGCCAATCAGCTCAAAGACGACTACCGCGCCCTTCTCGGCGCGCTCTCGAACGACCAGCGCACCAAGGTGATCAACCTGCTGGTCTCCACGTTCATGGAGAAGTTCGAGTACATCACCGTTGAGGGCTACCGCGTTGCCTACAAGGCGGACGGCCTTGTCCTCTCGCTGGACGCGGACGCCATCATCGCCGCCGTTTGGGAAGTGCTTCCGAAGCTGCAAGAGCTTGCGGACGACGGCTTTGACGGAACCATCCTCTCCTTCAACGTTACCGCCAAGTACGAAACGCAGGACGGAAGAACCGTTGAAAAGGACGTCAACTTCGTTCTCCGCGTAACGAGCGGCGTGGATACCATCCGCCGCGCGGCGGCCGTTCTGAACCGGTATCTCAAAGTGGAAAAGAACGGCAGCATGATCTCGGTGGAAGTCGATATGCCCGCGGCCGCGGCCGATCTCTACCGCAAACTGCTGGAAACCGGCAACACCGAGGCCGTTAACTCCCTGCGCGAAAAACTGCTCCGCATGGAAGGCATGACCGGAGCCGAAATGCTGGAAGCGTTCGACGATATTCCGCTCTCCGAGATCATCGACGCGCTCGACGACGTGGACATTGACGAGCTTTACACCCGCCTTTACAACGCCGGAATCGTTCAGCGCGCGCTCACCAAGCTCGAGGACCTCGCCGGCGTGAGCTACGACCTTTCCAAGCTCGATACGCTCGATGAAATCCTCGACCAGATGCGCCGCGACGACCTGCCTTCCATTGAGCGCATCGTGGAGAAGCTCTCCGAGAAACTCAACGTTGACCTGATGGAAGTTCTGGAAAAGGTGGCAAAGGTCGCCGACGAGAACGCCTATGTTCAGAAACTCTTGGAAAAGGCCGCCGAGCTTCCCAAAGTGGGGCAGTATGTGGAAGGAATTTCTGCCGAGGACGTTCTGAACGAATACAAGGGCATGAACCCCGTAAAAGCGGTTGCGCAGTTCATCTCCGACCGCGTGGGACGCGACCTTGTTTCCAAGCTCTACGAGGAGCACACCGCCGCCGAGCTTTACGCGCACGCGCTTGATTTTGCCGAGGCGCGCCTCTCCGGCTACTATGAAAAGTTCCAAACGCTCTTAATCAACCTTTCCGATCCGGACTACGAATCCGACAACCGCTTTGTCAAGCTCGTGCAGTCGGTCGTTCCCGCGCGTGCGCTCTCCGCGTTCCGCAGCCACAGCCTGACCGACCTCTACCGCGGCAACAGCGTGTTCACGGCAACGGCCGATCAGGTCAGCGTCAACCTCGGTTCGGTGGCAACGCGGCTGATCAACCTTGCGAAACGCTATGTCAACATCGATAGCGGCATGGAAGCGATGATCCGCGATTTCCTGCCGAGCGGAACGGTGGATTTCGGCGTTTCCCTCAAACTCGATTTCACCAACGTTTACCAAGTGACGTATTATGATGCCGACGGCGTTAAGCTCGCAACCACGTTCCTGCCCAAGGGAACCGACCCCGAGGTAATCGCCGTTCCCGAAATCGAGGGCAAAACGGTCAAGGGCTGGGCAACCGAGCCAAACGGCGAAGCGGTTTCCGCCGTTACCGGCGATTGCAGCCTCTATGCTTCCTATCTTACCGACGTCAGCGCCGTTTCCTTCCGCTTCTTCAACGGAACGACCTACGAGGATCTTCCCGCCGCGGAAGTGGAAACCGGAACCAAACTGACCGCCGCGCAGCTTCCCGCGCTGCCCGCCGCCGCAACCCTGCACCTCGTTGAGGGCGGGTACACCCTTGTCTGGTTCAAGGGCGAAACCGTTGCGAAGGACGGGGAACAGGTTGACGTTCTGAACGTTGACATTACGGGCGACGTTACCTACACCGCCGCGTATCTCCCCGTTGACCTCGTTGAGGACAGCGACGCGATCGTTTACCTGACCACCGACGACGAAAACAATTGGACGGCCACCGTGATCGACGCGACCGACGTCAACGTAACGGTTGACATCACCAACCCCGCGTTCACCAACCCCGCAACGGCTCCCAACAGCTTAACGGTCAGGAGCGTGAAGAACGGCGAGGAAGCGGTCTCCATGGCGATCAGCCCCGAATTGCTCGCAACGCTGAAAGCCGCCGGCAGCTCCAACATCCGCGTGGTCTCCAAAAAGTCGGCCGGAACGCGCGAGTTCCAGAACGGAACCATCTACACCGCAACCGCAAAAGAGGTTTATAACTTTGAACTGCTGGTGGATGTGGACGACAGCGACCCCAACTCGGGCACCGCGCTGACCGATTTTGACGGCGGCCTGACCGTAACCGTTAAGACCACCGAGATCACCCCCGTTACCAAGGACGACAAAAAGCAAACCAACGTTTACATTGTGGAGAACGACGGTTCGGTTTCGGCCGACGCCGTTACCGACATTCAGGTTTCCGAAACGGCCGGAACCGTTTCGTTCAAGCCCCCGCACTTCACCGAAATCGTAATTGTCAACGAATACCGCCTGACCGCGCAGTTCACCTACGGCGGAACGGCGGGGACCGGACTGCTCAAAATCAACGGGACCGCGCTTCCGGACGAGGGCATGATGATTCCCGAGGACGCGATTGTTCATAACTTGGTTCCCGTTATCACCGGCGCGAACGCCGCGCTCTATAAGGTCTCTTCCATGTCGGCCGGCGGAACCGACGTCGCCATTGGCGGCGACATGACCATGCCGCATGCGGATACCGTGGTAACGGTCACATGCACGGCCATTGAGTTCGGCTTCCTCTGGAAAATGCCGGACGGCTCGGTTCTTGAAACCAAGGACGCCGCCGTGGCTTGGCTCAACGCCAACCCGAACGCCGCGCCCGACGGATACCGCTTTACCAAGGACGCGCAGGGCAACTACGTGTTCGAGAACGCCGACCTGAACCCCGAAGCGCTGCACGCCACCGTGTACTGCACGCCCGCGCTGACGCCGGTCGAATACGAAATTGTGTTCCGCCCCGGCCACGACGCCGCGGATATTACCGCCAAGTTCACGGTTGAGGACATTGCAAACGGAACCTTCCTGCCGCCCGAACTGCCCGAAATTGCCGGTTATGTGGGCGTTGCGTGGGCAAACTACAACCTCTCCGCCATCAAAGCGGGCGGTTCCAATGTGGTTGCCGGTATCTACACCGAGCGGGTCTACACCGTAACCTACGTCAACGGAACCACCTCGAACGCCGTGAAGGGCACGCAAATCAACGCGCTCGTCGGCTACATTCCCACCGAGGGCACCGAGATCGACCGGATTACCCTTGTGTTGGCGGACGGAACCGAGCAAACGGCGGAAAGCACGTTCACCATGCCCGCAAGCGACGTTTGCGTGGTGATTACCGAGCGCGCGAAAACCGCGAAAGTCAGAATCAACGGCCAAGAAGTGCAAGGCAAGATCGGCGACGTGCTCACGTTCGAGGTCAAGCTCGCCAAGGATGAACTCCTTGCCGAGGCTCCCAAGGGCGCGCGCCTCGTCTCCTTTACCACCGGAGCGGACGGTTCCCGCACCTTGCTCTACGCCGTGGACGTTGCCGAAAGCAACCCCGACCTGACCTACCGCGTGGAAAAGATCAGCGCGAAGGACAGTACCATTAACAACGGCCTGCTCGGCGGCGAAGCGGATAAAGACAAAGCGGTCCGCTATGCCACCTCGCCCGATACCACGTTCCCCTCGGCCGTGTATTCGTTCGCGGTTTACGAGAGCGCGGGCAGAGTGTCCACAGGGCTTATCTGGCTGTGGGTGCTGCTGATCGTCCTGCTGGTGGTCGCCATCATCGTCCTGCTCTACTTCATCATCCTGCGCAAGGGATGGGGTCCGAACCTCTTCACGCGCATCATCGTTGCCATCGTAACGTTCCTCGGCACCATCTGCCTCGGCGTTTACGCGCTGTTCAGCGGACTTGCGTTCAAGAAAAACAAGGACGAATAAGAAGTAGAAATTCCCTTGTCAAAAGCCAATCTATAAGCCTGCGCCGCGGTTCCGCGCGGCGCAGGCGCAGAAAAGCCAACGGACGGGTGAACCCCGTCCGTTGGTGTTTTCGGCGGGAGCAAGCGCTATACAACCGCAGGTTGTTCCCTGCGGTGTTGTGACTTTGAGCCTTCCCCTTTGGGGAATGGTGGCAAAGTCGCAAGCGACTTATGGATGAGGCTTTCCAATGGGAAGTTACAAAAAGGCTCCCCCCTCGGGGAAGAGCTTATGCTGCAAGCAGCAGGAGAGGGCGGTTAAACGTTTCTTCTATAATCCCTCTCCGTCTTGTCGCTTCGCGACAATCCACCTCTCCCCGTGGGCGAGGCGAAGAGACAAACAAACGGAAGCCTCATCCGGCTGCTACGCAGCCACCTTCCCCCAAGGGGAAGGCTTCAAGAAACTGCCCATTATTGCCGTAGGGAACAACCTGCGGTTGTATGGGGCTTGCTCCCCGAAGAACATTACATAGCCTTTATTATCCTTATTAACCGTAGGGCGGGGGCTTGCTCCCGCCGCAAAAACAAACGGAAAAAGATAATAACAAATATGCGGATATTCATTACCGTTTATTTGCAAAAATCTTTCGCTTCCGGCGGGAGCAAGCCCCCGCCCTACGGTGTTGTAACTTTGAGCCTTCCCCTTGGGGGAAGGTGCCGAGCAACGCGAGGCGGATGAGGCTTTCCGATAATAGGCAATAAAGGCCTCATCCACCGCTACGCGGTCCCCCTTCCCCAAAGGGGAAGGCTCAAAATATTGCAAACATCCCCTATGCGCAAAACCTCTTATGCGTGAAAGTTCTTTTGGTCCTTTTCTTTCAAGAAAAGGACGGCGTGAAAGTTCTTTTGCGGCGTTTCCGCAGGAAATGCTCTTTTATCGCTTGAGAAAAAATGCGCGAAAGTTCTTTTGGTCCTTTTCTTTCAAGAAAAGGACGACCTTCAAAAAGGAGAAAAAACGGGTGAATGTACGAAAAATCGCGTGGGAAACGCTCCGCAGGGGCGCGAGGGCGGGGCAGTATTCCAATCTGGCGGTGGACGCCGTACTCAAACAGTACCAGCCGCAGGCGGCCGACCGAGCGTTCCTGACCGCGCTGATTTACGGAACCGTTGAGAGAAAACTGACCCTTGATTATTGGATCAACACGCTTGCAGACCGCCCCCCCGACGACGAGACCCGAACCTTGCTGCGGCTCGGGCTTTACCAACTCGCGTTCCTCGACCGCGTGCCGGATCACGCCGCCGTAAACGAAACGGTCGCGCTTGCGCCGAAGCGAACGGCGGGGTTCGTCAACGCCGTTTTGCGGTCGTTTTTAAGAAGAGGAAAGCGGATCGACCCGCCCGACCGCAACAGCGACCCCGTGGAATATCTCGCGGTCGCGTATTCGGTTTTGCCCGTGCTCTGCCGCAGACTGGCCGACACGTTCGGCGTGGAGAGAACCGAGCAAATTTTGCGTGCGTGTGGCGAAAAACCGCCGGTTTGCCTGCGCGTCAACACGCTGAAAACCACCGCGGAAGCCCTCGCGGAAGTTCTGCGCGGCGAGGGGTACGACCCCGAACCCATCGGGGAGACGGGATTGCGATTGCGGGGAAACGTCCCTGTGGTCGCGCTCCCGAAATTCAAAGAGGGGTGGTTTTTCGTGCAGGACGAGGCGTCGCAACGGTGCGTCCGCGCGCTCGAAGCAAGGCCGGGAATGTCGGTAATCGACGTTTGCGCGTGCCCGGGGTCCAAGTCGTTCGGAGCGGCCGCCGACCTGCAAAACAGGGGCGAAATCCGCGCGTTCGACCTGCACCGCTCCAAGCTCTCGCTGGTGGAAAACGGAGCGGCAAGGCTGGGAATCACCATTCTGACCGCCGCCGAGCGCGACGCGCGAGAGCCGCTCCCCGCATGGGAAGGACGAGCCGACCGCGTAATTTGCGACGTTCCCTGCTCGGGCTACGGCGTAATCGCCAAAAAACCCGAATTGCGCTATAAGGACCCCGCCGCGTGCGCGGGTCTGCCCGCGATTCAGGCCGAAATTCTCGAACGCTCGGCAACGCTGCTCCGGCGCGGCGGCAAGCTGACGTATTCCACCTGCACGATTCTGCCCGAGGAAAACGGGGACGTGGTGGACGCGTTCCTTGCCGATCACCCGTCGTTTTCGGAGATGGAACGCGTCGCGCTCTTTCCGGACGCGGACAAAACCGACGGCTTTTTCTACGCCGTGCTGCGGCGAAACTGATTTTTGGAAAGAAAGGAGACCGCATGGAACCGAACGATTTGCTTTCCATGAACCCCGCGGAGCTTGCGGACTTTCTGGCGGAACTCGGCGAGCCGCGTTACCGCGCCAAGCAGATGTTTCCGCTTTTGCACCGCGGCGTTTCGCCCGACGAGATGACCAACCTGCCGAAATCCCTGCGCGAACGCATTGCAAGCGCGGGCGTCTGGCGGTTTCCGGCGGTGCGCCGCAAGCTCGTTTCCGCGCTGGACGGCACCGTGAAATACCTGTTCGCCCTGTGGGACGGAAACTGCGTGGAAAGCGTGGTGATGCGGTATGAACACGGCAACACGGTTTGCATTTCCTCGCAGGTCGGGTGCCGCATGGGGTGCCGATTCTGCGCTTCCACCATCGGCGGCCGCGTGCGCAATCTCTCGGCGGGCGAACTGCTCGGGCAGGTCGTCGCCGCGCAAAAGGACATGGGAGAGCGCATTTCCAACATTGTGCTCATGGGCATCGGCGAGCCGCTTGATAACTACGAAAACGTTCTGAAATTTTTGCGGCTCGTCAACGACCCCGCTGGCATCAACATCGGCTATCGGCACATTTCGCTTTCCACCTGCGGAATCGTGGAGAACATCGACCGACTGCGCGAGGAAAATCTTCCCATCACGCTCTCGGTTTCGCTTCACGCGGCCGACGACGAAACGCGATCTGCGATCATGCCGATTAACCGTCGCTGGGGCGTGGAAGAACTTCTTTCGGCCTGTCGTGCATATTTTCGCGCAACGGGGCGCAGAATTTCTTTTGAATACACGCTGATCGCGGGCAAAAACGACTCGGAAGCGGACGCCGAAAAGCTGGCGCGCGTACTCAACGCGCATCTGCGGAGCGCGCGCGACACCATGCCGATCCATGTCAATCTGATCCCCGTCAACGAGGTGAAAGAAACCGGATTCCGCCATAGCGACCGCGCCGCGGTCAAGCGGTTTGCCGCCGTTCTCGAACGCCGCGGCGTCCGCGCAACCGTTCGCCGGACCCTCGGCGCGGACATCAACGCTTCCTGCGGGCAATTGCGCCGGCAGGAGCAGGAATAAGGAAAAACTTTGAGAGACGGCCCCATGGGGAAGAGTTTATGCTACAAGCAGCCGGAGAGGGCTGTTGCGACAATCAAAATTCATCCCTCTCTGTTTTGTCGCTTCGCTCCACCCCACCTCGTTATCGGCTTGCCGATTTTCCCGCGGGCGAGGCGAGGTAACAGACAAACGGTGGCCTCATCCGCCTCGCAAGCTCGGCACCTTCCCCCAAGGGGAAGGCTCAAGAAACTGCCCGTTGGAAACAAGTCGTTTTTACTTTCTTCCCACTGTCCGCAAACACCATGAGCCTTCTCCCATCGGAGAAGGTGGCAGACAGAGAGGCGGGCAAGCCTCGATTGTCTGACGGATGAGGCTCTTGACGGACAGTTCCTTCAAGGCTCCCCCTTGGGGAAGAGTTTATGCTACAAGCAGCCGGAGAGGGCTGTTGCGACAATCAAAATTCATCCCTCTCCGTCTTGCCGCTTCGCGGCAATCCACCTCGTTATCGGCTTGCCGATTTTCCCGTGGGCGAGGCGAGGTAACAAGCAAATGGAAGTCGCATCCATAAGGCCTTGGCGGTTCTTCCCATTCTTCCGACATGAGAAGGCTCTTCGTCAGGCTCCTGCGTCGCCTGCCGCGCTTTCGGTAACTGCCCGCTTGA
The DNA here is from genome assembly GCA_902795355.1 of uncultured Ruminococcus sp. Classification (GTDB taxonomy): domain Bacteria; phylum Bacillota; class Clostridia; order Oscillospirales; family CAG-272; genus UMGS1865. Next base: position 17,772 of record CADBKZ010000020.1, read on the forward strand.
AAAGCGTGGGCGCCGTGTCTCCTGCCGTTCCTCGGCTCGCAAAAACGCTCGCGCAGTCGCTACATCTTTTTTGGGGGGATTGCGCAATGTTCAAAAAATGGTTGTTTGCCCATTTGCTGTTGTTCGCCGTGGCGTTTGTGACGGCGGATTCGCTCTTCGGCGTCACCGCGCCGCGCGGCGAAACGTTTACCGTTCCCGACCTTTGCGGAATGTCCGAGGCCGACGTTCTCGCGGACGCGCGGTTGGACGTGACGTCCGAATACCGATATGATGATCGCCCCGCCGGCACCGTTCTTTCGCAGGATCCGCCCGCCGAAACCGCGCGGAAGCTCGGCGAAAAGAACGACCGGTGCGCCGTTCGCGTGGTGGTCAGCATGGGGCCGGAAACCGCGCCCGTGCCGGATGTGGTGGGTCAGCCCGCGCGGGTGGCCGCCGCGCGCCTGCGCGAAGCGGGCTTTTTGGTGGAAGAGGTTGCGGTTGCCGGCGGCGCGGCGGGCAATGTGGTTTCCACCGCGCCCGCCGCGGGCGAGCGGCTGCACGTTGGCGAAACGGTCCGCGTGGCGGTGGCCGAGGGCGACGCCGAAGCGTTCGGAACGGTTCCCGACGTGGTCGGGCTCTCGCGCGACGAAGCTGTTCTCGCGCTCTTTCTCAAAGGCTATGCCGTTGGGAACGTTACCGAAGCCGAAAGTGCGCAGCCCGCGGGAACGGTTGTTCGGCAGAGCCCCGCCGCGGGAAGCCCGCTGCCGCCGAAAACCGAGGTTTCGCTTGTGGTTTCGGCCGCGCCGGAATAATTGCCGCAAAAAGGCGCGTTTTTTGCCGCACGGTATGCAAATTTTGGCGGTTTCCACGCTTTTCCGGCGTTGGAACGGCCGCTCCCGAAAAAACTTGTTTTTTTACCACACGCACCGCAAATTTTGCTTGAAAAGGAGAGCTTCATGCCGAACGGATTCGGATATGTTACCAAAGGGGTTGGCGGGCTTTACACCGTTCGCCTGCTGCCGCACGACGCCGCGGACATTCCCAAGCCCTACGAACCCCAGCCGCTGGACGGGCAGACCGTTTCGGCGCGCGCGCGGAATTTTCGCCGCGGCGACGGGCTGTTGGTGGGCGACTTTGCGGAAGTGACCTACGACGCGTCGTCCTACACGGTCAGGGGCGGCGTTGCGACCCCCGCGCCGGATGGGGCGGGCATTGCGATTGTCCGCGTGCTTCCCCGACGCTCCGCGCTGATCCGCCCGCCCATGGCCAACCTCGACCTGCTGTTTGTTACCGTTGCGGCGGCCGCGCCCGCGCCCGACCTTGAAACCGTGGATAAACTGCTCTGCATCGCCGTTCACAACAAGATCGCGCCGGTGGTCGTCGTCAACAAATGCGACCTTGACCCCGCGGCGGCGGAACGAATTGCGGCGATCTACCGCGCGGCGGGCTTTCCCGTGTTTTGCACGGTGGGGGCCACGGGCGAAGGGGTCCCCGCGCTGGCGGACTACGTTGCCGAGGCGGTCCCCCGCCGGTTGGCGGCGTTCGCGGGGGCGTCCGGCGTTGGCAAATCGACCCTGCTCGGCCGCCTGTTCCCCTCGTTGGAGTTCGCAACGGGCGACATCAGCCGCCGCATTTCGCGCGGGAAGAACACCACGCGCCATGTGGAGCTTTGCCCGCTTTCCAACGCCCCCGACAGCGGCTACCTTGCCGACACCCCGGGCTTTACGATGCTGGATTTTGACCGGTTTGACTTTTTCGGACTTGACGACCTGCCCGCCGCGTTTCCCGAGTTTTCCCCCTACATCGGCTCCTGCCGCTATTCCGACTGCACCCACACCAAAGAGGACGATTGCGCGGTGCGCGCCGCCGTTTGCGCGGGGAAGATTCCCCCGTCGCGCCACGAAACCTACTGTTCCCTTTACGCCGTATTAAAGAAAAAGCCGCGTTGGAAATAACGCGGTTTTTTTGCGGCGGGGAAGCGCGGAAGGGCCGCTCCCTTTTCGCGGGTTGTCGCCGCGCAAAACAGAAAAAATGCGCGCCGAGAAATCGGCGCGCATTTTTTCGGAGAGAATCTCGGGGAATCGTTACTTCCCGTCTTTCTCGTCCTTTTCAATCTTTTTGTAGTCCTCTTCGTCCACGATGCAGCCGAATTTTTCGCCGCACGCGGGGCAAACAAGGTTTTCGGGGTCGAGCGTTTCGTCAAAGCAAACGGTCTCGCCGCAGGACGGGCAAACAATTTCGTAATAGTCCGCGTCGTCGCACCCGTCGCAACCCTCGCAGTTGCCGTCGCAGGCGTCGTCCTCGTCCCATTCTTCATCGTCTTGGTCCTCGTCGTCCTCGTCGCCGTGAACGCTGTAATCGGGGTCGGTCAGGTCGTCAAGGCAGTTTTCCACGTCGTTCAGATCGTCGTCCAGCTCTTCGGCGTAGTCGTTCAGCTCTTGCAGGTCGCTGTCAATCTCTTCAATGTCTTTTTGCACGTCGGAAATCGCCTGCGCCATCTCGTCCACAAGATCGAGCAGGGCGGCAAGAATTTTGCCCTCTTTGGTAGTCTCGTCCAGCGCGAGTCCCTCGGCCAGACCTTTGATGTAGGATGCTTTTTCGGTCAGATTCATGATTTACACTCCTTTCGGGATGCGGAACGGGGAAGCATTGCTGCTCCCCCATTCGCTGTTGCGGATCAAGCGCGGGAGAGATACTCGCCCGTTCTGGTGTCGATTTTGAGCACGTCGCCCTCGTTGATGAACAACGGGACCTTGATTTCGGCTCCCGTTTCCAACGTTGCGGGCTTGAGCGTGTTGGTGGCGGTGTTGCCGGCAAAACCAGGGTCGGTTTTGGTTACGGCCAGCTCCACGAATGTGGGCGGCTCAATGCCGAACACGTTGCCTTTATAGGAGATGATCTTGCACATCATCTCTTCCTTGACAAAGCGGAAGTTATCGCCGACTTTGTCGTGCGCAATCAGGGTTTCTTCCCAAGTTTCGGTGTCCATGAAGTGGTAAAGGTCGCCGTCGTCGTAGGAATACTGCATGTCCTTGCGCTCAATGTACGCGTTCTCGAACTTATCGGTGGGGTTGAACGTCCGCTCGGTTACGGCGCCCGAAATCACGTTTTTAAGTTTGGTGCGGACGAACGCCGCGCCCTTCCCGGGTTTGACATGCTGAAATTCGATTACTTGCAGAACGTTGCCCTGCCCGTCGTCAAAGGTGATGCCGTTTTTGAAATCGCCTGCTACTACCATAATTTCCTCCAAAACAGAAAACTTTTTTTCTTACAGTTTATTGTACACGATTTTCGTGTTTTTTTCAAGGGGTTTTCGCGATATTTTTTGATTTTTTTCAAAAAATCCGGTTTTTTTCGCCTGTTTTTCAGGTTTCGGGGTCAAGATACTTCCAATACGCTTTGAGATAGACGATGCCGGAGACCAACGTCAGAACGATGGCGACCGCCGCCGTGACGTAGGTCAGCGCGTAAAAACCGTAAAACGACTGCTCGCGGAACGACGGCGCGGCGCGGCCGATCAGGTCGTGCGCCACCGGCTCGCAAAGGCCGAGGATGATGCAGGCCATCTGCATAACGGTTTTCACCTTGCCGAGCATGTTGGCAGGGACCACCACGCCCGATTTGGACGCGACCAGTCGGATGGACGCCACCGCGAGCTCGCGGAAGATCGTTACAATCAGCATGGCCATGAACACCCAGAACAGCCATGCGTTCCCCTCGCGGAACCCGCGGCAGACCAGCCCGAACACCGCCGCGATGACCATAAACTTATCGGCCAGCGGGTCCAAAAACTTGCCAAAATCGGTAATCAGGTTGTACATCCGCGCGATCTTGCCGTCGAACAGGTCGGTCAGCGACGCCGCCGAGAAAATCACCAACGCCGCCGCGTTTGCCCAGATGGAGTACGGCAGAATCGTGAACGCCAGAATGAACGGCACCAGAATCAGCCGCGCCACCGTTAACTTGTTGGGAAGATTGAGTTTCATAAAAAGTTCCTTTCTTGCAAAAAGCATGAGTGGTTGAAAATGGCCTGTGTTTGGAATCATCATTTCCCGTTGCCCGCGAACGCCGCGAGGCTTGCAATTTTGCAAGTCAAAAGCGCGGCTGCTTGTAGCCTTCCCCAGCGGGGAATGGTGTCAAAGTCGCAAGCGACTTATGGATGAGGAGAGCAAGTTTTAGCAGATAAAAGTGATTGTTTGTAAATCAAAAAGCAAATAAATAGCAAGAATAAGGGAAGAAAAGTATCATGTTTCTCTCCTCATCCGCCTCGCAAGTTCGGCGCCTTCCCCTTGGGGGAAGGTGGCCGCGAAGCGGCCGGATGAGGCTTTCGCTTGTTTGTTTCTTCGCCTCGCCCTTTGGGAGAGGTGGCAGGCGAACCTGTGAGCCTGACGGAGAGGGTTTATATTGCAAAAACATTCAACCGCCCTCTCACTCGCTTCGCGAGAGCTCCCCCCGAGGGGGAGCCTTGAAGTAACTGCCCATTGGAAAGCCTCATCCGTCAGACAATCGAGGCTTTCCCGCCTCTCTGTCTGCCACCTTCTCCAACGGGAGAAGGCTTCAAATAACTGTCTGCCGGAAATAACCATTTTTTGCTATTTTCCCTCTGTCCGCAAACGCCGTAAGCCTTCCCCGCTTGGGTTGGTTCAAAGTAGTAACCGGCAAATGGCAAAGTTCGGGGCAGAATTGGCCGATCGCGTTTCGCGGTGGTTCTTTTGGAAGAGGGTGGGGTTTGCATTCTTTTGTTTTTATTCTTTCACCAAAACTCCATATAAATCGTAATCCACGACTTCGCGGACCTTGACGCGGACGAACGTTCCCGCGGGGACGCGGGCATCGGATTTGAAATAAACTTTTCCGTCAATTTCGGGGGCGTCGGCGGCGGAACGGCCGAAATAAACCTCGGCAACGGGGTCGTAATCCTCGCAGAGGACTTCGACGATCTGCCCGACCTTTTCGCGGTTGAGCGATTCGTTGATTTCAGTTTGCTCGCGCATCAGAATATCAAGGCGGTCCTGCTTGGTTTGCTCGTCGATCTGGTCGGGAAAATCGTAGGCGGGGGTGCCCTCTTCGCGCGAATAGGCGAACGCGCCGGCGTGGTCGAATTTCTGCTCCTTTACGAACGTGCAGAGCGCTTCAAAATCCTCTTCGGTTTCGCCCGGGAACCCGACGATGAAAGTGGTCCGGATCACGACGGACGGAATTTCGCGGCGGAGCTTGGCAAGAACCTCGCGGATCATGTTGGAGTCGCCGTGGCGGTTCATGCGGCGCAGGACGCGGTCGCTGATGTGTTGGAGCGGCAGGTCGATGTATTTAAGCACGCGGGGGTTATCGCGGATCTCGGCAATCAGGTTGTCGGTGATCTTATCGGGGTAGCAATAGAGCAGGCGGATCCAAGGGATGGACGTTTCCGCGGTGATGCGGCGGATCAGCTCGGCGAGCGAATAGGAGCCGTAGAGGTCTTGCCCGTAGCGGGTGATGTCCTGCGCGATCAGCGTCAGCTCTTTCACGCCGAGCGACTCCATTTGCCGCGCCTCGGCCACCAGCTCTTCCATGGGGCGGGAGCGGAACCTGCCGCGGATGGACGGAATGGCGCAATAGGTGCAGCGGTTGTCGCAGCCCTCGGCAATTTTCAGGTAGGCGGCAAAATCGGGCGTGGTCAGAATACGGTCGCCGCCAAGGGCCACGGCGTCGCGGTCGTCGTGCGAATAGAACTTGGCTTTGGAGCCTTTTTTCTTTTTCACGGTCACGGACTCAACCGCTTCCACGATATGGTGGATGCTCCCAACGCCCAGCACCGCGTCCACCTCGGGAAGCTCCTTGAAAATTTCCTCGCCGTACCGCTCGGCAAGGCAGCCGGTTACGATAATGGCTTTGAGTTTGTGGTGCTTTTTGAGCCATGCCACGTCGAGGATGTTGTCGATCGCTTCCTTTTTCGCGCTCTCGATGAACGCGCAGGTGTTGACGATTACCACATCGGCCTCGGTTTCCTCGGGCGTAATTTCGTAGCCCGCTTCGAGGACTTCATGGAGCATCACCTCGGTGTCCAGCTGGTTTTTGGGGCAACCGAGCGAAATAAATCCGACTTTCATGAAACGGTTCGATTCCTTTCGGGATAGCGTTTGCGTTTGTATTGGTACTTGCGTTTGCGGCTCCGTTTGCCGCGGCGGCGGGCGCGACGTCCGGCAAAAACCGCTTCGCGTTCCGCGCTTTTTCTATTTTACCATATTTTTGCCTGATTTACAAGAGGCGGCGGGAAATTCCCGCGTGTTTTTTCGCGCCTCGGCGCGCGGCGGGGGTCAGAACACGATGCGGCGCGGGGCGTTGCCGTCCGAAAACAGCGTGGCGTTCGCGCGGACGGGGCCTTGCGACGTGGAGAACCGAACGGGCATCAGCGAGCGGAATTTTTCCAGCACCGCCTCGGTGGAAACGCCGAGAACGCCGTCGGTCGGACCCGTCATGCCAAGGTCGGTCTGGTAGGCCGTTCCGCGCGGCAGGCGGCATTCGTCCGCTGTTGCGACATGCGTGTGCGTGCCGAACACAATGTCGATCTTCCCGTCAAAATACCGCGCGATGGCGAGCTTTTCGGAAGTGGCCTCGGCATGAACGTCGAGCAGGGAAACGTCGTAGTTTCCGGCCTCGCGGCGCAGAATGCTCTCCACCGTTCCGAACGGGTCGGCATACGCTTCCATGAACACCCGACCGCAAACGTTCATGCACAGCACGCGGCAGCCGTTGGCGGGCTGGACGGTGTAGCCCATTCCCGGGGCCTGCGGCGGGAAGTTGGCGGGGCGAATAATGCGGGGTTCGCTTTCCAGCACGGGGTAAAGGTCGCGCTGGCCGTAGGTGTGGTTGCCGAGGGTGACGACATCCACGCCCGCGGCAAGCAGGCGCGCGGCCTGATTGGCGTTCAGCCCGCGGATTTCCGCCGCGTTCTCGCCGTTCGCCACCACAAAATCCACCGCGTGCGCCCGCCGCACGCCCCAAAGCGTTTGTTCGAGATACGCGACCGCGCGGTCGCCCACCACGTCTCCGATTGCCAGAATGTTCATAGCTGCCCTTTCTATGCGGGGGCTTCCCGCGGGTTGGTATGGTCAGAATCTGTGTTTTTGCGCACACGGTACGCAAATTTTGTTTTTTCGTTTGTTTTTGCGCGGCATTGCCTGCGCTTTGCGGAATTTTCACACCGTATGTGCGAAAATCGCGTTTTTCAGCGGATTACGAAACGGGTTCGGTCAGGAGCAACGCTTCCAAGCAGGTGTTCCCCTCGTGGTCCACGGTGCGGAACAGGTAGCCGGTCTCCCCGTTTTTGCCCGCGTAGGGCGCGCGGTAAACGGTCAGGTCCTTTCCGAACGGCGCCTCGTGCAAATAGGAAAGCGACAGCCCGCTGACGCGCAGTCGGGTGATGTCGGGCGTAAAATCGCAGAGCATGTCGGGGTACTTGGTGTTGTTCATGTGGCCGTTATAGTCAATGTCCGCGTAAGCGATGCGGCGCGTTCCAACCCGCTCCATTTCCTCGGCGGGCGGCACGCGGAACCGCAGCGGCACCCCTTCCGGCGCGATTTTCTCTTCCGGCGGGACGTCAAAAAAAGTCGCCTCTTCCACGCGCAGCAACCGCCGCTCGGCCAAGTCCATCAATCCCCATGAAGAGTAGCTTTCGGCAATCGTTTCCCCCTGCCGCAAAATGCGGAAGCACCTTTCAAAATTCAGACCTCGGCTTGCGCATGTCCATGTTTGCGTCTCGACCTCTTCGTAAGCGTGCAGCGGCCGGTAAACGCGCGTTGCGATGCGCGACAACAAAAAGCCGACGTTTCTTTCGTCGCGAACGGTGTCCAGATCGAAATTCAGATTGTGTAGTTGGTGGTTTGCGGCCTCCTGCATGTACATCTGCATTGCGGACGGCGTTACCATCCGGTTCAGGTCGGTTTCGTGCCAGCGCACTTGCAACGGCATGGTATAAATCATGTTTCTTCTCCTTTGCAAAGGTCAAGTTTTAAGGTCGTCCTTTTCTTGAAAGTAAAACAGCATTTCCTGCGGAAATGGCGCCCAAAAAGCTTTCGCGCAGATTTGGTTTTGCGCATAGGGGGTGTTTGCAAATGTCGAATTTTTCCGTAGGGAACACCTGCGGTTGTATGGGGCTTGCTACACCAACTGTACATAGCCTTTTATTTATTATTCCTGTAGGGCGGGGGCTTGCTCCCGCCGCAAAACAGACGGAAAAAATAACAAATATGCGGATATTCAACACCGTTTATGCGCAAAAATTTCGCTTTCGGCGGGAGCAAGCACCATACAACCGCAGGTTGTTCCCTACGGAAGCAATATACAACCATAGAGTGATATTATCTATGTGCAGGATCTCTTTCGCGCGGAAGCGCTTTTGCGGCGTTTCCGCAGGAAATGCTTTTTTACTTTCAAGAAAAAGTAGGGGGTTAAAATGGCAAAATGTCGCCGGTTTGGAGCTTTCGCCCGTTGATGAACGCGGCGGCGGACATGCGCGATTTTCCCTCGGGGATCAGTTCCAACAAGCGGACCGCGCCGGTACCGCAAGCAACGGTGATTGCGCCGTCGGCGGTGGAGAGGACGGTTCCCGCGGGCGCGGCGGGGAAGGAATTTGCCGCGACCTCGGAGCGGACGATTTTCAGCAATTTGCCGTCGGGCAGGCGGGTAAAGGCCAGCGGGACGGGGGAAAGCCCGCGGATCAGGTCGTGAACGGCTTTTGCGGGGCGGGCGAAGTCGATTTTGCAATCGGATTTTTCAATTTTGGCGGCGTAGGTGGCCTGCGCGCCGTCCTGCGGCAGGCGGCGGAGCGTGCCTTCCCGCAATTCGCGGAGCGTTTGCAGCAGCACGTCCGCGCCGACCTTGCCCATGTTGTCGTGAACGGTTTCAAAATTGTCGTTCGGGCCGATGGGGACCGCGCCCTGCAACAGGATGTCGCCGGTGTCGAGTCCCGCGTCCATCATCATGGTGGTAATTCCGGTTTGTGGCTGACCGTCAAGGATCGCCCGCTGCATCGGCGCCGCGCCGCGGTACGCGGGCAGGAGCGACGCATGGACATTGACGCACCCAAACCGCGGAAAATCAAGCACGTATTGCGGTAAAATCTTGCCGTAAGCCGTAACCACGATCAATTCGGGCGCGATGTTCGCCAGCGTTTCGGCAAACGCGCCGCCGCGCAGCGTTTCGGGCTGGTAAACGGGAATGCCCCGCCCGCTCGCGTACACTTTCACGGGCGGCGGCGTTAACACGTACCCGCGGCCTTTGGGCTGATCCGGCTGGGTGACGACGCCCACGACGTTCTCGCCCGCTTCCACCATGGCGCGCAGCGAAAACAGCGCAAATTCCGGCGTTCCCATAAACAAAATTTTCATTCGTATCTCCTTTTTGAAGGTCAAGAGCGTTTGAAGGTCAAAGGCGTGTTAAGGTCGCGCTTTTTCGTGATAAAAGAACATTTCCTGCGGAAATGCCCAAAAGCTTTCGCGCAGATGTGGTCTTGCCCACAGGGGGGTATTTGCGAGAGCTTTTGGGAAAGGACTCCTTCCACCACTCGCTCCGCTCGCGGTCCCCCTCAATAAACCGGCTTTGCCGGTTTTGCCAATGGTGGAGGTCAAAGTAACTTCCCATTGGAAAGAAAGTCTATCAAAAAAATTTGTTAAGAGAAATCTGTTGTTAAAAGTTCGATTTTGTTTTTCCGATTGTCAACAACTCTTACCTCCACCTTGGGTAGCGAAGCGGCGGCGCGGTCAGTGACAAGCCGCGCCGTGACCGAGCGAAAATGCCGCGCACGGCATTCGCGAGACGGTGGCAGGCGACGCATTCTTCCCACTGTCCGCGAACATCATGAGCCTTCCCCTTGGGGGAAGGTGCCGAGCTTGTGAGGCGGATGAGGCCTTTTTATTTCCTGTCAGAAAGCCTCATCCGTCTTGCCGCTTCGCGACAATCCACCTTCCCCCAAGGGGAAGGCTCAAAGTTACAACACCGTAGGGAACAACCCGCGGTTGTATGGGGATTACTCCACCAAGAACTGTACACAGCCTTTATTTCCATTATTGCCGTAGGGCGGGCGGTTACTCAAAGCCTTCCCCTTGGGGGAATGGTGGCAAAGTCGCAAGCGACTTATGGATGAGGCCTCCACTTGTTTGTCTCTTCGCCTCGCCCCCGGGAAAATCGGCAAGCCGATAACGAGGTCAGGCTGCAAGCAGCCGGAGAGGGCGGTTGAAGGTTTCTGCAATATCACCCTCTCCGTCTTGTCGCTTCGCTCCAATCCACCTCTCCCCGAGGGCGAGGCGAAAGTAGTTGACATGAAGCCTTTTAACAGTTTGTAACTTCAAGGCTCCCCCTCGGGGGGAGCTCTCGCGAAGCGAGTGAGAGGGCTTTTGAACCCTCTCCGGCTGCTTGCAGCCTGACCTCGTTATCGGCTTGCCGATTTTCCCGGGGGCGAGGCAAGGTAACAGGCAAACGGTGGTCTCATTCACAAGGCTTTGGCCGTTTCCCCCATTTCCCCCATAGGAAAGCATTTGCGTTGCAAAATCACAAGGCCCAAAGTTGCAACAGGCGGACCATTCCGGCAAGAATGATTCAAGCACCCAAGCAACCGCATTGCGGAATGCGAACGTTCTTTTCCTTATTTTGCCAAACGGTCGATGAAGAGTTTGCCGTCGAGGTGGTCGATTTCGTGGCAGAGCGCGCGGGCGAGCAGGTCGCTGCCGGTAATTTCAAATTCTTTGCCGTTGCGGTCGAGCGCGCGGACGGTGACATGCGCGGGACGAACGGTGGTACCCCATTCGTTCGGGAGCGAAAGGCAGCCCTCTTGCTCGCGCTGTTCGCCCGCGTAGGCGATGATTTTCGGGTTGATCAGCTCAATGGGGTGTCCCGCTTCCACTTCCACCACCACAACGCGGCGCAGAACGCCCACTTGCGGCGCGGCAAGGCCGACCCCGTCCGCGGCGCGCATGGTTTCCAGCATGTCGTCGAGCAGGGTCAGAATGCGGGGAGTGACGGTTTCCACGGGGCGGCAGACCTTGCGCAGGGTGTCGTCGCCGTATTTCAGAATGCGTAATTTTGCCATAACGGCTCCTTTCCGGAATGCCGCCGGAGCGGCGGGGGAGAATTTTTTTGGGGGGCAACGCCGCGCAAATCCGGCGTTGGGCGGGGGAACGCGGCGATGGTTTCAGATCCCGTTCGGGTTGAAATCCACGGCGGCATGCACCTTTTTCTCGGTGCCGGCGGCGGCGCGGACCATCAGCTCGGAGAGCACCTGAACCAATGTATCGGTCACGCGGCATTTGATGATCACGCGCATGCGGCATTTGTTATCCACCCGATAAACGGGCGCTTCGAACGGCCCGTAGACCAACAGGGGTTCGTTCGGCATGAACTGCTCGCGCAAAGGGGGCAGATCTTCCATTACCCGCCGCGCCACGCGGATCAGCAGATCCTCGGATTCGCAGCTCATGGTGATCATGGCGATGTCGCAGAACGGCGGGAAGGTGAGCAACTTGCGCAGCTGCATTTCGCGGCGGTAGAAGCCCTCGTAGTCCTGTTCGCAGGCAAGGCGGATAATTTCGTGGTCGGGACTCATGGTCTGAATAATCGCAAGCCCGCGGCGGTCGCGCCGACCCGCTCGCCCGATCACCTGCGTCAGCATGGCGAAAGTCTGCTCGCCCGCGCGGTAGTCGTCGATGTAGAGCGACGTGTCCGCTTGCAGGACGCCAACGAGCGTAACGTCGGGGAAGTCGTGGCCTTTCGTCACCATCTGGGTTCCGAGCAGAATGTCGGCTTCATGGCGGCGGAACTTGCCGAGCATGGTTTCAAACGCGTGCTTGGTGGACGTGGTGTCCGCGTCCATCCGCAGAACGCGCGCGGCGGGGAAGAGGCGGTTCAGCTCCTCTTCGGCGTGCTGGGTGCCGTAGCCGATGTGCGCCAGATGTTCGCCGCCGCATTTGGGGCAGGTTTTGGGGAGCGGAAAGCTCGTGCCGCACCAATGGCAGCGCATTTGCCCCTCTTGGTAGCTCCAAGGGTAGGTGTGGTAGGTCATGGCCACCGAGCAGTTGGGGCAAACGATGGGTTCGCCGCAGTTGCGGCAGGTAACGGTGCGGTTATAGCCGCGGCGGTTGAGAAACAGAATGGCCTGCTCGCCTTTGGCGAGCGTTTCGGAAATGGCGTCCGCGAGGCGCGCGCTGACAACGGCGTTGTTGCCGCTCCGCGCTTCCTCGCGCAGGTCCACGATCTCGGTTTCGGGCAGGACGGCCGTCCCGTAGCGTTTGGTCAGTCGGATCTCGGCGTACTTGCCCTGCCGCGCGCGGGTCATGGATTCGACCGACGGCGTTGCGCTTGCCAGCATCATCATGGCTTTGTGGTAGGCGCAGCGGCGGCGCGCGATCTCCCGCGCGTGGTAGCGCGGGTCGCGGTCGGATTTATAGGTGTGTTCCTGCTCCTCGTCAATGATGATCGCCCCGAGGTTTGCCACGGGCGCGAACACGGCCGACCGCGTTCCGATGACCACGTCGGCCTCTCCGCGCCGGATGCGGCAATAGGTATCGTACCGTTCGCCCGCCGAAAGGCCCGAATGCATCACGGCCACGCGCTCGCCGTACCGCGCGCAGAAAATGGCGACCGATTGCGGCGTCAGCGCGATTTCGGGCAGCAGCAGGATCACCGACCGGCCATGGTCGAGCATGCGGTCGATCAGCGCGGTAATCACTCGGGTTTTCCCGCTCCCCGTAACGCCGTAGAGCAGGGCGGCTTTCGCCTCTCCCGTGTCCATCAGGTCGGAGAGCGTTTGCACGGCGGCGGTTTGCTCGTCGTTGAGCGTGAGCGGCGTTCTCCCCTCGAAGGGGATGTCGGTATAGGGGTTGCGCGTGGTGCGGTATTCCACGCATTCCACAATGCCCGCCCGTTCAAGCGTTTTCAGCACCGCCGCGCTCACGTTTGCCCGCGCGGTCAGCTCGGCGGTGTTCATGGGCGCGCCCTCTTCCACCATGGCGGCGAGCACGCGCGTTTGCTGCTGCGAGGACGCCTTTTTGCCGAGGCATTCCTTGCCCTCGGCCAGCGTTCTGGCGGTTTCCGGCTCCACGCGCAGTTCCCATCTCCGTTCGAGCGCGCCCTCTTTGGCCTCGTTCAGAACGGTTCGTTTTTCAATTGCGCCTCTTGCGGAAAGCCGCCGCAGGGACGCTTCCGCGCGAATGTCGAATTTCTGCCGCAGGACGGCGACCGACGTTTCCCCGTGTTCCCCGAGAAACGCGAACAGTTCCGCGTCAAGCTCCATCGGCCGGCGTGCGGGGGGTGTTGCGCCCTCTTTGAGGGACACGTACTCGGTCAAACGCGAAAAGGCCGCCACGGGCATCATTGCGCGGACGGCCGACTCGGTATCGGAGAGCACCCGCACGCGCATGTAGTCGCAAAGCATGCGCTGTTCGGGATCCATGGAAATGATTTCCGGATAAAGCGAACGGATGAACTTATGCTCGCTGTACAGCGACGTATCCCGCACTTCCAGCACGATTCCCGTGCAGGGGCGGTTACGGATGCCGAACGGAACGGTAACAAACCGCCCCGCGTAAACCGCGTCTCCCATTTCGGGCGGGACGGCGTAATCGTAAACGCCGTCCTCCGAAAAGTGGTTGCCGAACACGCAAACGCCCGCAATGGGGAAGCGTTGTTTGGTTGGCGTTTTGTTCACGGCTTTGCGTTAAGCCTGCTCGCCGTCCGTTTCGGCCGGCTCCGCCGCGGCCGCCTCGGGCGACCCTTCCGCCGCCGGCTCCGCTTTCTCTCCCGCCGGCTCCTCGGCTGCTTCCTCGGCGGCTTCGGGGGGCTGGTAGTTCGGGTCGTCGGCGTGCTCGTCGATCACGTACTCGCCCCGATAGATGCGCCCGATGGCAATGCGAACGGCTTTCTCGTCGCGCAGTTGCTTCTCGATCATCTGGTTAATGGGTCGGTCGGTCTCGCGGTTTCCGGTTTGCGACCGCTCCGCGTTCTCGTGTTGGTGAACGTATTCGTCGGTCACGATCCGTGCGCACTTTGCCGTTGCCAAAGCAAGCTCGTAGCGGTTGTACTTGTCCTGTGTTAATTCTTCAATCGTTGGATGCAGCATATCTATACTCCTTTTATAAGGTCAAGAGATTGTTAAGGTCGTCTTGAAGGTCAAGAGACTGTTAAGGTCGTCCTTTTCTCGAGAGAAAAGGACCAAAAGAGCTTTCACGCAGATATGGTCTTATCCATAGGGGATGTTGCGATAATTTTTGACAAGAACTCCTTCCGTCACGCCCGCAAGCGTGCGCGCCGTGACCGAGCGAAAATGCCGCGCACGGCATTCGCGAGACGGTGGCAGGCGACGCAGGAGCCTGACGGAAGGAGTTTTACATACCCGTTCCCGCTGTCCACGAACGCCGTGAGCCTTGCGATTTTGCAACGCAAAAGCCTTTCCTATGGGGGAATGGGGGAAACGGCCAAGGCCTTGTGGATGAGGCCTTTAAGCCTTCCCTTTGGGGGAAGGGAACCAACGCGGTTCGCGATGGGTTATTCGTTTCCGCCCGCAAAGTAGGCCGCGCCCGCTTCGGCATTGCGGCGAAGCGACCGCTTTTCGGCGCGGACAATGGCGCGGATGTCGTCGGCGCAATCGTCGGCTCCGCCGTCGCGGTTGATCACGATGTAATCATACGACGAAAGGCATTTCAGTTCTTCGCGGGTGCGCGAAAGACGGGCGAGAATCGTTTCCTCGGTTTCGGTGCCGCGGCCGCGCAGCCTTGCTTCCTGAACCGCGAACGACGGCGGAAGCAGCATAATCAGCACCGCTTCGGGATACAGCCTTTTGACGTTCATCGCGCCCTCGACCTCGATTTCGAGGATCAGGTTGCGCCCCGAGGCCAGCACTTCTTCGGCTTCTTTTTTCGGCGTTCCGTAGTAGTTGCCGCAATACTCGGTGTATTCGAGCATTTCGCCGCGCGCAATGCGCCCCTCGAACTCCTCGCGCGAAATGAACCAATAGTTCGTTCCGTTCGCCTCGTTCGGGCGGGGCGGCCGCGTGGTGGCCGAAACCGAAAACGCGTACTCGGGCGACGCGAGCAGCTTGGCGTTCACGGTGCCTTTTCCGCTCCCCGCGGGGCCGGAAACAACGATCAAAAGGCCTTTCTTCATGGGCGGTTACTCCTCTCCCTCGGCGTCCTCGGCTTCCTCTTCTTCGCCGTCGTCGGTGTCGTCGAGGCGGTTGGCGATGGTTTCGGTTTGAATGGCGGAGAGAATCACATGATCCGAATCGGTGATGATAACCGACCGCGTGCGGCGGCCGCAGGTCACGTCAATGGCCCTGCCGTCGTCCTTGGAATCCTGAATCAGGCGTTTGATGGGGGCGGAATCGGGGTTTGCAAGCGCAACCACCCGCTCGGCCGACACCATGTTTCCGAATCCTACGTTAATGAATTTCATGGCTTCGCTTTCCTTTGATTGTTTGCGATTTCCGGCGATTTATTCCAGATTCTGAATTTGCTCGCGCATTTTTTCAAGCTCGTACTTGACGTTGACGACCAACGCGGCGATCGCCGCGTCGTTACATTTGGAGCCGGTGGTGTTGATCTCGCGGTTCATCTCCTGCAAGAGAAAATCGAGCTTCCGCCCTGCGGGTTCGCCGCTGTTCAGCATGTGTTCCATGGCGTCAAAGTGCGTTCGCAACCGAACCAATTCCTCGTCCACGGCAACGCGGTCGGCGAAAATCGCCACTTCGGTGAGCAGGCGGCTTTCGTCGGGCGTAATCCGGTTGTCGGCCAACGCGTCCCGCACTTTTTCGGCAAGGCGTTCGCGGTAATGCGCCGCGCTCTCTCCCGAAAGAGCCTCGATTTTTCCCACATACCCGCGCACCAGCGCGAGTTTTTGGAGCAGATCGGCGGCAAGGCTTGCGCCCTCGCGCTCCCGCGCAGCGAGATGTGCGTCAACCGCCGCGGCAAGAATCTCCCGTATGTCCGCCCAATCGGCATCCGCGTCGGGTTCGGGCGCGGAAACCTCGAACAACGCCGCGTTCCGCGCAACGGACATCACCGAAATGTCGTCGCGCAGGCCGTATTCGTCGCGCATCCGGCGGAGCGCGCGCAGGTAGCCTTCGAGGTAGGCGGCGTCAAGAGAGACCTCGGCGCCGGAACCGTCCGTACGGTTCACGGAAATAGTGACGTCCACTTTCCCGCGCGAGATTCCGCGGCTTTGCAAATAGGGCTTTACGCGGTCTTCCAAGCACGCGTATGCGCGCCCGATGCGAACGTTGCAATCGAAAAACCGACCGTTGACCGACTTGACTTCCACGGTAATTTCCTTGCCGTTGCGCGTTTCCTGCGCGCGGCCGAAGCCGGTCATGCTTCTGACAGTTGACATGTTTTCCTGCTCTCCCCCGCGCAAGGCGGGCTTTTTTGCGCCGGAACCGAACGGCGCGAAGGGGAGACCGGACGCCGTGCGCCCTGTCCCTCGCGCGCTTATTATATAATTATACCATATTCTATTTCGCTTGTCAACCCCGTGTTGACGGAAAAAGTTTTGAGGTAAAAAATAGCGGTTATCGCGATAACCCTCTCCGGCTGCTTGCAGCCTGACCTCATCCCCGCGGGCGAGGCGAAGAGACAGGCAAGCGGTGGCCTCATCCGGCTGCTACGCAGCCACCTTCCCCCAAGGGGAAGGCTCAAAACATAGCAAACACCCCCTATGGATAAGACTATAACTGAGCGAAAGCTCTTTTGGTCCTTTTCTCGCGAGAAAAGGACGACCTTAACAGTCTCTTGACCTTCAAAAAAAGGCGCTTTTCCAAGAAGGAAAAGCGCCGGAAGGGATTGAATTTGAAGAGCGGGCGATCAGCCGAGCTTGGCTTGGTTGACTTTGATGCCGGGACCCATGGTGGACGCGACAACGCAGCTCTTGATATACTGCCCTTTTGCGGAAGCGGGCTTCGCTTTGACGATGGCGCCAAGGAGCGTATCGAAGTTTTCTTTCAGCTTCGCTTCGCCGAACGACGCTTTGCCGATGGGGCAGTGGATGATGTTGGTTTTATCGAGACGGTATTCGATTTTACCGGCTTTCGCTTCGGTAACGGCGCGCGCCACGTCGGGGGTCACGGTGCCGGCTTTGGGAGACGGCATTAAGCCCTTGGGGCCGAGGACCTTACCGAGGCGGCCGATCACGGCCATCATGTCCGGAGACGCGATCACCACGTCGAACTCGAACCAGTTCTCTTTGGAAATCTTTTCGGCGTACTCCGCGCCGCCGACATAATCGGCGCCCGCATCGAGAGCCTTCTGAACGTTGTCGCCTTTCGCGAAAACAAGGGTGCGGACGGTTTTGCCCGTTCCGTTGGGAAGCACCACCGCGCCGCGGACCTGTTGGTCGGCATGGCGGGAGTCAACGCCCAAACGGACGTGAACTTCAATGGTTTCGTCGAATTTCGCTTTGGACGTCTGGCAAACGAGAGCCATTGCCTCGGCGGGATCGTATTGCTTGGATTTCTCGAACAGTTTTGCGCTGTCTGCATATTTTTTACCGAATTTTGCCATTGCTCAAATCCCCCTTTCAGTCCTCAACGGTAATGCCCATGGAGCGGGCGGTACCGGCGATCATGCTCATGGCCGCTTCCAAAGACGCGGCGTTCAGGTCGGGCATCTTGGTTTCGGCAATCTTCTTTACCTGCTCTTTGGTCAGCTTTGCAACCTTGGTTTTGTTGGGCTTATCGGAAGCCGTTTCAATGCCGCAGGCCTTTTTAATCAGAACGGGAGCGGGCGGGGTTTTGGTAATGAACGTGAACGAACGGTCGGCATAAACCGTAATCACAACGGGAATGATCAGCCCGATGTCGTTCTTCGTGCGTTCGTTGAACTCTTTCGTAAATACGGGGATCGCAACGCCGTACTGACCCAAAGCGGGGCCGACGGGCGGCTGCGGGGTAGCTTTCCCAGCGGGAAGCTGCAATTTGATATAACCTAAAATTTTCTTTGCCATAGCAGTTTCTTTAACCTCCATGTGGTTTTTGGCGGAAGAATTGCAAATTTTTCTTCCTCCCACGTTTGTTGACGGAACCGTTCCGTCGGGGAAATGCGTCCGGACCTGATCAGACCGACGCGAGTTTTACCGCGCTCAATTCGAGTTCCACAGGCATGTTCCGCACGCCGCGTTTTACCAACACGGTAACGGTTTTCTGGTCGTCCGAAATGGACTGCACCATGCCGCTCATACCCTCGAACAAACCGCTGATGATGTCCACCGTGTCGCCCACGGCAAACGAAATCTTCACCTGCGGCGCCTGTTCAATGGAGAGGGCTTCCACCTCTTCGTCCGAAAGGGGCGTGGGTCTCGACCCGGGGCCGACGAAGCCGGTAACGCCCGTAATGTTCCGAACGGCATGCCAGCTTTCTTCGTTCATAATCATTTTGATATACACGTAGCAGGGGAAAATTTTGGTTTCCACCTGTTTTTCCTCGTCGCCGTTCTTTTCAATCACGGTTTCGGTGGGAATGCGGATATCGAAAATCAAATGCCCGAGCCCGCGGTTTTCGATGATCTTTTCCAGATTCGTTTTGACTTTGTTTTCGTAGCCGGAGTAGGTGTGCGCCACATACCATCTCACGCCAACGTTCATTTCATTGATATCGCTCATGTTCGCAATACCCGAGGATCAACCGAACAGGTTGATGATTGCAAGGAATCCGCGCGCAAGCCCGAGATCCAAAAGGCAGATCACCGCGGCGCTGATGGCGAGAACCACCAACACAAGCAGCGTGCTCTTTCGGGTTTGCGGCCACGGAAGCCAGACGATTTTTTTGACCTCGCTTTTGTAAACGCGCAAGAGCTTTGCCAGCTTCTTGCGGAACACAATGCAGAGGACGATGGCAGCCACCACCGCAACCGCGGCGACGATCGACCATACTTTGGTCGTAATGCTCCAATCATTCCAATTCTTCATGCTCGTTCCTCCGCTTACTTGGTCTCTTTATGAAGCGTATGCTTGCGGCAGAACTTGCAATACTTCATGAGTTCCAATCGGTCAGGGTCATTTTTCTTGTTCTTTTTTGTGTCGTAATTTCTCTGCTTGCACTCCGTGCATGCGAGCGTAATTTTGACGCGTGCATCATTGGCCATTTGGCGGCACCTCCTGTAAATTTGATTTGTGTACCTCCCTCGGCAAAAGACCGGCGGACTCCCGTTTGGTTCGGGGTTGGCGCGTCGCCGGTCTTTTTCCCGCGCGCGTTCGGCGTCCGGCGGCATTCCGCCCGCGTTCCCGCGGATCGCGCCCTTGCGGATTCGCGTTGGAGCGGAACGGTTCCCGTTCGTTTTCCCGTGCGCAAAGAAAAAGCCCTCTTGCAGAGGTACAGGCATTATACCATAGTTTTCCCGCTTTGTCAAGAGTTTTTTTACATTTTTTTGATATTTTGCAAATTTTCGCCCCGCGGCCGCCGCGCCAAAAGGAGTTCCCAATGAAAAGTTCCTTGAAGCCTTCCCCTTGGGGGAAGATGGCCGCGGAGCGGCCGGATGAGGCTTTCCAATGGGCAGTTACTGTAAGGCTCCCCCTCGGGGGGAGCTCTCGCGAAGCGAGTGAGAGGGCTTTTGATCCCTCTCCGGCTGCTTGCAGCCTGACCTCATCCCCGAGGGCGAGGCAAAGTAACAAACAATCGGAAGCCTCATCCATAAGTCGCTTGCGGGCGCGACGGAAGGAGTTTTCTCGCTTGTTTTCGCTTTCCATCGGAACACAACCGCAATTTTCTCAAAAAATCCGTGCGGGGACTTGACAAACCGCGGTTTTTGCAATATAATGGTATCATTATTTTATCTATTTTTGGCTGGGCCGGAATCCGCCGGTCGGCCGCCGAAATCCAAAAGACGCGAATGCGGACGCGGTCCGCGCCGCGCGAGGAGCCTGCCTATGTCGAAAAACATTCCCGAACTGTTCGGCTGCATGGTCTTTAACGACGATGTAATGCGCGAACGCCTGCCGAAAGACGTTTATAAGTCGCTTTCCCGCACCGCCTCGGCGGGCAAACCCATTGACCCCGGCATTGCCGATGTGGTCGCCAACGCAATGAAGGATTGGGCCGTGGAAAAAGGCGCGACCCATTACACCCATTGGTTCCAGCCCCTGACCGGCATGACCGCCGAAAAGCACGACGCGTTCATCTCGCCCGTCGGCCCCTGCCGCGTGGTAATGGAGTTTTCGGGCAAGGAGCTGGTGCGCGGCGAATCCGACGCGTCGTCGTTCCCGTCGGGCGGTCTGCGCGCAACGTTTGAAGCGCGCGGCTACACGGCGTGGGATTCGGGTTCCTATGCCTTTGTCAAGGGGGGAACGCTCTATATTCCCACCGCGTTCTGCTCCTACACCGGCGAAGCCCTTGACACCAAAACCCCGCTGCTCCGCTCCATGGACGCCATCAACACGCAGGCGCTCCGCATTCTCCGCCTGTTCGGCGATACGACGACCGAACACGTGGACGTGACCGTTGGAGCCGAGCAGGAATACTTTATGATCGACAAAGAGATGTACGACCGCCGCCCCGACCTGCTCTACGCGGGGCATACGCTCTTCGGCGCGCCCGCCCCGAAAGGGCAGGAGCTGGAAGACCACTACTTCGGCCCGCTCAAAACCCGCATTGCGGCGTACATGTCCGACCTTGACGAGGCGCTCTGGAAACTCGGCATCAATGCCAAGACCAAGCACAACGAGGTCGCGCCCGCGCAGCACGAGCTTGCTTCCATTTACGCAACGGCGAACATCACCGTGGACCAGAACCTGCTCGTAATGGACTACATGAAGCGCATCGCCGAGCGGCATGGGCTGGTGTGCCTGCTCCATGAAAAGCCGTATGCCGGCGTAAACGGGAGCGGCAAGCACAACAATTGGTCGCTCACCGCGGGCGGCAAAAATCTGCTCGACCCCGGGAAAACGCCCGCCGAGAACGCGCAGTTCCTGCTGATCCTCGCCGCGATCGTCAAGGCCGTGGACGACTATCAGGAGCTGCTGCGCGCGTCGGTCGCATACGTGGGGAACGACTACCGCCTCGGCGCGGGAGAGGCGCCCCCCTCGATTGTTTCCATTTTCGTGGGCGAGGAGCTGCAAGGCGTGATCGATTCGATTGTGGACGGAACGGTTTACCACGGCGCGGCGCGCACCATGGTGAACCTCGGCATTCCCACCATCCCGCCGTTCCGCAAGGACACCACCGACCGCAACCGCACCTCTCCGTTCGCCTTTACGGGCAATAAATTCGAGTTCCGCATGCCGGGGGCCTCGCAGAACATCGCCCTGCCCAACACGGTGCTCAACACCGCCGTTGCCGCCTCGTTCCGCGCGTTTGCCGACGAAATCGAGGCCGCTCCCGAGCGCGAAAAAGCGATTGCGAAAGTGATTAAGGATGCGTTTACGGCGCACCGCCGCATCCTTTTCGGCGGCAACGCCTATTCCCCCGAATGGCGCAAGGAAGCCGCCGAGCGCGGCCTTGCGGCGCTGAAAAACGCCGTGGACGCCTACAAAATGTTCCTTTTGCCCAAAAACGTGGAGCTGTTCTCCTCGTTCGGGGTAATGTCCGAAACCGAAATGCGCTCCCGCGAAGAGATCTTCTTCGAGAACTATGCCAAGGTGGTCAACATCGAGGCGCTGACCATGCACCAAATGGTTGTCCGCTCCTATGTTCCCGCCATAACGGCCTACACGCGCGAGCTTTCGGAGTCGGTCTCCGCCCGTCGGGACGCTTGCCCCTCGGCCGAGCCGATCCTCGAAATTGACCTGATCAGCCGCCTTTCCACGCTGAATCTCCGCGCCTACGATCTTGCGGCGCGGTTGAAGAAAGCCGAGGAATCGGCTTCCCGCATTGCGGACGCCCGCGCGCGCGCCGAACGCTACGCAACCAAGATCCTTTCGATTATGGCCGACCTGCGCGCGGCCGTGGACGAGGCCGAAACGCTGACTGCCGCCGACCGCTGGCCGTTCCCCTCTTACGGCGACATGATGTTCCGCGTCTGAAAAACGAAAAAACTGAAAAGGGCGGACTTTTTTTCCACCGAAAAAAGGTCCGCCCCAAAAACGCCCCGTTTCCCGAAGCCTTTCCGCTTTTTCGGGTTTTTTGCTTTTTTATTGTCTTGACAAATCGGAGCAATTGTGGTACAATAATGGATGATGAATTTTAAGCAAAGGAGAACCGCCGATGGAAAACGGAAACGATACGGTCAAGGCCGCGATTGCGGGCAACATTACCGACCTGCGCAAGAAAAGCGGGATGACCCAGCAGGACCTTGCCGACGCGTTGAGCTATACCGATAAGGCCGTTTCCAAATGGGAGCGCGCGGAGTCGATCCCCGACGTGCTGATCCTCAAACGGATCGCCGATCTGTTCGGCGTTACGGTGGATTATCTCCTGACCTCGCACCGCGACGACCCCGCGTCGGTCCCCCTGCCGCCCTCGCACCGCCGCCATAAGCACGCGCTGATCATGGGCATCAGCATTCTGCTGGTCTGGCTGGTGGCAACCTTTGCGTTTGTGGTGGTAACGTCGGCGGAAAGCCCGTTCGGCGCAAAATGGTTGATTTTTCTGTACGCCGTTCCCGTTTCGGCGGTGGTCTGGCTGGTGTTCAATTCGGTCTGGTTCAACGCCAAAATCAACTACATCGCCATTTCGCTCCTGCTGTGGACGGTGTTGGCTTCCGTTCATTTAACGGCGTTGAACGAGTTCGCAATCCAGATCTGGATGATCTATCTGCTCGGCATTCCAAGTCAGGCCATCATCCTGTTCTGGTCGGGAATCGGGCGTCGCCCGCGCCGCAAGGCGAAAAAAGAACCCCGCGCGCCCAAGGAAGCAAAGCCGGCCAAGGAGCCCAAAACCCCCGAGGAAAAGGGAAACCCCGAAAAAGACCCCGATCAGGACCCGTCCGTGTGACGGGTCTTTCCGTTTCGCCCCGCGGGAACGAACAAAATGCAAATTGGGTCTTGCAATCGCGCGCAAAATGTGGTAAGATATAAATAGACCCATCCGAAAATCAGATCAACCCGAAAAGGAGGAATTTCCCGTGGCAGAATCATTTTTCCGGCGCGTTCGTCGCCGCTTGACCGCGCTCCCGCTCCCCGAACAGGACGAGGGAAAGTCCTTCGGCGCGCGCGGAGAGGAAGCGATCTACCGTCTCCTGCGCGAAAACTTCGAGTGCGTAATCCGCAACGTGGTGGTCCCGTGGGGCGACGGGTACCTTGAAAAGGACTTTTTGGTGATCCAGAAGGGCGTTCCCGTGGTTCTTGAAATCAAGAATTGGAAAGGCCGCATTTCCGCGGTTGACGACCATTTTTGCCAAGACAAGCCGAACGGAACGCACAAGGACCTGAAAAGCCCCGTTGCCAACACCAAGCATTTCATTTCCGAAATGAAAGCGTTCTACGACCTTGACCGCTACATTACGGGCATCGTGGTGTTTGCGGAGCCGGATTGCGTGCTGGATCTGCCCCCCGAAATGGAAGGCATTGTGCTAACGCCCGCAACCAAGCTCGTGGGCGCGATCCGCGCGGCCGTGAAAAACGCCGATAAGGAGAGCGAACCGCTGGATCCCGCCCGCGTTCTGCATTGCGCCCGCCTGTATAGCGGCGGCCGCGAGTTCTGCAAAGGCGTGATTGTGGATAAGGACATCCCCTGCTATACCGAGGACGGCATGGAAGCCTCGCTCAACCCGCTTTTCGTCCAATACGTCAACATCGACCACCAGCGTCTGCGCCTGCGCGACAAACTGACCGTGACCTTTACCAACGGTTCTTCCGGCATTTTCTATAACCACTGTTCTTCCGTAACGCTCCATTGCCTCGACGGCGACATCTGCCGCGTTGCCATCAGCCGGCTGAAAACCATTGTGTTCTGAAAAGCGGAAAACGCCGTTTCCCCGAACCGACATCAGGGGGTGTAAAAAAGTCACGGACTTTTTTACACCCCCGTCGACTTTTTCTCGGCGGCGGGGCATCGCCGCCGTTTTGCCGCCGCAAACGGTACATCATTGATTCAAAAACAGGGCAAAAACGAAAAAATCGCGGCAAAATAACCCGCGGTCTCTTCTTCGCTGTTTGCGTGCGTGATGAAAGGGGTTAACTCCTTCCACCGTTCGCTCTCGCTCACGGTCCCCCTCAATAAACCGGCTGTGCCGGTTTTGCCATGAGTGTAGGTTTCAAGTTCGTTCCCATTGGAAGAAGTAAACATCGTTTATTCTTTCCGATTGTCAACTACTTTTACCTCCTCCATCGGGGGAGGTGTCGCGCACGCTTGCGGGCGTGGCGGAAGGAGTTTCCAATGAAAAGTTACTTGAAGCCTTCCCCTTGGGGGAAGGTGGCCGTGAAGCGGCCGGATGAGGCTTCCAACTGTCTGTTACCTTGCCTCGCCCTTGGGGAGAGGTGGCAGGCGAACCTGTGAGCCTGACGGAGAGGGCTTTTGCAGTAATCGCAATTTTTTACCCTCTCACCCTCGCTTTGCTCGGGAGCTCCCCCCGAGGGGGAGCCTTTTTGTAACTTTCCGTTGGAAAGCCTCATCCGTCAGACAATCGAGGCTTGACCGCCTCTCTGTCTGCCACCTTCTCCGATGGGAGAAGGCTCATAATGTTTGCGAACAGCGGGAAGAAAGCGGAAATGATTTATTCCCAACGGAAAGTTGCTTGAAGCCTTCCCCTTGGGGGAAGGTGGCCGTGAAGCGGCCGGATGAGGCTTCCGTTTGTTTGTCACCTTGCCTCGCCCTCGGGAAAATCGACAAGCCGATTACGAGGTCAGGCTGCAAGCAGCCGGAGAGGGCATGTAAAGCATAGGCGCGCAACAACCCTCTCACCCTCGCTTTGCTCGGGAGCTCCCCTTGCTCGGGAGCTCCCCCCGAGGGGGAGCCTTGAAGGGACTTCCCATCGGAAACTCCTTCCACCGCCTGCGGCGGTCCCCCTCCCCCAAGGAGGAGGTTTCAAGTTAGTTCCCATTGAAAAAAATAAAAATTGTTTGTCCTTTCCGTTTGCCAACTTCTTTTACCTCCTCCATCGGGGGAAGTGGCGCGCACGCTTGCGGGCGCGACGGAAGGAGTTTTACACACTTTTTTCGCCGCTTGCGAAAGCGGGGTTGTTCGCTTCGGCTGGAAAGCGTTTTTGCCTCTTCCGTAGAGAAGCGAACGCAGAAAAACCCGATTGTTGCAAAATTTTTCAAAAAGACATTGAAAAAAACGGGGAAATGGTGTATGATATATAATGGACAACGGTTTGCGGAAACGGGGCAGACCGCAAAACCAACGAACCGAGGAAACAGAATGGCAAACAGCGCGTCAGGCGAAACCACAAAACCCATAGCGGAAGAGGAACGGCCGCGCGAATACCCCTGCGGGAGCCGCGGGACGCTGCGCGCCATCCGGACCGACCGCTTCAAGGCGGGGCAGCTCACCTTTTCCACCGTCCTGCCCATCACGCGGGAGAACGCGGTTATGGCGCCGCTGATGCTGTCCGTGCTGCGGCGGGGAACCGAGCGGTATCCCGCGCTGGCCGACATCAACCGGCGGTTGGACGATCTTTACGGCTCGGCGCTTTGGGTGCAGTGCGCGTATCGCGGAGACCGGCTGATCCTCGGGTTCGGAATGGATCTGCTCGACGGCTCCTATCTCCCCGAGCCGGTGAACCTGCCCGAGGGGCTGACGGAAATCCTTGACCAGATTTTATACCACCCTCTGCTCGACGACCGCGGCTTGCTGCGGAAAGCCTGCGTGGAAAGCGAAAAAACGCTCCAACGCGACGAAATACGGGCATTGCGGAACGTCCCCGCGCAGTACGCCGCCGCGCAGGCAAGGCGGATCTTTTACGAGGGAACGCCCGCGGGAATCCCGCTCTACGGAACCGAGGAAGAGGTGGAGCGCGTTACGGCGGAGCAGCTGACCCGCTATTGGAACTGCTGGAAACAGACCGTGGTTCCCGAATGCTTTTATGTGGGCGGCGACAACCCCGAAAAAATTGCCGGCACGATCGGACGCGTGTTTGACCGCGCGGAAAACCGGAACGCCGTTCCCGTTTTGGGGCTTTCCGACCGACCTGTTATTGAAAAAGCCGATAAAACAAGAAGGGTCGAAGAGGAGCTCCCCGTGGGTCAGAGCCATCTCGTGCTGGGCTACCGGACGGGCGGGGTCACGGTGGGCCATCCCGAATGGGCGGCCGCCGCACTGATGACCGAACTGCTCGGAATGTCGCCGTCGTCGCTCCTGTTCCGCAACGTGCGCGAAAAATTGAGCCTTTGCTATTCGATTTCGGCGGGGTACGACGCGTTCCGCGGCGCGCTGTTCGTTTCGTGCAGCCTGTCGGCGAAAAACCGTGAAATTGCCGAGGCCGAAATCCTCGGTCAGGTTGCCGCCCTTTGCGAGGGGCGGTTCGGCAACGACGAGCTGGAAGCCGCCAGACAATCGCTCTGCGGAGCCTACCGGCAGCTCGGCGACCGGCCTGCGTCGCTCGAATCGTTCTGGGCGGGCCGCGCCATGGCCGGCGTGGCCGAAACGCCGGCCGAATGCCGCCAACGCTTCGCCGCGCTGACGCGCGGGGATGTGATTGCCGCCGCGCGCCGTCTTTCGCTGAACACCGTTTATTTTCTGCGCGGGACCGCGCCCGAGGAGACGATCGATGATAGCGACGAAATTTGAATCCGCGCTCCTGCGGGAACGCTATTGGAAAATCGAACATCCGAGCGGCTTGCGCATCTATGTTTTCCCGAAGCGGACAACGGTGGCCTACGCCGTTCTCGCCACGGCCTACGGCTCCCTCGACGTTTCGTTCCGGACCGCCGACCGCCCCGATTTTGTAACCGTTCCGGACGGCGTTGCGCATTTTCTGGAACACAAACTGTTCGATAACCCCGACGGCAGCGATTCGCTCCTGCGCTTTACCGCGCTCGGCGCGGATGCCAACGCCTACACCGATTATAACCGCACCGCCTACCTGTTCAGCACGGCCGAGCGGTTCGGCGAATCGCTCGAAGAGCTTCTGCGGTTCGTCTTTACCCCCTATTTCACGCCCGAAACGGTTGCGAAAGAGCGGGGAATCATTGCAGAAGAGATCCGCATGTACCGCGACGCGCCGTTCGACCGTTGCTTCCAGAACCTGCTCGAAGGGCTGTACCATTCGCATCCCGTCCGCCGGAACATCTGCGGGAGCGAGGGGTCGATCGCAAACATCACGGCCGACCTGCTGTATGAATGCTATCGCGTTTTCTACCAACCGTCCAACATGATCCTCTGCGTCAGCGGAGACGTCGCGCCCGAAACCGTGACCGCGGCGGCGGATCGGATCCTGCCCGCGTCGCCCGCGCCCCGCGCGATCATCCGCGCCCCGATTTGCGAGCCGGAAACCGCCGCGCGCTCCGAAATTTCGGCGCGGATGCCGGTCTCCAAACCGATTTTTTATCTTGCCGTCAAGGACCCCGTCCTGCCGCCGGACGCCATGGCGCGCCTGCGCCGCGACGCCGCGATGTCCCTGCTTTCGGATGTGCTGTTCTCCCGCTCGTCGGTGTTTTTCAACCGCCTGTTCGAGCGCGGGCTGCTCACAACGTCCTATTCGCATGGGTATTCGGGAACCGACAGCTTCGCGTTCCACAGCATTTGCGGCGAGAGCAACGACCCCCGCGCCGTGCGCCGCGAATGTGCCGAATATCTCGCACAGGTGCGCGAAAACGGCATTTCCGAGGACGATTTCCGCCGCTCCAAGCGCGGCCTGATCGCCGACCAGATCCGCGCCTACGATTCCACCGAGGAAATTTGCAACAACCTGCTTTCGTTCGCGCTGGAAGGGCTGGACCTGTTCTCCTATCCCGACCTTTTGTCGTCGGTTACGAAAGAGGAGTGCGAGAGCCTGCTCAACGAGGTGTTCACCCCCGAGCGCGAGTGCCTCTCCGTGGTGGAAGATTATTAAGGAAGAAAGACCTTGGAGAGGGGGAGACCCCTTTTCGCGAAAAGGGGTCTCCCCCTCTCCAAGCCTCTCCCTCTCCCCGAAAAGCAAACGCGAAAAAAAGATGTTCGCGGACAGTGGGAAGAAATCGGAAATGAATGTGTTTTCCTTCCCCTATGCCTACCGTTTGTCGGTTGTAACTTTGAGCCAACCCCCAGCGGGGAATGGTGTCAAAGTCGCAAGCGACTTATGGATGAGGAGAGAAATATGAGGCTTTTCTCCTCCTGTTCCTGCCATTTGTCGGCAGTTGCTTGAGCCTTCCCCAGCGGGGAAGGTGTCACCGCAGGTGACGAATGAGGAGAGAAACATTGAGCTTTTCTTCCCATGTTTCTGCTATTGATCTATTGCTGTTACTTTATGATTTACAAACAATAACTTTTGTCTGATAAAACTTGCTCTCCTCATCCGCCTCGCAAGCTCGGCACCTTCCCCGCTGGGGAAGGCTTCAAGTAACATTCCGCTGGAAAGAGCCAATTATGCCATTCTCCCCACTATCCGCAAACATCATAAGCCTTCTCCCATCGGAGAAGGTGGCAGACAGAGAGGCGGGCAAGCCTCGATTGTCTGACGGATGAGGCTTTCCAACGGGCAGTTGCTTCAAGGCTCCCCCTCGGGGGGAGCTCTCGCGGAGCGAGTGAGAGGGCGGTTGATTGTTATGTTATATAACCCTCTCCGTCAGGCTCCTGCGTCGCCTGCCACCTCTCCCCAAGGGCGAGGCGAGGTGACAAACAAGCGGAAGCCTCATCCGTAAGCCGCTTGCGGCTTTGGCGTCATTCCCCCAAGGGGAAGGCTCGGGATGTTTGCGGACAGCGGGAAGAAAGTGGAAACGGGATGAAAAACTCCTTCCGTCACGCCCGCAAGCGTGCGCGCCACCTCCACCGTTGGGGGAGGGGGACCGCGAGCGAAGCGAGTGGTGGAAGGAGTCCTTTCCAAAAAAATTCCGCAAACACCCCTATGCGCAAGACCACATCTGCGTGAAAGCTTTTTGGGCATTTCCGCAGGAAATGTTCTTTTATCTCGAAAAAGCGCGACCTTAAAAACAATCTCTTGACCTTAAAAAAGGAGTATTTTGTATGTTGATCGTAAAAGACCTGACCAAGAAGTACGGAAAGAACCTTGCATGCGACCATGTAAGCTTTGCGCTGGAAGAGGGCGCGATTACCGTTTTGCTGGGGCCGAACGGGGCGGGGAAAAGCACCGCGATGAAATCCATCATCGGGTTTCTCAAATATGATGGAGAGGTTACGGTGGACGGCTACCCCAACAAGACCGTGGAAGCCAAGAGACTGCTCGGCTATATTCCCGAGCTGCCGTCGCTCTACCCGAACCTGACCGTTTCGGAGCATATGGAGTTTTTGGCGCGAGCGTATAAACTGACCGATTACAAAGCGCGTATCGACGATTTGTTCGACCGTTTTGAACTGACCGACAAAAAGAAAAAATACGGAGACGAGCTTTCCAAGGGCATGCAGCAGAAACTCAACATTTGCTTGGGGCTTTTGCCGCGGCCGAAAATCCTTTTGCTCGACGAACCCATGATCGGGCTGGACCCGCACGCCATCAAGGAGCTGAAAGCCATGCTGACCGAGCTTCGGAGCGAGGGGTGCGCCATTCTCGTCAGCACCCACATGATCGACAGCGTGGAGAACCTTTGGGACCGCGCCGTTATCATGCAGAAAGGGGTCGTCCGAGCCAACGTCACCCACGCGGAAATCGAAGCGCGCGGGGAAACGCTGGAACAGATGTTCTTTGAGATTACCGAGGAAACGCCGGAGAAACTCACGCCCGCGGACGACGGGGAAGCGGGGGCCGACGCATGAGACTTTACCTCTATTACGCGGCGCATTCGTTCGTCAACCAGATCAAAAAGCTGTTCCGCTCTTGGGTGGCAATCGTAATCGTCGCGAGTTTTGCGCTCGGAATCCTGATCGGCGTGGGAGCCGCGCTGATCGGCGACGCATACGGCGCGGGGGACGACCCCGAGGCCGCGCAGGAAGAAACGACGACCGAAGAGGGCTTCGGCGAGAACTACGAGGAAGAAAGCGGGCTTTCGTTCGTTCGGGAGAACGCGAGCGGAATCATGGGGCTTGCGATTACGGGAATTGTGCTCGCCATGTTCCTGTTTTACGTGTGGCGGGCGGATAAGAGCGGGTCGCAGATCTTCCTGATGGCGGACGTCAACCTGCTGTTCTCGGCGCCCATGAAGCCGCAATCGGTGCTGCTCTTCCGGCTGATGTCGCAAATTTTCTTGCTGATTTTCGCGGGCGTGTACCTCGGGTTTCAGATCCCGAATCTGGTGGCCAACGTCGGGTTGAGCATGGCAACCGCGCTGTTTTTGGTTGCGGCGTGGATCTTTACCATTGTGTATTCCCAGCTGATCAGCGTGCTGGTGTACACGGTCACGTCCACGCATACGAAGCTCAAACGGTATATCACGCCGTTCGTGGTGGCGGTGATCGCGCTTGTGGGCGGGTCGTTCTACCTTTATAAGAGCATGTCGGGGCGCGGGCTGTTTGAGGCCGCGAACGCGTTCTTCAACGGCGGCTATGCAAATTGGATCCCCGTTGTGGGGTGGATCAAAGGCATGGTGGCGTTCTCCATGGCGGGGAAGCTCGGGCTGTCGTTTGCCTGCCTCGGGCTGCTGGTCGCGGGCATCGCGGCAATCACGTTCGCCGTATGGCAGATCAAGGCCGACTTCTACGAGGACGCGATGGCAGGCTCGCAGGAGCGCGAGGAGAGAATGGCGGCGGCGCGCGCCGGAATGGCCGCGAGACGGCGGAAGAAAGACCGAGGCGACCGCTTGCGGCGCGACGGGCTTTGGGGAAGCGGCGCGCAAATGTTCTTTACCAAGTCGCTTTATAACCGCTTCCGCTTCGGAATTTTGAAGGTGTTCACGAAAACGTCGCTGTTTTATCTTGCGCTGGCGGTTCTGCTCTCGGCGTTTCTGGTGTTCGTTGCGGACGCGCGGAATTTCCTTATCGCGGGGCTGGGGCTTTGCGTGCTGGTGTTCTTCCGCGCGCTCGGCAACCCGCTCTCCACGGACATGGAGAAAACCTATTTCACAACGGTTCCCGCGTCCGCTTATGCCAAGGTTCTCTGGTCGTCGCTCGGCGGAACGGTGAACTGCGCGCTCGACCTGCTTCCCGCGCTGGCGGTTTCGGCGGTGTTTCTGCGGGCGTCGGTCGCAACGGCCGTCGGGGTTTACCTGCTCGCCGCGGTATTGGATTTTTACGTCAGCCAAGTGCTGCTGTTCCTCGATCTGGTGCTGCCAACGTCCATTGCGCCGCAAGCCAAGCAGGCCATTTCGGTGCTGTTCATCTATTTCGGGCTGGTGCCGCCCATTGGAATCATCGCGGTGGTGGGCATCTTCTTCTCGCTCACGGCGGCGGTGTATATCGCGGCGGTCGCCATGGCCATGATCAGCCTGATTTTCTATGCCGTGTCGCCGTTAATCCTCGACCGCGGGCGGCGGTAAACCGCCCGCCGCCCCAAGGGCAAGGCTTCCGCCAACGGCAAACAAAAGAAAAACCGTTTTATCGAAAGGAAGAATCGGAATGAAAGTAAAATTGAAACTGACGCGCGGAATGTCCGCGCCCGAATACGCAACCGCCGGCTCCGCGGCGGTCGATCTGCGCGCCGCGCTGGAAGAGGGCGAAACCGTCACCATTCCTGCGGGCGGCCGCGCCCTGATTCCAACGGGGCTTGCCATTGCCCCCGAGACCGACGGCGTGGTGGCCGTTCTCGCGGGCCGGAGCGGCCTCGGCACAAAAAAGGGCGTTTCGCTTTCCAACGGCATCGGCGTAATCGATTCGGACTACCGCGGCGAGATCTGCGTCGGCCTGATCAACCACGGCGACGAACCGTTTACCGTTGCGCGCGGCGACCGTATTGCGCAAATGTTCTTCCTGCCCGTTCTTCATGCCGAGTTTCTCCTTGCCGAGTCCCTTTCCCAAACCGAGCGCGGCTCCGGCGGCTTCGGCCACACGGGAGTGAAATAAAGGGTCTGAATTTGAGGGAACCCCCGCTTTCTCGCGAGAAAGCGGGGGTTCCCTCAATTTCTTTCCCCGAAACGAGCGGACGCGGGAAACGGGAGAACCCCGCCCCTTTCCCCTGTTTTGCGGTTGTATCTTGACAAAATCCGAAAAAAGTAGTATAATAGGAATATCATTCTGCCGGAGCCTGCGTTCCGGCGGAGCGGAAAGGGGACGGAGAGCGGGTATGTACGATTATCTGATCGTTGGCGCGGGGCTGTTCGGCGCGGTGTTCGCGCATGAAATGGCGGCGCGCGGGAAAAGGTGCCTTGTGATCGACAGGAGAAACCACATTGCGGGGAACATCTACACCAAAGAGGTGGAAGGCATACAGGTCCACGAATACGGCGCGCACATCTTCCACACCTCGGACCGCGAAGTCTGGGAGTACGTCAACCGTTTCGCGGAGTTCAACAACTACGTCAACTCGCCCGTTGCGGTGTATGGGGACGAGCTTTACAACCTGCCGTTCAACATGAACACGTTCAGCAAAATGTGGGGGATCCGCACCCCCGCCGAGGCGCAGAGGATCATTGCGGAGCAAATCGCGGATCTCGGCATCGGCGAGCCGCGGAACCTCGAAGAGCAGGCGCTGAAATTGGTGGGGCGCGACGTTTACGAAAAGCTGATCAAGGGCTACACGGAAAAGCAATGGGGCCGCCCCTGCCATGAGCTGCCCGCGTTCATCATCAAGCGGCTGCCGCTGCGCTTCCGCTACGACAACAACTATTTCAACGACCGCTATCAGGGCATTCCCATGGGGGGCTACACCGCCATTGCGGAAAAACTGCTGGCGGGCGCGGACGTGCGGCTGGGCGTGGATTATGCCGAGCTGATCGCCAAAGAGCCGGAGATTGCGAAAAAAACGGTTTACACGGGGCAGATCGACGAATTTTTCGGCTACTGCTTCGGCGCGCTCGAATACCGCTCGGTGCGGTTCGAGACCGAGGCGCTGGACTGCGAAAACTACCAAGGGAACGCGGTGGTCAACTACACCGCGGCGGACGTTCCTTATACGCGCATCATCGAGCATAAGCATTTCGAGTTCGGAACGCAGCCCAAAACGGTGATCAGCCGCGAGTATTCGGCGGAGTGGAGCGTTGGCGCGGAGCCGTACTATCCCGTGAACAACGAGAAGAACAACGCGCTCTACGAGCGGTACCGCGAGCGGGCGAAAACAAGACCGGACGTAATCTTCGGCGGCCGGCTCGGCCTGTACCGGTATTTCGATATGGACAAGGTGATCCGCGCCGCGCTCGACGCGGCGGGAGCCGAAATCGGGTAAGACCGGCGGCCGGAAAGACCACATGCCAAGGCAAATAAAGGAAACGAAAAGCACGGAGCGGTTATGAAAGGAAGTACCTTGCGGAAGATCATCGCAATCGTTATGGGCGTTTACGTCCTTGCGGTTGTCGCCTTCTATTTTCTCGCGGGGCATCAGTTGCGGTTCCGCAATTCGCGCGGAAACATTGCCATGCCCGAACAAGTGATTCAATACGCGGAGCTGACCGACGGCGTGACCGTTGAGCAGTCTTTTTTCGCCCCCATTCAACGGTTCGAGTCGGTTTCGGTCAAGTTTGCAACCGGCGTGCGCGATACCAACGAGGGAACGGTGTTGATGGAATGGCTGCGCGCCGACACGGGCGAGACGCTGGCGCGGGAGACTTTTGATGCGGCCGCCATTGCCGAGGGCGAGGTTCTGTCTCTCTCGCTCGGCGAGGCGCGGGAAGATCTTTACAATGTTCCCATGTTGCTCCGCGTTTCGGCCGACTCCGAGGAAGGCAAGTGCGTTTCGGTGATCCTTGCCGCCAAGCGCGGCGGCGACGAGACCGTGCTGAATCTCCGGCCCGACGACGCGACCCTGTTCTTTTCGGCGAGCGGCGAGGACTACATCTGGTCGGGCATGCACTATTGGTATTTCGCGGCGGGCGGCGCGCTTTTGCTCGCGCTGTATTTCCTTGCGGTGTATCTGCGGAACGCGCGCGGAAAAACGGGATTCTTCGTTAAAACCGTTTCCGCCATGCAGAAGTATCGGTTCCTGATCCGCCAGCTGGTGGCGCGGGATTTCAAAACCAAATACAAGCGGTCGGTGCTGGGCGTTCTCTGGAGCTTCCTCAACCCGCTTTTAATGATGGTGGTGCAGTATTTCGTGTTCTCTACCATCTTCAAATCCGACATCCGGTTTTATCCCGCGTACCTGTTAATCGGCATCGTTTCGTTCAACTTCTTCTCCGAGGCCTGCGGCATGTGCCTGACCTCGGTAACGGGAAACGCCGCGCTGATCACAAAGGTGTATGTTCCCAAGTACATCTACCCGCTCACGCGGCTGATGTCGTCCACCATCAACCTCGGCATTTCCTTAATTCCTCTCATCATCGTTTCGCTCTTTACGGGCGTGCGCTTCACCCAAGCCGCAATCCTCTCGCTCTATTTCTGGGTATGCCTGATCGTGTTCAGCTTGGGGCTTGGCATGCTGCTTTCGGCTTCCATGGTCTTTTTCCGCGATACGCAGTTCCTCTGGAACGTGTTGAGCATGATCTGGATGTACGGAACGCCGATCTTCTACCCCGACAGCATCATTCCCGAGCGGTTCCGCATCATCCTGCGGGTCAATCCGCTGTTCCATTTCATCAAAAACGCCCGCGTCTGCATTCTGGAAGGGATCTCTCCCGAGCCGAAGGCATACGTCGTCTGTTTCCTGTTTGCCGCGGGCATGCTGTTGGTCGGGTCGTTCATATTCCGCAAAACGCAGGACCGTTTCCTGCTCTACGTATAAGGGGGGACGCAATGGAAACCGAAACCATGATCGAGGTCCGCGACGTTACCATGCGGTTCCACATGAACGCCGACAAAGTGCTTTCCCTCAAAGAGTTTGTAACGCGCGCCCTGCGCGGGAAACTGAAATTCGAGGAGTTCACCGCGCTCGAAAACGTCTCTTTCTCGGTGCAAAAGGGGGAAACGTTCGGCCTGATCGGCCACAACGGCGCGGGGAAAAGCACCCTGCTCAAAATTATTTCGGGGATTCTCAAACCCACCAAGGGGAGCGCCGTGAGCCGCGGCAACGTGGTTCCCATGCTGGAACTCGGCTCGGGGTTCGATATGGACCTGACGGGTCGGGAGAACATCTTCCTCAACGGCGCGATTTTAGGGTACAGCGAGCCGTTCTTGAAGGACCGCTACGAGGAGATTGTGGCGTTCTCCGAGCTGGGCGCCTTTATTGAAACGCCCATCCGCAACTATTCTTCGGGCATGCTGGCGCGGCTCGCGTTTTCGGTGGCGTCGGTGGTCAATCCCGAAATTCTGATTGTGGATGAGATCCTGTCGGTGGGCGACGCCTCGTTTCAGGAGAAGAGCCGGCGGCGCATGACCGAGCTGATGAGCGGCGGCACCACGGTGCTGTTCGTTTCGCACAATCTGGATCAGATCCGCGAAATGTGCGGCCGCGTGCTTTGGCTGGACGGCGGAAAGGTCCGCATGATCGGGGGGGCCGAAGAGGTCTGCAATGCTTATGCCGGCGCGTGAAACAGCAAGGCTCTACACGATCTGCCATCTGCCGCTTGACCTGCCCGAAACCGACCTGCTCCGCCCGATCAACGCGGAGCGGACGGACGGGGAGAACATTGCGGCGCGGCGCGATTGGTCCGAACTGCGGGCGCAGTATTGGGTGTTGAAGAACACGGAGTTGCCCGATTTTGTCGGGTTCTTCCATTTCCGGCGGTATCTCGACCCCGCGCCGAAGCGGGGCAAGCGACCCTACCGGACGGCCGAACGCCCCGACCCCGCGGCCTATACCGCCGCGGTCTGGCGGCCGATCCTCGCCGAGGCGGACATTATCGCCCCGCGCGCGGAATACACGGGGCTGACCGTTTGGGAGCGGTACGCGGCCTACCCGAACCACGACGTCCGCGACCTGCAAACGGCCGTGCGCGTCCTCTGCGAAACGCGCCCCGCCTACACCGACGCCGCCGAGCGGTACCTCGGGGGGCGGCGCGAGTATTACGGAAATATCTACATCATGCGGAGCGACCTGTTCCGCGCGTACTGCGAATGGCTGTTTCCCGTTCTGGAAGCGTTCCGTGGGGAGCGGCCGCAGGCCGGAGCGCGGACCGAGGGCTACCTTGCCGAGCGGTTGTTCGGCGTTTGGCTTACCGAGCAGGAAAGCAACGGCGGAATGCGCGTGAAAAACCTGCCGCGGGTGCATTTTACCTGTTACAACGACGCCGCCCACCGTACTACGGCGTTCAAAAAACTGCTGAATTTCCTGCTGCCGTGCGGCAGCCGCGTCCGCGGGTTCTTCGCGCGTCTGCGGCTGGGGAAACGGGCGAGACGCGCGCTCCGCGGGGCAGGGATCGACCGTTACGGAGAAAGGGGAGAGAACCTTGGAAGTTAAAATTTTCGTTTCCGACCGCATCGACGTCAACTCGGCGTCCCCGTCCGGCAATGTGTTCGTTCCCATCCGCTGCGGCGCGGTCTACGACCAATCGCCTCTCTCGGGCGCCGCGGGGGACGACACGGGCGAGAACATCTCCGAAAAACAACCGTCCTATTCCGAGCTGACCGTTCAGTATTGGGCTTGGAAGAACGCGGAAGCGGACTATTACGGCCTGTGCCACTACCGCCGCCATCTCAACTTTTCGGGGGTCAAATACAAAACCGACCTTTGCGGCAACATTCTGGCCGACCGCATCGACGGGGAAGCGATTGAACGGTACGGCCTGACCGACGAGCGCGTTGCGGCCGCGGTTTCCGATTACGACATCGTTGCTTCCGCGGCGGTGGACGTTTCCAAAATGCCGATACGCTGCCGGAGCCTGCGCGATCATTACGCGAAAGCGGACGCGCTTTACGAACGGGATCTGGACAGCATGCTCGAAGCCATCTCCGAGGTCGCCCCCGAATATCGGGAAACGGCCGAGCGGTATCTCGCGGGCAAAAAAGGATATTTCTGCAACCTGTTCGTTATGAAAAAAGAGCTGTTCCACGCGTACAGCGAATGGCTGTTCCGCGTTCTCGGGGCGGCTGACGCGCGGTTGGAAATGTCGCATTATTCCAAGCAGAGCCTGCGCACCCCGGGGCACCTTGCCGAGCGGTTGTTCGGCATCTGGCTGACCTACCGCAGGGAGCACGACCCCGCTTTGCGTGTGCGCGAGCTGCAAACCGTGCTGTTCGAGCGGCCGGTCTCGGGCAAGCCCGAGGTCCTGCGCGCGGCATTTCCGAAGGAAAACGCCGTTCCGCTGGTGTTTGCGGCAAACGACGGGTTTGCGGCGGTTTGCGCCGTGGCCATCCGTTCGGCTGTCCGCGCGTCCGATCCGAACCGAAACTACGATGTGGTCGTTCTGCATCGGGAAATCGCGCCCGAACATCAGCGGTGGATGCGCGAAACCGTGCGGGATTTTCCGAACGTCAGCCTGCGGTTCTATAACACCGCGGCCATCACCGAGCGGTTCCGCCTGCGGCCGAAAGAACACATCAGCATCGAGACCTACTATCGGTTCTTGATCCCCGAGATCCTGCCCGATTACGAAAAGGTGCTTTACCTCGATTGCGACCTGATCTGCCGCCGCGACCTTGCGGGGCTGTACGATACCGACCTTGCCGGCGCGTGGCTGGCGGCGGCTCCCGATCCCGATATGCAAGGGCAGATCGCCACTGACCCGCGAACCGAACGGTACGTGCGGGAAGTCCTGAAAATGGACGACCCCTACGCCTATTTTCAGGCGGGCGTTCTCCTGCTGAACACCAAATTGCTCCAAGCCGCGCACAGCACCGAGGAGTGGCTCACGTTTGCCGCGGAGCCTTACCGCTACGGCGATCAGGACATCCTCAACCGCTATTGCGGCGGCAACGTGCGGTATCTGGACGTTCGCTGGAACACTTTGATCGATTGCGACCGCTATCGCGTTCCCGTTCTGATTGAGGCCGCGCCCCACGCACTTCGCGAGGCCTACCACGCGGCGCGGCGGGACCCGTCCATCGTTCATTACGCGGGCTATCAAAAACCGTGGAACACGGCGGAATGCGATCTGGCGCCCTATTTTTGGGAAGCCGCCAAGGAAACGCCGTTTTATGAAGAACTGTTTGCGCGGCTCTGCGGCGCGGCTGGGGGCAAAAAGAAGAAGAAAACGGGAAAGAGCAGGTTTGTGCTGTTCTGCAAAGCGCATTGCCCGCGGTTCCTCTACCGATTCGCAAAATGGGTCCAGCGGCTGCTCCGGTTGTAATTTTTCGGTTTTTTATTGATCCTTAAAGGAGATATTTATGAAACTTTCCATTATTGTTCCGGTTTATAACGTCGAGCGTTTTCTGCGCCAATGCCTCGACAGCGTGTTCGCGCAAACGATCGACGACTATGAGGTGATCTGCGTCAACGACGGCTCTCCCGATTCCTCGCCCGCCATCCTGCGCGAGTACGCCGAAACGCACGAAAACCTCGTGATCGTCGATCAGGAGAACCACGGAAACGGTTATGCCAGAAACTACGGCATTTCCATTGCCAAAGGGGACTATATCGGTTTTGTGGATGCGGACGATTTTGTGGAGCCGAACATGTTCGGAGACATGGTAAAAGTCTTACAGGAAACCGATGCGGATATTGCGATCACAAACCCCTATATTTTTGACCAAAAAACGAGGCAAACATGGGTTTATCGAAACATGCTTGGCTTCTACCGCATGAGTCTGCTCGGCGCGTTTTCTCCTCTGGAACATCCCGAAGTGTTCTCCTGCCTCGGGTGTTGGGACAAAGTGTATCGCCGCTCGTTGTTGATCGAAAATAACATTCAGTTTCCCGTCAGACGAATTTTTGAAGATCACGTGTTTTCATACAAAAGCTTGGCCGCGGCAAAAACGGTTGTGGTAGTAAAAGAAAGCTACTACTATTACCGCAAAAACGCAGGACAGTCTATAACGGACAAGGAAAAGCAGAACGATTCTTTCAAATACGACTTTTTGCAGAACGCGCGCGAAATGAAAGCGTATCTCAAAGAAAAGGGCTGTTATGATGCGATTTCCGCAACGTTTTTGGCATACTTGCTCCGCGATGGAATGTTCCACCATTCCAACGCCACCACCAACCGGTCGTTCCGTCGGATATTCGATGAAATGCGCGCGCTCTTCGACGAATCGGACGAAACCGTGATCCGCGCATTGAACGTTGAGAAATTCACTTGGTATTATGATACGCTCAAACGTTGCGATTACCGTACATGCAAACGGAAACTGAATAAAATGCAGAGCCGACCGGAGCAACCGCAAACAGAGGATGAGAGCAAGCCGCAAAAAGCAAAAAAAGGGGAAACAAACCAATGACAAGCGAAAAAACGGCAGATCAACCGAATGTCAGAATTTTTGCCACCCATACGGTGGGAAGCAACAACCATGTTCTCCGCAACGGCGTTTTCGAGGCGGTGCGCGGCGGCGCCTTCCGCGAGCAAACGCACACCCTGCAACCCGATTGCGAGGGTGAGAACATCTCCGAAAAGAACCCCTGCTACTGCGAGCTGACCACCCAATATTGGGCTTGGAAAAATGTGGACGCCGACTACTACGGCTTCATCCATTACCGCCGCATGCTCTCGTTTGCCGATCGGGAATTCGGGGCCGACGCGTGGGGCAACGTCAAATTCGACTACCTGACCGACCGCGCCCTGCGGGAGATCGGCGTGCTGGACGAGGATCGGGTCCGCAGGATCGTTTCGGAGTACGACGTTTTAACGCCCACCCCCGTCGATCTGAAAAAAGTGGGAATCAAGTCGGTCTACGAGCAGTACGAAATCGCTCCCAAGCTCCATATTGAGGATCTGGACCTGATGTTGGAGATCATTCGGGAGCGCACGCCGGACTACTACGCGGCCGCAAGCAAATATCTTGCCGGCTCCACCTGCTATCTTTGCAACGTGTTCGTGCTGAAAAAGGAGCTGTTCCGCGCGTATTGCGAGTTTTTGTTCACGGTTCTCGAGGAGTTCGACCGCCGGAAGGACACCTCGGAATACAGCGTGGAAGCCTACCGCACGCAGGGGCACCTCGGCGAGCGGATGTTCGGCATTTTCCTGACGCACCTCAAAGAAAAAGGCGGCTTCCGCATCGGCGCGCGGGAAATGGTCTATTTCTCGCATACGCAGATTCAGCCGCGTTTCCAGCCGGCGTTTTCCGAGAACAACATTCCCGTTATTTTCGCCTGCAACGAGTATTACGCGCAGTTCTGCTCCTCGGCCATCCTCTCTCTGGCGGAGCACGCCTCGCCCGAGAATCATTACGACCTGATTGTTCTCGGCAAGGATTTTTCGGCAACCGCCAAATCGCGCTTGCAGGCAACCGTTGCCGATTTTCCGAACGTTTCGGTGCGGTTCTACGACGTTGGCGCGCTGTTCGACCAATACCACCTGTTCGAGCGTCCCAACATCAGCATGGAGACCTACTACCGGCTGGTGATTCCCGAGGTATTCGACGTTTACGACAAGGTGCTGTATCTGGACGGCGACCTGATCGTTCTGGACGACGTTGCAAAGCTCTATGCCGTCGACATCGGCGATTGCTACCTCGGCGCGGCGCGGGACATCGGCCATCAGGGCAACCTGAACGGCGGCGACCGCAAAATGATGAAATATTACAAACAGTTCGGCTGCAAGGATTGCAAAAACTTCTTCAACGCCGGCGTTCTGATTATGAACACCAAGCAGTTCCGCGCGGACTTTACCTCGCGTTTTCTGCTCGATCTGGCGCAGCAGGGCGCGTTCATGTTTCAGGATCAGGACCTTTTGAACATCCTTTGCGAGGGCAGGATCTACGACGTTGGGTACGAATGGAACTTTTACGGCGACCCCGTGGAGTCCTACCGCGGGTGGTTCAACAGCTTTGCGCCGCACGAAGCCTA
Source organism: uncultured Ruminococcus sp. (assembly GCA_902795355.1). GTDB lineage: Bacteria > Bacillota > Clostridia > Oscillospirales > CAG-272 > UMGS1865. Next base: position 58,566 of record CADBKZ010000020.1, read on the forward strand.
CCAAAAGTACATGGCGGCCAAAAAGAATTTCCACATCATCCACTATGCGGGCAATGAAAAGCCTTGGTGGAACCCCGCGCAGGAATACGCGGAAATCTTCTGGCGGTATTTCCGCAAAACGCCCTACTACGAGGCGTTTCTGACCCAACGGATGCGCGATTACGCGAGCGATATTGCCGGCCGCGCCGTTCCGCGGAAGAAAGAACAAACCGAGGAACAACGCCGCCGCGGCAAATTCGGCCGGCTGCTGCCCAAAGGCACCCGCCGCCGCGAGATCGTGAAAAAGATCGTCTGCTTCTTCACGCGCAAGCCCTACATCGAGCCGGATTACGAAGCCGAGGGCATTACGCCGAAGTACAAAACGAACAAAGGCTGAAAAACAACGGGCAACGGAGCGTTTCTCCGTTGCCCGTCGGCAGTTTTCGTCGGCAGTTTTTGTCGGTAATTTTTGTCGCGCGGTCAATCGCGCTTGCCCGTGTAGTCCCAAATCGGTTGCGACCATGCCTGCAACCCGCGCTCGTCCTCAATCGTCAGGCGGACGTAGGAATGGGGGAGCGCGGAAAGGTCGAACGTCGCCGCGGTAATCGTCGTCTTTCCGCTCTCGGGGTAGGCCACGCGCGCGCGGCGGCTGCCCGTGTTGAGCGAAATTTTCGCAACCGGCGAGGTCTCCACCGTCAGAATGTCGTTTTCCAGCGCGATGGATTCAAACAGCGGCCCGCGCGAAGCGTAAAACCTGCCCGCTTCCAGCGCGGCAGTCACGGCTTCCTGCGTCAGTTCGTCGGCTTGGATCACGGTAAAACCCCCGCAGGAATCCCAAGCGGGCGTGCCCTCGGGGTAGAGGTTGTGGTTGTCGTCGGTCGCCGTTCCGAACACGCGCTTGCCCGCCCAGAGCAGTTCGTCCCAAAGGTGGTCGTTGACCTCTTGGTAGCCCTCGGTGTAGCACCCGTGGTTGTAAAGCTCCACGGCAAAGAACGAATCAAGGTCAAGGTAGTCGGCCGCCGTCTGCCCCGACCACGTTGGGTGGTTGAGCATGGCGATAAAATCGTTTTCGCGGAAAATGTCGAGCATTTCCTGAACGTTTTCGTAGGACCGTTTGTAGTCGGGCGAGCCGATGTACTTCTGCTCGGCGCGCATCCGCTCCATGGATTTGCCGCGGATGTAAGAGGGGTCGAACGCGGGCAGGCGATCCATGTGCGCGCGGCGCGGATAAAAGTTGATGTGGTAGCAGGGGCGGAACGGGCCGCGGCCGTCGGTTCCTTTGGTCACGTTGTATTCGGTGGCGAGCAAAGCGAGGAAGCGGTCGTCGTTCAGTTCGCTGTGGTCCACCAGAACGTTGTGGTCGCTGAACGCCACAATCGAATAGCCTTGGGAGCGGTAAATTTTTTTAATTTCTTCGGGGGTTTTGACGCCGTCCGAGAACACGGTGTGGCAATGCAGGTTGGCTTTGAAGCGGTTTCCGGTTTTGGAGAAGATTTCGGTTTTCATCGGAGATTCCTTTCTTTCGGCGCGGATTTTTCGGGCGGTTTTCATTATACACCAAAGCGCGGAAAAAGTAAAGCCCTTTTTTCGGAAAAAAGTTTTTTGTGACGTTTGACCAACCGAAAACGCGGGCGAATGGTTCCTGTTTTTTCAAAAATTTGCGGAAACCTCTTGACAGAACGGGAAAAATCGTGTATAATGGCAAGGTAAGTTTTCAACGCGCCGACCGCGACGCGCGAAACTTGTTTTTCGGCACCGCGAAGGGGGGGATAAAAATGGCAGAAATCCGAGTGAAGGAAGGCGAGTCCTTGGACAGCGCACTTCGTCGCTTCAAGCGTGCAACCGCCCGTTCCGGTGTTCTCGCGGAACTCCGCAAGAGAGAGCATTACGAGAAGCCGAGCGTGAAGCGCAAGAAGAAATCCGAAGCCGCAAGAAAGCGCAAATATAAATAAGCGCAAAGCAACGGGGAAGAAACCGCCAAAGTTTCTTCCCCGTTGTTTTTTGGAGATTCGCGCCGCCCGCGGGGGAATGGTGCCAAAGCCGCAAGTGGCTTATGGATGAGACTTTCCAAGCGGCATTTATTCCAAGGCTCCCCCTCGGGACCCCTGTTCAAATGGCAGTTCCTTCAAGGCTCTCCCTCGGGAAAATCGGCAAAGCCGATTATGAGCTCTCGCGAAGCGAGTGAGAGGGCTGTTGAGTGTTGTATAACCCTCTTCGTCAGGCTCACAAGTTCGCCTGCCACCTCTCCCCAAGGGCGAGGCGAAGTGACAAACTGGCGGAAGCCTCATCCACCTCGCAGGCTCGGCACCTTCCCCCAAGGGGAAGGCTTCAAGTAACAATCCGTTGGAAATAACCCTTTTTGCTATTTTTCCACTGTCCGTGAACATCCCAAGCCTTCCCCTTGGGGGAAGGTGTCAGACAGAGAGGCGGGCAAGCCTCGATTGTCTGACGGATGAGACTTTCCAACGGGCAGTTACATAAAGGCTCCCCCCTCGGGAAAATCGGCAAAGCCGATTATGAGTTCTCGCGAAGCGAGTGAGAGGGGCAAATACCTTCAATAGCCCTCTCCGTCACGCTAACGCGTGCCAGCTCCCCCCGAGGGGGAGCCTTAAAGAAACCAATCGTTGGAAACTCCTTCCACCGCTCGCTCCCGCTCGCGGTCCGGCTGCTTGCAGCCTTTCCCATCGAGAGGGAGGTTTCAAGTTACTTCCCATTGAAAGAAATAAACATCGGTTATTCTTTCCGCTTGCCAACTACTTTTACCTCCACCTTTGGGGGAGGTGGCGCGCACGCTTGCGGGCGCGACGGAAGGAGTTTTACATCCTCCATTTCCGCTTTCTTCCCGCTATCCGCAAGGCTCACGACGTTCGCGGATAGCGGAAAGAAAGCGAAATGCGGTATTTCCTAATGGACAGTTACTTGAAGCCTTTCCCAAAGGGGGAGCCTTCAAGTTACCGCCGCTCGCAGTCCCATGGTTTTATTTCCGGTTGTTTTCCAGCGGCGTCGGCAGGTTCCAATGGAAGCGGATGGCGAGCGTCCGCAAAATCAGGATGATGGAGACCGAAACCAAAATGGCAATCAGCCGTTCGGTATGCGGCAGGAGCAGGACATAGCAGGCGGTTCCGAGAAGCGCAGGGATGATGTAGACGTGTTTTCGGAACAGCAAGGGGATTTGCGCCGAAAAAACGTCGCGAAGAATGCCGCCGCCAACGCCCGTAATGCAGCCGCAAAAAACAAGCAGGGCAACGTTGTTTTGAATTTCGGGAGCCGAGGCCATTGCCGAATCCACACCCAGAATGCAGAAAAGCGCCAGCCCGAGCATGTCCGTTCCTTCCAGCAACAAATTATGAAGGTTTTGCGAAAGCCGGTCGGCAATGTTGCCCGCGAACGAAATCAGGAACACCGTTAGCGAAACGGCAAAGCAGATGGCCGCGAGGATCGCGTATTCGCGGGATACGAACAAGAGCGGCGGATGGTTGCCGATGATCAGATCGCGGATCAGCCCGCCGCCGAACGTGGTGATGAACGAAAAAATCACCGCGCCGAAAACGTCCGCGCGTTTTCCGATGGCAACGACCGTTCCCGACACTGAGAACGAGATTACGGCGATGCACTCCAAGGCAAAAATGATACTGTTAACCGCATTCAAATTCAGATTCCTCCCATTTTCGGCGGCGGTCGCACCGCCGCGCCAAACACATTGAGAAACAGGGAAAGCGCGCGTTCACGCCTCGCCCGCGGGGTTGGCCAACCACGGAATTTTCGCTTCGAGAAACGCCGCAAACCGCGCCACGGCCTTCCGGTAGTGAATTTCCAACCCGTAAATGCGGAGCAGTTCCGCCGCGCCGCAAACCGCGAACACCGCAAGGCAAACGCCGACGGAATAGGGGATCAGGGCGGGGCTTTCGGCATAGGAAGCGTTCCGGAACAGGTCCGTCCAGAGAAACGCGCGGACCGACGGGTGATCGTGGATCAGGTAAACGCCGAACATGGCCGAGGCCGCAAAGTTGATCGCTCTGTTTTGCGGAATTTTCGCGGTCAGAAATCCGAGGAACAGGAGCAGGGAAATCAGGAACGTCGGGAGCGTCTGCATGGCGTAAAACTCGGTGGGGAACACGGTCGAGGTCGGGTGAAAATGAACGTATGCGTCCCGCGCGACCACAAACAGGTAATGAAGCGCGGCCAGACCGCACGCCGCGCCGAGGCAAACCGACGAACGGATCTTTTCGGTTGGCACGTGCAGGCGGAAATAACCCGCCGTAAAATAGAGGGTTGCGAACCACGCGAGCGCGCTGAACTGCATGGGCATTTGGAAGAAAGTCGGAATCAGGCACCAAAGCGTCAGCGAAAGGCCGAGCAGGCAGCGGTAGGCGTTCCGGCTCAACTGCCGCGCAAGCAGGTTGAAAAACGGGGAAAACAGGCAAAGGACCAAATAGGCGCTTGCAAACCACCACTCTTCCCAAATTACGGGGAAGAGCGCATTCCGGACGGTTTCCCACGAAAGCGCGGTTTTTCCGGCGATTGCAAAAATTGCGAACAGCAAAACGGAATAGAAAAACATTTGCAGCCAGAGGCGCAGCAGTTTTCCAACGCGCACACCCCGCGAGGACACCGAAAAGTACCCCGAGATCAGAATGAACGCATTGACGCCGACCTTCCCGCCCATTTCAATGAATTGGAGCCAAAGGCGGTTTGGGGAAAGGCTGTCGGGGGCGAACGCAAATCCGCCGTGAACCGCGAAATGGTGAAAAACGATCAGAAGCATGGCAACGACCCGCAAAAGCTCGGGGCCGGAGCGGCGAGTAGGTTTCGTAATGTCGGATTCCATATGAAAACGTTACGCCTCGCCGGCAATGCTCATGTCGGGAACGAGAATATCCGGCGAGCCGAAGCAGGTAAACCCGCCGAGGGGCGACCAGCAAACCGTGTTGCCGATGCGGGAAATGTTTTTCAGCAGGTCAAAGAAGTTGCCCGCGACTGTGAACGAGCGGATCGGCTCGGCGCGCTTCCCGCCGCGAATGCGGAACCCTTCGCTTTCAATGGAAAAATCGCCCGTAACCTCGCTCGCTCCCGCGTGGAAGCCCTTGCACGCGGTAATATAAATGCCCTCGCCCGCCGCGGCCAGCAGGTCGTCGAGCGAGTCGGTTCCGGCCGAAAGGCCGAAATGGTAGGGGTAGATGGAAACCGAGGACGCATACCCGCCGCGGCGGCCGTTCCCCGTGGAAGCAACGCCGGCTTTTTTGGCGGCGGTCAGGTCGTAGAGCAGGGTTTTCAGAACGCCGTTTTCCACCACGTATTTGCGCGAAGTGGCAACGCCCTCGCCGTCAAACGGGGTCTGCATGGCGGCTCCTTCGCGCATCGGGTCGTCGGTCAGGTTCACGATCGGCGCGGCGATCTGCTCGCCCTCTTTGCCCGCGAGCAGGGAAAGCCCCATTTGCGCGGCTTTGGCCGAAAAGACTGAGGAGAACGTTCCCAGAAATTCGCGGAACTGTTCGCCGTCAAACACCACGTTGTATTTGCCGGACTTCACCGCGGCCGCGCCGAGTTGCGCGAGCGCGCGGTCCACCGCCTCGCGGGGCAGGCCGGCAAGGGCGGCTTCGTCCAGCCCGCGGCGGGAGCGGTAGGCGTCGCGCGCTTCTTCGCCGTCCCGAACGGCGGCATAGACCCACGCGCCTGTGATTCCCACGCGGTTGGAGAGCGAAAGCCCCTTGGAATTGAACAGCGAGATTTCCCGAACGGTGGAAACCGTTCCCGATTGCGTGCCGTCGCCCACTTTGTTGCAGGCGGCGTAGGTTGCGGATTGCAGCGCCAGCGCAACGCGCTTCATTTCGGCGGGGTCGGCGGGGGTCGGCGCGGGCGCGGTCGGCTTGGCGTAGGACGGCGACCCCGCGAAAATTTCGGGGACGTCCTCGCTGTCGATCACCGCGGCGTTCGCAACGGCGCGGGCCACCAGCTCTTCCATGGCTTCTTCCGTTAACAGTTCGCCCGAGGCCGCGCCCATTTTTCCGTTTACGATGCAGCGGAAGCAAACGCCGCCGCTGACGCCCGAAGAGAACGCGCTGACCTCGTTTTTCAGCGTTTCCACGCTCACCTGTTCTTCGGTTTCGCGGTAAATTTCATAGTCGGTCAGTCCCGCGCGTTCCGCGGCGGCCACCAACGCCTGTTTCATGGTTTCAAAATTCATGTCTGCGCTCCTTTCGGGATCAGCGGCCGCCCACCGTAATGGTGGAAACGCGGATCAGCGGTTGGCCAACGTTGGTGGGAATGCTGCCGCTCGCCGCGCCGCACATGCCGGTGCCGCAATCGAGGTTCTGCCCCACCATGTCAATGTTCATAAGGATCTCGGAGCCGGTGCCGACGAGCGACGCGCCGCGCACGGCCTCGCAGATCTTGCCGTTCCGGACGAGGTACCCCTCGTTCACGGCGAAGTTGAACGCGCCGGTCAGGGGGTTGACCGACCCGCCGCCCATGTTCTTGCAATAAAGCCCGTATTCCATCGAGGCAATGATATCCTCGTTGCGGTCGGGGCCGTTGGCAATGAAGGTGTTGGTCATGCGCGAGGTGGCTTCAAAGGTGTAGTCCTGACGCCGCCCGCTTCCTGTTGTGGGCATTCCCATGCGGCGGGAACCCAAGCGGTCGATCATATAGTTTTTCAGAATGCCGTTCTCAATCAGCACGTTGCGCTGCGTGGGGGTGCCCTCGTCGTCAATGTTGACCGAGCCCCACGCGTTCGGAATGGTGCCGTCGTCAATGGCGGTCACTTTTTCGTTCGCAATCTTCTGTCCGAGTTTTCCGGCCATTTGCGAGGCTCCGATGGACACCGACGAGGCTTCGAGCGAATGCCCGCACGCCTCGTGGAAGATCACGCCGCCGAACCCGTTTTCAATGGCCACGGTCATCACGCCCGCGGGGCAGTAGCCGGCGTTCAGGTTGACCACCGCCTGCCGCGCGGCTTCCCGACCCACGTCGGCGGGCCGGATGGTTTCAAACATTTCCATGCCCATGCCGCGCCCGGGGCCGTAAAACCCGTCCTGATTCTCGCCGCCGCGCGCCGCGACCGCGCGAATGGCGATCCGCGTGCGGATATGGCGGTCGGTGGCGTAAAGCCCCTCGGTGTTGGCGATCAGAATGGTGTGGTCCACGCCCATCAGCGATCCCGACACCTGCGAAATGGTCTCGTCGTATTCCTTGGCGGCAAAGCACCCCTCGCGGAGCAGGTCGGCGCGCTCTTTCGCGTCCGCATCGGTGGGAATGCGGCGGGCGGGGTGAACGTTCGGGAATATGCGCTCCCGCAGGCGGACGGCGGCGGTGTGTTTCAGGTCTCCCGCGGCCGCGGCCACCGCGGCGGCGCATTTGAGCAGCCCCTCGCGCGAGAGGTCGGAAGTGGACGCGTAAACGGTTTTGACGCCGAGGAACGCGCGGATGCCCGCGCCGGAGAGCAGGTTGTCCCCGACGCGCTCAATTTTGCCGTCCATCAGCGAAACGCTGTTGTTCCGCGTGTTTTCGGCGTAAAGTTCCGCAAAGTCGGCGCCGGTGGAAATTGCAATGCTCAACGCCTCTTCCGCAAGTTGTTTTCGGATCATAAACGTCTCCTTTCGGTTCTTTCTGGATTTATTATACTCTGTCCGGCGGGAAATGTCAAGCCGCGGAGCCGGAAAAAAGCGAAAAAAGCCGTCCCGCGCCCGAACTTTTCCGCGCGATGGGGCGTCTTTCCGAATTTTGGATAAAAAACGCGGCGAAACGGTCGGTTTTTTTATGGGAACCACCAGCGGGAATTTTGCCCCGACCGCTTGACCGCGTGCAAAAAATATGGTATACTTTATATATCCATATCGCGCGCCGCGCGCAAATTGCCAAACGGAGGGTTTATGATGCAAAAAACGGTTCAACTCTACGAGGGAAAAGCCAAAAAGGTGTTCGCCACCGAAAATCCCGATTATGTCATCGTTTCCTACAAGGACGACGCCACCGCGCTCGACGGCCTGAAAAAAGGCACCATCGGCGGCAAAGGCGTTATCAACAACCGCATGTCCAATTTCCTGATGCAGCTGCTCGAAAAAGAGGGCGTTCCAACGCACTACGTCGAGGAGCTTTCCGACCGTGAGACCGTGGTGCGCAAAGTGACCATTCTCCCGCTGGAAGTGATCATCCGCAACATCTCCGCGGGGCATTTCGCCCAGCGATACGGCGTGGAAGAGGGGATTGTGTTCGATTCTCCCACCATTGAGTTCTCCTACAAGAACGACGACCTGCACGACCCGCTTCTCAACGCCTACCACGCCATTGCGCTCCGTCTTGCCACGCGCGAGGAGATCGAGCTGGTCAAGTCGCTTGCGTTCCGCGTCAACGACATTCTCAAAGCCTACTTCAAGGGGATCGGCGTAACGCTTGTGGATTTCAAGCTCGAGTTCGGCAAAACGTCCGACGGCCGCATCGTCCTTGCGGACGAGATCTCGCCCGACACCTGCCGCTTCTGGGACGCGAAAACCGGCGAAAAGCTGGATAAGGACCGTTTCCGCCGCGATATGGGCGGCGTTGAGGACGCCTACAACGAAATGAAACGCCGCGTTCTTGGCGAACAGTAAGGATAAGACAAAGGATAAGACAAAGGATAAGACCGCGGGAAAGGGGAGAAAACTTTTTGGAAAAAGTTTTCTCCCCTTTCCCGCACCCTTTTCCCTTTTTCAAAAACTTAAAAAAGTTTGCGGAATCATGTAAAAACGGACCTTTGAAAGCGGGGCAGAAAGTTTGCTCCTGCCCCTGCGGGCGAAACGAGAAAACAGACAATCGGCAAGCCTCATCCATAAGTCGCTTGCGACTTTGCCACCATTCCCCCAAGGGGAAGGCTCATAATGTTCGCAAACAGTGGGAAATCAGCGAAATGCGTTTTTTCCAATGTGTTGTAACTTGAAGCCTTCCCCTTGGGGGAAGGTGTCACCGTAGGTGACGGATGAGGCTTCCGCTTGCCTGTTACTTCGCCTCGCCCTTGGGGAGAGGTGGATTGGAGCGAAGCGACAAGACGGAGAGGGTTATATAAGCGAAATATTCAACCGCCCTCTCCTGCTGCTTGCAGCATAAGCTCTTCCCCGAGGGGGAGCCTTGAAGAAACTGCCCATTGGAAAGCCTCATCCGTCAGACAATCGAGGCTTCCCCGCCTCTCTGTCTGACACCTTCTCCGATGGGAGAAGGCTCACGGAGTTTGCGGACAGCGGGAAGAAAGCAGAAACAATTTATTACCAACGAATAGTTGCTTGAAGCCTTCCCCTTGGGGGAAGGTGGCCGCGGAGCGGCCGGATGAGGCTTCCGTTTGTTTGTTACTTTGCCTCGCCCTCTGGGAGAGGTGGATTGGAGCGAAGCGACAAGACGGAGAGGGTTAAACCTGTGGTTTTATTTCAACAACCCTCTCCGTCAGGCTCACAGGTTCGCCTGCCACCTCTCCCCGAGGGCGAGGCTTGAAGTAACTGCAAGCGTGCGCGACACCTCCCCAAGGAGGAGGTAAAGCAACAACCATGCGGAAAAGCGAAAGACGTTTATTTTATCCAAATGGCAACAACTTAAAACCTCCACCTTTGGGGGAGGTGGCAGGCGACGCAGGAGCCTGACGGAAGGAGTTTTTCCCCGTGTCCGCTCTTTCCCCCGTCGGCGAACGCAGAAAGTTGCCGTTCGTCGGCAAACCGTTTTTTCTGCATGTCTTTTTCAATCCGACTCTTTCTTCAATCCGGCCGCGGGGGTTACAGCAAACCCGCAATCCGGTCGCGCAGGTGGGTCAGAATGCGTTTTTCGAGCCGCGAAATGTAGGATTGCGAAATCCCCATCAGGTCGGCCACCTCTTTTTGGGTCATCTCCGTGCCGTCGCGAAACCCGTAGCGCAGCTCGATCAGCTCCCGCTCGCGCGGCGACAAGGACGCCACCGCGGCGCGAACGGCGGCGCGCTCCTCGCGCTGTTCCATTTCGTAGGAAACCGTGTCTTCTTCGCTCCCGAGAACGTCCGAGAGGAGCAGCTCGTTGCCGTCCCAATCCATGTTGAGCGGTTCGTCCATGGAAACTTCCATGCGGGCGGAGCCGCGCTTGCGGATGTACATCAGAATTTCGTTCTCGATGCACCGCGAGGCGTAGGTGGCGAGCTTGATGTTTTTATCGGCGCGGAAGGTGTTGATCGCCTTCATCAGCCCCACGGTGCCGATGGAAATCAGGTCCTCAATGCCGGTTCCCGTGTTGTCGAACCGCTTGGCGATGAACACGACCAGCCGCAAATTGTGCTCCACAAGAACGTCCCGCGCCTCTTCCTCGTCGATGCGCGCGATCCATTCGGCCTCTTCGGCGGGGGAGAGCGGCGGGGGCAGAACGTCCGGCCCGTTGATGTAATAGACCCCGCGCGGCCGACGGCGGCGGGCAAACCACGCGCGAATCCGCGCGAACAAACGAAACAGCATAAAAGGGAACGCTCCTTTCGGATGGAATAAATGAAATTTTGATTTTGGTCGGTCGCCGCTCCGCCGCGGCTTCGGGCGGAATCGGCTTTCGGGAGACGGAGCCCGCACGAGAAACTTCACGGTTCTGCGCGTTCAGGGCGGCAGAAGGGCGTCGAAACCGGCGGCTTTTTCGCCGAGCGGGGCGGGAGCGATCAGGCAATCGCAGGGGCGGGACCCCGCGCGGTCGGTCACGGTCAGCGAATCGGGAACGATCGCCGTCAGAAGCGCGGAACCCGTCGCCGTGGAAGCGGGGATCAGGCGCAGGCGGCGCGCCGCGGAATGGTCGGATTCAAACCGCATGCGCCGCGGGTCGCCAACGGGCAGGAACACCTGCGGGGGAAGCACGGCGCGCAGGCGGTCGGAACGGCAGAGGATCACCGCCCGCCCCGAGGTCGGGTCGCGGAGCAGGTTGCCCGTATCCACCATGGCGCGGAGTTTTACGGCGCGGCCGAACAGAACGGCTTCCACCGTTGCGGTTTTCGCGCGGCGGGAAAAGCCGAGCAACCGGCCGCCGTGGCGGGTCAACAGCCCGCCGATCAGCGCGATTGCCGCGAACAGCCAGACCGAAATGTGGTTTTCGGAAAGCGTTTCCATGGGCAGGCGCAGTTGGTTGAGCCACCAGAACAGAGCGGTCATAATGCCGCCGAGGAGCGCCGAGGTCAGAAAATAGGCGCCAACTGCGCCGAGCGCGGCGGGGAACCGTGTCCCCCGTCCCGCAAAGGCAACGGCGCAAATGGCAAACGCGGCGAGAACGTCGAGGGCCATGCCGCCCGCGCCGCCGACCCCGAGCAGCAGAACGCCGAGCGCAAACGCCCCGCCGAACGCCGCGGCAAGGAGCAGCCGCCATCGCTTGGCGGCGCGGTGGGTCAGCGCGGCGGTCAGGTTCAGGCAGAGCAGGTCCATGCTCATGTTCACGAGAAAATAGAGGTCGGCGTAAACCTCTTGTTGCGGTTGAACCACCGTACCACCCCCCTCTCTCGTCGGCTTTCACACATATCATAGCAAAAAAAGCGCGATAAATTTGTCGGAATCGGGAACTTCCCGAAAATTTTTTCGGAAAGGCTATACATTTGGAGCGTTTTGTGATATAATTAGGGTAACGCAGGCCGTTTCCGAAAGGAGACCGGCCCGATTCCCGACCCACGAAAGGATGTTTCAGAACCATGTCGCTCGCACACATCAAAGCATTGCAGGCCAAACTGGCCGAGGCGGATATTGACGCCGCCCTGCTGACCGACAAACGCAACCAACGCTACATTACCGGTTTCGATTACGACGACGGCTACGCGCTCGTTACCCGAAAGAACGCCTACCTGATTACCGATTTCCGCTACGCCGAGGCCGCCCGTGCCGCGAGCGCGGGATTTATGGAAGTGGTTGCTCCCGCGGGGCGGGGCGGCATGATGGCCTTCATTGCCGATGCGCTGGCGGGGGACGGTTGCCGCACGGTTGCCATTGAGGAAGAACAACTCTCCTACGCGGGCTTCGGCCGCATAGTGGAGCGGTTGCCCGCCGTAACCTTGGCGAGCGGCGCGTCCGCCATGCTGACGAAGCTCCGGTTGAAGAAGGACGCGGACGAACTTGCCGCCATGGCGCGCGCGCAGGCTGTGACCGACGCGGCGTTCGCGCACATCGTTCAAGCCATCCGCCCCGACGAGATGACCGAGATCGACGTTGCGCTCGAATTGGAATTTTTCATGCGGAGTCACGGAGCCACGGGAATCGCGTTCGAGACCATCGCGGTCTCGGGGAGCGCGTCCTCGCGCCCGCACGGCGTCCCGCGCAACCAAAAGCTGGAACGCGGGTTCCTGACCATGGATTTCGGCGCGGCGATGGACGGCTACTGCTCGGACATGACCCGCACGATTGTGATCGGGCGCGCCGACGCGGACATGAAGAAACTCTACAACACGGTCCTGCGCGCGCAGACCGAGGCGTTGGCCGCCGCAAAAGAGGGGGCTTCCTGCCGCGGGCTGGACAAGATTGCGCGCGACATTATTGACGGCGCGGGCTACGAGGGGCGTTTCGGCCATTCGCTCGGCCACGGCGTCGGGCTTCTGATCCATGAAAACCCGTCGCTCTCGCAGGGTGCGGGCGAGTACAGCGTTCTCGAACGCGGCAACACGTTCACGGTGGAACCCGGGATCTACATCGAGGGTCTTTACGGCTGCCGCATCGAGGATATGTGCTGCATTACGCCGGACGGCAAGATGCTGGACTTTACCCACAGCCCCAAGGATCTGATCGAGGTCTGAAAAACCCGCGGCGCGTTCCGCCCGAACCGCCGCGGCATGGAATGTTTTCGGAAAGGAGCCGGCCATGGCCGCAACCGTTTTTTTCGCGCTCGCAGAGGAGACCCGAACCGTGGTCTGGAATCTCGTGGCGTATCTGATCGTCCGTTGGGAGCTTGCCGAGGGGTCCGCGCTCCGGTCTGTCCTGATCCTCGGCGCGGCGTTGCTCTGCATTGCCGTTCCGTATCTGCTGGGGAGCGTCAACCCCGCGGTGATCATCTCCAAAAGAATTTATAAGCGCGACGTCCGCGCCTGCGGGAGCGGCAACGCCGGCGCCACCAACATGCTCCGTACGTTCGGAAAGGGAGCGGCCGCCGCAACCCTTTTCTGCGACCTTGCCAAAGCCGCCCTCGCGTTTTGGTTCGGCTTTTTCCTGCTGGGCATCAACGGCGCGGCCATTGCGGGATTTTTCGCGGTGTTCGGCCATATTTTCCCGATCTTTGCGAAATTCCGCGGCGGCAAAGGCGTGGCGTGCCTCGCGGCCGTTGCGCTCTGCACCAGCCCGCTGACCTTTGCGGTCGTGTTCGGCATCTGGCTCATCATCGCGCTCGGAACGCGGTATGTGTCGCTCGCGTCGGTTATGTCCGCGCTGCTCTACCCGCTGATCCTTCGCGCGTTCACCGGCTCGGGGGCGGGGCTTTCGGTGGCCATGGCCATTCTTTCGGCCGTGTTCGTGGCGTTCCGCCACAAGGAGAACCTGCAACGCCTCTACCACGGCAAGGAGCCGAAATTGCAGCTCCGGAAAAACAAAACCGGCGAAAAGCCGGAATCTCCCGAAAAGGACAGCAAAGGAGCCGACGACTGACTTTATGGACTTTCTTCTGTTGCTTCTGACCGCGTTCGGAAACGGAACGCTGGTCAAGGCCGTGTTTTCCAAGCCGACCGGCAAAACCGCCCTGCGAACGGTTGTGACCCCGCGCGCGGTGGGCGGCGGGACCGTTTTTCAGGCCGAGACCTTCCGCGCCGACGGCAAGGCGATCCACGAAAACATCCCGCCAGAGGATGCCGACCGCCTGCGCGCGCTGATTTCGGCGCACGGGCAGGCCAACCTGATCACGTCGGTCGGGTCCTGCGAGCTGCGAACGTCCAAATCGGGCAAAACCGCCCTGCTCGGCGGCGAAAAGCTCGCCCGCGCGCTCTCGGCCGAGGCGCCCCCGCGCGTGGAGATTGCCGCCAACAACCGCCGCAAGGCGCACATTCTGCAAGGGGACGAGCCGTTTCTGCGGCTGCTCGACGTCAGCGACGCGAACGGGCGCGTCCACGATAAAAAGCAGGCCAAATTCCGCCAGATCAACCGATTCCTCGAACTGATCCGCGATTGCCTGCCCGCGCTCCCGCAAGCGGGAGAACTCCGCGTTTGCGACCTCTGCTGCGGCAAAAGCTACCTTTCCTTTGCCGCCTACCATTATTTTGCCAACGTTCTCGGCCGGACCGTCCGGATGACGGGCGTGGACCTCAAACCCGACGTGATCGACCGCTGCAACCTTGCGGCGCGCGCCCTCGGGTGGGGCGGCCTCGAATTCCTCTGCGGCGACGTTTCCCGCTACGACGCGGGCGGGCATGTGCATCTGGTAATTTCGCTCCACGCCTGCGATACCGCCACCGACCTTGTTCTTTCCCGCGCCGTCCGGTGGGGCGCGGACGCGATTCTTTCCACCCCCTGCTGCCACCACGAGCTGAACCACACGCTGAATTGCCCCGCGCTCGGCTTCATCGGCGCGCATTCCATGCTCCGGCAGAAGCTCTGCGACGCCGCCACCGACGCGCTCCGCCTGAAATACCTCGAAGCCTCGGGCTATTCGGTTGCCGCGCTGGAACTGATCGACCCCGAGGAGACCCCGAAAAACATTCTGCTCCGCGGCCTGCGCGACCGGTCGTTCGACCCGCAAAGCGACCGCGCCCGCCGCCTTTGGGCGGAATACGAGACCGCAAAACGCTTTTTGGTAGGAGAAAACGCCCATGTTCAAGAAGCTCTTTCGCCGCAAACCGAAACCGAACAGCCGCGCCTATCGTCGTGAAATGGCGGAGAAGATCGCGGGGCATCATATCCGCTACGTCACCGAGAATCGCGACGGCGTGGACGAGGTGATCGGCCGCGAGGGGAGCGTCGCCGTGCGCGAGGGGGAATTGATCGTCCATGCCTCGGCCGAAATCCTCTTCCGCTGTCGCGTAGACGACCTCGACGCGTGGGAACTGCTCTCCAAGGACGGCGTTGTTCTGACCGCGCCCGACCTCGCCCACGGCGGGCAGCTCCGCACCATTATTGTTTATTATGTGTATTACAGGTAAGACCTTGGGGGCGGGGAACCCTTTTCTTCGCATGAAGAAAAGGGTTCCCCGCCCCCAAGCCCCCGCCCTTCCAAAAAGAAGGAACAAGGGGGAAAGCACATATTTGCATACCGTGTAGCTGAAAAACGGTGTTTTTTGCGTTTTTTTGAAGAAAAGGGTTTGAGGAGAGCGGCTCTTTTCTCGGGGGAAAAGAGCCGCTCTCCCCAAGGTCTTAAAAGGAGAAGTTTATGTCGCTTCTGACGGACGAATTGGATTTTGAAGCGCGGCGGGCGCGCTTTCGCCGCATTGCCGAAGCGGCGTTGCGCGAGCGGCATGTGCAGGGCTTGGCGGGGTTCGGAACGTTGCAGGAAAAGCGGCTCCACGCCGTTGTTAAAAAATACCTTTGCGAGAACGAGGATTACCACGAGGTTGGGGTCAGGGATACGAGATATGTGGCCGACGTGCGCGTGGGGAACGATATTTACGAGGTGCAAACCGGCGATTTTTACCCGCTCAAAGCCAAAATCGGGTATTACCTTGCCGAAACCGATTGCAGCGTTACCGTGGTGCATCCGCTGGCGGCGGAGCGCGCCGTTGCGTGGATTAACCCCGAGAGCGGAACGGTCACAAAGCCGAAAAAAATCGGCTACCACAGCCGCGCCGAGGAGCTTTTGCCGGAGCTTTACCCGCTCCTGCCCTACCTGAACAACCCGCGCCTGCGCTTCCGGCTCCTGATGCTTTCGGTGGAAGATTTCCGGTTGCTGAACGGCTGGTCGGCCGACCGCAAACGCGGGTCGCGCCGCTATGAACGCATTCCCGTTGACCTGACCGACGACCTGACCTTTGCAAATCCGGACGACTACCGCCGCTTTCTGCCGGCGGAGCTTGCCTCGCCGTTTCGGGTGGCGGAGTTTTCCAAGCGGACCCGCTTGCGTGGGCGGGACGCGTATTCGGCGGTCCGCGTGCTGGCCGCGCTCGGGGTCGTCCGCCCCGCCGCCCCCATCGGACGGGCTATGGCGTTCGAGATCGCCCCGCGGGGATCCGCTCAAAACGCATGAATCGCAGCGCAACGCGCAGTTTACCGGAGTGTCCGTAGGGATTCTTCGGCAAGGAATGCGATTGAAAAAAGGCGCGGTAGCTTCCGCGCCTTTTCTTAATGGTTGTTTGTGCTGTTTGCTTGGCTATTCTTCCTTTTCCAAAGAGCGGGATATTTTCACTCCCCGATATCGGGAAGTGAAGAAGTTTTTCGCAAACTTTTTTGCTTCCGTGATACTTTGCCGATCATATCGTTTGGAATGGCTGAATATCTTACTGCGGAACAACCTCAAGCATTAGCGGGTCGATATTATTTTCCGGAGCGCTATAAACGTAATATAAATTAACCCTTATCTTGATTAGATAAGTTCCCGACGTTCTTGCGATGATGTTCTCATTTTCTCCGCAATCAAAATTTTCTGTGATTTCCGGCGCCCCTGCTCCTAAATTATATCCATAACCGCCATTACTCCAAGAATGGTTTCTCACTATCTTAAATGCTTGGTTCTTTTCCAGTGTAATCTCTCTTGATAAGTATAGATTGTTATTCTCTACCGACAACGACACCAAATCATAGGTAGTATTTTGTTCATTCCAACCGTTGAAGTCGCCAACCAAAGATAGGCAAGACTCAATCTTTTCAACTGAGATAGATTTGCCCATATCGCGAATCTGATAGAAAGTCCCGTCTACGTATTTAACAGCCGCATATCTTCCGGCATATTCATACACGATATAACCATTGCTACTGAAGGAACTAATATAGTTTTCAGTCAAAGTGCTATCGTCTGTTTGAATTCTGACAACGTTATCTTCAACACTATATTCATAGTCTCCGTCAAATTCGGGAATTGTGATATTTTCATTGTCGATCAGTTCCTCTAAAACATCGGTGATGCTTGCCTCTGCTTTTTGCTTTTTTTGGAATTCAAAGCGAATGGAACCCGATTCTGACTTTTCGTTTGGCGCATAGATTGTCAAAACTAAAACATAATCATCGCTTACGCGCTTGGTATATGTGCTGTTATAAGTATTCTCGACAAATCCAAGGCCTTTTACCTTGTTCATATAAGAAACTACATCCGTGGCAAGTCCATTTGAAGAATTCAAGCCGATATTGCCATTACCGCCGTCTTCATTAATCGAAGGACTAAAATAAATATCGAAGTTGCTATCAAATACAGGAATTGCATCCTTAACAGGCGCGTAGGCATTGATGTATTTGTTCACTAGGCTCCATTCTTTAGAGAGGTTTTTATAACAATCGTTGTTGAACAGGTCGATAATAAGTGAAGATTGAAGCTTGACGTTCGGATTCGATTTTAATGATATATCGAACTCCAGAGACATCGGGTTGTAATCCAAGTTGTTTTCATCATAATAACCTTTGAATCCGGATCCTTTGACGTAATCTGAAAATAACCCGACGTCATTGTTATCGACGTCTATCCACTCTGCTTTACCGTATAAGGTAGAACGAACTTTGACATTCAAATTATCAAAATCGTTATATGTTGCAATCGTGTTGTCTTCGCCGTTTTTATAATAAACGGTCAAATAGCCTTTTACCCCTTTGGTTTCGAAACCAACGTTTGGATGAAACAAATCTTCAAGATTGACATCCTGATATATTTGCTCGCCGCCTGTGGATTCAACCCTTAAGAATAAGTTTTCTGGTTCGGGTTCTCTATCGTCAATCCACTGTTCGGTTGCTCCGGTGTATACGAGGCTATTGACGATGTCTTTCCCATAAATAGCGCTGAATCTGTCGATTACTGTTTTAAGTTTTGTATTATCGGTACCCGCTGAAGCGAAGAAGGCATTATATCCGGAAAGCGAATCGGATAAATCCAAGCAGTCGACAACGGCAGATTTCAGAGAGGTATTCTTGTTGAAAACATTCTCTATTTTATATTTCTTGGAATCTTTGAACGCTCTCAAAACGGAGTACTTGTAGACGAAATCTTCATCTTGATACTCGGTCAGGCTTGTAGGCGAACAAATACCGAATTTTCTCCACTCTTTGATGGCATTATCTTCTACTTTTACATAATCATATTCATCATCGAAGTACTTCTCATTGCTGTTATGATAATCGAGCAGATCCGTAACCGCATTCATCGAAAGCTCGTAAGTCGGAGAGATCTCGTTCATATCGTAATCGAGCAACAATTCAACGTACATTTTTTCGTGGCGTGAAATGCCGTTGTTGGTAAACGTCAGATCGAAGCCAACCGAAGCGGTTATAAGGTCGTTCTCGTCAATATCCAAAACGATAGCGCAAGTGAAAGAATACTCGTTCAGAAACTTCTCATCGGTCGAAGACATCCTGTTTTCAAAATCATAGCAAATGGTTCCCGTTGACGTATTGGAATATTTTGTGCCGAAGACAAAATCATTTCCGATTTCCTCATATATTGCTTTGAGGTATTGGAATTGGATCATCGGCGGTTCATCGTATTCAAAACTCGGGTTGTCGGTTTCCTCCTCAACAGACATTGCGCTATAAATTGAGGAAAGGGAGTTGCCACTGATATTTTTAGCCGTTAGCATTACTATTGGCGCGTTTTCTGCAAAAGCGACTAATTTCGCGTCGCTATTCATGCCGGCGTTCAAAGCCAATTTCTTTGAGCTTGAACGTTTCAAACTGCTTTCCACCCCATTAAGTGCAAATTGAACTTTCTCATAGGTTGTTGACGGAAGTTTTGTTCCGGCTTTTTTGCCACAAGAATAAAAAGGAAAAACAACACAAGTAAGCACAAATAATGCGACAATTATGGTAAATATCTTTTTCATGATCGCGGCTCTCCTTGATTTACAATGCGGTTGTGTTTTGCAGGGGTTGTATCCTTGTGGCATTTTGCCGAAAAACGTTCGCTTGACAAGAATATACCCTACGATTGCAATTATAGCACATCACATGCTTTTTTTCAATAGTATAAAACAATTTTATGCGATTTTTATAAATAAAAAAATAAAATGGTGAACAAAAAAGGACTTGGAATGCTCCAAATCCTCATTTGTTGACCGTTTGACCATGCAATTACCATTGAATTTTGGTCTTGCATAACATAAAATATCCCTATGGACCACGCCGTTTCCACGGCGTGTTTTTTAACGAACGGAAACGGAATCGGGCCGCGCCCGTCAGAACACGGGGTAGCCCGCGTTGGTGTGGGCTTCGATCAGGTCGTTGCAAAGGGAAACGATCTCGTCCGGCGAGAGCTGCGCGCCCGTGTGGGGGTCCATCATGGCGGCTTGGTAAAGCGTTTCGCGGCTGCCCGTTGCGGCGGCCTCGATCGTCAGCATCTGCGGGTAGATGTTCGAGGCGTTCATGGCCGCGAGTTGGAGCGGCAGGGGACCCGAATAGGTGGGCAGAACGCCGCTGCGGTCCACCAAGCAGGGAACTTCCACGCAGGCCTCGGCGGGCAGGTTGGGGATCATGCCGCGGTTGATTACGTTGCCGCCGATTTTGTAGGGAACGTTCGTTACCATGGCTTCCATAATGCGGGAAGCGTATTCGCGGGAGCGGGTGTGCGTCGCCTCGCCGCCCGCGAGCAGTTCGTCGCGCTGTTTGCCCCATTTTTCAATCTGGTCAACGCAGCGGCGGGGATATTCGTCCAGCGGGATGTTGAATTTTTCAATGAGGTCGTCGCGCCCCGCCTTAATGTAGAACGGGTTGTATTCGGCGTTGTGCTCGGAGCTTTCGGTGCAGTAGTAGCCGAGCTTCTCAATGTAGTCGAAGCGCACCATGTCCTTGTGCTTTTCGGCGGCGTTCTTTTCTTTGGCAAGGCGGCGGATCAGGGGGTAAAGGTCGTTGCCGTCCTTGTCGGTCAGTTCCAGAAGCCACGCCATGTGGTTAATGCCCGCGATTTTGGAATGCAATTCTTCACCGTTACCATATTGTTCCTGTAATCCGAGGTTTTTCAAAAGACCGCTCACGCAGACCTGCACGCTGTGGCAGAGGCCGACGGTTTTAACGTTGGTGTAGCGTTGCATGTAGCCCGAGAGGATGGCCATGGGGTTGGTGTAGTTGAGGAACCACGCGTTGGGGCAAACCTCTTCCATATCGCGCGCGAAGTCTTTGAGCACGTGAATGGTGCGCATGCCGCGGAAAATACCGCCGATGCCGAGCGTATCGGCAATGGTCTGGCGCAGGCCGTACTTTTTGGGAACTTCAAAGTCGATGATGGTGCAGGGGTCGTAGAGGCCGACCTGAATGGCGTTCACCACGAAATCCGCGCCGCGGAGCGCTTCCTTGCGGTGTTCCACGCCGTAGTATTTTTTCACGGTCGCGCGCCCCTCGTTGATGTTCCGGTTCAGAGCGTCAATCAGCAGGAACGATTCGTCAAGGCGTTTCCCGTCAATGTCATAAAGTGCGATTTCCACATCGTGGAGAGCGGGGGAAAGCATGGTGTCGCCGAGCACGTTTTTGGCAAAAACGGTGCTGCCCGCGCCCATAAATGTAATTTTGGCCATTTTTTTGATCTCCTTGTATGGTTTTTCCGGCTTTTATCGCCTTATTTACCATTATAACATCTTTTTTTGAAAAAACCATTGCATGAAGTAACCTAAATATGGTATAATGTAACCAGCCGAAAACAAAAGGGGGAAACCGCCATGCCCGCGCATATGATCACCAACCGCCATTTTCACGACCTGAACCCGCTTCTGTACGGCGAGGAGCTTTGCCGCGCGGGGCACGCCTACGGCCCCGCGATCCGCAGTTACCACCTGATCCACTATGTGGAGCGCGGGAGAGGCGTTTACGAAACGGGGGGCGTCCGCTATCCGGTTTCGGCGGGCGAGGCGTTTCTGATTCTTCCCGGGAAAACGACCGTTTATACCGCCGACGCGGACGACCCATGGCAATACCGCTGGATCGGGTTTAACGGGGAGCTGGCCTCGCTGTTCGACCGCCTGCCGCCGGTGTTCCCCGTTGACGACGCGGTTTTTCCGCGCTGTTCCGAGGCCGACGGACCCGAGCCGGAATACCGCCTTGCGGCCGCGCTTTTTTCGCTTTGCGCCGAGCTGTTCGCCAAAAAGGACGGCAAACGGACGGCGGGGGACAGCCTCTATGTGGGGCGCGTGCGGGAATACGTCCGGCTTTCGTACATGTCTCCCGATTTGCGCGTGGAAGAAATTGCGCGGCAGATGAACCTTGACCGTCGCTACCTTTCGCGCCTGTTCCGCCGCGAAACGGGGCAAACGATCCAATCGTTTCTGATTTCGGTGCGCATGGAAGAGGCGGACGGCTATTTGCGGCAGGGCATTCCGGTTGGGGAAACGGCGCGGCTTTGCGGCTATTTGGACGTGTTCAATTTTTCCAAAATGTTCAAAAAGACCTACGGGATCAGCCCCGCCTCGGTGAACCGTCGCGCAAAAAATCCGCCCGCCGACGAGGACGACGACTGCATGGTTTGACCCCCGCGCCGAGAGCGCGAAACGGGGAAAACTCTTTCCGTCAGGCTCCTGCGCCGCCTGCCACCTCCCCCAAAGGTGGAGGTAATAGTTGTTGACAAGCGGAAAAGCAAAAACGGTTTCTTTTCAGCAGGTTTCTTCCAACAGATTTCTTTTCAATAAACGTCCTTCCAACGGGAAGTTACTTTGACCTCCACCATCGGGGGAGGTGGCAGGCGACGCAGGAGCCTGACGGAAGGAGTTTCCCGCAAAAAGTAACTCCAAGCCTCGCCCTCGGGGAGAGGTGGCAGGCGACGCAGGAGCCTGACGGAAGGAGTTTCCCGCAAAAAGTAACTCCAAGCCTCGCCCTCGGGGAGAGGTGGCAGGCGAACCTGTGAGCCTGACGGAGAGGGTTGTTGAAATAAAACCACAGGTTTAACCCTCCGTCTTGTCGCTTTGTTCCAATTCACCTCGTTATCGGCTTGCCGATTTTCCCGCGGGCGAGGCAAAGTAACAAACAAACGGAAGCCTCATCCGGCCGCTACGCGGCCACCTTCTCCGATGGGAGAAGGCTCCAAGTAACTTTCCGTTGGGAATAAACCGTTTCCGCTTTCTTCCCGCTGTTCGCAAACATCATGAGCCTTCTCCCATCGGAGAAGGTGGCAGACAGAGAGGCGGGGAAGCCTCGATTGTCTGACGGATGAGGCTTTCCAATGGGTAGTTTCATCAAGCCTCCCCTCGGGGAAGAGCTTATGCTGCAAGCAGCAGGAGAGGGCGGTTAAAAGCCTATGATAACCCTCTCCGTCTTGTCGCTTCGCTCCAATCCACCTCTCCCCGTGGGCGAGGCGAGGTAACCAGCAAACGGAAGCCTCATCCGTCACCTACGGTGACACCTTCCCCCAAGGGGAAGGCTCGTGATGCTTGCGAACAAGGGGAAAGCGGAAACTCCTTCCACCGCCTACGGCGGTCCCCCTTCCCATAAGGGGAAGGCTTCAAGGAACAACCCGTCAAAGGCCTCGCCCGCGCGCGGTTTTCCGCGCAGAGAGTCCGCGCGATACGCAAAAAGCGCGCCGTTGATACGGCGCGCTTTTTGCGGCTTATCCCGCGAAGGGCGGAATGGCGGTTTCCGTGGCGGGCTTGGCGAATTGCAGGTCCGCGAAAACCGGATAGTGGTCGCTGCTGTTCACGGTGTAATAATCCACAATGATCTTATGCGAGAGGGCTTTGAACCACGCGGGCGTAACGAAAATCAGATCCTCTTCGGCGCGGTGCTGTTCGTCTTTGCCGATGTCGTGGTAGGTGCCAACGCCCACCGAATGCTTGGTAACGGCGGTTTCGGAAACGTCGTCCATCCCCTGCGCAACCATGTAGTTGTAGGCTTTCGCATAGCCGGTTTGCCAGAAGTACCAATCGCCGTTGAGAACCATGGGAAGATCGCCGTACTGCCGACGGGCAACGTTCACCATGGCAAGAACGTCCTCAACGAAACGGGTGGAGTGCTTGCCGTCCGCGTCCACGTTTTGCGAAAGGTGCGCCGAAGCCGCAAGGAACCGGTAGCCGCCCGCGGTCTGGAACACCGTCCACGCGCAGCCGTGGAAGTCAACGCCGTCGGAGAGGTAGTTGAAGCCCGAGGAGAGCGGGGTCAGGCCCGCGTCCTTGCGGTAGGCCACGGGGCAGGAATAGGTTTTGGGGGGATTGGCATATGTGGTGAAAAGGCCGAGCCACGGCGCGTCGGAGATGATGTTGTAGTACGGGGAGATCAATTTTTCAATCAGGGGCGGCAGGCTGTGGTCGGGGAACATTTCGTTGAGCGTGATCACGTCGGGGTAGTAGAGCAGGAACGTATCCGCCAGCAGTTCGGCGCGCTGTTGGTCGGTAAACCCGTTTTCCTTGGCCCCGAACGTTCCCAGCACGTTGGATTGCAGAATGCGGATGTCCGTTCCCGCGGGGCGCGCCAGCGCGTATTTGTCGACGGATTTGACGTTGCCCGAAAGGTTGAGGCTTTGCGCGGTCAGGTCGCGGGATTCGCCGATGCGGCCGAAGTAGCTTTTGAACGAGGCAAGGAGCGCCTCGCCCGTGCGCACGCCCTGATGGAACAGGACCGGTTTGGTCCCGCGAACGGTCGCGAAATAATACAGGTTGGGCTGTTCCAGCGTTTGCGCAATGGCGCGGCTCTCCTCGCGGTTGGGGTTGCCGACGAGGATTTCGCAGGGAACGGCGGGTTTGGTGTCGGGAACCACTTCCAAGGTCACGCCGCAGGACGAGGCAATCAGATTCCGCAATTCCTCGGCGTTGGCTTTGGGGTAGTAGGTGTCGGCGGGGTAAACGATGCGGTAGGCCGCAATGTCGGTCCCGCCAACGGTCAGGCTGCGAACGGGGTAGTCTTTCCGGTATTGGATGTCGAAATCGCTTTCCAACACCAGCGAGTCGGTTTTCCGTTTGAGGTAGTTGTCGAGGAACCATTCCACCGCGGCAACGGTCGCTTCGTCCGAGCCGCCGATCAGGTAAAGGTTACTCTCCTCGGCGCAAATGCGGTAGTCGTCGTAGCGCAGGGGTTCGCGCAGGCGGACGCTGGTTTCGTCGGAGATCACACCCACCACGATGGCCGCGGGGCTGCCTTTTTCTTCGTACCGCCATTCGTCGCAAAGGTCAATGGCGGTTCCCGTCCGGTCGCGGAACGCGCTCCAAAGCCGGCTCGCCGCGGAAACCACCGCGGAGCTTGCCTTGTTTCCGCGCAGGATCACGTATCCGGTCTCGCCGTTTTCGGCCAAGCGGAGCGGAGCGGCGGGAAGATCGGTCTCCTCGGTGCTCTGCGTTTGGGTTCCGGCATTCGGCTCGGGGTTTCCGCCGCACGCGGAAAAAAGACCCGCAAGCAGGAAGAGGGAGAGGAGAAACGCCGCAAATCCGGTGAATTTCGATTTCATAAGCAACCGCCTTTCCGCGGGTCGGTCGGCTTCCGCGCTCGGGAAGAAACGAACCCGCCGTATGTATTTTTATGCTTGCGCAGCCGCGCCGTCGGGCCGCGTTTTGCCGGCCGTTTGGGCGCGGCCGGAGCGGTCAATCCTCTCCCGTTCGGTAGGAGCCGCCCGAAATGCGGGGTTCCACGCCCGCGCCGTAGAGCGAGGGATCGGGGGCGACGCCCCAAAGCCAAGAGGATTCGCTTCCTTCCACCTCGACCGCGCCGTTTTCGCAAACCGTTACCATGGCCGAGAGGGGACTGCTGTTGAACCACGTGTTCTTTGCCATGCGCATTTCGCAAATCGGGCGTTCGCGGCGTTCGGTTTCGTTTCCGTCGGCGTCGTAATCGGTAAAGAGGTAGGTTTTGTCGCCGTAGTGGTCAAAGGCTTTTTCGTTGCGCACCCAAAGCGTGTTGCGCGCGGTGTTGACGTCCAGCCAGAGGATCCCGTCGCGAACGGCCGCGCGGTTGGTGTGCAGATGGCCGTTGATCGCCAGAAACACGGTTCCGCGGCGGATCGCGTTGACCTTTGCGAACACGTCCCGCACTTCCGCCGCCCCCGCGGGCGACCACCAAAGGCCGGAAAATGCGAAATGGGAGAGGACGATACATTTCTTTCCGTTCCGCGCCGCGTCGGTCAGAACCGTCTCCATCCACCGCAGTTGGCGGGGGCCGACCGAGTTCCCGAACGAATGGCCCGCGGGCGGCCCGTGGCTGACCGACGGGTTATGGACGTATTCGCCCGTTGCGGGATCGACGGAATAGTTGGTGTCAAGGCAAACGAAGCGGAAAACGCCTCGGTCGAAGAAATAATAGGCAATGCTTCCGTCGCCGATCGCGCCGTCCGGCGTTCCCCAAACCACCTCGCGGTTGCAAAGGCAGGGGGTAACGATTGCCATGCTGTTATCGGGCGTTTCCAGCTCGTGGTTGCCGTAAACGCCGTAAACCGGCAGGCCTTGGGGGTTTTGCAGGTAGGCGCGGATCAGCTCGGGGGAGTGCTGGTAGTCGTTGCAGAGGTCGCCCGCTTGCAGAACGAGCTGCGCGCCGTCGCGGCTGGCGCGTTCGAGGATGGCTTGCAGGTCGGCCACCGAGGGGATGTACATGCCTTTTTTATAATGAAAATCGGCAAACAGGGCAAAGCGGAGCGATTCGGGTTGTCCGATCATAGCGTTCTCCTCCTTTGTGAAGGTTGTTTTAAGGCCAAGAGACTGTTTAAGGTCGTCCTTTTCCTGAAAGTAAAACAGCATTTCCTGCGGAAATGCGCAAAAGAACTTTCGCGCATAATAGGTTTCACCATAGGGGGATGTTTGCGATATTTTGAGCCTTCCCCTTTGGGGAAGGGGGACCGCGTAGCGGTGGATGAGGCCTTCCGACGGGAGACAATAAAGGCCTCATCCGTAAGTCGCTTGCGACTTTGGCACCATTCCCCCATAGGAAAGCTTTTGCGTTGCAAAATCACAAGGCTCAAAGTTACAACACCGTAAGTCTTTTGCAAATAAACGGTAGTGAATACCCGCATATTGTTATTTTCTTTTCCCGTTTGTTCTCGGCGGGAGCAAGCCCCCGCCCTACGGCAATAATGGAAATAAAGGCTATGTAATGTTCTTCGGGGAGCAAGCACCACACAACCGTAGGTTGTTCCCTACGGCAATAATGAAAATAAAAGCTGTGTACAGTTCTTGGTGGAGCAAGCCCCATACAACCGCAGGTTGTTCCCTACGGTTAATAAGGATCATAAAGGCTATGTAATGTTCTTCGGGGAGCAAGCACCATTCAACCGCAGGTTGTTTCCTACGGCAATGGAATAGGGGTTCTTCCATCTATTGTATCATACGCGCCGTGTGATTTGTGCGAACAACACTTGGCGCGAACGGAGTGGTTCGCTTCGCTCCCCCCTCGGCGTTTGTTTCATCTTTTCCTTATTATATCATAAAACACGCGGAAAAAGTTGGCGGAAAGTCGCATTTATATAGCTTTTTGTCTTTTTTCGGGGAAAAAGCCCGTTCGATTTTCCGAAAAAAATGAAAAGAACCCCCTTGACAAACGGGGCGCGATGTGGTAGAATATTAGCAACGGGTGCGGGACGCCCGAAAAACCATCGTCTTTAAGTCGGTACCGAGATGCCGGCAAGAGGTGCAAACACCCCCTTTGCAAAAGGGGAAAACTGCGTGAATCTTGCCGCGAGGCAGGATTTTTTTGTTGCAAAGGAGACCGCCATGACCCCGAAAGCGCAAATTATGGACGTTGCCACCGTCCGCCGCACGCTCGCGCGCATGACCCACGAGATTATCGAGCGCAACAACGGCGCCGAGGGTGTATGCCTCGTGGGCGTGAAAACGCGCGGCATTCCGCTGGCCGAAACGCTGGCCGAGAACATCGAGCGGTTCGAGGGGCGGCGCGTTCCTGTGGGTCGCCTTGATATTACCCGCCACCGCGACGACCTGACCGAGGAAGAGAAGCGGTCGGTTGCGGCCGCGTGTCACATCCCCTGCGACATACGCGAGAAAACGGTGATCATCGTGGACGACGTGCTTTACACGGGCAGGACCGCGCGGGCGGCCATGGAAGCGGTATTTTCCGTCGCGCGCCCCAAAGCCATTCAGCTTGCCGTTCTGGTGGACCGCG
Source organism: uncultured Ruminococcus sp. (assembly GCA_902795355.1). GTDB lineage: Bacteria > Bacillota > Clostridia > Oscillospirales > CAG-272 > UMGS1865. The sequence goes on from CADBKZ010000020.1 coordinate 85,592, forward strand.
GACACCGCGAGTTGCCCATCCGCCCCGATTTCGTGGGCAAAAATGTTCCCACCGCGCAAAGCGAAGCGGTATCCGTCCGCCTCGAAGCCTGCGACGGAGAAACCGCCGTTTATATCTGCGACCGCTGACCGCCCCCGAAAGGAGAACCCGATGAGCCTGAACCTGCAAAACAAAGCCAACGAATACGTCGCGTCCCTTGCCGAAGTTTTCTTCGCGGAGAACGCGCGGTTTTCGTCCCTCAATTCCCCCGAATACACGCTTTTCTCCGGCTTTTGCGACGTGCACGTGCACTTTCGCGAGCCGGGGTTTTCTTATAAAGAGACGATTGCCGCGGGCTGCGCGGCGGCGGCGCACGGCGGGTTTACCGCGGTTTGCCCCATGCCGAACCTCAATCCCGTGCCGGATTCGGTGGAACACCTCGGGCAGGAGCTGGAAATCATCCGCCGAGGGGCCTCGGTCGGGGTTTACCCCTACGGCGCGCTGACCGTTGGAGAACTGGGAGAGGCGCCCGCCGATCTGGTGGGCATGTCGCCGAACGTCGTCGCGTTTTCGGACGACGGCAGGGGCGTTCAGAGCGAGGACATGATGCGCGCGCTGATGACCGAATGCCGCCGCCTCGGCAAGATTCTGGCGGCGCATTGCGAGGATAACGCCCTTGTGCGCGGCGGGTATATCCACGACGGCGACTACGCCCGCGCGCACGGACACCGCGGCATTTGCTCCGAGAGCGAATGGCGGCCGATCGAGCGCGACCTGCGGCTTGCCGCCGAAACCGGCTGCGCCTACCACGTCTGCCATGTTTCCTGCGCCGAGAGCGTGGAGCTGATCCGCTGCGCGAAGGCCGCTGGCGTGAACGTGACCTGCGAGACCGCGCCGCATTATCTGGTGTTTACCGACGCCGACCTGCGCGAACACGGCCGCTTCAAAATGAACCCGCCCATCCGCTCCGCGCGCGACCGCGCCGCCCTGATCGAGGGGGTGATCGACGGGACGATCGACATGATCGCCACCGACCATGCGCCGCACACGGCCGAGGAAAAGAGCCGCGGGCTGGCGGGAAGCCCGTTCGGCGTTTCGGGCTTGGAAACCGCGTTTTCCGCGCTCTATACGCATCTGGTAATGAAGAACGTGATCCCGCTCGAACGCCTGATCGAGCTGATGGACAAAGCGCCGCGCCGCCGCTTCGGCATTCCCGCGGACGACGGTTTTTCGGTCTGGAAGCTCGGCGAACGCCGCACCGTGGATCCCGCCGAGTTCCTCTCCATGGGCAAATCCACGCCGTTCGCGCGGCGGCGGCTGAACGCCGTCAACTATCTGACCGTTCTGAACGGCCGCCCCGTCTATCGCAGGATATAAATATCTCTATCATACATTTTTTCCGGAAGGAGCCTGATTATGGCAAAACGCAAGGACATCAAAAAAATTCTGATCATCGGGTCGGGGCCGATCGTAATCGGTCAGGCGGCCGAGTTCGACTACGCGGGCACGCAGGCGTGCCTTGCGCTCAAAGAGGAAGGCTACGAGGTGGTGCTGGTCAACTCCAACCCCGCCACCATCATGACCGACACGAGCATTGCGGATAAGGTTTACATGGAGCCGCTCACGCTCGAATACATCGCCAAGATCCTGCGCTACGAACGCCCCGACGCCATTGTTCCCGGCATCGGCGGGCAAACGGGGCTGAACATGGCCATGCAGCTGGAAAAGAAGGGAATCCTGAAAGAATGCCACACCGAGCTGCTCGGAACGCCGAGCCGTTCCATTGAGCGCGCCGAGGACCGCGAGCTGTTCAAGGAGCTTTGCGAATCCATCGGCGAGCCGACCATTCCGTCCGAAATCACATACGGCATCGAGGAAGCCAAAGCCGCGGCCGCGCGCATCGGCTACCCCGTGGTGCTTCGCCCCGCGTTCACCTTGGGAGGAACGGGCGGCGGCTTTGCCAACAACGAGGAAGAGCTGGTGGAAATCGGCCTGAACGGGTTTGCGCTCTCGCCCGTGCATCAGGTGCTGGTGGAAAAGAGCGTGAAAGGTTATAAAGAGATCGAGTTCGAGGTGATGCGCGACAGCGCGGACCACGCCATTACCATTTGCGGCATGGAGAACGTGGACCCCGTTGGCGTGCATACGGGCGATTCCATTGTGGTGGCTCCCATCATGTCGCTGAACGACCATGATTTGAAGATGCTCAACGACAGCGCCATCAAAATCATCCGCGAGCTCGGCATCGAGGGCGGGTGCAACGTGCAGTTCGCGCTCAACCCCGCGTCGTCGGAGTATTTCCTGATTGAGGTCAACCCGCGCGTATCCCGCTCCTCGGCGTTGGCTTCCAAAGCGAGCGGCTACCCCATTGCGCGCGTAACCGCCAAGATTGCCGTTGGTATGAAGCTGGAAGAAATTCCCGTTGCGGGCGGCACCGCGGCCATCGAACCGAGCCTTGATTATGTGGTTGCCAAGTTCCCGCGCTTCCCGTTCGATAAATTCACGGCCGCTTCCAACCTGCTCGGAACGCAGATGAAGGCCACGGGCGAGGTAATGGGCATCGGCTCCAATCTGGAAGAATGTATGCTCAAATCGGTGCGTTCGCTCGAAATCGGCTGCACGCACTTCCACCTGCCCAAGTTCGACGGCATGGCAACCGACGGGCTGCGCGCCTATGTTTCCGAGTTCCGTGCGGACGGCATCTTTGCCGTTGCCGAGCTTTTGCGGCGCGGCGAAACGGTGGAATCCCTCTTCAAGCTGACCATGATTACGCCGCTGTTCCTCGAATCGCTCGCCCGCATTGTGGCCATGGAGCGCACCCTTGCCGAAAAGAAAGGGGACGTGGAAACGCTCCGCGCCGCCAAGGTCCTCGGGTTCTCCGACCCGTTCATTGCCAAGCTCTGGAAAACCGACGAGCTTTCGGTTTACAACCTGCGCATGCAAAACGGCCTCCGCCCCGTGTTCCGCATGGTGGATACGCTCCATACGGGCAAATACATTGCCTACCTGTATTCTTCCTACACGGGAAAGAACGATTCCCGCCTCGGCCAAAAGAAAAAGATTGTGGTGCTCGGGGCGGGGCCGATCCGCATCGGGCAGGGGGTGGAGTTCGATTATTCCACGGTGCATGCCGTTCAGACCATCGGAAAAGCGGGGTACGAATCCATCATCATCAACAACAACCCCGAAACCGTCTCCACCGACTACACCACCGCCGATAAGCTCTATTTCGAGCCGCTCACGCCCGAGGATGTGATGAACATTCTGAACTTTGAGCATCCCGAAGGCGTAATCGCCACGCTCGGAGGCCAGACCGCCATTAACCTTGCCGACCCGCTCCGCCGCCGCGGCGTTCGGATCATCGGCACCGATTGCGACGCGATCGACCGCGCCGAAAACCGCGACCTGTTTGAAAAACTGCTTGCGGAACTCGGCATTCCCCAGCCCGCGGGGCAGGCCGTTACCAAGATCGGGGACGGCGTTGCGGCGGCGGCGCGCGTGGGCTACCCCGTTCTGGTGCGCCCCTCGTTTGTGCTGGGCGGCCGCGCCATGCAGATCGTGAACAACGAAAAACAGCTCCGCCACTACCTGAAAACCGCCGTTGAGATTGATGAGGACAAGCCCGTTCTGGTGGATAAATACATCATCGGCAAGGAAGTGGAAGTGGACGCGATCTGCGACGGCCGCGACGTGTTCGTTCCGGGAATTATGGAATTGGTTGAGCGCACGGGCATCCACTCGGGCGATTCCATCAGCGTCTACCCCTCGTTCTCCATTTCCGATCAGGTCAAAGGCACCATCCTCGGCTATGCGAAAAAGCTCGGCCTCGGCATTGGCATTGTGGGACTTTACAACATTCAGTTCATCGTGGACCGCGAGGACAAGGTGTATATCATCGAGGTCAACCCGCGCTCCTCGCGCACGGTTCCGTTCCTCTCCAAAGCCACGGGCTACAACCTTGCCGACATTGCCACCGAGGTGATTCTGGGCAAGTCGCTCAAAGAGCAGGGAATCTTCGACCTTTACCCCGCCGAAAAGAAGCGGTTCTACGTAAAAGTTCCGGTGTTCTCGTTCAGCAAGATCAAGGGGCTGGACGCCTATCTTTCCCCCGAAATGAAGTCCACCGGCGAGGCCATCGGCTACGACGACCAGCTCAACCGCGCGCTCTACAAAGCGCTGCAGGCCTCGGGCATGCGCTTGCAGAACTACGGCACCGTGTTCGCCACAATCGCGGATGCGGACAAAGAGGAAGCGCTTCCGCTGATCCGCCGGTTCTATCACCTCGGCTTCAACATCGAGGCCACGGCGGGAACCGCCAAATTCCTCAAACAAAACGGCATCCGAACGCATGTGCTGGGCAAGATCAGCGAGGGGAGCGACGAGATCCCGCGCTCGATCCGCCAAGGGCATATCGCCTACGTAATCAACACGGGGGCCGCCGGCTCCGAGGGCGCCGTCAGCGACGGGCACGAGATCCGTAAGCTCGCCACCGAGAGCAATACCACCATGTTCACCTCGCTCGATACCGTCCGCGTCCTGCTCGACGTCCTCGACGAGATCACCTTGCGCATTTCCACAATCAACGCGTAAGCGCGGGGAGGGGCGCGGACCTTGAGAGGGGGCGGGACCCCTTTTCGGGAAAAGAAGTCCCGCCCCCTCTCAAACTTTCCCCCACCCCCCCGAAAAGCAAACGCGGGGAAAGAGGCCGAAACAAGCGTCCCGATTCGCCGTTTGGAGAAAACGGTTCGCGAAAAACAGGGGGTCCTCTTTTCCGACGAATGTTGCTTCAGGCCATTGTTCATTCTATCAACAACAGACCACGAAAATGCCTTGGTTGGAAATCTCCTGCCGAAATCTTTTCTGTTGCTCTTACTTGACAATCCGGCGGGGACCGCGAAGCGAGAGCGAGCGGTGGAAGGAGTTATGAAAGAGTAACTCCCTCCGTCAGGCTCCTCCGTCGCCCGCCACCTCCCCCAAGGAGGAGGTAAAAAGACAAACCGCCGAAAAGACAAAAGGGTATCATTTTTTCCAATTGGCAGTAGCTGAAAACCTCCCTCCCCGAGGGAGGGGGACCGCGAAGCGAGAGCGAGCGGTGGAAGGAGTTCCTCAAAAAAATCGGGAAAGCAAACGCAAAGGAATATTTTATGAAACAGGGAATCTTTGAAATTCTGAAAAACGAGCGGTTGGCCCCGAATGTGTTCCGCATGGTTCTCGCGGGGGACACCTCGGCCATAACCGCCGCGGGGCAGTTTGTCAACATCGCGCTCGAAGGCAAGTACCTGCGCCGCCCGATCTCGGTCTGCGACCTTGACGGCGACCGCTTGACGCTGATCTACAAGGCGGTCGGTTCGGGAACGGCGCAAATGGCGTCCCTGCCCGCGGGCGGCTCGCTCGATCTGCTCACGGGCTTGGGCAACGGCTACGACATTTCCGAGAGCGGCGACCGCCCCGTTCTGCTCGGCGGCGGCGTCGGCGTTCCGCCCCTCTATCTGCTCGCGCGGCGGCTGCTCGCCGCAGGCAAGCGCGTGTCGGTCGTCCTCGGGTTCAACACGGCCGCCGAGGTGTTCTGCGAGGCCGATTTCCGCGCCCTCGGCGCAATTGTTACGGTTACGACCGCGGACGGCTCCTACGGAATCCGCGGGTTTGTGACCGACGCGCTCCCGACCGACTATGATTATTTCTTCACCTGCGGCCCCGAACCCATGCTCAAAGCCGTTTGGCGCGCCGCGCGCACGGACGGGCAGTTCAGCTTTGAGGAGCGCATGGGCTGCGGCTTCGGCGCCTGCATGGGGTGCAGCTGCAAAACGGTTACGGGCTACAAGCGCATCTGCCGCGACGGCCCCGTTCTGAAAAAGGGGGAAATCTTATGGGAAACGTAAACGACCGTCTGAAAGTCACGCTCTGCGGGATTCCACTCGATAACCCCGTCATTCCCGCCTCGGGGACCTTCGGCTACGGCCGCGAGTTCGCCGAGCTGTACGACATTGACATTCTCGGAACCTTTTCCTTCAAGGGGACCACGCGGCAGGCGCGCTTCGGCAACCCCACGCCGCGCATCGCCGAATGCACGGCGGGCATGATCAACGCGGTCGGGTTGCAGAACCCGGGGGTTGACGCGGTGATTGCCGAGGAGCTTCCGCGCATGAAAACCTACTTTCATAAACCCGTTATGGCCAATGTTTCGGGCTTTTCGGTGGAAGATTACGCCGAAACCTGCGCCCTGCTCGACCGCGAGGAGCAGGTGGGCTGGCTCGAAGTCAACGTGTCCTGCCCGAACGTGCATGGCGGGGGGATGAGCTTCGGGACCGACCCCGCGGCGGCCGCCGAGGTCACAAGGGCGGTCAAAAAGGTTGCGAAAAAACCCGTAATCGTCAAGCTCTCGCCCAATGTTACCGACATTGTTTCCATTGCCAAAGCCTGCGAGGACGCGGGCGCGGACGGGATCAGCCTGATCAACACGCTGCTCGGCATGCGCATCGACCTGAAAACGAAAAAGCCGGTCGTGGCCAACACCATGGGCGGGCTTTCCGGCCCCGCCGTCTTTCCCGTTGCGCTCCGCATGGTGTATCAAACGGCGCGCGCGGTCAAAATTCCCGTGGTGGGCATGGGCGGCGTTTCCTCGGCCGAGGACGTGATTGAAATGATGCTTGCGGGCGCCTCGGCGGTGGAAGTTGGCGCGGCGAATCTGGTGGACCCGTTCGCCTGCAAAAAAATCATCGAAAATCTGCCCGAGGCGATGGACCGCTACGGAATCGGAACCCTTTCGGACATCGTTGGCCTCGCATGATGCCGCAAACATTCCCGTCAGAAACTCCTACCGGCAGGTTCGCAAGCTCACCTGCCACCTCGTTATCGGCTTGCCGATTATGAGCTCTCGCGAAGCGAATGAGAGAGTAAAAAACAGCGGTTGCCGCAAAAGCCCTCTCCGTCACGCTAACGCGTGCCAGCTCCCCCCGAGGGGGAGCCTTAAAGAAACCAATCGTTGGAAACTCCTTCCGTCTTGTCGCTCCGCTCCAAGCCACCTCCCCCAAAGGTGGAGGTAAAAGTAGTTGGCAAGCGGAAAGAATAACCGATGTTTATTCCTTCCAATGGGAACTAACTTGAAACCTCCCTCTTGAGGGAGGGGGACCATGAAGCGGAGCGAATGGTGGAAGGAGTTTTACTTCCCGTTTTCGCTTTCTTCCCGTTATCCGAAACAGCGGGAACATAATTTCTGAACATTTTTGAAAGGAGTCAAGGCTTCGGGGGAAGAGAAAACCCTTCCGCCGGAACCGAAAAATCAAAGTTATGGGAAAAGATGTAATCGTCGCCTGCGATTTTGACAGCGCGGAAAAAACCTTTGCCTTTCTTGACCGTTTTACGGGTCGGAAACCGTTTGTCAAAATCGGCATGGAGTTGTACTACGCGGAAGGGCCGTCGATCGTCCGCGCCGTCAAGGAGCGGGGGCACCGGATCTTCCTCGACCTGAAACTGCACGACATTCCGAACACGGTCAAAAAGGCGATGGCGGTGTTATCGGGGCTGGATGTGGACATGTGCAACCTGCATGCCGCGGGAACGCGCGAAATGATGGAAGCCGCGCTCGAAGGGCTGACCCGCCCCGACGGGAGCCGCCCGCTCCTGATTGCGGTGACGCAGCTGACGTCCACCGACCAAGCGCGCATGGAGCGCGACCTGCTGATCCGCGAGCCGATTGCCGAGGTGGTTCTGCACTACGCGCAAACCGCGCGCGACGCGGGGCTTGACGGCGTGGTCTGTTCCCCCATGGAAGCCGATCGGGTCCACGCGGCCTGCGGGCGGTCGTTCCTGACCGTTACCCCCGGGGTGCGGTTTGCCGACGGCGACCGCGGCGACCAGCGGCGCGTAACGACCCCCGCCGAGGCAAAGCGGATCGGGTCGGATTATATCGTGGTCGGTCGGCCGATTACCGCCGCGCCGGATCCCGTTGCGGCTTATGAACGCTGTGTCCGCGAGTTTGCGGGTTAAAAAACAAAGAAAGAGGGAATGAACATGAACGATCTGGAAGTACGCATTGCGAAGGACCTGCTTTCCATTGGGGCGGTGTTTTTCCGCCCCGAGGAGCCGTTTACGTGGGCGAGCGGCATTAAAAGCCCCGTTTATTGCGACAACCGGCTGACGCTGACCGCCCCCGCCGTCCGCACCGATGTGGAAGAGGGGCTTGCCGCGCTGATCCGCGCGCATTATCCCGCCGCCGAGGTGTTAATGGGAACTTCCACGGCGGGCATCGCCCATGCGGCCATCACCGCGCACCTGCTCGGGCTTCCCATGGGGTATGTCCGCTCGGGCGCGAAGGACCACGGGCGGCAGAACCAGATCGAAGGCAGGCTCGAAGCGGGGCAGAAAACAGTGGTGGTCGAGGATCTGATCTCCACGGGCGGGAGCGTAATCGAGGTGGTGGAAGTCCTGCGCGCGGCGGGCGCCGAGGTACTGGGCGTCGTCTCCATTTTCACCTATGGAATGAAAAAGGGGCTGGAACGCCTCGCCGCCGCGAACGTCAGGAACGTTTCGCTCACAAATTTTGACCGCGTTGCCGAGGTGGCCGCCGAAACGGGCTACATCAAGCCCGCCGACGTGGCGCGGCTGATCGCGTTCCGCAACAACCCCGCGGACGAGAGCTGGATCGGGGGCGCGAAATGAAAAGCATCATCGATATTCTCGACCTTTCCACCGACGAGATTGAAGAGCTGATCGCCGTGGCGGAGGACATCATTCAAAATCCGCGCGCGTATGCGCACAGAATGGAAGGGAAGAAGCTCGCAACGCTCTTTTTCGAGCCGTCCACGCGCACGCGCATGAGCTTTGAGGCGGCCATGTACGAGCTTGGCGGAAACGTAATTTCCATGGCGAGCGCGGCGTCGTCCTCGGCCGCCAAGGGCGAGAGCGTGGCCGACACGGTCAAAACCGTTTCCTGCTATGCGGATATCATTGCCATGCGCCATCCCAAAGAGGGTGCGGCGCTCGTTGCCGCCAACAGCGCGAGCGTTCCCGTAATCAACGCGGGGGACGGCGGCCATTGCCACCCCACGCAAACGCTGGCCGACCTCTTTACCATCCGCCGCGAAAAGGGGCGTTTCTCGGGGCTGACCGTGGGCGTTTGCGGCGACCTGAAATTCGGCCGCACGGTGCATTCGCTGATCAACGCGCTTTCCCGCTATCCCGACGTGCACTTTGTTCTGATCTCGCCCGAGGAACTCAAAGTTCCGAGTTACGTCAAGCGGGATGTGCTGGCGAAAAAGGGCATCCCCTACGAGCAAACCACCAACCTCGAAGGCGTGATCGGCGACCTTGACATCCTCTATATGACCCGCGTTCAGCGCGAACGCTTCTTCAACGAAGAGGACTACCTGCGCCTGCGCGACAGCTACATTCTGACGCCCGAAAAACTCAAAGGGGCAAAGGCCGATCTTTCGGTGATGCACCCCCTGCCGCGCGTGAACGAGATCAGCGTGGCGATTGACGACGACCCGCGCGCCTGCTATTTCAAGCAGGTGAAAAACGGCAAGTATATGCGCATGGCGCTGATTCTGAAACTGATCGGGGGAGACGGACAATGAACATTGATTCCATTCGCAACGGCGTGGTGATCGACCACATTTCGGCGGGCTGCGGCATGCGGCTTTATCACCTGCTCGGGCTGGAAACGCTCGACGTTTCGGTGGCGATCATCAAGAACGTGTCGAGCCGCAAGCTCGGCAAAAAGGACATCATCAAGATCGACGCGCCCATCCCCGTCAACCTCGATGTAATCGGGTTTGTGGATCCCATGGCAACGGTCAACATCATCCGCGATGGCAAGCTGATCGAAAAGAAGAGCATTGAAATGCCGGAGCTGTTGCGCAACGTAATCCGCTGCAACAACCCGCGGTGCATCACTACCACCGAGCAGGAACTGCCGCACCTGTTCCGCCTGACCGACCGCGACCGCAAAATTTACCGTTGCGTGTATTGCGAAACCAAGGCGCAATGAAAAGCGCGTATTTTGCCGGCGGGTGCTTTTGGTGCGTTACGCCCGTGTTCGCGCGGCTCGGCGGCGTTGGGAGCGTTACGAGCGGGTATTGCGGCGGCAGGGAAGCGTCGCCCGCCTACGAGGATGTCAAACGCCAGCGCACCGGCCACCGCGAAACGGTCCGCGTGGATTATGATGAAACGCTGGTGGATTACGCGCGGCTGTTGGACGTGTTTTTCGCGAACGTGGACCCGTTTGACGGCGGCGGACAGTTTATCGATCGGGGGCATTCCTACACGCTTGCCGTCTATTTTCAAACCGCAGAAGAGGAAGCGGCCGCGCGCGCCAAGCGCGCGGCGGTGGAACGCGCGGCGGGAAAGCCCGCGGCCGTGAGCATAGAGCCGCTCGGGCCGTTCTGGACCGCCGAGGAATACCACCAGAATTTCTATTTGAAACAGCCCGAAGCGTTTGCCGAAGAGCTTCGCAAATCGGGGCGAAAGCAGCCCGAATAAAGGCGGGTTTCCGCGCTCGGTTTGCTTTGCCGCCGTCGGCTCGGGTCGCGGGTTTGGGCTGCAAGCTCGGGCCGCGCGCCCATAAACCGCGGGTTCCCTTTGGGGAGCCGGCGGTTTTGTTTTTGTCGGGGAAAGGCGATGGCCTTGGGGGAACTGCCCGTTGGAAAGCCTCATCCGTCAGACAACCGAGGCTTGACAGCCTCTCTGTCTGCCACCTTCCCCCAAGGGGAAGGCTCAAAGTTACAACACCGTAGAGAACAACCTGCGGTTGTATGGTGCTTGCTTCCACTGCAAATGGCACACAGAAAAAGAAAAAACCCTATTGCCGTAGGGCGGGGGCTTGCTCCCGCCGGAAGCGAAGTTTTTTGCAAATAAACGGCAGTGAATATCCGTAAATAGGTTATTTTCTTTTTTCGTTTGCTTTACGGCGGGAGCAAGCACCATACAACCGCAGGTTGTTCCCTGCGGCAATGGAATCGGAAACTTTCCCCAACGGGAGAAGGCTTATAATGTTTGCGAACAGCGGGAAGAAAGCAGAAACGGTTTATTCCCAACGGAAAGTTACTTGGAGCCTTCTCCCGTCGGAGAAGGTGGCCGCGGAGCGGCCGGATGAGGCTTCCGCTTGCTGGTTACTTCGCCTCGCCCTTTGGGAAAATCGGCAAGCCGATAACGAGGTCAGGCTGCAAGCAGCCGGAGAGGGTTAAACCTGTGGTTTTATTTCAACAACCCTCTCCGTCAGGCTCACAGGTTCGCCTGCCACCTCTCCCCGAGGGCGAGGCTTGAAGTAACTGCAAGCGTGCGCGCCACCTCCCCCAAGGAGGAGGTAAGGAAACAGGCATGCAAAAAGGTGAAAGACGTTTATTTTATCCAAATGGCAGTAACTTGAAATCTCCCCCGATGGTGGAGGTAAAAGTAGTTGGCAATCGGAAAGGGGAAACGATGTTTATTTCCATCGGGAACGAACTTGAAACCTCCTCCTTGGGGGAGGGGGACCGTGAGCGAGAGCGAACGGTGGAAGGAGTTTTTGGCGGTTGGTTTCTTCGAGGCTTCCCCTTGGGGAAATCGGCAAAGCAACGGGCAATCGGGAGCCTCATCCATAAGTCGCTTGCGACTTTGCCGCCATTCCCCCAAGGGGAAGGCTTGGAGCAACTTCCCGCTGAAACCTTTTTCCGCGTTTTCTTTTTCGGGGCGTAACCGTTTCGGGAAAACGGCGAGAATATAAATAAAATTGGTAAACGGCGAATCTTTGCGCGGACGCGCGGCAAAAATCGGATGGATGGTTGACAAGTCCGCGAAAACATGCTATAATAATCCTGTGGCAACTTTCCCGCGGCGCAAATTCCGCGCGCGGAACCGAGCCAAATCGCCCACAGCCAAACGGAGAAACCAATGAATCTGACTGAACGCAAAAAACGCATATTTCCCGCGCTTCTGGCGGCTCTCGCGCTCCCGTTGGTCGTTTGCGTGGAAGCGCCGTTCGAAATTTTCGGCAGCAACCTCGGGGAGTTTCTCTTCTCGCTCTCGGATTTTCTGCCGTTCTGCCTGCTGTTCGCCGTCGGCGGCGCGGCCGGAATCTTCGCCGTCCTGTTCTTCCTGCCGCAAAAGATTTACCGCTTTGTCTATCCCGCGGTAGTTGCGGCGGCGTTCCTCTTCTTTTTGCAGGGGACCTACCTCAACCTCGGACTGACCTCGCTCCCCGGGGACCATTTGGAAGGCGTTCCCGTTTCGGCGGCGGCAAAGGTCGTCAACACGGTCGTCTGGGTCGCGGGGCTTTCGCTCGCGGTCGGCTCGGCGTTTTTCAAAAAGCGCGACGTCGTTTCCATCGTTTGTCTGCTGCTCTCGCTGGTTGTGGTGGGAACGCAGGTGATCAACACCGTGTTTGTGGCGGTTTCCAACGGGGAGATCACAAAATCCAAATACGATCGGCTGGAGCAATCCACGTCCGAGAGCATTCCGCGCGTGATGTCCAAAAAGAACCTGACCACCGTTTCGGCGGACGGGAACGTGATCGTTTTCATTGTGGACCGATTCGACGAAAACTATGCCGAGCGCGCTTTTCGGGAGTCGCCCGAGGTCTACGGCGAGCTTACGGGCTTTACGTGGTTTCAGGACCACATTTCGCTCTTTGCCCATACCTACCCTGCCGTTACATGGATGCTGACCAACGCGCCCTATTCCTGCGATACCGACCGCGTAACCTACCAGAACGCGGCGTTCGCGGGGGAGACCCCCATTGGAAAGCTCTCGGAAGCGGGCTACACCGTTAACGTTTATTCGCAGGCGGTTTACGCGTACAGCGACGAATCGAACCTGCCGCCGTATCTTGCCAACGTGGTTCCGGTGGAACATTTTGCAACGCTGACCGCGGCCGACCGCGCAACGCTTGCGGGAACCATGATCCGCATGGCGTTCTACCGCTGTTTGCCGTTCCTGCTCAAAGGGGCGGCGGGGAACATCGGCTCCGAGGCAACCGCAAAAATCGTTCTGGAAGCGCAGTCCGAAAACGCGTACACGCTCGATATGAAGGACGTTTACGAAACGCTGACCGCCGAGGATTTTACGCTCGCCGAGGGGAAAACGTACAGCTACATTCACATTACGGGGTGCCACGGCGTTACCTACAACGAGAATTTTGAAACCCCGACCGAAAGCGAGGCAAAGAACATTGCCACCTCGGTCCGCGCGAGCTTCCGGATTATCGACCGCTATTTGCGGGAAATGAAGCGGCTCGGAGTTTACGAGGACGCCACCATTCTGATTACGGGCGACCACGGCGCGGCCCTCAACGACACCCGCGAGGTGCGCGAACCCCGCCTGACCGCGCTGTTCGCAAAGCCCTCGGGCAGCGGGAGCGAGCCGTTGCGGATCTCCGCGGCGCAGGTCTCGCACGAGGACCTTTGGGCAACCGTGTTCCGCTCCGAGGGGCTGGACGGCGCGGGGGACTACGGAACTTCGGTGTTCGAGGTGGCCGAGGGAACCGACCGCACGCGTTACCACCGCTGGCAGACCTACATGCGCCGGAGCCTTGACGAATATGTTTACGAGGTGACGGGCGCGGGCAAAACGTTTTCCAATTGGCGCGAGGCAAGCCGCGAACATTGGGATAAGTTTTTAATGGATTAAGACGTCGCCGCGAATTGCGCGGCCCGCGCCTTAACGCAATACGGGATCGCCCGAATCCATGAAAGACAGAGGACATTTCGCAATATGAACAAAGCGCTATCCTATATTTGCGTCCCCTTCGGGTATCTGATGCGGGGGTGCTGGCGTCTGGCGGGGAACTACGGCCTCGCGATCCTGCTGTTCACCTTGGTCACAAAAATCGTGCTGCTTCCCGTTTCGGTGTGGATCCAGAAAAACTCCATCCGCATGGTGCAGATCCAACCCGACGTCAATTTTCTCAAAGCCGCGCACTACGGCGACGCGGACGCGATTGCCGAGGGGCAGGCCAAGCTCTTCAAGGAGAAGAAATACCGCCCCGCGCTCTCGCTGATCCCGCTCGTGGTCCAAATCGTGCTGCTGATGGGCGTGGTGGAGATCATCTACCACCCGCTCGGCTACCTGTTCGGCGTTCCCGAGGCGGTCTCCCGCGCGCTGGCGGATTTCATCGGGGCGGACCCGTCGTCCTCTTCGTATCAGCTGCGGATCGTGGAAGCGATCCGCGAGGGGACCGTTACCGCGTCGTCGCCCGTTGCGGGGGTCAGCGCGGAAACGCTTTCCTCGGTGGTGGAGCGGGTTGGCGCGTTCCGGCTGGATTTTCTCGGCTTCCGCCTTTCCGAGATCCCAACCGAGGTTTGGGGAATTTACACGCTCGTTCCCGTTCTCGCGGCGCTCTCCTCGTTCGTCCTCTGCCATACGCAGAACCTTGCCAACGTGATCCAGCATGAGCAGGGCGCGTGGAGCAAATACGGGCTTATGGCGCTGTCGGTCGGTCTTTCGCTCTATCTCGGCTGTTTCGTTCCCTCGGGCATCGCGCTCTATTGGGTTGCGAGCAACCTGCTTTCGGTTGCGCAGATGTACCTGCTTAACGCGGCGATCAACCCGAAAAAATATGTGGATTACGAGGCCTTGGAGCGCAGCCGCCGCGAGCTGGCGGCCATTGAGGCGTTGGAAGCTCCCCCCAAAAAGGACGCGGACTACCGCCGCAACAAACAGCGCGAGCGGCAGGACTACAAAAAGTTCTTCAAGGTGGTCAACAAGCATGTGGTGTTCTATTCCGAAAAGAGCGGGTTCTATAAGTATTTCGAGGACATCATTGCCGAGCTGCTGCGCCGCTCCAACCTGACCGTCCACTACATTACCAACGACCCCGACGACATCATCTTTTCGGTGGCCGAGCGCGAGCCGCGCATCCGCCCCTACTACATCGGCCTGAAAAAGCTGATTCCGCTGATGATGCTGGCGGAAACCGACATCATGGTGATGACCACGCCCGATTTCGACAAATTCTATCTCAAACGGTCGCGCATCAAAAAGGACGTGGAATATATTTACATTCCCCACGACATGATGAGCGTTCACATGGGCTTCCGCGAGGGCGCGCTCGACGCGTTCAACACGATTTTCTGCACGGGGGAGCATGTGGTCAGGGAGGTGCGCGCCACCGAGCGGGTCTACGGTCTCCCCGAAAAAACCTTGGTCCCGTTCGGCTACCCGCTGGCCGACCGGTTGGTTGCGGCTGGAAAAGCGGCAAGGGAAGCGCACGGAGCGGCTCTGCGCCGGAACGCGCGGCGGCAGATTCTGATTGCGCCTTCGTGGCAAGAGGACAACCTGCTGGATTCCTGCGTCGATTCCCTGATCGAACAGCTCTGGGGCGAGGATTACCGCCTGATCGTCCGCCCGCACCCCGAGTATGTCAAGCGGTACGGCGCGCGCATGCAGGCGTTGGTGGAGAAATACCGCGACCGGATCGGCGACGGGCTGACCTTTGAGCTGGACTTCTCCGCGAACGATTCGATTGCGACGTCCGACCTGATTATTACCGATTGGTCGGGCATCGCGCCGGAATTTTGCTTTGCAACGGGGCGTCCCGCGCTGTTTATCAATACCAAGATCAAATGTCTTAACCCCAATTGGAAAAACCTCGGGCTGACCCCTGTGGAAATCTCCCTGCGCGAGGAGCTCGGCCGCTCGCTCGACCCCTGCGAGCTGGGGCGGACGGCCGAGGTCGTCCGCGAACTGATTGAGGAGACCGACCGTTACCGCGAGCGCATCGACCAACGGTTCGCGTCTTTCATCTTCAACCACGGGCATGCGGGCGAAGCCGGCGCGAAGTACATTCTGCAATCGCTGGTGGAAAAGCGCAAGCCGTAACCGCGCGAGGAGCCTTTTGAGTGGCTGTCCTGTCTTTTGTATTTTTTTCGGAAAGGAGAACGAACATGAACGTAACCGAGTTGTTCCGCGCCGCGGCGGCAATGCCGAGGGGGCTGTATATCGACCCGTCGGCCGTAACCGTTGCGGTATCTTCCATCGGCGGCGTTGCCATTGCCGTCGGCACCGCCGTTGTAATCTGGTGGCGGCGCGCCAAAAAGAAAGCGGCCAAGGTGCTGCACATCGACGAGAACGCGAACAAGGAAGTGGAGCAGGACCTTGTTGTGAAAAGCGACGAGGAGTTGAGGGCGGAGACGTCCGCGGAGCCGGATTCCGAAACGCCCGCTCAACCGATCGGACCCGAACCCCCCGAAGAATAACCCGAACCCGACACCGTGTTCAAATTGCGCAACTGTGCGCTCCCGTATGAACGGAGCGAATGGTTGTGCAGTTTGTGATTCTCAAAACCGTCCCCCGTGTTCAAAAATCGCCGTTCGGTTTCCGGAAATGAACGGCGCGGCCCCCACCGAAAAGAAGAAAGGAAAAAATCAGAATGGAATCGGAACCAACCTTGACCCGCAAGCAGTTCGACCTGCTGGAAGCGCTCGCAACCGCCGCCGGACCGTTGACCCAGCGGCAGCTCGAAGAACAAACGGGATATTCGCTCGGAACCATTAACAAGCTGGCAAAGGAGATGGCCGCCGAGGGGCTTCTTGCCGACGGCAGAATTACCCCCGCGGGCTTGGCGGCGTTGGAACCCTACCGCGCCAAACGCGCCGTGTTCATTGCGGCGGGCTTCGGCACCCGCTTGGTTCCCGTAACGCTCAACACCCCCAAGCCGTTGGTGCGCGTTCACGGAAAACGCATGATCGACGGGCTGATCGACGCCTGCCTTGCCGCGGGGATCAACGAGATTTACGTGGTGCGCGGCTACCTTGCCGAGCAGTTCGACCAACTGCTTTATAAGTATCCCATGATCAAATTTTTGGAAAACCCGTCCTATAACGAGGCCAACAACATTTCGTCGGCGGTCTGCGCGCGGTATCTGATGCAGAACGCGTATGTGTTCGAGGCCGACCTGCTGATCTCCAACCCCGCCATCATCAAAAAATACCATTATACGTCCGATGTGCTGGGCATCTGGAAAGAACGCACCGACGATTGGTGCCTGACCGTGGACCGCGAGGGATTTTTGGACGAGGAGAAGGTGGGCGGCCTGAACTGCTACCAGATGGTGGGCATTTACTATTGGAACGCGGCCGACGGCGCAAAACTCGCCGACCACCTGCAAGAGGCCTACCTTGCCCCTGGGGGAAAGGAGCGGTATTGGGAAACGGTGCCCAATCAGGTTTACCGCGGGCAATATCGGGTGCGCGTGCGCCCCTGCGAGGAAACGGACATTGTGGAGATCGACACATTCCGCGAATTGAAGGCGATTGACAAAACATATGATGTTTGAACCGCGAAAGGAGAAACAACACATGCAAAACGAGCAAAATCGGCAACCCGCGCTCCGCAAGCAGTTAAGCCCGCTTCATGTATGGGCGATCGCGTTCGGGTGCATCATCGGGTGGGGATCCTTTATCAACCCCGGGAAAAAGTTTTTGCCCAATTCGGGCGTTGCGGGAACCGCCATTGCCATGGCCCTCGGCGCGCTGGTTATGGTGGTGATCGCGTTCAGCTACGCGTATATGGTCCCCAAGTACCCCAAAGCGGGCGGGGAATTTACCTTTACCAAAGCCTGTTTCGGCAAGTCCGCCGCCTATCTTTGCGGGTGGTTTCTCGTTGCCGCGTACCTCACCAACGTTCCCATGAACTCCACCGCCATCGGGCTGATTGTGGACGGGTTGGACGGATCGGCCGATCTTCTGAAATGGGGATTTCATTATACCATCGCGGGCTTCGAGGTCTACCTCGGCGAAATGCTGCTCGCCATGGGGATTCTGGTTCTGTTCGGAATCCTGAACATTCTCGGGGTAAAAAAAGCGGGCTTCATTCAGGCGGCGTTGGCGTCGCTGCTCGCGGTTTGCGCGTTCACGCTCTGCGTTTCCGCGCTGGTTTCCGCAAAGGCCTCGGGAATCCACATGGAGCCGATCTGGGGGTTCGATAAAAAGGCGGCCGCGGCGGCGGGAGCCACCGCGGCAAACATCGGCGAATTTGCGCATCGGGGAACGCAGGGCGTTCTTTCCGCCGTTCTCGCAACCTTTGCCATCGCCCCTTGGGCGTTCGTCGGGTTCGATACCATTCCGCAGGCGGCCGAGGAGTTCCGGTTTTCCTACCGGAAGGTGATGGGCATTCTGGTGGTTGCCATTGCGTTCGGGTGCTTTGTTTATATCTCCAACAACACGGTTGCCGCCGCCGCGCTTGAAAATTGGCCCGACCGCGTGCTGGCGGGGGAATGGGTGCTTCTCGTTGCGGCCGAGGAACTGCTCGGCGCGTTCGGAAAGGTTCTGGTGGGCGTTGGCGTTTCCTGCGCGGTGCTTTCGGGAATCATGGGCTTTTACCTCGCGTCCAGCCGGCTGATGTACTCCATGAGCCGCGACGGGTACCTGCCCGCGTGGTTCGGGAAGATTGACGAAAAGCACGGCACGCCGAAAAACGCGATGATCTTCTGCATCGTTATCTCCCTCTCGGGGCCGATTCTGGGGCGCGAGGCGCTCGGCTGGTTTGTGGATATGTCGGCCATCGGGGCGTCCATCGGCTATTTCTTTACCTGTGTTGCAACGCTTGTTACCATGAAGCGGGCGGGGGACGGCACGCGGCATCTGGCCGTGCTGGCAACGGTTGGCGCGGTGTTCTCGGTCCTGTTCATGGTGTTGCAGTTGATTCCCATTCCGGGGCTTTCGGGCGTGCATTTCAGCAAAGGGTCCTACCTGATGCTGGCGGTTTGGGTCGCGCTTGGCGCGGGATTCTACCTGAAACAGAGAAAACATTTTTCGGGGGATTTCTCCGAGGGAACGTAACGGTTCTTTGTCGGTCCGCCCGAATCCGCGTTTCTTCCCCGCAAAATCAATTGCGAAGGGGGCTTTTTCCGGCTGGGAAAAGCCCCCTTCGCAATGATGGTTTCGTTTTTTATTTACTTAATGCCGAAACGGCCTTTCAGGCGGAGCAGGTAGAAGGTGATCAATCGGGTCATGGCAATGTCGTAGAGGACGAAACAGAACACCACGGCAACATAGAACAGCGCAAGCATCCAAACGCGGCTCTCGAACGCGGCGTTCGGCGCGAGCAAAAAGCGGAACGCGAGGATCGCCGCCGCGCCCGCAAGATGGAGCCACGCCAGCTTGACGACCCACGCCGCAACGCGCGGCAGGCGTTCGATCCGCTCCTTAATCATGGGGTAGAACCCGAGGAGCAGATAGAAGAGCGCGGGCGATTTTTGCGGAAGCAGGAGAAAGGCCAGCCCCGACGTAACCGCCCAGATCATCCACGGATAGCCGCCGCGCATTTCGATTACCGCGTAAACGCAGAAAAACGACGCGAGCGCGGCAACCGAAAGGTCGAGCGTATCCAGAAGGGAACCGAGCGCCAGAATCGCCACGCCGAGCGCGGCGAGCAGCGCGCTCACGGTCAGGCACTTGGTCCTGCGGCGGATCTGATCCCGTTTCATGTCAGCAGCAGGGAATCAGGTCTCCGCCCATCATCTCGCAGCAGCAATCGGCGCAGAGCAGGTTGCCGCAGCAGGAGCAGGCGGTGTCGAAGTTGCCGGATTGCGAGGTGCGGTAGCCCGTTGGGTTGTTGGCGGCCTGCTGCTCCACCTGATCGCGGGCGTTGCGGTATTCCTGATTGTAGGGGTCCATTTCGCAGGCGCGGTCAAAGAGCTTTTGCGCGTCCACATAATAGCCGCGCTTGAAAAGGACGCACCCCATTAAAAAGTTCCATTCGGCGTTTCTTTCCTCGTCGGGGAAGGCGCGCAAACGGCGGTCGGCCTCGCGGATCTGGTCGTTGTTAATCAGGTTGCGGATCTCCGCGTACCGCGCGTTGGCGTATTCGCGGTCGGCGCGGGGGTCTCCCCCCGCCGAGGTCCGCTTTGCGCGTTCGGCGCGCTCTTTCTGAATTTCTTCGTAGGCGGCGTTGATCTCCTTCATCTTCTCGCTCGCGAGGTCGGCAAGGTCGCTGTCGCGGTAGCGGTCGGGGTGATATTTGCGCGCCAGCTCGCGGTAGGCCTGCTTCACCTCTTCGTCGGTGGCGTTGCGGTCAATGCCGAGAACCGTGTAGGGATTAGGATTCATGGGTGGTCTCCTTTGGGGAATTTTGCGGGGCATGCGTCAGTTTTTCGGCCGTTTTCGGCAGGCCGATATAAAGAATGTTGGCGATGATTTCGCGGAGTTCGGGGCAGGGGAACGAGTCGATCAGCTCAAACGCGCGCTGCGCGCGGAACAGGGTTGCCGAAAGCCCCAGACGGATCGACTCCCATTCGCCGTCGGTCGGCTCGCGCCCGAACAGACGGAGCAGGGGGTTGTAACGCCCCTTTTTCGCGTCGTCGGCAAGGTCGTCGGCGGCGTCGGCAAGGTAGATCCAACGCCCAACGGCGTCCCCGATGGCGGCGGCAATGCGGGCGGCGTTCCCGTCCAGCCCCTCGGAGAAGATGGACGACAGCAGACCGCCGAACACCTCGGCGGGTTCGTCCGCGCTGGCAACCGAAGCGTTTTTCTCGATCTCCCGCAGTCGCGCAAGGTCGTCCGAGAGCTTTTTGGCCAGCTCGGGGTGGCGGCGTCTGGCGCGCCGCGCCGCGCCGCCGAAGAACAGGCGGCGGAAAAAGGCGCGAACGCGACGGAAGCCGCGCTCGTCGGCAAGGTCGTCGTCAATTTTGGCGGCGGCAAGCAGAGCCGACGCGTCGGCGCAATAGGCGAGCTGCGGCGATTTTTTCACGCGCTTGCGGCGGCGCGTGGGATGGAGCAGACAGCGAAAGTTCCGAACGTCGGGTTCCTCGCCCGCAAGCGTGCAGCGAACGGCGGCGAGAAACACAAAATCGTAGCTCAACGAAAGGCGGGAGCATTGGCCGGTGCAGGAACCCATGGTTTTGCATAGGCCGCAGTAGTACGCGCGGTAGCATTCGTAATCGCGCAGGCGCAATTCGGCGGTCGCGGTTCTCACATACCCGAACATTGCAGTTCCCCTTTCTTTGTTCTCTTTATATCATACCGCATTTTATGCGAAAATGCAAGTACAATTTGTGAATGAAGCGAAAAAGTTACAATTTTTTGATTTTTGATTTGCGCCCCGCGGGGAGAAGAGCGCGCAATCGGTTGCTATGAAACTCCTTCCGTCGCGCTCCTGCGCCGCTTGACGTCTCGTTGTCTGCTTGCCGATTTTTCCGAGGGCGAGACGAAGAGACAGGCAAGCGGCGGCCTCATCCGCCTCGCGATGCTCGGCACCTCCCCCCATAGGAAAGGCTGCAAGCAGCCGCGCTTTTGCGTTGCAAAATCGCAAGGCTCGCGGTGTTCGCGGACAGCGGGAAGAAAATCAAAAAACTATATTCCGCAGGGAATAAAATGTGGTTGAGTGGTACTTGTACACTCCGCAAACGGCACACAAAAACAAAGAAAGATAAAGCAAATCCTGTTATTATATTACTGTAGGGCGGGGGCTTGCTCCCGCCGGAAGCGAAAAGTTTTTGCAATTAAACGGTAGTGAATATCCGCATATTTGTTATTTCCTTTTCCCGTTTGTTCTCGGCGGGAGCAAGCCCCCGCCCTACGGAAAACGATACCGTTTTTATATTTGCAACTTATAATTTGTGCGTGGCGGGAGCGGAAGCCAACGCGGCCTTTGGCCGCCCGACCTACAGTGTTGTAACTTTAAGCCTTCCCCCAAGGGGAAGGCTCGCGGTGTTCGCGGACAGCGGGAAGAAAATCAAAAAACTATATTCCGCAGGGAATAAAATGTGGTTGAGTGGCTCTTGCTGTCGCTATGGATGTTCCAAAAGAGGATGAAATGTAGGGCGGGGGCTTGCTCCCGCCGGAAGCGAAGTTTTTTGCAAATAAACGGTAATGAATATCCGCATAGTTGTTATTATCTTTTCCCGTTTGTTTTTGCGGCGGGAGCAAGCCCCCGCCCTACGGAAATAATGGAAATAAAGGCTATGTAATGTTCTTTGGGGAGCAAGCACCATACAACCGCAGGTTGTTCCCTACAGTAAATAGGGATGTTTCATCTTCCTTTTGATGTCGTCTGCGGCGGGAGCGGAAGCTAACGCGGCCTTTGGCCGCCCGCCCTACGGTGTTGTAATTTTGAGCCTTCCCCCATAGGAAAGCTTTTGCGTTGCAAAATCGCAAGGCTCAAAATATCGCAAACATCCCCTATGTGCAAAGCCACATCTGCGCGAAAGCTCTTTTGGTCCTTTTCTCACGAGAAAAGGACGACCTTAACAGTTTCTTGACCTTAAACGACCTTAACAGTTTCTTGACCTTAAACGACCTTAACAGTCTCTTGACCTTCAAGACGACCTTAACAGTCTCTTGACCTTCAAGACGACCTTAACACGCCTTTGACCTTAAAAAAAGGCGAAAAAGCGCAAGGGACGGCGAAGGCAATGCCAAAAGATGGAATTTTGCGGTATTTTGCGATATTTTTTTGGAATTTTCAAGGAAAAAAATGAAAGTTGCTCTTGAAACATGTCCATGATTGTGATAGAATATAATTGTATATTCCCGCTCGGAGCGGGCGGGAGAAACGGAGGACGACGGGATTGCATATTCTGACGGTCGGTTTGGCGGCGGATACGGGCCGCGCATGGATCTACCTCGCAATCGCCGCGCTGGCATGCGTGTTGGCAGCCGAGGCGGTTTGCATCGTTCTGATCGCCATGCGGATGCGCGCGGCGCGAAAGATCAGAAAAGCGGAAGAAGAACGGGAGAGGGGGACAAGCCTCTCCGGCTTTGGCGCGCTCGCTTTGGCGGGCGGCGTGGTGTGGGCGAGCGAGGTGTGGCTGGTCGCGCTCGGCGCGCTCGCGCTCGCGGGAGCGGCGGCCGTCGGCGTGCTGCTGATCGTCTGCCGCGTAAAGGGGTACCTGTTCGTCTCCGTGGATGAAATGAAGAGAGACGAGGCCGAAAGCCAAGAAAAACCAGAACCGGTCGCCGCGGAAGAGGCGGACGAAATTGCCGAGCCCGATGAAATTGCCGATGCGGACGGGCAGGACGACGCCGACCGCGCCGTCGCCGCGTTTGCGGAGACGGCGGAACAGGACGGGACGCCGGAAGCCGGAGAACCCGAGAACGCGGAACCCGAGGACGAGCCGGAGCAGGCCGCGCCGGTTCCGACAACCCGCGTGGTGGAAACCACCGTAACCGAAACGGTGCGGGAAACGGTGCGCGAGCGGCAGAAAGAGGCCGCGCCGGCCGAGGAACCGACCCCCGCCGAAGAGGAGAACGAGGACGCGCTTGATAACGAGCCGGACGACAGCCTTGACAGCATTGACGACGACAGCGACGACGGCGACGAGGACAACGAACTCAACGATCCCGACCACTTCACCGGAAACGAGCGCATCATCGGCTTCGACGACGCGTCGGGGTGCTACATTGTGGCGCGCTACCGCAAGTCGTTCGAGGCGAAACTGATCCAATCACAATCGCACATCAAGAAATATTACAGCGAGATCAAAAACGCGCTGTTGGCGTATAAAGGCACCAAGTCGCGCATGAGCTGGACGGCGGACAGCTTCCATAACGGCCGCGCGCAGATCGCGAAGATCAACGTCAAAACCCGCATCCTCGAACTTTACCTCGCGCTCGACCCCGCAACGCTGGATGGGTCGGTTTATCGCGGGCAGGACGTGGGCGCGCTCAAAAAGTACGAGGAAACGCCGTTCCGCTATAAGATCCGCACGCCGCGCAAATTCCGCTGGGCGCTCGAATTGGTCGCCCGCGTTTGCGAGGAACACGGGTTGGCGCCCATCGACATCGAGCATGTGGACTATGAAAAACAGTACCCGTTCGACACCATCGACCATCTGGTGGAGCGCAAGCTGATCAAAGTGACCACCCGATTGGAAAAACCGGCGACCACGTTCGAGTTCGATAACGACCGGATGCCGGAGCCGGAACCCGCCGACGACGAGAACGCCGAAGCGATTCCCGCCGCGGCAGCCTCTTGGGAATACGACGGCGGAGAAGCCCCCGCCGCGGCCGAGCAATTGGCCGCCGAGGTGGAAACGCCCGCGCCCGCCGAGGCGACGGATGCCGCCGTGGAAACCGAGACCGTTCGCGAAACGGTGCGCATAACGCAGATCCGCTATACCGAGCGGTACGGAGAGAACGGAGAAATCATCGGAACCACCGACCGCGTAATCGCCGACGCGCCCGCCGAAGCCGTTGTGGAAGAATCGGCGGAAGAGGAAGGGATCGAAGCGGCGGAACCTGAAGCCGTTCCCGCCATGAACTCCGAGGGGGCCGACCCGTTGACCGCCGCGTTCGGCGAGGCGCACCCCGAAAACCTTTGGAGCGAGGAGACCAGCGAGAGCGAGGCCGAGCGCATGAACGAGGGGACGGACGAAACCGACGTTTCCGAATTTGCGGAAGAACCCGAGGAAGAGCCTGTGGAAACCTTCCCCGCGGACGACGAATACACCGAGGAATCGCTTTCGGTGGGCGAAGAGGGCGACGAAAACGCGCTGGCGGCGATCTTCTCGGACGGAAACGAGATCCCCGTGGAACTCCACGACCCGAACGACTATGAACCCGATTTCGGGGAAGCGGACGGGGCGAGCGAGGACGAAGAATCGCTGACTGACCGCGAACCCGCCTACACCGACCACCTCTATGAAGAGGTGCAGATCGGCGATCTTCCCGCGGAAGAACCCGAAACACCCGAAAACCCGCAAGAGGAACCCGAACCCGAGCCGTTCCGCCCGCAGTACGGCGAACAGCTTTCCTACGAAACGCAACGGCGGTACGAGGCCGCCGAGGAACCGAGCCAGCCGCGCGGCGGGCAGTACGAACCGAGCCAAACCTACGGCCCGCAGGCTTCCTACGGCTCGCGGGATCCCTACGGTTCGCAAACGGCATACACGCCGCGCGAACCCGAACGCCCGACCTACGCGCCCGCGCCGGAGCCGCGGTATGAAACGCCCGCCGCGCCGCCGCGCGAGGAACCCAAGAAGAAACAGGTTGATCCCGAGCTGGCCGTAATCGACGTCAGCCTGCTCGACATCAATTTCGCCGACGGCGACCATGTGAACCTCGCCGTTCTGCAAAGGAGAGGCCTTGCGCTCTCCACGGCCACGAAACTCAAAGTCCGCGCGCGCGGGGCGGAGAGCATGCGCCATGCGTTGGTGATCCTTGCCAACCAATTCACCTACGACGCCATCCGCGTAATCAGCGAGGCGGGCGGCGAAGCGCAATTCATCCGGTAAGAGAGGGGAACAACATGAAACAGACATTGAAAAAATCGTTGCTCCTCGGGGTTCTTTTGCTCCTGCTGCTCGCGTTTGCCGTTCCGTTTTCCGCTTTCGCCGAGGACACGACCTACACGGTAACGGTAATGGTCAAGTTCGGGTCGGAGAGCGGCTCCGCCATTCCCGATAACGGCACCTATGTTCAGGTGTACGGAGCCACCAAACTCACCGAAAACACCTATTCGTTCTCTCCAACGTCGGGGGAACAGCTCCGCTTTGTTTCCAATTCGCTCAAAGGCTACCGTGTGTATCAATGGGAAGTAGAGGACAGTGTGGAAGGTTCTTCCACCAGCTCGCTCTATGTCACCGATTATACCGTCGGCTCCATCTCGGGCGACAGCACGGTAACGGTGGTGTTCCACCCCGAAGAATACGACATTTCGTATGAAAACGAGGAAGATTTCAACGGCGCAAGCCTTTCCTTTACGGCAACGCCCCCCTATGTTCACACCTACGGGCAGAGCACCGCGCTGGTTGCGCCCAAAACGCTCCAAACCCACACCTTCCGCTATTGGACGGTTTACACCGTTGACGGCACGACCCGCACGCTCCACGGAACCCGCGAGGCGGGCGAGGTTCTCAACGCAAACGAAATTACCAGCGATCTGGTGTTGGTCGCCCATTGGGAGCCGAAGTCCTTTGCGGTCACGCGCGTCGATCTCTACCGCGATGAAAACGGCGACGAACACGAGTTTGACGCCGCGACCCCCGTTACCAAATCGGCCGAGTACGCCTCGTCGGTCTCCGGCAAAGACGACGACTGGGAAAACGACGTTTCCCACCGCGGCTACACCTTTGACGCCGCAACCGCCGTGGAAGGGACCGACTACACGGTGTTGGATTCGGTCAGCCATGTGGAAGCGAACAACCGCGTTTTCCGCTATTATACCGCCCGCACCTACACCGTGGTGTTCGA
Organism: uncultured Ruminococcus sp.; assembly: GCA_902795355.1. Taxonomy (GTDB): domain Bacteria; phylum Bacillota; class Clostridia; order Oscillospirales; family CAG-272; genus UMGS1865. The sequence goes on from CADBKZ010000020.1 coordinate 111,673, forward strand.
CAATTGCGATCTCGCGAGCGTCACCCACACGTTCGGCCGCCCCACGGTTCTCGTAAACCCCTCGCGGATCGGCTACACGTTCGCGGGCTGGCAGATCACCCGCTCCAACGGCGACGATTGGAAAGCCGGCGACGTTACGGTGGAAACCGACGGAACATGGAGCCTCAACGGCAGCGGCGGCGTTTGGACCCTGTTCGGCGACACCTACGATTCCGGCGTACCGGGAACCGACGTTTCCATTCGCCTGCGCGCAAAGTGGGAACCGGTCCGTTATACCATTTCGTATGATCCCGCAACCATTTACGGGAACGACGTTTCCGCGCTGAAATCCGGCTATTATTACGAGGACGGCGAAACCGTTACCGTTCCCGATTCGTTCGGGCGCGACGGCTATGCGTTCCTCGGCTGGCGCGTTTTGGGAAGCTCCGAGGAGCCGGCAAAACCGTTTGTAATCGGCGCCCGCGAGCGCGCCGAGAACATCACGCTCGAAGCGGTCTGGCAGGCCAATGTTTATACGGTAACGTTCGATCCCGCCAACGGATCCCCCGCCGAAACGGCGGACGTGACCTTTGACGGCGCGTTGCCCGCCATTACCGTACCCGCGCGCGAAGGGTATGATTTTACGGGGTATTTCCTCGGCGGCGAACGGTACTACAACGCCGACGGAACCGCCGTGGAAGGTAAAACATGGACCACCGTGGGCAGCGCAACGCTGACCGCGGAATGGACGATCCGCAAACACACCGTCGCCGTTTCGGTTACGGACGGGCAGGGGAACGACCGCTCCGCCCGCGTTACGGTAACGGTCAACGGAGCGGCCTACGACCCCGCCGCCGAATACGACTACGGAACCGAGCTTACCGTTCGGGTCGAGGTCAGGGCGGGCGAGTCCGATAAGATTGTCGGGTGGAACGGCGCGGCCGTTGCCCACGGAACCGCGTACAGCGCGACCTTTTCTCTTGGCGACCGCAACGAGGAGATCGCGGCGATCATTCTTCCCAAAGCCGCTACGCCCGCGTTCGGGGTGGATTACGTTGGCGAAACGCTGACCGGCTTTGCCGGAGCCGAGGGAGTTTACCGCGTGGAAGCCGGCGGGGCCATGTGGAGTTTCCGCGTTGCCGCGGACGGCTCCGTTTCCCCCTACGACGGCGACCATGCCGACCCCGCCCGCCTCTCCGAGGTGTTCGGGAATACCCGCGTGGTGTTAAAGGTGGTTCGCTGCGGGAACGGCGTTTCCGATTCGGATAGCGACGCGCAGGAAATTGAGCTTGCCGCCCGCCCCGCCGCGCCGCGCAAAGAAGCGGATCAAATCCGCGTCTCCGCGCCCGTCTCCGATCGCGCGAAGCTCGAAATTGCGCTGAACGTCGGCAATCTGGTTTATGAATATGCCTATACGAGGTCGGAAACCGCCGTCCCCGAAAATTGGCAGGATAGTCCGGTATTTGAAAACCTGAATGCCGGAACGCCGTACTATGTGCATGTCCGCGTCAAGGCCGTCGAGGGCGTCTGCCCGCACGGCGAGGTGTACACCGAGCAGGCCACCACGCGCCGCGACGCGTTTTTGCGGGAGTGGATCGAAAAGCTCTACCGCGATTTCGAACCCTACACGGGCGGCGAAAACGTGAAAGCCCTGCTGGAATCGGCCGAAAGGGAAGCCGCCGCGCTGGAACCCGCCGCCGATTACGAGGAAGAGCTGGATTCCATCTATCGCGGCGTTGCCGAGCAGATCGGGTTTGAGAAGAGCCGCGACGACGCCATTGCCGAACTCCGCGCCTATTACGAGGGGTTGGTTGCCACCGAGGCCTACCGCCAAAGCGGCAACGAAACGCTCCTTGCGCTTCTGGAAGAGGCGATCAACGCCATCAATTCCGGCGCGACCGCCAGCGAGGTGGACGTGCAACGCGCCTCTCTCGCCGCCCACAAGGGCATGGACGAGGTGCGCGTCAACTACCTGTCGTCGGTAACGGCGCACAGCGAGGTGCGGCTCTATTCGCCCGCGGGGCTTGCCAAAGGAACCGTCCTCTCGGCCGAGCAGGGCGACGCGGCCTCGGTGCGCTCGCAGCTGCGCGCCGCGCTGCGGCGGGGAACGGTTGTCGTTTCCCAAGAGAAGAGCGATCGGACGGACGCGGCATCCGCTCGCAAACTTCTTTCTTCCATGGACGCGGTCGCGTTCTACCGCATGTTCCTTTCTTCCAGACCCGAAGAGGGAGACCTTCTGGAATTCCGCCTGCTGATCCCCGAAAATCTCCGTTCCGAAAGCGGCTTTGTGGTGGCGTATTACGATAACCGCACCGAAACGGTAACGGTTCTGGAAACCCGCCGAGAGGGCAACGAGCTGGCGTTCTGGGCGCCGTCGGCCGCGGATTTCGTGGTGTTCAGCGAGCATGTTACCAACACCGCGCCGATTCTGGCGGTTCTCTCCTGCGTGCTGCTGTTGCAGGTTGTGGCAATCGCGGTGATCCTTGCCGGCCGTGGCCGCGCAAAGGCATATTCCGCGGCGTTTCCGCTGATGGCGGCTTTGGCGGTCCGCGTCAGCCCGAGCGGCTCGCTGACCGCGGTTATCGTGCTCGGCGCGCTGGCGGTTGTGCTGCAGATCGTTCTGGTGTGGCTTGTGGTTGCAACGGGAATTACGTGGCGCAAAAAGCCGGAACCGCCCGAAGCGGGCGGGGACGACGAGCGGAACCCCGAACCGGCCGACGAGGCCGTTCCCACCCTGCTTGACGAAACGGTGGATACCGAGGCCGAGCAAGGCCCGCCCCTGACCTCGCTCACCGAGGACGACCTGCCGCCCGACGGCTATCAGGTTTCCGAATCGCTCGACCCCGAAACATCCGAGGAAGAGAGCGCCGTGGATTGGACGGGCGCGCGAACCGTTACCACGGAAACCACGGTAACAACGAAAACCACGGAAACCACAAGGGTGGTAAAAACAACCGACGGCGCGGAGCGGGATTTTATGGAACCGCCCGCAAACCCGAAATATTCCCTGCCCGAGGAGCCGGCGGTCCCCGCCTTTGCCGAGAGCGGGGAAACGGCGAAAGCTCCCGAAACGGCCGCAACCGCGCCGAAGCGCGGGGAGAGCGCGGGGGCAAACCCGTTTGCCGAGCAGGCCGAGGGGCTTTGGGGCGAAGAGAGCAAAAACCGCCCCGCCAAGCCGAACCTGTTTGATCTCGATCGGGGCGAATAACCCCAAAGGGGAAAAGATCCCCCAAAAACAAGAAAAGCCCCCCGAAAAAGGGGGAACTTTCCAAAACGGCGCCATCGGGCAACAGCCCGATGGCGCCGTTTTTCCGGAAGCTTCGCCGTCGGCCGGAAACATTGGTTCCGTCGGGCAACGGCCGGAGCTTGTTGACCGGTTATTCCAACAGCTTCTTCACGCAGTTTGGAAATTGCGTGTAATCGTCCACGCAGATGAATGTAAAATCCGAGCAGTACACCGAGCGGTCGTTCCCTCCAATTCCGTAGTCGTCGCCCGCAAAGGCGGTTTCGCTGTGTTGAATCCCGTGTTCCTTGCAGTAGAGGTCAAGCGCGCGGTATTTGTCGTATGGCTTCGGGGCCATATCGAAAGAGGAAGACCCGCCCACGAACACCGTGTATTCCGGAAAGGTGGCGCAAACATCCGCGTAAATCGCGCGGCGGCGGGAACGGTCGGGGTCAAACGCGAGCTTTTCTTCCTGCTTTGCCGCGGTTCCGAGAATCGGAAAGGTTACGCAGCCGGAAGGATGAAACTCCACGCTCTCTCCCGCAAAAGCCGAAAAACCGTACTTTTCCCGCAGGGCGTTCACGCGCGCTTCCACGGATGCGCGGTCGCAGGGCAGAACCGTGTCGCGAACAATTTCAAGGTCTTTCTTCTCGGAGCGGTAGATTGCGTATTGCAGCCCGTAGTTGCCGATGATGTCGATGGGGTACCGCCCCATCTGGTCGAAAATGCGGCGGCACTGACCCGCCCCCACCATTACCAGCCGGTAGCGTTCGCCGAGCCGGTCGAGCGTTTCGCGGTTTTCCCGCGAAAGGGGGGTTTTGTGCTGCGTCAGCGTGCCGTCCAGATCAAACGCGATCAATCGAAGCATAATAGGGAAAATCCTTTCTTAATTTGTCCGGCCGTCGGGAGCTGTACGGCGGTTTCCCACGGCGCTTCCCCGAGCGGCCAAACCGGACTTTGTCCGGCCGGACGTTGGAATTACAGATCGTTCTGATACGCCCTTAACAGATCGAGGTCGATCATGGGCAGAATGCGCGCAACGGTTACGCGGCGGCGCATGAACGGGTGGTATTTGATTCCGTCGAGGAACAGCTGCGGATCCACGGAAATGTCCTCGCCCGTGGTTGCCGCGTGCGCCGCTTGGCAGAGCGCGAGCAGTTTTTCGGGCGTTGGAATCTCTTCCCGGATGATCTGCGCGATCTTTCCCCAATTTTCTTCCACCGCTCTCGGGTCAATCTCGTCCACAATGGTATCGGGCGTGTTGAGCGACATCATCCCGTCGATTAGCCCCTCGCCGTAATGCGCCTGAACGTCTTTCCAATCGATGTGTTCCTTGTGGGCGCGGACCGATTTCAGCTTTGCGAGATTGTGGTATGCCCGCGAAACGATCAGAGTGGCCACGCAAACCTTTTTGCCGTGGAAATCCGAAATGATCCCGCGCTGCAATTTTTTGCATTCCCAATAATGGGAGATGATATGCTCGGTTCCCGAGGCGGGGCGGGTGCATTTTGCCAGCTGCATGGAAAGCCCCGTCAGCACCAACGCTTCCATAATGGCGGTGGCGGCGTCCTCGTTCTTTTGCGGGACCTGATCCGCCAGAGCGACCATTTTGGCAACCGCGTCGCGAACGAACTGCCCCACGCGCTCGCAGTAGTAATCCCCGTGGAGCAGGTTGGCAACCCGCCAATCCGCAATGGCGACGTACTTGGCGAGAACGTCGCCGAAGCCGGCCGCTTTCAGCTCGGCGGGGGATTCGGCAAGTATCCTGCTGTCCGCCAGAATGATGCGCGGCTGGCGGCAGGGGTAAGAGGTTTTGAAGTTCCCCTCGGTAATGGGCGCGCTGTCCGAGGCGAAGCCGTCCATAGAGGGCGCGGTGGCGAAGATGGCGAATTGCTTGTTTTCCCGATAGGCGGCAAGGCGGCAAATATCGTTGACCGAGCCGGTCCCAACGCTCAAACAACCGCCCGCGCGGCGCAGAAGGACCTGCAATTCTTCCACCGCCTTCATATCGGCAACGCGGGTGTCCTCGTAAACCCGAAGTTCCACGGTAAAGCCGGCGCCCAGCAGTTGTTCGTAAAGCCCTTTGGTCACGCGGAAGGAATTGACGTCGGCAACCATCAGAACGCGGTTCGGGAACCGATATTGTTTCAGGAGATCCGCAACGCGGTCGAGCAGACCGTGCGCAATTTCGAGGCCTTCCAATTCGATTTCATGCGTTTGCCCGCAGGGGCAGTTTGCCATGCGGGCGCGGATTTGGTTCAAGTCCATTTTGAAATTCTCCGATCTTTCGGCAGTTCCGGTCTTTTCTTTTAGTATAGTTCTTTTTCTTTTGTTTGTCAAGATACCGCATGGTTTTGGCGGCAAAAATGGCAATTTGCCGCCGGAAAGGTGAAAAAACTTCAACAGAGAAGGCGGGGAAGCGACCGCATGATTTTCGGGGGGCGCGCTTCCCGCGCGCCCTTACCGCTTCAGAATGAATTTTTGCAGGAGCAGGAAGACCAGCGGAATGGTAATGCAGGAAAGAAGATGCGAAACCAAGGCCATGCCGGCCGCCTTTGTCGGGTCCTTTCCATACGCGCTCGGAACCACGATGATGTTCAGCCCCAACGGCATGGCAAGGGAACAGACGGTGCAGATTACAATTGCGTCCGACGGGTTCCAAAGAACAAACAGGCCCACAAAAGCAAGCGGGATCGCAAGCAGGCGAACGGCGGTTGTCAGATAGATCGTGCGATCTTTGAAAACGCTCTTCAAACTGATTTTTGCAACCGTTATGCCCGTAAGCAGCATTGCAACGGGGGACATACAGCTCCCGAGCGTCTGAATCACCGAGGTCAGCGCGGACGGAAGCGAAAGCCCCGTAATTCCGATTCCCATTCCAACCAGCATTCCGACCAGCATCGGGGTGAGAAACCGCTTGAACCTTGAACCGAGGGTGTTGGTCTCCGCCGCCGGCATCAGCAATTGCGGAACGCCCCAAAGATAAATCATGATCCACAGCGGGAGCGTAAAAATCAGATATTCCATGAAGAGATCGGGAAACAACGCCATTACAACGGAGTTTCCCATAAACCCGAAGTTGGAGAACGCCAAGCCGTAGGTGCAGATGTTGCGGGTATCCCGATCTTTGGTCAACCATTTCGGAATCAGGACGGAGAGCGGAACGGTAACTGCCATAACGGCAAAGCTGAACCCGAATAAAACGCCCGCGGATTTGAGCTTATCAACCGTGAAATTGCCGATAAACGTTCCCATTACCAACGCGGGAATGAACACATTGTTTTCCAGAACCGAGAGAACTTTCGGCGCGCTCTCCGGCAAAAGACCGAGCTTTGAAAGAATAAAACCGATGAAAATGAGGGCAAACAGATAGATCATCTGATTGCCCGTTGCAAAAAACAGATCCACAAACAGCCTCTTTTCTATTCGGAGTTCTGCCGGAACGTCCGTTTTATGAATAGCTCCGATAATTGTTCCAAATAATGTTTCGCATTTTGCATGGAGTCCCGATCGGATTCGGCCGCGTCCCGTACCGCGTAAATATCGCGCAGGCCGAGCGGAAGCAAGCGTTCTTTCGCGTCGCCGAGGCAACCGACAAACGCGTACACCGGAACGCTTCCCGCCGCGCGAACAACGCCGCTGATCGCTTTTCCGAGCAGACTCTGGCGGTCGATTTTTCCCTCGCCGGTCAGAACGGCGTCGGCTCCCCGAATGGCGTCGGCAAAGCCGACGGCCGAGAGTACGGCGTCAATTCCGGAAACCATTTCGGCCCCCGCAAACGCCAACAGCGGAAGCGCGATTCCGCCGGCCGCTCCAACGCCCGCAATGTTTGCAACGGAACGGCCGCAGGCGCGTTCCACAACGGCGGCATACCGGCGCATTCCCGCTTCCATTTCGTTCAGGTCGGAGAGGGAAGCGCCTTTTTGTTTTGCAAACATCCGCGTGGCTCCGCTTTCGCCGAGGAGCGGATTTTGCACGTCGGTCGCAACCGTAAATTTGCAGGGCGTGTGTGCGAAAACGACGTTTTCAAGGTCGATTCGCTCAATTTCGGAGAGCGTGCCGCCGGTTGGTATCAGTTCGCTTCCGTCGGCGCGCAAAAAGCGCGCGCCGAGCGCGGCGAGCATGCCGCATCCGCCGTCGTTGGTGGCGCTTCCGCCAACGGTCAGCAAAACGCGCGTGGCTCCATGCCGGATCGCGTGGCGGATCAACTCCCCAACGCCGTAGGTGGTTGCGTTTGCGGCGCGGCGTTCCGCTTCGGGAACCAACATCAACCCCGCCGCGCGCGCCATTTCCACAATCGCAACGCCGTTTCGCATGGCATAAACCCCTGTAACCGGTCGGCGCATCGGACCCGTAACGGTTACAAAAACGCGTTCCCGCTCCTCGCTGACGGCTTCCAGAGTCCCCTCTCCGCCGTCGGCAATGGGGAGCAACCGGATTTCCGCGTTCGGGCAGGCGTTCCGAACGCCGTCGGCAAGCGCGTTTGCAACGTCCCTTGCCGATAAACATTCCTTGAAGGAATCCGGCGCGATTACATATTTCGGCATCGTTTTATTACAGCATACTCCCGAGCGTCCGTTTGCCGAAGGCTTTCTCCCAATCGGCGGCGAAGCCGGCGATCGAGGTATCGGTGGTGGTGTGAGCAAGCAGTTT
>CADBKZ010000021.1 GCA_902795355.1 uncultured Ruminococcus sp.
TATCAAGAAATCGCCCGAACAGAAAGCAAAGGATTGGGAATTCACCGTCAAGTGCGCTTTGATCGTTCAGGATCTGATGGCGGGCAACGACGCGCTCCCAACAGGCAACGAGGAAGAAATGGTGGGTCACAACGCCATCGCGGCGGGCTTCCAAGGGCAACGGCAATGGACGGACTACCTCCCCAACGCCGACTTCACCGAGGCGATCTGCAATACCTCGTTCGATTGGAACGGCGCGCGGGAACCCTTTGTGGTCGCCACCGAGAACGATACGCTCAACGGCGTGTCCATGCTTCTCATGAAACAACTTACCAACCGCGCCCAACTCTTTGCCGACGTCCGCACCTATTGGTCGGGAGACGCGGTGAAGAAAGCCACGGGCTACGAGATCGAGGGCAAGGCGAAGGAAGCCGACGGTTTCATCCACCTGATCAACTCCGGCGCCGCCGCGCTCGAATACACGGGCAAGGCGACCGACAAGAACGGCAACGCCACCGTCAAACCCTTCTATGAAACGACCGACAAGGACCGCAAAGCCATTCTCGCCGCCACCGATTGGTGCGCCGCCGACAACGGCTATTTCCGCGGCGGCGGGTTCTCCTCGCATTTCGTCACCGAGGCGGAGATGCCCTGCACCATGATCCGCATGAACATTGTCAAGGGTCTGGGCCCCGTCCTGCAAATTGCCGAGGGTTGGACGATCCGCCTGCCCGACGAGGTGACCGACGTTCTCTGGAAGCGCACCGACTATACATGGCCCTGCACTTGGTTCGCCCCGCGCTGCGACGGCAAAGAGGGCAGCCCCTTCAAGACCGCCTACGACGTGATGAACCATTGGGGCGCGAACCACGGCGCGATCTCTTACGGGCATATCGGAGCTGACCTGATCACACTCTGCTCCATGCTCCGCATCCCCGTGTGTATGCATAACGTCCCCGCCGAGAAGATCTTCCGCCCCGCCGTTTGGGGAATGTTCGGGAGCGACCCCGAGGGCGCCGACTACCGCGCCTGCGCGACCTACGGGGCAAGGTTCAAGAAGAACTGACGTTCGCGAAAAAAAGGAGAAACTCCATGTTAAAAGGAATCCCGAAAATTCTTTCGCCGGAACTGCTGAAAACGCTTTGCGAAATGGGGCATGGCGATCGCATCGTCATCGCGGACGGCAATTTTCCCGCGGAAAGCGTTGGGAAAAACGCGAAAGTGATCCGTTGCGACGGTCACGGTTGTGCGGAACTGCTGGAAGCAATTTTGCAGCTGTTCCCGTTGGATACCTATGTGGAACACCCCGTAGCCCTGATGGAAGTGACCGCGGGCGATCCTGTGGAAACGCCGATTTGGGAGACCTACCGCAAAATCATTGATCGGAATGACCGGCGGGGAAAAGCCGCAATTCAAACCATAGAGCGTTTCCGCTTCTATGAAGAGGCCGGAAAAGCCTATGCCGTCGTCGCCACGGGCGAGGGCGCGCTGTACGCCAATATCATCCTGCAAAAGGGCGTTATTTGAACACACGTATGCAAAAAACAAGTAATGGAAAGGGAAAAACCATGCCGAACGAAACCATTGAATGGACGCGGTGCTGGCGCGAGGACGCCGACACCGAAAAGCCGCGGATCCTCTTGGTGGGCGATTCCTTGATCGACAACTCGAAACGCGATGTTTATTACGCGCTGCGCGATCGCTACGCCACCACCGCGGTGATCACATCCAAAGGGGTGGACGACCCCTACTATACCCGCGAGATCGAGCTGTTCTGCGAGCAGGAGCGGTTTGCCTACCGCGCCGTTTATTTCAACAACGGCATTCACGCCCACGGGCAATCGCCCGAGCGGTTCGGAGAAAACCTGCGCGCCGCGCTCGGGGAGCTGATGGGGAAAATGCCGGACGCCGAATGGATCCTCGGCCTGTGTACGCCCGCAACGCCGCATAACGACAGCGGGCAGTTCTACGAGGCGCCGGTAACGGTGGACCTTGCGGAAGGGTACGCCCCCATCTGCCGCCGCATTCTGCTCTATAACGAGGAGATCCGAAAGGCGGGGGCGGAGCTTGGCGTTCCCGTTTTCGACGCGTTTTCGCTCCTCGCCCCGCACCCCGAATATAAAGTGGACGCGTTCCACCTGAACGAAGAGGGGCGGCGCGTTTTCGGTCAGGCAATCGCCGCAAAAATAACGGAGGTTCTCGCAGGCAAAACGGAATCCGCAAACCGAGGCGGCTGAACCGAAAGGGGACGCAATATGGAAAAACGATATGTAATCGGCATCGATTTCGGAACCCTTTCCGGCAGAGCGGTGCTGGTGGACGCGGCAAACGGGAACGAACTTGCGGAAGGAACCGTCGGGTATCCGCACGGCGTTATGGACGGCGCCCTGCCGAGCGGCAGGAAACTCCCGCCGTTGTTCGCGCTCCAACACCCGCAGGATTATCTGGATGTGCTCGGCGCGGTTCCGCGCGTGTTGGCCGAGGCCGGCGTGCGGCCGGAAGAAGTTGCCGGCTTGGGCATTGATTTTACCGCTTGCACCATGCTCCCCGTGGATGAAGCGGGCGTTCCTCTGTGCTTCCTGCCGGAATTTGCCGACGAGCCGCACGCCTACGTCAAGCTTTGGAAACACCATGCCGCGCAGCCCGAGGCGGACGACGTCAACGCGCTTGCGGCCGAGCGGAAAGAGGAATGGCTCTCCATTTACGGGGGAAAAGTCTCTTCCGAATGGATGCTCCCCAAAATTCTCGAAACGCTCCGCTACGCGCCGCACGTGTATGAAAAAACCGCCCGTTTCACCGAGGCCGCCGATTGGCTTTCCCGCATGCTCACGGGTCGGGAGACCCACAGCGCCGCGTTCGCCGGCTATAAGGCTCTTTGGAACGCCGAAACGGGGTACCCCTCGAACGATTTTATGGCCGCGCTCGATCCGCGGCTTTGCGGCATCGTCGGAACGAAGATCTCCGAAAACGTCCTCGGGGTGGATCAGATCGCCGGCGCGTTGGATGGGCAGGGAAGCCGGCTGACGGGCTTGCCGATCGGAACGCCCCTATCTCTCCCGATGATCGACGCGCACGCCGCGATGCCCGCTTTGAACATAACGGGGGACGGCGACCTGATGATGATTGTGGGAACCTCGGGCTGCCATATTCTCAATTCCGCCCAACGCAAACCGGTGGACGGAATCAGCGGGTACGTAAAGGACGGAGTGATCCCGGGCTTTTATACTTATGAAGCGGGGCAGGCTGCCGTGGGCGATATTTTCGATTGGTTCGTGAAAAACCACGTGCCGGAAAGCTATCGGAAGGAGGCCGTCGAACGCGGCGTCGGTATTCATCAGCTGTTGCGGGAAAAGGCCGAAAAACTGCGCGCGGGGGAGAGCGGATTGCTCGCTCTGGATTGGCTGAACGGAAACCGAAGCGTTCTCGTGAACGCCAATTTAACGGGAATGATGTTGGGGCTTACCCTGCAAACCAAGCCCGAGGAAGAATACCGCGCGTGGATTGAGGCAACAGCCTTTGGAACGCGGATGATTCTGGAACAGTACGAAAAGAACGGCATTGAGATCCGGAGCGTTTGCGCGGCGGGCGGCATTGCCAAAAAGGACGGCATGATGATGCAGATTTACGCCGACGTAACGGGCAAGGAGATCCGCATTGCCGCCAGCAGTCAGGCGGGCGCGCTCGGAAGCGCGATCTGCGCGGCGACCGCAGCAGGAGTTTACCCGAGCATGCAGACCGCCGCAAAAGCTATGTCTGGGCCGTATATCCGCACCTATCGCCCCATTGCGGAAAATCAGGCGGTTTATCACCGGTTATATGCCGAATACAAAACCCTGCACGATTATTTCGGTCGCGGCGGCAATCCGGTTATGGAGCGTCTCCGCAGTATCTGAACCCGATGCGAAAAAACTGAAAAAACGCGGCGTTCCGTTCGGAACGCCGCGTTTTTTCGCTTATTATTCGGGGGTCAGGTTTCTCGGTCGGCGGCCGGCGGGGCGAACTCGGCCGCCAGCTCCCAGAACAGTGAGGAGAGGCCGTTTGCGGCCTGCTCAAAGAGCGGGCTTTCCATGCGGTCTATCTCATCCAGCGGGATCTGTTTGCCGTTGGTAAAGAGCAGGATGCGCTCGCTTTCATCCACCTGCTTGATCTTGCCGCGAACGGTTCGGTAAGCTCCGCCCGCTTTCTTTTGGTCCGGCTCGAAGTACACGACCGTGACCTGCGGATGCTCGGATGCATGCTCGGCAAGATAGCGGATCCGGTTGCCGAGCGAGGTCAGTTCTTCCTCTCCTTTTTCGCGGCGGACGTCGGTCAGGCGAGCCGCTTCGTCAATTTCGTCGTCGTAACCGGTCAGAGCGGCGAATGGCGAAAACTGCGCCGCGCGGTCGCGCATCGACATGTGCGGCCGGTCGGCCGACGGGCGGTAAGGCAGGTCAATGATGTCGCCGTAATCCGGTTTTGCGTTCTGTTCGTTCATGCTTTATGCCCCCCGATCTGTTCGTTCCGCTCCTTGGCGGTGGCGCCCTCTTCAAAATTCATGCCTTTGAGGACCGCATTTTTGCCGAAACGGCGGTGAAGCTCGATAATGGTTTTCTGCAATCGTTTTTCCTCGGCAAGCGATTCTTCCTCGGCGCGCGCCTGTTGTTCCAACGCTTCGTAGTCGGTAAACATGTCCAACTGCTCTTCCGGTCGCTTTTCGGGCGCGCTCCCCTCGGGCAGAATGTGGTTTGCCACCACATACATCCGCCGGACGAGCAGGCTCGGGTTTACGATCCGTTCGTAAAGCTCGGTGACTTTTGCGAGGATGATTTTGGTGGAAGAGGTTCTGCGCGGCAGGTTGATTGATCCGTGAGCCTCTTTGGGAATGCTGCGGCCGTGGCGGTCGGTGACAACGGGACCGTGATATTTCGCGCGGCGGGTCGGATCGGTCAGGTTTTCAATGTCGTACCCCACGGTCAGAACCATCTGGTCGGTGTCAAGGTTCTTTTCCACCAAATCCAGCACAAGGCGGTCGGTCATTTCGCGAACAATCAGGCGGCCTTTTGCAAAGTCGTAGGGATGTTGAAGCACCTGACCGAGGCTCAAACTGTTGTTTTCGGGACGGTAGGCCTTGATGTCCGCAATGGAACACGGCTCCACGCCCCATGCGTGGTCGATCAGAAGCTCGGCGTTGACGCCGAAGATGTCGTAGAGCTTGTCCGCGTTGTAAAAATCGCGCTTTTCGCCAAGCGAGCAACGGGCGACGTCGCCCATGGTGTAAAGGCCGATTTCGGCAAGCCGACGGGCATACCCATGTCCGATGCGCCAAAAATCGGTGATGGGGCGATGCGACCAGAGCTGTTCGCGGTAGGAGCGTTCATCCAGCTCGGCAATGCGAACGCCGTCGGGGTCGGGCCGCATTTTTTTGGCGACAATATCCATGGCGATTTTAGCGAGGTAAAGGTTGGTTCCGATGCCCGCCGTGGCGGTTACGCCCGTTTCGCGCAACACGGTGCGGATCATGCGAACGGTCAGTTCGTGCGCGGTGAGCTTGTAGGTTGAAAGGTAGTGGGTTACATCCATAAACACTTCGTCCACCGAGTAAACGTGAATATCCTCGGGGGAGACAAAACGCATGTAAATGCCGAAAACATTGGCGCTGAACTGCATATAGCGCGCCATTTGCGGCTTGGCGATGATAAAATCGAGCGCGAGCGCGGGGTTGCGCGCGAGTTCCGCGGCCGAGGCCGACTTTCCGGTAAAGCGGCGGTCCGGCAGTTTGGAAAGCCGCTCCCGATTGATCTCTTTGACGCGGGAGACGACCTCGAACAAACGGGCGCGCCCCGAAATTCCGTAGGCTTTGAGGGCGGGGGAAACGGCGAGGCAAATGGTTTTTTCGGTGCGCGATTCGTCGGCAACCACCAAAAGCGCGTCGAGCGGGTCCAGCTTCCGCTCCACACATTCGACCGACGCGTAAAACGATTTCAGATCAATTGCAACAAATTTCCGGTTTTCCATGCCGCCGCTCCTTTCCTTGTTTTTCTTTAGGGGACCTCTAAATATTCGGCGTGCTTCGGGCGGCGAGAAGATTTTTCGTCAGATCAACCAAAAGGACGCCGTCGGTGTGGGCGCACCGACAAGGAGTTTTGGTGCAATATGACGGAAAAGATTCCGTCGTTCCGGAGTACGATGAATTTTTGAGGTCCCCTTTATTGTACCACACTCCGCGCGAAAAATCAAGAGCCGATTCGCGCAAACGCCGCGAACCCAAGCAAAAAATGTCGATTTTCGCATACACGCACAAGAAAAAAGCCCGACGGAACCCCGCCGGACTTTTTCGCTTTCTTGTTATTTCAGCATCGGTTCGAGCAATGCCGCGGCCGCGTTCAACGCCTCGGCAACCTTTGCCGGATCCCTGCCGCCGGCCATGGCGTTATCGGGGCGTCCGCCGCCCTTGCCGCCCGTAACGGCGGCAACCGCGCCCACCAGCTTGCCCGCGTGCGCGCCTGCGGCAACCGCGTCCTTGCCCGCAACGGCGAGGAATTGAACGCCGTCCGCTTTGCGAATGGCAAGAACCGCCGCCGCGTCGTTATAACGCGCCTTAATCTCGTCCGCCAGCGTTCTCGCGGCGTCCATCGCGCTCTCGCCGAGATCGGCGGTTACGAGACGGACATTCTTTACGGTAACGGCGTTTGCCATTAACCCGTCGAGCTTGGAAGCGGCCATTTTCGCGTTCAGCGCGTCAAGCTCTTTTTTCATTGCGCCCAATTCCGCGTGCAGCTGCGCGGCGCGCGGCGCAAGGTCGCTCGGCTTTTGCACTTTAAGAGCCTTGGCGGCGTCGTTCAGAAGCGCGTTTTTCTCGGCCAGCAGGCGGAGAATCCCTTCGCCCGTGGTCGCCTCGATGCGGCGAACGCCCGCCGCCACCGAGGATTCGGAGAGGATCTTGAACATGCCGATGCGCGCGGTGTTGTCCACGTGCGTACCGCCGCAAAACTCCACCGAATGCTCGCCCATGCGCACCACGCGGACGATTTTTCCGTACTTTTCTCCGAACAGGGCGGTTGCGCCCAGCTTTTTGGCTTCTTCAATCGGCATTTCGGTCATGGATCCGACCTGCGCCGCAAAAATATCCTCGTTCACAAGCGTTTCCACCCGTTCGAGTTCCTCGGGAGAGAGCGGGGCAAAGTGGGTAAAGTCGAAGCGGCAGACCGTATCCGAAACATAAGAACCCGCCTGTTCGACATGATTTCCGAGAACGCGGCGGAGCGCGCTTTGGAGCAGGTGCGCGGCCGAATGGTTGCGCATGATCGCGGCGCGGCGGCGCGCGTCCACCTTTGCTTCCACAACGTCGCCCGCATGGAGCGTTCCGCTTTCCACCGAGCAGAGGTGGAGATAAATCCCATCGGTCTTTTTGGTATCCAGAACGGACAGAACCGCGCCGTGGCAGGTCAATTCGCCCGTATCGCCGATCTGGCCGCCGCCCTCGCCGTAAAACGGCGTTTTATCGAGAATTACGGTGCATTCGCCCTCGCTGATGCTGTCCACCGAGGAGTCCTCTGCCAGAATGGCGAGCACCATGGCCTTTTCGGACGTTTTTTCATACCCGACAAAGTTGGTTTTGGGCAGGTCGGCGAGCAGGGTTTTTGCCGTTCCCGACCAACCGCTGATGTTGGCGCGCGCCTCGCGGGCGCGAACCTTTTGCTCTTTCATCAGTTCGTCAAAGCGGGCGTTGTCCACCGTCAGCCCCGCCTCTTCGGCAATTTCGCGGGTCAGGTCGACGGGGAATCCGAAGGTATCGTAGAGTTTGAACACTTCCTTGCCGTCCAGAACGGTTTTTCCGGCCTTTTTCGCGTCCCCAATCAGAGTTGAAAGAATGGCGAGACCCGAATCGATCGTTGCGTCGAAGCGTTCCTCTTCCATGGCGATGACTTTGAGAATGTAGGCTTTCTTTTCTTCCAGCTCGGGGTATGCGCCCTTGGATTCGCCAATGGCCGCCTCGCCAAGCTCGGGCAGGAACGAACGGTTAATGCCGAGGAGCTTGCCGTGGCGGCAGGCGCGGCGCAGGATGCGGCGGAGCACATAGCCGCGTCCCTCGTTCGAGGGGATCACGCCGTCCGAGATCATGAAAGTTGCCGAGCGGATGTGGTCGGTGACAACGCGGATGGAAATGTCGTTCTTTTCGTCCTTACCGTATTCCTTGCCCGCAATGGCGCAAACGGTATCCAACACGCGGCGAACGGTGTCCACCTCAAACAGGTTGTCCACGCCCTGCATGACGCAAGCGAGACGCTCCAAGCCCATGCCGGTGTCAATGTTTTTCTGTTTGAGTTCGGTGTAGGTGCCGTCGCCCATGTTGTTGAACTGCGAAAAGACGTTGTTCCAGATCTCCATATAGCGGTCGCAATCGCACCCGGGTTTGCAATCGGGCTTGCCGCAGCCGTATTTCGGGCCGCGGTCAAAGTAGATCTCGGAGCAGGGGCCGCAAGGGCCGGTTCCGTGTTCCCAGAAGTTGTCCTCTTTCCCGAGGCGGACCACATGCGCGGGATTCACGCCCACTTTGTTGACCCAAATATCGTATGCTTCGTCGTCCTCTTCGTAAATGGACGGCCAGAGCAGGTCGGCGGGAATTTCCAGCGTTTGGGTTAAAAATTCCCAAGCCCACGGAATGGCCTCGTTTTTGAAATAGTCGCCGAAAGAGAAGTTTCCGAGCATTTCAAAAAAGGTCCCGTGGCGGGCGGTGTGCCCAACGCGTTCCAGATCGGGCGTGCGGATGCACTTCTGGCAGGTGGTAACGCGATGCCGCGGCGGCTCCTCTTCGCCCGTAAAGAATTTTTTCATCGGCGCCATGCCCGAGTTGATGAGCAGGAGCGATTTGTCGTTGATCGGAACGAGCGGGAAAGAGGGAAGGCGCAAATGCCCCTTGCTCTCAAAGAAGGAGAGATATTTTTCCCGCAAATCGTTCAGAGATGTCCATTTCATGGTAACGGTTTCCTTTCATGATCGGCAAACGCCGACCGAACATAGATAAAATAAGTATAGCACAAAAGCGCGGCGGTGTCAATCGGTTTGCGGCGATTTTTTCAGGTTTTTCGGGCGAAAGACTTGCAAAGGAGCGGAAAGTATGGTAAAATGAAAACGATGAATCGCAAACGCCCGCCAACCCCGAAAGGAGAACCGCATGAACGAAAAGGAGCCGATTCTTGTCAGCGCGTGCCTGCTCGGCGTCCCCTGCCGCTACGACGGCGGGAGCCGACCCGATCCGGCGGTCTGGTCGCTTGCCGAACGCTACCGGCTGATCCCGATTTGCCCCGAATCCATGGGCGGGCTGCCGATCCCGCGCGAGCCGTCGGAGATCGTGGGAGACCGCGTTTTGAGCCGGACGGGAACGGATGTAACCGCCGAATACCGCCGCGGCGCGGAAATTGCGCTGGCGTTGGCGCAAAAGCACGGATGCCGCGCGGCGTTGCTCAAAGAAAAAAGCCCCTCTTGCGGAACGGGGAAGATCCACAACGGAAAATTCGACGGCGGATTGACCGAGGGCTACGGCATTGCCGCCGCGCTCCTGAAAGAGAACGGGATCGCCGTTTTCGGAGAACGGGAGATAGAACCGATGAACGCTTTTTTGCGGAAAAAGGCCCCGTAACATTCAATGAAAAGGAGAACGAAGCCATGAAAAGCGCCCGCCTTTGCCTGATCCTTCTTTGCGCCGCCTTGCTTTTGCCCGCCTGCGGAACAGCGGCCCCCAAAACGCCTGCGACCGATGAAGCCGAGGAGATCCGTACCGACGCGACCACGGTTACAACGGAACCCGAGGGGAAAACCGAAGAACCCGTTGCCGTGCAGGCGTTGGTCCTTTCTCTGCCGGCGACCAACTTGGTTGAAATTGATAACAAGAAACGAAAGATCGAGATTTCCGAGGCGGGCGAGAAGAACGGCGTTCCGATGAACGCGCTCCGGATTCTTTCGCCGGAAGGGGAAGAACTCTGGAGGGCAACTTACGCGGCGGATGGGACCGTTCAATGCGGAATCGTGACCGCAAATAACGAAAACGGCAACTCGGGGTTCATCTATTGGTCTGTCAGAACCGTTCCGAACGAGAGCATTACGGCAACCTACATGACCTATGCGCAAACGGAAAACGGAAAATACGGAAGGTTAGACCAAATCCTTTCATCGCAGGGCATTCCGAGCCTGCAGCTGGCAGGTTTGGGCGGCGGCAAGTCGATTGACGTTTCCACCGCGTCCGCTTACCACGCCGGAAAACAGGACTTTCTCGATTTTCTTGGCAGTCTGACGTCCAAGCTGATGGAAGGAACGGTGTTGTTTGACACCGACGGAAACCGGATGCAATGGGGAAAATGGTTCACGCATGAGTTTCCGTATACCAACCCTGCAACAGGGGCGCCCGATCGTTTTATGCTCGTTGGGAATCACGGATGATGCCGAACACGAAAACGACCAAACAGCTGTATTTGCCGGATGGCCGGAAAATCACCTACACGCTGACCCGTAAGCGCGTAAAAAATCTGAACCTGCGCGTGCGGTCGGATGGAAGCGTGGCCGTTTCGGCTCCGCCGCACGTACCGGAGCGCGAGATTGAAGCGTTTCTCAAACGCCGCGCGGCGTTTGTTGCCTCTGCAATCGAACGGTTTGCAAAGCGACGGGACACCGTGCCCGTTCCGCAGACGTTTGCGGACGGCGAACGGTTGCGGGCGTTCGGCGAGGATTGGGTGATCCGCGTGGAAAAAGGAAGCCGGATTTGCGGTGCATGTAGCGAAAAAACGCTGTTTTTAACGGTGAAAGACCCCGCGGACGAAGCGCAGCGTCGCCGCGCCGCGGAGCAATGGGCGGTCGCATTTCTCACCGCGCGGGTCGCGGAGTATTGCCGCCGCGCCGAGCGGGACTTTGCGCCATACGGCGTTTTGCCGCCCACCGTCCGCTTCCGCCGGATGATCTCTCGGTGGGGAAGCTGCAACACCCGCCGCGCTGTTCTGACCTTTAACTATGCGCTGATCGGCGCGCCGCCCGAAGCGGTGGAATACGTGGTTTACCACGAGTTTGCGCACCTGCTCTACCCCAACCATTCCCCCGCTTTTTACGAACAGGTCGCCGTGTTCCTGCCGGATTGGAAAGCGCGGCGCGCCATGCTGAAAGCTGTGCCCTGCAAATTTTTCTGATTGATTCTTTCTTAATCGCCGTTCTTTTACGGAAAAACCGCCTGTTTTCTCGCGAAAACAGGCGGTTTTTGCATACACGCACGGCAAATATGCGCTTAAAAAGAGACGAGATTCTGGTATTTCGTGGGCAACCCCTCGCGGTAGATATGCGAGTCGTTGGAAAATTGCAGCACCTTGGGAAACACCGCGTCGCCCTTTTCGGATATTTCCCCGAAATCGATCACGGTCATGCTCGAATGCCCAAGGTCAAAATGCGTGCAGAACTGCGGGTAGGGAATGTCGAGAACCAAGCTCAAAAACGCCAATCCGAAGCCTTGGTGGGCAAAAAGCGCAACGCGCTCATGGCTCGGTTTCTCCGCGGTATAGGAGCAGGTTTCGCGGTTATGAACATACCCGAGCGAGGCGAAAAACGCGTCGGCTTCCTTGCGGATGCGGGCAACGCCCTCGGCAAACCGTGTTCCGGCAAATTCGGGAGCGGCGTACCATTCCATGCCGAGCGCACGGACCTCGGGCGAATTGAACCGGCGGATCCAATAGGGCGATTGGAACGCCCAAGTGCGAACGTCAAGCTCGGGCGAGGTCAATGCAAAATCCTTCCATGTATGGCTTTCCCGCGTCCAATCGAGGACCACCGGCTCCATGTTCAGGAGCTTTGCGGTCGGCTCCGCGGTTTGTTGCGCGCGGTTCGAGCTGGAAACGAAAATGCGGTCCAGACCGTACAGGGCGAGGCGTTTTGAAAGGGCCTCGGCCTGTCGCTCTCCCTGCTGGGTCAGGCTGTCCGGATTGTAGACGGGGTCGCCGTGGCGGATGTAAAAAAACAGCATGGCAAATTCTCCTTTTCCTCCTTATTTTAGCACATCTTTTCCGGAATGTCAATAGAGCCGCGGCATTTTTTCGCTCAAAAAACGCCCGTTTTGCGGCGGGCGTTTTTTTGCGGCTGGGGGTCTTTATATTTCCGCGGGAGTTTCCTTTTTTTGCTCCGAGCCTTGCTCGGGCACATTTTCATGGTGGAGTTTTTTATATTCCTGCGGCGACATACCAATGTATTTGCGGAACATTTTGCTGAACAGCGTGTAATCGGGGTACCCGACCTGCGCGCTCGCCTGCGCAATGGTGTGCGGCCCGAACGTTAAAAGGTTGGCCGCGTATTTGATGCGCTCGCGGATCAGGTATTCCCGCGGGGAATATCGGCAGTATTTCGCAAAGATCGAACGCAGGTACGAGGGCGAGATATGCAGGAAAGCGGCAACGTCCGAGGGCGTAATCCCCTCGGTCAGGCATTCGCGGATGTAGCTGATCGCGTGCTTGTAGTAATAATAGGTATGTTCCCGCGACGGATCCTCGCTCTGCACGTTCTGCATTTTGTGCAGCGCGATCAGCCCGAGATAGAAGGACATCAGATAATAATCGGGATCGCTCTCGGGGTGCATGCGGTAGAGGGGCTCTTCAAACAGCGCGGGGATCCGGTCAATGAACGGGCAATCGCAAATGGTGGGGAGCGAGGTAAAACCGGCGTCCTTCATCAGCTCGGTTGTCCCCGGACCGGCAATGCCGATGTAGTAAAACACAATGGGGTCTTTCGGATCGGATTTGATTTCGTAAGCTTCATACGGGCGGACGAAGAAGAACTGCCCGCGGGAAACGGGCGTTCCGCAGAACAACCCCTTGCCGCTCACGCAGTAATGCAGGATAAACCGACTTGTCACCTTCTGCTTTTCGCGCTCGGGCCAACGCCGTTCATGCCCGAGAGAAATGATATGCCAAGTGGGGGAATCTTCCTTTTCGGACGTGTAATAACGATAGGTGAAGAACGGGAGCTGCCGGAGCTCGGGGGAAAGAGGGATCAAAGAGCTGGTGTTGCTGACATGCTTATCTGCTTCCAGACTTTCCAAACAGAAACGGTAAAAGGACATTTTATCACCTTTCGATTCGAGAATGTTCGGGGAATCGCTTTCTTACGCGCCATGGTTGCTTTCATTATATCATCCGAAAGTCAAAAAGTCAATAGTGAAAAACGGAAATATGAAAAATTTTTTTGGACAATACAAACAATCAAACAGGAACATAAAAATGGAATAACCGTCAAAAATACGATTATTTTCCGGTTTTATTTTTGCAGAAGAGTCGAAAATAACATATATTCAGTCGAAAATTCCATTTACTTTTTTATAGGGGTAGTGTTAAAATAGAATCGGGCGGGAAACTTTTGCATCCGACCCGCAAATAAAACCAAGAAAAAAGAGGTGTCCATATGAAAAAACTTCATATTCTCAAACCGTTATCAGGGCTGTTGGCAATGTTAGCGGTGTCGTTTTGCCTGTTCTCCTGCGGAACCGGCGGGAGCGGCTCCAAGCAAACCAACACCACAGCCTCGGAAACGTTGGCCGCTCCGAGCGGCGAATGGTCCATCGGCTCGGCGGCGAGTTTTGCGGTGGTAACGCCCAAAACGCCCACAAGCGCACTGACGGCTGCCTGCAATACGCTTCTGGACGCGTTTGAAAGCAAAACGGGCGTTCGCCCCGAGACCAAAACCGACGCGATCAAGCGCGGCGTTCTGCGCGATACGCAATCCTTTGAGCTTTTGCTCGGCAGAACCGACTATGATGAAACGAAAGAAGTTCTCAAAACCATTTCGGATGGTCAGTTTGCCATTGCTCTTTCGGGGCATAAGCTGGTTTTGACCGCGGCCAAAGATGTTGACATTGCCGCTGCCGTCAACTATTTCATCGAACATTACATTAATGCTATGGTGGCGACCGACGGGGTTTACAATCTGTCAACCGTCTCCTACGTCAGCCCCGCGGTGGATACCACCCGCATTGTCACCGTAAACGGAACCGACATTTCCGAGTTCACCATTGTGTATGAAACCGAACGGGTCGGTTATGAGGATATTGCAAAGCTTTTGCAATCGTCCATGGCCGAACTCGGCTATCAAGTGAACGTGGTTGCCGATACCGTGGCGGACAGCGGAAAGCCCGAAATTCTTGTCGGCAAAACCAACCGCACGGTTTCCGCCTCGGCATACGGCTCGAAGAACCCCGCGTTTCTGACCTACTCTTTGCAGGCGTCCGGGAACAAACTGCAAATTGTGAGCGGCGG
Organism: uncultured Ruminococcus sp.; assembly: GCA_902795355.1. Lineage (GTDB taxonomy): Bacteria > Bacillota > Clostridia > Oscillospirales > CAG-272 > UMGS1865. The sequence continues at coordinate 14,235 of CADBKZ010000021.1, forward strand.
TCCGTTCTCCGCGCGGGAGTGTGTTGCCGCGATGATGTTCCGCTTCTTTGGAGCAGATAACACGACCTACCAAAACGGCATTCTCCTTTCGGGAAGCGTTGCCATTGCCGACAACGCGATTCCCGAGGGAACCGACGTTCGCATTATGACGTCCAATATTCTTGCGGCGCGCTGGGGCGAGGATAACGACCCGACCTACTGCTATCCCGTTTCTCAAAGAGCCGAAATTTACGCGGCGGTTCTCGCCGCCTGCAAGCCCGACGCGGTCGGCGTGCAGGAAACCGACCGGAAATGGATCGACCAGTTCCCGTATTATCTGAATTTGCTCAAAACCGATTACAACCTTGACTATTCATGGCAGTTTACCGATTTTGACGGCAAACAGACCCTGACCACCATCATGTACCGGAGCGACAAATACGATCTTGTGGATTCCGGCATTGAGAATTTCACCTATTTCAGCAGCCCTGCCTATAATCTCCGCCTGACCTGCTGGGTACAGCTACAGCCCAAAGCGGGCTTCGGAACCCAAGGGTTCATTCTGATGAACACCCACTGGGGCTTTGAGAACGAACAAAACGTGTTTGCCTGCTCGAATGAACATGCCGAACGGCTCAACGCGCTCAAAACAAAAGGCGTTCCGATCTTCAGCACCGGCGACTACAACAGCAACCCCGAAACCGAGCAATATCTGTCTTTCGTTTCCAAAACCGACGTGCGTTCGGCGCGGGAAGTTGCCATTGAGGCGGGGAATTGCCCAACGCCGGGTGTTGGCGGTTGCCGCGCGCCCGGGTACCAACGCTACCTTGAATCGAGCTTTATCGACCATGTTCTCGGAACCGGCACATGGAACGCGCTGAAATACGAAACGATCCTCGGTACGTCAATTTATATGTCCGACCACAGCCCGCAAATCGCGGATATTCAATTTGCCGGCTGACCAAAAGAAAAAGAGGAAAGACGATCTCTATGAATCCCATCATCATCCCCAAGGAAGCGTTGCCGCGCGAGAACGGCGTTTTCCGCGTAATGAGCGCGAATGTGCTTGCGGGGCGGTACAGCGGCGCGCATTGGTGCCGCGAATGCCTGCCCATGCCCGAGCGGGCGGAACTGTTTGCCGAAGTCCTGCGCGCCTCGCTCCCCGATGTTGCGGGCGTTCAGGAAGGCGACGTTGCGTGGACACAGAATCTGCCCCCGTATCTCGACCGGCTGAAAGAGGAAGCGGGAGCTGACTACGGCTGGTTGTTTACCGAAATCAACGGTCGGCAAAACCTTACTAACCTTCTTTACCGTCGCGATCTCTATGAGGTTGAGGAGAGCGGCCACCGCATTTCTCCCTATTGGTTGAGCGAGGAGAAATACCGCCAAAAGGATTACATCATTCGGGTGTACGTTTGGGCGCGGTTCCGCGCCAAGAACAGCCCCGACCGCGCGTTTTATCTGGTCAACACCCATTGGGGCTTCTCCGATGAATGTATCGTTGACGCCGAAGCCGAGGGGGAAACGGTGCGCGGGCTTCTGACCGCGGGAATCCCCGTTTTCTGCACGGGGGATTACAACCAATCCCCGCAGGCGGCCGCGTATCAGGCGTTCCTGCAAGCCACCCCCCTCCGCTCTGCCAAGGAAACGGCGCGCGCCGAGGGGCGGCTTGTGAACGATACGGACGGTTGCGGCTGGTGCGGCCGCGAACGGACGCGCGCCACTCAGCAGATCGACCACATCTTTTATTCCGCGGGCGTCGAGGTCCTGCGCTACGCAACGCTGACGGGCAGCGAGCTGACCCGCCTTTCGGACCACTCCCCGCAAATCGCCGATTTTCAATTTTGTGTTGAAAATAAATCATTCAAAAAGGAGAACAACCAATGAAAAGCAGAAGCAAATGGATCATTTGGTTCGCGGGCCTGCTGGCGGTGGCCATGCTTGCGGCCGCATGCGGCGGCGCAAAAACTCCCGACACGGGTACCGAAACCAGATCCGGCAACCTGTCCGAGGAAGTCACCACCGATGAGGTCGTAACCCAGCGGCTGGATAAAAACGGCTATCTGATGGATGATCTTCCCGAAAAAGCCAACCTGAACCGCGACATTGCCATTTACACATGGCAGGATCAAAAAGCATGGGAATGGTACGACGATGAAGCGAACGCCCCCACGCAGTTGGTGGATAAGGTGCTGTTCGCGCGGCAGGCCAACATCGAGGAGCGTTTCAACGTCAAGTTGGTGCGCGACTATGCCTCGGGTGCGTGGGACGCGCGGAACGACTTCATCAAAGCGCTTGCCAACCATGTTCTGTATAACGACCATGCCTACGATCTGGTTGGGCAGTACACGCCCGCGGCGGGCGTTGGAACCATGCAGGGGCTTTATCAGGACCTGATGCGGGTGGATAACCTCGATTTCGGCAAGCCGTGGTGGCCTTCCAAACTGCTCGATTCGGGCCGCGTGGGCGAAAAGCTCTATTTCGCGAGCGGCGACATTACCCCAACGCTGATCCGCAACGTCCACTGCATGTTCGTCAACACCGATCTTTACGCGCAGTATAACCTTGCGGACAAGGTGAACGGTCGCTCCATCTTCGATGTGGTCCGCGACTACGATTGGACCTTGGAAACCATGAAGAAACTTGCGCTTGACCAAGTGGACCCCTCGCTCGGCATGTACGGGCTTGGCGTTGGCGGCGCGTCCACCTACGACGCGTTCCTCTACGGCGCGGGATTTACCATGGTCAAGAACAATGATAACAACATTCCCACCGCCTCGGAAGACCTGACCAAGCAATCGCTCATCAATTGGTTCGAGGCCGTGCAGGATCTTGCAACGGGCGGGCACAGCGACGTGCAGAACGGCTTGTCCAGCTCTCCGAACAATATTTTCAAAAACAAGAAAATGCTCTTCTTGGTCAGCGCGGTTTCCGATTCGCAGCCGTTCGCGCAAAACGGCGTGCAGTTCTCGGTGCTTCCCATGCCGATGTACGACGATTCGCAGGACGCCTACTACACCTGCGCCAGCCTGTGGGTAACGCTGTACAGCATCCCGCGCGACGCCTCGAACGCCGCGGAATCGGGAATGATTCTGGAAGCGCTCGGTTCCGAGGGCTACCGCACCATGTCCGATGAAATCTATTACAACCTCTTCCAGATCCGTTATAACTCGTCGGCCGAAAAGGATTCGGCGGATATGTTCGATCTGGTTTCGGATTCGGTCGTGTTCGATATTGTCCGTCCGTTTTCCGATAAGCTGGCAATGTTCGCCGTTTTCCGCGGCGGCGTAACCGTTTCCGACGCCAGCTGGACCTCGATCTACGACGCGCAGAGCAAAACATGGAAAGAAAACCTGACTTCGCTCTTCGCGACGATAGGATAAATCGCGAAACCCCTGAAAAAACGAAAGAAAGGAGGAGAAAGAAATGAAACATCCGGCTATTTATTTGTGTCTCTTGCTTTTATGTGCGGCATTGGTTTTGTCCGCTTGCGGCGGGGGAGGATCGCCAACGGGAACGGATGATAGCGGGGCCCCGTCGTCCGGCGCGGCGGAGCTAGAAACCACCCTGCCCGCAACCGAGGAAACCCAAGCCCCCGACAATTCCCCAACCCCAACGGCCTACACGTACTCTCTGACGGATGAAACCGAGCGCGTCAAATTCCTCGGCGTTCGTCGGCTTTCCACCGAAGGGCAGATCAACTGCGATTGGACCTGCTCGGGCTTGGAAATGAACGTGCAATGCACCGCGGACGGCGACATCACCTTCCGCGCGAGCGCGTCGGCCAACTGCTATTTCCGCGCGTACATCGACGGGCAGGCGTGGGGCGGCGAGCGTCCCTACTATCAGGTAGGAACGGGAACCACCCGCATCGTGCTCAAAGACGTTCCCGCGGGGCGGCATACCGTGCGGCTCATCAAAGTAACGGGGCACACCTTGGCGCGCGCGCAGATCACCGAAGTGAAGTTCTGCGGCAATATTCTTGCCGAAAAACCCGCCGATAACGACCTGTGCCTCGAATTTGTGGGCGACAGCATTTGCTGCGGCTGGGGCATGATCGGCACAAAGGACGGGACCTACACGGGGCAGGACGGTTCTCTCGCCTACCCGTATCTGGTGGCGCAGGCGATGAACGCGGACTATTCGATTACGGCCCTGTCGGGTCAGGGACTGCTGGTTGGAAATCCAAACGTCGCCAACGGTTATCTCGCGGCAAGCCCGTTGCGGGAGAGCGGCGCCTATTCGTTCGAGCGCAAAGCCGACATCGTGGTCGTCAACATCGGAACCAACGATTACGGCCAGCGCGAAGCCCAGAACATTACGGCGGAAAAGTTCTACCAAGCATACCTGAATTTTCTTGGCTCAATCAAAACGCAGAACGGCTCCGGCTGTCGGATCGTCTGCGTGTATAACGCCATGAACGACACCTTTGCCGAGTCCATTCAAAGAGCCGTCAGCGATGCGGGCGGTGAGAACGTCGGCATTCATCTGCTGCAATTGAGCAGAACCGCCAACCCCAACAACAACGGGCACCCGGGCATTGAAGAGCAGGCGGCCTACGCCGAAACGCTGACGGCGTTCCTGCGCGACTTGCCCGAAATTCCCGAGATTGTGGATACGTCCGACGCGCGCGGCATGTTTATAGGTTGGTCGCAGCTGCTACCCTATTGAAAGGCGGTCTGTGAAAAACCGTGAACATCCTGCATGATATTCATACCCACAACGTTTTTTCCAGCTGCTGTACCGACCCCGCCGCGTCCACGCGCGCGTATCTCCAAAAGGAAGCCGAGCTTGGCATGCGCGTGTTCGGGCTTTCCAACCATCTTTGGGATGAGCGCGTCAAGGGTGCGTCGAATTGGTACGCCAAACAGACCGTAGCGCGCGGATTGGAAGCGAAAAACGCGTTTTCGGGCGCGCCCGCGGGTTTGCGAACGCTCTTTGGGGCGGAAACCGAGTACTATGCCTGTCGGGATACGCTCGGCATGTCGCCCGAGGGAGCGGCGCAATTCGACTATCTCTTAATTCCGCATAGCCACCTGCACATGCGGAACGAGGTTATGGCCGATTTTCCCGCGATCCTCGAAGCGCGCGAACGCGTCAAAGCGGACATGGCAAAAGCCATGCCGTATCTGCCCGAAAAACAACTCAAAGCCATGGCGGCAACGCTCAAAGAGGCCGACCTGCTGGCAATGTTCCCCGATTTGGAAGCCAAAATCGACCGCGTGGCCTACATTGGCCGCGCCCTGCTTGATTCGTTTGCGGGATTGCTCCAAAACGAAGCGTTTCTGCAAATTGCGGGGCGGTTGCCCGTATCCATTGCGCATTCCTTTTCGCCCTGCGGCGTACCGAGCGCGGAGAAGAACGCGTACTTGCGGGCGATTGACGACGCGGACATTACGCCCCTTTACCGCGCGGCGGCTCGGCTCGGCGTGTATATCGAGCTGAACATCGGCGCGATACGGGAAGTCAGCCAAAACCTCGCGGATAACCGACTGATCGAAATTTACCGCCTTGCCAAAGCGGCGGGGTGCCGATTCACGTTCGGCACGGACAGCCACACGGTGCGGGGCTTGGAAGCGATCCGGTTCGGGAACGAAGTTGCGGCGGCGTTGGAGCTGACCCCCGCCGACATTGCGGAATTTGTTCGCGACGGCGTGGAAGCGTAGTGCACAACCAATCGGAAAGAACAACCGATGTTTATTCCTTCCAATGGGAACGAACTTGAAACCTCCCTCTCGATGGGAAAGGCTGCAAGCAGCCGGACCGCGAGCGAAAGCGAGCGGTGGAAGGAGTTTCCGATGGTAAGTTACTTCAAGGCTCCCCCTCGGGGGGAGCTCTCGCGAAGCGAGTGAGAGGGCTATTGCGATAACCGCTGTTTTTACCCTCTCCGTCTTGCCGCTTCGCGGCATTCCGTCGCGCCCGCAAGCGTGCGCGCCACCTCCCCCGATGGAGGAGGTAAAGAAACAGGCAAGCGGAAAAGCAAAAGCCTTTTATCCTGCTCAAAGCGTTGATTCTTTGAAACCCCCCTCTCGAGGGAGGGGGACCGCGAAGCGGTGGAAGGAGTTTTGTGGAGTTAACTCCTTTTGAAACCCCCCTCTCGAGGGAGGGGGACCGCGAAGCGGTGGAAGGAGTTTTGTGGAGTTAACTCCTACCGTCAGGCTCGCAAGCTCGCCTGCCACCTCCCCCACGGGTGGAGGTAAAGAAACAACCAATTGAAAAGACAAAAGGATATTTATTTTTCAATTGGAACTAACTTGAAACCTCCACCTCTGGGGGGAGGGGGACCGCCGCAGGCGGTGGAAGGAGTTTCCGATGGTAAGATCCTTCAAGGCTCCCCCTCGGGGGGAGCTCTCGCGAAGCGAGTGAGAGGGCAAAAATAGCGATTGCCGCAA
>CADBKZ010000022.1 GCA_902795355.1 uncultured Ruminococcus sp.
CTTCTCACACACATACACGTGTTCCTTTGTCTCTCTCTTGTTGTTCGGTTTTCAATGATCAAGGCCACCCCCTCTTGGGGACAGCTTTTATATTATACCGCATTGAAACGGATTTGTCAAGAGTTTTTGAAAATTTTTTTGGTTTTTTCAAAAAAATCCATTCAGACGATCCGGCGCAATTCCAACGGTACCGCCTTAAACTTCCCTGCGCCCTTCCAAAGCGCGGAAAAGGGTCACTTCATCCGCATATTCGAGGTCCGCCCCGACCGGAACGCCGTATGCAAGCCTTGTTACCTTAACCTCAAACGGTTTCAAAAGCTTGGAAAGATACATTGCGGTAGCCTCGCCCTCCACCGTTGGATTGGTGGCGACGATGACCTCTTTGACATTTCCCTCGCTGACCCGCTCCAACAGTTCCTTGATCTTCAACTGTTCGGGGGTGACTCCGTTCATTGGCGAAATCAAGCCGTGAAGCACATGGTAGGTCCCGCGGTACTCCCTTACTTTTTCCATGGCAAGAACCGTTCTGGCATCGGTAACAACGCAAATAACGGAACGATCGCGGCCGAGGTCGGAACAAACGGAGCAAACGTCCCGATCCGTCAGGTTCTGACAAATCGGGCACAGATGGATCTTCTGTTTGGCGTCCACCACGGCCTGCGCAAACTCGGCCGCTTCATCCTCGGAAAGTTCGAGAACAGAAAAGGCCATGCGCATGGCGGATTTTCGCCCGACCCCTTCCAACCTGCCGAACTCCTCGGCAAGATGTTGCAAAGACTCGATGTATTCCGCCATAGCTTACATCATCCCCGGGAACGACGGCATTTGCCCTGTAATTTTCCCGATTTCCTCGTTGTTGGTGTCCTCGACCCGTTTGATTGCCTCGTTGACCGCCGCCACCAGAATATCCGAAAGCGTTTCGATGTCGTCCGGATCGACAATTTCCGGTTTCAGATCGATGGCAAGAATCTCCTTTTTGCCGTTGATTCTGACGTTGACAACGCCGCCGCCCGCGGAAATATCATATTCGCGCGCATCCAGCTCTTCCTGCTTTGCGGCAACATCTTCCTGCGCTTTCTGAACCTGACGAAGGATCGCCTGCATATTTTGCGGGCCGCCGCCCATACCTTTCGGGACATTTGCTCTCATAGCCGTTCTCCTTATTATAAATGTAGAAATAGAATGGTTCGTTCCCTTTTTTTACGGTTCGTCCGCGGCCTCGATGATTTCATCCAGCGCGTCGCGTTCGGAAACCGTTCCGATTTCGGTCTGCAACAGTTCGTCCGGAAGATCCCGCCGCAAAATGGTGGAAACAGCTCCCCGCAAATCGTCTTTCCCGCCGTTACGGAAAGCCATGTCGCGGGAAAATTCGTTTCCGAACCGAAGCAACACCCCGCCGTTCTCTGTGGTGTACGCCTGCGCGTTTTTTAAGAAAGCCGCCGCCATCGCGTTTTTCACGGTGACGCGTTCGACCACTTCCATCCATTGCCGCATCGGCCGCAAAATTCTTTTTTCCTGCGGAATCGGTTCCCGCGGAGCCTGCCTCGGCGCTTCCGCAACCGACTCCGCCGCAACGGTTTTTGCGGGAATGGAAATGGTTTGCTGCATTTCGTTTGGCTCGGAAACGCGCCGCACCCTCGGAACCTCGCTCATGGAAACGCGATCTTCCAATTTTGCAACGCGGGAAAGCAACGCCTCTTGGGTGGAACCCAACGTTTCATCGCACATCCGCACCAGCGTCAACTCGGCAACAATCCGTTTGACAGCATTCGCTTTCTGCATGGAAAAAAGCGCGTCTTCCAGCAATTTGCAATGGTACAGCAGGGTTTCCTTGCGGAAGCGGGCGGCCGCTTCGGTGATCTGCCCGATCTCGTGGTCGGTCAGATCCAGATAATTTGCGGCGTTTGCCGTGGTTTTGACCACCAGCATATCGCGATAAATGCCGATCAGATCCTGCCAAAAAACCGCGATGTCCTTGGACGACCGGACGATCTCCTCAATCTGCCCGAACAAGGTTTCGTAATCGGAATTTGCAATGGCGTCCACAGTCCGGAACATGGCGTCCCGCCCCGTAACGCCGACGGTTTCGTTTACGATCTCCGGCGTAATCGGCCGGTTTGTTCCCGCGCAGAGTTCCAGCAAGGAAATTGCGTCCCGCATGCCGCCCTGCGCAAGCCTTGCGAGCATTCTTGCGGCTTCCTCGTCCAATTCAAGGTGTTCCTGCTCCGCGATATAACGCAGGCGTTTCATCAGGTTTTCCGTGGAAATACGGCGAAAATCAAACCGTTGGCAACGGGAAATGATGGTTGCCGGCAGCTTTTGCAGTTCGGTTGTTGCAAGGATGAACACCACATGCTCCGGCGGCTCTTCCAAGGTTTTGAGCAACGCGTTGAACGCGCTGGTGGACAGCATGTGAACCTCGTCGATGATATAAACGCGGTATTTGAGCGCGGACGGCGCATAAGCAACCTCGTCGCGGATATCGCGGATGTTATCCACGCCGTTGTTGGACGCGGCGTCCATTTCGAGCACATCGGTCGCGGCGCCGCTGTCAATGGCGCGGCATGCCTCGCAAACGCCGCACGGGTTCCCGTTTACGGGGTGTTCGCAGTTGACGACTTTCGCCAGAATTTTGGCGCACGTGGTTTTTCCCGTTCCCCTTGAACCGCAGAACAAATAAGCGTGGCTGAACGCGCCGTGTTCCGCCTCGTAACGGAGAACCGATGTGATATGCTCCTGACCGTAAACGTCGTCGAACGTTTGCGGTCTCCACTTCCGGTAAAACGCCTGATGCACGCTTGTCCCCCCTTTATTTCAACAAAAAACCAACGACACCCTTGGGCAACCGTTGGCAATCCGCGGAGTTTTCTCGGCGGCAACGCCGAACTGCAAAACAAGACCATACACCCCAAAATCGAATGTCGCCCCCACGCGATCTTCAAATTCTCCGCTCAAAACAGGCTTCCTCGCGGCACATCCGGTTGACCGCTTAATGCTGCTTGGTTCCCCACCTGACATGGTTCACGGCTCCGAATTGCGCAAGACCCATCTCTCAACACGAAAAAAGTGACTCATTCGTAAAGGTTCGATCCTCAAAAGGGGGATCCACCCCTGCTACAGCGGATTTCAGGTTCAAGGCTCCGCTACTTCCCCGGCTGGTATGGCCTCGTTTTGCAGTTCGACCACTGCACACTATTATTATAACAGAAAAACGCCGTTATTGCAAGTGTTTTTTTGATTTTTGAAAAAATTTTAGAAAACAAAAAGAAACCCGCGCAAAATCGGGTTTCTTTTCGGCGGCCGAAAATCAGCGTTTGCGGAATTGTCGGGCGAACCGGAGAAAATGCCGGCGGCATATTTCCCCGCCCGACCGCGGCGGCTATGCCGCGAGGATCAGCAGAAAGCAGACGAATTAACGCTTGCTGAACTGCGGCGCGCGACGAGCGGCTTTGAGGCCGTACTTCTTTCTTTCCTTCATACGAGGGTCGCGGGTCAGGAAACCTGCGGCTTTGAGAGCGGGTTTGTATTCGGGATCCGCGGCGAGGAGTGCGCGAGCCAGACCATGGCGCACCGCGCCTGCCTGACCGGAAATTCCGCCGCCCTTCACGGTTGCGATAATATCGAATTTGCCCTCGGTTCCGGTTACGCCGAAAGGCTGATTCACGATCAGTTTCAGGGTTTCGAGACCGAAATAGTCGTCAATGCTTCTGCCGTTGATGGTAACGGCCCCCGTACCCGGGATAATGCGGACGCGGGCAACCGACTTCTTTCTTCTGCCGGTTCCGTAGAAATAGGGTTTTGCGCTTGTATACATCGGTTAATCCTTCCTTTCCTCAATCAAAACTCGTAGGCTTCGGGCTTTTGCGCCTCGTGCTTATGAGCCTCTCCGGCATAAACTTTCAAGCGGGTGAACGCCTGCGCGCCAAGGCTGTTTTTGGGAAGCATTCCCTTAACTGCCTGCTCCATGGCAAGCTCGGGCTTTTCCTGCATTAAGGTTTTGTACTGAACCTTTTTGAGGCCGCCGATATAGCCGGAATGGCGGATCAGGTATTTCTGCTCGGGTTTCTTACCGGTGAGAACCGCTTTTTCCGCATTGACGATGATAACGAAGTTTCCGCAATCCACATGCGGGGTAAACTCGGGCGCGTTCTTGCCGCGAAGCAGATCGGCGGCGGCAACCGCGGTTTTACCAAGGGGCTTTCCCGCAGCGTCCAGAATGTACCACTTGCGAACCACGGATTCTTTTTTCTGCATAAACGTGGACATTTGAAATTCCTCCAAAATTTAGTGTTGACTTTTCATGCTTGCCTATTATACCATACTCCCCCTTGTTTGTCAAGTGTTTTTTCAAAAATATTTTTCTGATTTTAATTTAGCGCCCTGTTTTCTCTCGTTTTCTCGCGTTTTCTGGCTGTTTTGAATGATTTTTCGGTTCAGAAGAAACGTTTTTATCATTTGCTCGCTCGCCTTGTATCTATTTTGCTACTCTTTTTTCGGTATGGCGATTGACCTTTTCCGATATTCGCCTGGGGAAACATGGTTGAATGCCTTGAAATGCCGGTTGAAAATTACCGCGTCGCTGTAACCGACCTCAAAGGCGATCTGTGCCGCGGTCATATCGGTTGTTCGCAGCAACTCCTGCGCACGATTGATCCGGCACAAATGCATATATTGATACGGAGACATCCCCATCTGCCGCTCGAACAATCGGATCATATGATATTTCGTCAGATTTGTAAATCTCGAAAAATCATCCAGATGCAATTTTTCCCTGTAATTCTTTTCTATATAACCGGCAAGTTCGGCCATTTCAGCTCCGCGCGAACAGACCGGCGAGCTTCCGTCGTTCATTTTGGAATAAAGCATTTCGGTCAGAATATTGGAAATGGCGTTGCTTTGCGCCGCGTAGGAAAGAATATCGTATTGACGGGACATACTGTACAGCTGTTTGAAAAGCTCCAATACATATTCCTTCGCCCGAAGAAGAACCGGCGTAAGCCTGCCGATCAAGGTCTCACGATACCCACCCATATTCTGCGCGCCAAAATGAATGTAGAAAAAATGCCAAGTTTTCCCCCAAACGGTATAATATTCCTGAAAGTCCTTGCAGTCAATTAAAACGGCCGTTCCCCGCTCCAATAAACAGTTGCCGCCATGGTAAATCATTCTGCCGCAACCGTCTATCGTAACAATCAGCAAGAGCCTTTGAAGCCCATCCCGCTTTGTATAGTATGCGTCGCCCATTGTATATTCGCCGATCTCCGTGCAATAGAAGGGGAAAGATCCGGCAATATTATCCAATGTCCGAACATACTGATAAGTTTCTGGCAGAGGATCCATTCGATATTCCAGCATAATTTCTCCCGTGCTTTCAAAAAATTGTTGATTTATTATAGCATATTTTCTCAAAAAAGTCAACCGATTTGCGGAAAGCAATTTTGTACTATAACAGAGCAAGAACGGATATTGACAGCGACTGTTTTTCGGTGTTATAATGATGATGCGAAGGTGAACCGGCTGCGGAATCATCGCAAAAATGCTTGGGCCGATTGATTTCGGAATGGCAGAGCGGATGTTGAACAGGAGGAAAGTAAGCCATGCAGCAAAATGGATTGCGAATCGGTTTATACAGCGCGGGGCTACGCGCCTATTGGGAGCAATTTCCGGCATTGCTCTTCAAAATTGAGATTTACAATGCTTTCATCGAAAAAAGGCTCGCCCGCTTCGGGCAGGTATTCAACTTCGGGATTGTTGACGACAGCGATTGCTCCGCTGCCGCCGGCGAATTTTTCTGCGGCAACAATGTGGACATTGTATTCCTTCACAGCGCAACCTATTTCACCTCGGATTCGGTTCTCCCGATCCATCAGACCTGCAACGCCCCCGCTGTTGTTCTGAACCTGCAACCATCCCCGCAAATCAATTATGAAAAAACAGATACGGGCGAATGGCTTTCCCAATGCGGCGCCTGCCCCGTTCCCGAGGTTTCCAACGCATTCGAGCGCGCCGGTATTCCGTTTTACTGCGTGAACGGTCTGCTCGGCCTCGAACAAACGCCGGAAGGCGCGCTTTCAAGCGAGATTACCTGCGATATGCCGCAGGCAAAACGGGCATGGAAGGAAATTGAGGAATGGTGCCGCGCGGCGGGAGTCAAGCGCGCGCTTCGGAACGCACGATTCGGTTTTCTGGGCGGCAACTATTCGGGCATGCTGGATATGTACAGCGACATGACCATGCTTTCGGCACAGGCGGGGATCCACGTTGACATTTTGGAAATGTGCGACCTTGACGCAAGGTTAAAACGAGTAACCGACGAGCAAACGGCAGCCAAGCTCGCGGAGATCCGCGAAATGTTTGAAATTCAGGGCGATTCCCCGTCCGATCCGAGGGTCCGTCGCCCGACCGACGAACAGCTGAATTGGTCGGCAAAAGTGGCGGCCGCGCAAGCCGCTTTGGTGCGCGATTACCGTCTCGACGCGCTGGCGTATTATTACCACAGCGTTGACAGAAATCCCTACGAAGAATTGCAGGCCGGTTTTATTGTGGGGCATTCGCTTCTGACGGCAAACGGCGTTCCCTGCGCGGGGGAAGCCGACTTGAAAACCGCGCTTGCCATGAAGATTTGCGACCTGCTCGACATTGGCGGCAGTTTTGCCGAAATCGTTGTGGCGGACTACATCAACGGAACCATTTTGATCGGCCATGATGGGCCGTTCCACATTAAAATTTCGGATCGGAAACCGATTCTGCGCGGAATGGGCGTTTACCACGGCAAACGCGGAAGCGGGATTTCGGTGGAAGCCAAAGTCAAATCGGGACCTGTAACAACGTTGAATGTTACGCAGACGCGGGACGGCCGCCTGAAATTCATCATCAGCGAGGCGGAAGCCACCAACGGGCCGATTATGTGCATCGGGAACACGCAAACGCCCGTCCGCTTCTCCTGCGAGCCGGACGCTTACATGGCCAAATGGTTCGCCGAAGCACCCACGCACCATTGCGCGTTGGCTGTCGGACACCACGCAAGCGTTTTGGAAAAAGTTGGAATTTTGATAAAAATCCACACAGTTACTCTTTCATAAACGGTTTTTGAAAAATCGTTTTGACCGCCAAAAAAGTCGATTTTACCATTGACAATTCCGGAAAAACGTTGTATAGTATATAAGGAACATTCTGTAAATTCATAATAAAAAGGAGTTTTCTATGCTTTATCCGAACAAAAAAAAGCTCTCCCCCGAGGACTTCCGAACCCCCTCGAAAGAGTATCGCGGCGCGCCTTTCTGGTCCTGGAACTGCGACCTTGACCGCGAGGAGCTGCTCCGGCAGATTGACGAACTGCACGAAATGGGCTTCGGCGGGGCGCATATCCACGTCCGAACCGGCCTCGGAACGCCATATCTCGGCAAGGAATTTCTCGATTTGGTGGAAGCCTCGGCGGAAAAGGCCGAAAAGATCGGTATGCTCACCTATCTTTACGACGAGGACCGCTGGCCGTCGGGGTACGCAGGCGGCCTTGTGACCGCGGAGCATCCCGAATACCGCCGCCGCACGCTCTTTTTCGCGCCCGAACACACGGAAAACGCGGCCTATACGGTGGGTCGGTTCGATGTGGAGCTGAACGGGGACGGTACCCTGAAATCCTACCGTCTGCTCTCCGAGGGCGAAACCGCCGCCCACGATGAATGGATTGCCGACGTGGTGGTGGAAGCGCCGAATATCCGCTTCAACAACGCGACCTATGTGGACACGCTCAACCCCGAAGCGATCCGCGCTTTCCTGCGGGAAACATACGACATCTATAAAGCCCGCTTGGGAAAACGGTTCGGAAAAAGCGTCCCCTCGATTTTTACGGACGAGCCGCAATACGCCGCTCAATCAATGCTTCCCCTTTCCCATGCCCGCATGCCCGTAACCCTGACATGGACGGACGACCTGCCGAAAACCTTTGCAGAGGCCTACGGCGGGGCGGATCTGGTTGCGCATTTGCCGGAGCTGGTATGGAACCTGCCCGAGGATCGCCCCTCGGCCGTTCGCTGGCAATACCATGACCATGTTTGCGAACGGTTTGCCCGCGCCTATTCGGACCAGATCGGGCAATGGTGCGAGCAAAACGGGATTCTCTTTACGGGGCATTGTATGGAAGAGGACAACCTGACCATACAAACGCAGCGAGGCGGCGAAGTGATGCGCTTCTACCGCGGCATGGGCGTTCCCGGAATCGATATGCTCTGCGGCGCGCACCACTACCAGACCGCGAAGCAATGCCAATCCGCCGTTCGTCAATACGGCCGCGACGGCATGATGAGCGAGCTTTACGGCGTTCTCGGCTACGATCTTGACTTCCGCGGCCACAAGCACCACGGCGATTGGCAGGCCGCGCTCGGCGTAACCCTGCGCGTTCCGCACCTCTCTCTTGTCTCCATGCTCGGCGAGGCCAAACGCGATTACCCGCAAAGCATTCATTATCAATCGCCTTGGTACCGTAAATATCCGCTGATCGAGGATCATTTTGCCCGCGTGAACACCGCGTTGACGCGCGGAAAGGCCGTAGCCCGCGTTGCCGTGATCCACCCCATTGAAAGCCTTTGGCTCCACTTTGGCGCAAGCGACCGGAACAGTATGCAAACGCAACAGCTTGAAACCAACTTTTCGGATGTGACCCGCTGGCTTCTTTTCGGCGGCGTTGACTTTGACTACATCAGCGAGTCGCTTTTCCCGTCCCTGACCGAGAAAGGCGGCAACCCGCTCTCGGTCGGGAAATGCGCGTATGATGTTGTAATCGTTCCCGAATGCGAAACGCTCCGCTCCACCACGCTCGACCGCTTGGAAGCGTTCCGCGGCGCGGGCGGTAGGCTGATCTTCCTCGGCGCGGCTCCAACGGCCGAGAACGCGGTTCCTTCCAACCGCGGTACCGCGCTTTATGAAAGCTCCGTTCGGCTTCCCTTCTCCCGCGCGGCCCTGCTGAACGCTTTGGAGCCTTACCGCGATGTAACCCTTCTCAACGCGAACGGCACGTTCACCGATAACCTGCTTTACCAACTGCGTGAAGACGGCGACGTCAGATGGCTGTTTCTTGCGCACGGAATTCTGCCCGAAAAGGACTTCCCCGCGCGGCAGGACATCCGCATTCGCCTGCGCGGCCGCTACCGCGCCGAGCTTTACGACACCCTGACGGGAGAGATCCACCCGATGGATTCCGCGATCAACGGCGACCGGACCGAGCTTTGCGCGGGCCTTTGGGAATACGATTCGCTCCTGATCCGCCTGACGGCGGCGGACGAATCGTTTTCGGTCGAGAAACCGCCCGTGGCGGGCAAAACGGTCGCGGTCAACGTTCCCGCCAAAGTGAGTTTCCGTTTGGCAGAGCCGAACGCGTTTCTGCTTGACACGGCCGAATACGCCTTGGACGGCGGCGAATGGCAACCCGAGGAAGAGATTCTACGCATTGACACCGCCTGCCGCAAAAAGCTGGAATGGCCGAAAAAGGTTGGAAACAGCGTTCAACCGTGGGCAACGCCGCAGGAGCCTGCCGAACATCGCATTGCGTTCCGGTTCACCATTCAGAGCGAGATCGAGTCAGATTCCGTTCTGCTTGCTGTGGAGCAACCCGAAAAGACCGCCATTCGTTGGAACGGCGAGGCGGTTCCGTCCGTTCCGGTCGGCTACTATACCGACCGCAGCATCCGGACGATTGCGCTCCCCGTTTTGAAGCGGGGCCAAAACCGGCTGGAACTCGAAATGCCGTTTGAAAAACGAATCCCGCCCGAATGGTGCTATCTGCTCGGCAATTTCGGCGTTCGCGTGGAAGGTCGCGCAAAAACCGTTACAACCGCTCCCGCCGCCATCGGCTTCGGAAGCATTACGGAAATGGGCATGCCCTTTTACGGCGGCGCGATCACCTACGAAATTCCGCTGGAGATTCCCGAAAGCGGGAATCTGAAAATTCATGTTCCGCAGTATCGCGCGGCGGTTCTGGAAGCCTCGGTTGACAACGGCAACGTTCAAACCTTCGCGTTTTCTCCCTACACCGCCGACCTCGGGCGCGTGGAAACCGGACGGCACACCTTGCGCCTGACGGCGTATATCAACCGCACCAACACGTTCGGCGCGGTCCACAACACGGAACCGATCGTCCGCCCGAACGGAACCACCATTTGGTACGGCCCCCCGCTTTGGCGCACGACCGGCGACCGATGGTCGTATGAATACAATCTTCAACCCGAGGGCGTAATCCACTCCCCCGTGGTAACATTGGAGACCGACGCCGAATAAGCGACCGAAAAAGAGGCTTTGCCCGAACGGGCAAAGCCTCTTTTGGAAAGTCCGGAAAAGATCAGCCGATGAACATTTGCGTCCAATAATTCCCGCTGGAAACATACCCGACGCCAATCTGCCTGAACGACGCGTTCAGAATGTTGGCGCGGTGCCCTTCCGAGTTCATCCATCCGTTTACCACGGCCTGCGGCGTTGCGTATCCTTTTGCAATGTTTTCGCCCGCGGTGCGGTAGGATATTCCGAATTTTTTCATCATATCGAACGGCGAGCCGTAGGTGGGGCTGGTATGGGAGAAATACCCCCGATCGTGCATATCCTGCGATTTATAGCGCGCAACGCGGGAAAGCTCCCAATTTTCGGTAAGCGCGGAAAGCCCGTTTTTGGCGCGTTCCACGTTCACCAAGCGAACCACTTCGCTTTCAAAGTCGGTTACGTCGCTGTCGGTCAGCGGAATATACAGAACATCGTTCGGGTAGATCCAATGCGGGTCCTTGATATGCGGGTTTGCGGCGATGATCTCGGACAAACCGACATGATACCGCACCGCGAGCTTCCACATGGTGTCGCCCGAAACCACCGTATGGGTAACGGTGGTAACCGCGGCGGGCGCGGAAAGTTCGGGCTGCAGCGCCGCGTCCGCCGACGCGCCGAAGCACCCGAAAATCACCGCCGAAACCATGAAACAGGCAATGAAAATTCGTTTCATAAAAAATCTCCTTTTTCTTTTTTGGGGACGTTTTTATTGTTTCCGGTTTTTCGGGCAAAACACAAAACAGATTTTTCAACAACATGAAAAAAATTTCGGTCGGACAGCGATTGTTCGCTGTCCGACCGAAACAGGATTCGCCGGAGTTATTCCGGCAATTTTTCTTCCACCCAAAAAACGGCGGTATCCCCGAGAATCGGAACGGTAAAATCAAAATCCCAATGTCCGTTCGGCGTGGGCGTTGCCTTTGGTTGGGCGGCGAGTTTGCCTTCCTCTACCGTTTGCCTGCCGAACACGTCGTTTCCGTTCATAAACGTGACCGTATGGGAGCGGAGCGGCTCTTCCGGCGGTTCGGGCTGTTCCGGTTCGGCGGTGTCGGCCGGCTGCTCCGCCTTTTTCTTTTGCTCGATGATCCCGTCGAGGTCGGATTCGGAAATATCGAAATTCTCGAAATACCGGATGCCGTCCCGCAGGAACCCGAGCGCGGAATCATCCAACCCCGCGTAGTCGATCTCGTCCTTGACCGATTCGATTACCGTTTGCTCCGCGTTGGCCGCGACCGCAACGGTTTGCCCTTGGCGGAAGGTCTGCACCGTTTCGGTCTCCTTGCCGTCGGATCCGACCAGACGGACCTCAACGGCACCGTCAAACACCTGCAACTCGGTATGGGAGTTTTCCCCGCTTCCGTTCTCCACGCAAATGCGGAACGAGGTTCCGCGAATGGCCATGGTGGAGTTCGGGGTGGAAATTTCGTATTCGGAGTTTTTCCCA
Source organism: uncultured Ruminococcus sp. (assembly GCA_902795355.1). GTDB lineage: Bacteria > Bacillota > Clostridia > Oscillospirales > CAG-272 > UMGS1865. The sequence goes on from CADBKZ010000022.1 coordinate 11,753, forward strand.
AGCGGGGACGTGATATGGTGAATTACGCTTCCCTGTTCGATTTCGATTTTGGTGCGGCTGTTTTTCGCGCTGCCCTTGGCGGTCAGAACAAACACGGTTTCCGGCTCGGCCATCAGGTATTTGTCCTCGTCGACTTTGAGGTAGAGATAGCTGTTCTCCCCCGTTTCCACGCGGTCGCCGCTTTTCAGCAGCATATCCGCATACGGCGCAACGGTTTGGCTCCCGCGGCTGATCTGCGCGGTTCCTTCCATTTGGTAAATTTTTACGCTGCGGTAGCCGCGATGGCTCAAAGCCACGGCAACAGCCACGCCCGCAACGAGCAAAACCGCCGCGGCGATTCCCGCGATCCATGCAATTTGCTTTTTCTTCATCATCCGTTACCCCCGTTTTCTTCCGCCGATACCACCGGAAGCGAAATCGGCTGATCCCGCTCCGCTGTTTCAACAACCCCGCCAAGGACGGTGTAGGTTCCCGACTCCGTTACATAAAACAACTGATTGCCCGCGTAAACGGTGGGGTCGCCCTCGATGCGGTATTCCCCGTCCCCGAAGCGGTAGGCGGTTCCAACCGACAAATCATGGGAGCCGGCTTCAATGGTTTCGGGTTCCGCCGTGTCGGACAGGAAATGGAAGGTTCTTCCGAACTTCTTTGCCCATGCCTCGGCGGTGGAATCCTTGTAGCAATAAAACACGGCGTTCGCCGGAAACGTGCCGCCGTCGTCCTTGTCGTAAAGGTACGCGTCGCGGCAGAAAACGGTAAAGGAAATTTGGCCGTCGGAAACGACCTTTCTTGCAAAGGCGCCCTCGCCGATATACTTGACCGTTGGCGGAATTGCAACGGAATCAAGCGGAACCTCGGCAAACGCGCCGTTTCCGATTTGCTCCAATTGCCAAGGCAGATTGATTTGCGCCAGAGAGCCGCACCCCGAAAATGCAAAATCGCCGATTGCCGTTAAAGAATACGGAAACGAAACGCTTTCCAACGCTTCAAAATCCGCAAAGAAACCGCTTCCGATCCCCGTGATTCCCTCGCCGATCACAACATGCCGGACGAAATCGCGATATTTATATAAAGATAGAATGGGATCGGTTTCGGAAGCGATTCGCAATTCTCCGCTCCCGCTGACGGAAAGCGTTCCCGTTGGAAGATCATACTGAAAAGAAAGGTCGTTCGTTTCATAAGCGGCTCCGGCGTCGCCCAAACCGGATCCGGCGGTATCCGAGCCGTTGGCAACCGCAAAAAGCGAAAACAGATTGACCAGCACGCAAACAGAGACTAAACACACAAAAATACGCTGTTTCATAAGCTTTCTCCAATGTTGTTTATATCAGTTTTTTAAAGTCTTATTCATGCCGGATGGCGCACCAGCCGTCGGTGGCCGCGGCGCGCTCGATTTCTTCGGGCGGGACCTGCTCCACCGCCTCTTCCAGCCATTGCACCAAGCGTTCTTCCACCTTCCCCTCGGCGGCCATATCATGCAGAATGGCAAACGCCCTCGGGCGCGGAATCGGCTTTTTATAGGGGCGGTCGGTGCAGGTCAGAGCGTCGAAGGTGTCCACAACGGTCAGAATACGCGCTTCAAGCGGCAGAGCTTCCGCCGTCAGATGCCGCGGGTAGCCCGATCCGTTCAAAAATTCGTGGTGCGAGGCGGCAAAATCGGTAACGCGCCCGTATTTGCGATTGAAACGAACCTTGCGCAGGATCTTTTCAGTTGTTTCCACATGGCTTTCCATAACGCGCCGTTCGCTTTGCGTCAGCGTTCCCTTGCGGATCAGAAGGCAATCCCGCTCTTCCTCGGTCAGGTACGGAAGCGTTCGCCCGTCGCCGTAATCATAGGCGCGCGAGGCGATTTTGCGAACGCGGTCGAGCGATTCGTCCGTCAGGAATCCCGCCGTGTTGGTCTGCTCGATGAAAGAGAGCGACTCGGCAAGGTATTTTTCGGCGGTTTCAAAGGCCTCGCGCGTGATTTTCCCTTTGAGCGAATCGGCCTCGTATAACGCGCGCAGCAGCTCAAACCGCTGGCGGATGAACGGCAGGCGTTCTTCCAAGCGCGTGGATTTATTCATAACCGAGAGCGGAACCACCATTTTGCCGATGTCGTGCAGCGCGGCGGAAAGCAGGAGCTGTTCGCGGCGGTTATCGTCAAACCATTCCTCGGTTTTGCCCGCAAGATGTTGGCGGTTGATATGGGTGGCCAGCAAATCGGCATAGATCGTAACTTTGCGCGTATGCGACCCGTTATAGGGCGTTCGCTCGTCAACCGCGGTGGCAAACGCCTGCACGAACGAAAGCATTTGCTCCTTGATCTCTTCAATATACAGCATATTCGCGAGGGATACCGCCGTCATGGAGCCGAGCGACCGCAAAATCAGTTCGTCCTCTTCGGTGAACGGAACGACCCTGTCCTTTTCGGTCTTGTTCATCAGTTGCAGAACGCCGATCAGTTCGGTTTCCGCGTCCTCGAGCGGTAAAACGATCATGGAGCCGGTCCGATAGCCCGTTATGGCGTCGTACCGCTTCGGCCCCGAAAAATCGAACCGATCGCTGGAATAAACGTCCGGAATGTTGACGAGCTCCCGACGGATCGCGGCAAACGCGCAAACGTTTTCTTCCCGCAGGGCAACCGGCGGCAGGTCGATCGTCTCGCCGTTTTCTCCCCTGCTGACCCCCTGCGAAAGGGTTTTCATCATTTTGAACGAAAGCGCGCCGTTCCGGTAAAGGTACAGCGTTCCCGCGTCGCAGCCCGTAATCTCCATTGCCGTTTTGAGCAGTTTTTCAAAGAGCTTGTTTTTGTCTTTTTCGGCGGTCAGCTCAATTCCGTCCCGAACGATCCGGTTCAACGCCTCTTTTGTCAGCATGGCGGCGTTCCCCCGTTTCCCGCAAACGGAAACCACCCGCTCTTTTGCATATATTGCGCGGATCGCTCCCATTTTTCAAGCGACTTGGTTTCAATCAGAACCGACGGGTTGATCTTTTCCTCGCGTATGGTCCGGTCAAAAAGGCTCCAATCGGTAACGCCGCCGCCAACGGCCTCGTGCAGGTCGGCTTTCCCATCATGGTCGTTGATGTGCAAATGCCGGATATACGGCGCGAGCGACCGCACCCACGCGGGCGGATCCTTGCCGAAAATTCCGGCATGCGAATAATCGAGGCAAACGCCGAAATTGGGAACTTGGCGAAGCTCCCGCGCCAACGCCGAAAGAAGATCCGGCCGGCTGTCGAACATATTCTCCATCAGCACCTCGATCTTTGGGTAGCGTTCGCATACCGTAAGCCAGAAAGCGCGGTTCGCCCGCAGCCAATTTTCCTCGTATGCGCTGCTGAAAAAGGTGGGGATTGTTCCCGTATGGAACACCACGCCGCGGACCCCGAGCCGCTTGGCAATGTTCATGCTTTGGTACACGCGCCGCTCCGACACCCCGCGGATCAGCGGATCCTCGCTATGCACGGTAACGTCGAAAAACGCCCCGTGGAGCGTGTCCGCGCTCCGGTCGCGGTCCAGCGAGAGGTACCGACGAACGCGCTCGCGCAACGCGTCGGAATCGTCCAGCAGGTCCGGCACGTAAAAATCATTGTATTCGAAACAGGCATGATAGCGATCCGCTATCGCGCGGGATTCTTCCAAGCGCACGGGATCGGGAATCAAATGGAGCCGCCCCATATCAAATCACCTCGTCCAATTGATAAACAAACACTTCCTTGCTCTTTCCTTTGAGCGGGATTGCGCCGATTTCGGTAACGCGAACGCGGTCACGCACCGCCTCGTATACATTCCGGCTGATCAGGATCTGCCCGCGCCCCGCGTTGCTTTCGAGCCGCGCGGCGGTATTGACCGTATCTCCGATGGCGGTATAATCCATGCGGACGTCGCACCCGATATTGCCGACAACCGCTTCCCCGCAGTTGACGCCAATGCCGAAACTGACGGTCTTTCCGAACCGTTCCTGCAATTTCCGGCGGAGTTCCTCGCTCCCCGCCGCAATGTCGCGGGCGGTGCAGACCGCGCGGTAAACATAGTCGTCAAGGTTGAACGGCGCGTTAAAGACCGCCATGGTCGCGTCGCCGATGAACTTATCCAAGGTTCCCCCGTTTTTGAAAATCGCGGCGGTGGTCAGCGCGAGATATTCGTTGAGAATTTCCACAACCTGCTCCGGCTCCAACCCCTCGGACATCGGGGTGAAACCGCGAATATCCACGAAAAGTACCGCGATATTCCGTTTTTCGCCGCCGAGTTTTACGGTAAAGTCGCCTCTCTCGGCAACCTCTTCCACCACCTGCGGCGCAACGTATTTTTTGAACGCGCCGATGATCTTTCGCTTCTTGATCGTTTCCGCAAGGAACCCGAACGCAAGGTGGAACACATACACCAACACCACGGCAAGAACCGTTTCGAGAACCGAAACCGTTACGCCGCCGAGATAGAGCAATTTTGCCGCGGCAAGATCCAGCGCGATAATCCCCGCCCCGCAAACGGCGGAAACCACGATTTTCAGGCGGCGGATCAGCAAATAGTACGCAGCAGCCACGCAAGCGGCGATCAAAGCCGACCAAACGGGCGCGAGGGTGGTTCCGGTTTTTCCGTCCATCATCGCTTGCAGGATGTTTGCCTGAATTTCCACCCCGTACATTTGCGTTCCGTGCTGAACGGCGGCGTTGTAGTGGTCCTGCAAGCCGGACGCGTAGGCGCCAACCAGAACAACCGAGCCGGAAAACGCCGAAACGGGAACGCGCCCTTCCAGCACATCGCAAAGCGGGATCACTTCATAAGCGCCGCTCTTCCCCGTATAGGCAAAGTTGAATACCCCCCGCGAACCGGTTCGCGGCAGACGTACTTCCGCCCCCGTTTTCTCGGCATATTTGCAGTAGATCGCGGCGGCAAACGAGCGGATGGTTTCCCCGTTGTAATCGGCGGAGAGACCCGCATAGCGAACAAACTGATCCCGATCGAGGTAGGTGTTGGCAAAGCCGTAATCCACCGCGGGGCGAAGCGCGGCATAGGGATACTCCACCATGGAAACGCTGTTGCGCTTGACCGCAACGGTTCCGCCGCTCGCGGAAACCCCGTCGCGGTAGACCAGATTCACGGCCACCACCACATTACCCGCGTCCGCGCAAGCTGCGGCAAAACGGGCGTCGGCGGTTTCATCCCGCTCGCTCGCGTAGATAATATCGAACGCGAGAACGGCGGGAGCGGTTTGCGGATCAGCGTTCAGGGTTTCGGTCAATCGGGCCGGAATTTCGCGGCTCCAATCGGAATATTCCCCGTATTCGGCGATGGTTTTTTCGTCAATCGCCAGAATTTTAATGTCGGAATCGGGAACGGACGGGGTTTGGAACAAGGGGTCGGTCAGGAGTTTATCCGGCGTATAGAGCAATTGCGAAAAGGCGACCAAAAAGGTTATCGCCGCAATTCCGATTGCAGCCGCAACGGTCCGAATCCTGTTTTTCCCGATTTTCATACGCAGCACCGCCCGAAATTTTACCAAAAAATCTACCACATTATATTATAACAGAATCCGCCCCTTTTGTCAAGATGGAAAGACCGCGAAAAAAAGCAATCGTTTTCAAAGATTTTTCTTTCTTGAACGGTTTTGCGGCGTTGCCGGTTTCAACCGCACGGTTTTCCCGTTTTTTCTCCATTTTTTCCCATTCATAAACCGAGAGTTGCGGCGAACAATAGTATCAGAGCGCGGCGCAATGCCGTTGCTCAATGATATAGATAATCGAATGGCTGTTGCATCGTGTCGCCTTTCTTCCGAACGGTTCTCACGACGTTTCAGACCGTTCGGAAAAGGAGAAAAACACAATGGCAAGCAACAGCAAGTCCAATGCCAAAGAAGCTCTTGAGAGATTCAAGATGGAAGCTGCCAACGAAGTTGGCGTGAACCTCAAGCAGGGCTACAATGGCGACATTACCGCGAAGGAAGCCGGTTCCGTTGGCGGACAAATGGTCAAGAACATCTGCCCCGTGCGAACTGCGTGCTTTACGCGCAAAATCGTTACCGCCGACGGGCATGAACGGAAGGTGATTTATACATACCGGCTGACGGTTTGAACCGGATCAAACAGCCGCGCGGGAGCAGGTTTTCCCTGCTCCCGCGCGGAGATACGAAGGCGTATTACGATTCAACCACCCATGCGTCGGTAAGCTTGCCCTTGTCGGTCACAACGATAGAAAGGACGCTTTTATCGTCGGACGCGGTATTTTCCGGCGAAACCGAAAAGGTAAACTGCCAAGAACCGTCCCCTGTTGCCTGCGTGACCGAGGCAAGAGAATGCTGCGGATAGAGTTTTTTCGCGTGCAGATTGGTTGCGAGCTTCTTGCCGAACGCAACCGCGCCCATCGACGTTTGCAGCATGTTGGAACCGTCCGGCAGTTTCACTTTGCCCAGATCCGCCGCCTTTGCGCCGTCCGGCTTCGCTTCGAGACGCTCCACGGTGAAGCTGTGGACCGTTTGCTGCGGCGGTTCGGAAACCTTGGCGGAGCATCCGGCAAACATCAACAACGAGCAAAAAGCCAACAGAAAACAGAGTTTTCGCATTTCATTTTCCCCCAACAAAATTCAATTTGAATCTATTATACAGGATTCCAACGGATTTTGTCAAGAGAAAACGACAAATTTCGGCATATTTCGATAAAAAAATAAATTCTGACGCGCCTTTTTGCAAAAAAAGATTGCCGGAACACACTTTCCCGTGCAAAAAAACAAAGCAACCCTTTTGAGAGATCAATCGGGTTGCTTTGTTTGTCCTCTTGACAAAATACGGTCGATATGGTATAATATCCTACGGAACGGCGGAAGCCGGACCCTTGGGAACACCAATTAAACGGTGGCGGTTGCTCTCTCCTCATACATTCGGAGGGAACGCTTTTCAGGTCTCCCTCCATACCTGATGGAGGGAGGTGATGCCCGTGGTCTCGTGGAATGATCTGGTTCAGATCGCGACACTTGTTTTTACGATCATCGCTTGCTTTTACAGCAATAAGAAAA
>CADBKZ010000023.1:0-5647 GCA_902795355.1 uncultured Ruminococcus sp.
GCCTCATCCGTAAGTCGCTTGCGACTTTGGCACCATTCCCCCATAGGAAAGCTTTTGCGTTGCAAAATCACAAGGCTCAAAGTTACAACACCGTAGGGCTGGCGGCCAAAGGCCGCGTTAGCTTCCGCTCCCGCTTCCACCGCAAATGGCATGCAAAAAATGAAACATCCCTATTCACTGTAGGGCGGGGGCTTGCTCCCGCCGGAAACGAAAGTTTTTTTGCAAACAAGCGGTAGTGAATATCCGCATAGTTGTTATTGCCTTTTTCCATTTGTTTTGCGGCGGGAGCAAGCCCCCGCCCTACGGCAATGTTTTTTCCATGTGCCATTTACAGTGGGAACAAGCACCACAAACCACAGGTTATTCTTTGCAGAATACGGGTTTTCTTAATCATCTTCCTACCGTCCGAAAACATCCTTGTTCCCTGCGTTTGCTTTTCGGGAAGGGGAAGAGGCTTGGAGAGGGGGAGGCCCCTTTTCGACTTTTCCATAGAAAATGGTCTTTTTGCAAAAGTCCGCCTGCCCGCAAAACACCTTATGCGTGAAAGCTCTTTTTTCGGCTTTTCGCAGAAAATGGTCTTTTTGCAGAGTCTCTCTCCCCGCAAAACACCTTATGCGTGAAAGCTCTTTTGCGGCATTTCCGCAGGAAATGCTCTTTTATCTCACGAGAAAAAGAAGGTGCGTGAAAGTTCTTTTGCGGCATTTCCGCAGGAAAAGCTCTTTTATCTTTCAAGAAAAAGTAGGCCTTCTCCAAGGTCTTACCTTGTCTTGTCTTTCCTTACTCCGGCTTGACTTCTTCCATAACGAAGGCTTCGAGGACATCGCCGACCTTAATGTCGTTGAACTTTTCGAGTCCGACGCCGCATTCGTAGCCCGCGGCGACTTCACGGACGTCGTCCTTAAAGCGTTTGAGCGAGGAGATGCGGTCCTCGAAGATCACCACGCCGTCGCGGACGACGCGGATCTGCGATTGACGGGTAATTTTGCCGTCCTGTACGTAGGATCCGGCAATGGTACCAACGCTCGGGACATGGATGGTTTGGCGAACCTCGGCATGCCCCAGCAGGTTTTCGCGGAACTTGGGCGCAAGCATGCCCTTCATGGCCGCCTCGATCTCTTCGATGCACTCGTAGATCACGCGGTAGGTGCGGATTTCCACATTCTGCCGCTCGGCCGAATCCAGCGCGAGCTTATCGGGACGGACGTTGAACCCGACGATGATCGCGTCCGACGCCGCCGCAAAGGTGACGTCGCCCTCGGTAATACCGCCGGCCGCCGCATGGATTACGCGGACTTTGACTTCCTCGTTCGAGAGCTTTTCGAGCGATTGCTTGACCGCTTCCACCGAGCCGCCCACGTCCGCTTTGACGATGATGTTCAGGCTCTTGACGCCGTCCGAGATCTGCGCGAACAGGTCGTTCAGGTTGGCGCGCGCGTTGGCTTTGAAGGTGTCCTCTTTGGCCTGCGCGCGGCGTTGGTCGGCAAGCGTGCGCGCCATGCGCTCGTCCTCAACGGCTTGGAACTCGTCGCCCGAGGACGGGACTTCGGCAAGGCCCGTAATTTCCACCGGAACGGACGGCGCGGCCTCTTTCAAAAGTTTTCCGTTGTGGTCCATCATGGAGCGGATGCGCCCCACGGCGGTTCCCGCAATGATGATGTCGCCCGTGCGGAGCGTGCCGTTCTGCACCAGAACGGTTGCAACCGGCCCGCGGCCCTTATCGAGCTTCGCTTCGATTACAATGCCTTTCGCGCGGCGGTTCGGGTTGGCTTTCAGCTCCTTGACGTCCGCCACGAGAAGAACGCTTTCAAGCAGGTCGTCAATGCCCTGCCCCGTCAGCGCGGAAACGGGAACGCAGATCACGTCGCCGCCCCACTCCTCGGGAACCAGATCGTATTTGGTCAGCTCCTGCTTGATGGCGTCGGGGTTCGCGCCCGCTTTGTCCATCTTGTTAATGGCAACCACAATGTCAATGCCCGCGGCTTTCGCGTGGTTAATGGCTTCCACGGTCTGCGGCATTACGCCGTCGTCCGCCGCCACCACCAGAATGGCAATGTCGGTGGCCATGGCTCCGCGCGCACGCATGGCGGTAAACGCTTCGTGCCCCGGGGTATCGAGGAACGTGATGTCCCGCCCCCGCGCTTTGACGCGGTACGCGCCGATATGCTGGGTAATTCCGCCCGCTTCCCCCGCCGTAACCTGCGTATGGCGGATCGCGTCGAGGATGGACGTTTTGCCGTGGTCCACGTGACCCATCACGCACACGACCGGCGCGCGGGGTTCAAGTTCGTCGGCCGAATCCTCGGTTTCGTCGAACAGTTTTTCCTCAATGCTCACCACCACCTCGTGCGAAGCGGTTACGCCGAATTCATCGGCGACGAGCGCGGCGGAATCGTAATCGATGATCTGGTTGACCGTTACCATCATGCCCATCATGATCAGTTTTTTGACCACTTCGCCCGCCGTTACCATCAGGCGCGAGGCGAGCTGACCCACCGCAATTTCGTCGGGCAGTTCAATGGCCGTGGGGCGAACAGTGGTGGGCGCGCTCGGGGTTTTCCCGCGCTTTCCGCGCGCGGGCTTGCCGCCCTTGGCGGCAAACGGCTGGTTCCGGTCGCCTCCGGCGGCCGGTTTCTTGAACCGCTGGTTTCCGCCTTGCAGGTTGCGGTCGCGATCCGAAACGAACGAATCGAGCTTTTCATCGTATTTGGAAAGGTTGACTTCGCCCGAGCCGCGGGTGTCCACCACGCGCGGGCCTTTCAGCGTTCCGTCCGGATTGACGTTTGTGGTTGCGCCGCGGATGATCTCCTTGGCCTTGAACGTATCCTTCGGGCCGCTCATGTGGTCCTCTTTATCGCGGCGTTGCTTCTTTTGCTGCGGCCGCTGGTTGGGGTTTCCGGTCCCGTAGCCCGTTGTGCGCGGGTTGCCCGCAATGCCCGCGGGTCTCGCGCCGCCGAATCCGCCCGTCGGCGCGCCTGCGGGGCGCGTTCCGCCTGCCGCCGCGCCAAAGGCTGGGCGTGCGGCTCCGCCGCGGTAGTCGGCTCCGCTCTGCGGGCGGTTGCCGAAGCCCGCGCTCTGCCCGCCGGCAACTCCCTGCGGGCGCGTTGGCGCCTTGGGAGCCGGAGCGGCTCCGAACGCGGCTCTGCCGCTGGGTGCGGCCGGTCTGGCGGCTCCCTGCTGGGTTGCCTGCGGCGCGGCTTTCGCCGTTGGCGCGGCCGGCTTTGGCTCGGTCGGTTTTGCCGGCTCCTTGGGCGTTTCGGCCTTTTCGGCTTTGGGCGCCTCGGCCGGTTTTTCCGCCGCCTTGGGTTTCTCCTCGGCCGTCTTTTCTTCCGGTTTCGGCTCCGGCTTCGGCTCCGCTTGCGGTTTTGCCTGCGGTTTTGCTTTCGGCAGTTTCGAGGGAATGTAGGTTTTGCCTTCGAGGTAGTCGCCGATGTTGGAGATCTGGTTCTCCTTGGTCAGCGCGTCGAACAGCAAATCAAACTCGATGGGTTCGAGTGTTTTCTGCACGGTCACTTCCCGCTCTTTCGCCGCGAGCAGATCCACAAGCAGTTTGCTCTTTACCCCCAAGTCCTTTGCGAGTTTGTTGATTTTGAATTGAGATTTCGTTTCCGCCATATACCCTCCTGTTTCCTTTGGGGCCGCAGACCCCTCGGGCCGACCGCTTCGGTCGGGAATGATGCGGTCAGAGCTTCCCGACCGCCAATTGACATAAATTTTCGTCCGTTACCGCCGCCGCGGCGGTATGTGCGCTCTTTCCGAGCGCGCGCGCCAGCTCCGCCCCGCTCGCGGGAACGCGGTAAAGCGGCACTCCGTGGCTCCCGCACTGATTGCGGAGCCTTTTTTCGGTGTTCTCCGAATTATCGTTCGCCGCGAACACCGCAAACGGCTTTTTCGGTTCCCGCAGCGCCTTGCAAACCGCTTCGGTACCGATGATGATCTTGCCCGCCTTCCGGCAGAGCCCGAGCGCGCGCAAAACCGCGCCGTTTTCATTCGCCGGCATCGGCTTCCAGCTCCCGTTCGAGGCTCTCGTAAACTTCTTCCGGCACTTCCACGCCGAGTTCCCGCTCGATCCGCCGGCTCTTTCTCGCTTTTTTGAAACAAGCCGCGCTGCGGCAGAGGTACGCGCCTCTCCCGTTTTTCTTTCCGGTAAAGTCGAGCGAAATTTCCCCCTCGGGGCTTCGCACCACGCGGATCAGCTCCGCCTTCGGCTTATGTTCGTTGCACCCCCTGCATTGCCGCATGGGGATTTTCTTCATCTTTCGTTCCATGGTTCCCTACGGCTCCTTGCGGCGCGCCCCGCCTTACTCAACAATTGGTTCGTCGTCGTTTCCGTCGTCGGCCTTGATGTCGATTTTCAGCCCCGTCAGTCTTGCTGCGAGTCTCGCGTTCTGCCCCTCTTTCCCAATGGCGAGCGACAGCTGATCCGCGTCCACTTTCACGCGGCAGGAACGCTCCCCCGTCATCGTAACCGATTTTACGGCCGCGGGCGCCAACGCCGCCGCCACGTACTCCTCGGGCTGTTCGCTGAATTTCACAATGTCGATCTTCTCGCCGCGCAGTTCGTCCACAATGGTGGAAATGCGCGCCCCGCGCGCGCCGATGCACGCTCCCACGGGATCCACGTTCGCCTCGCGCGACATTACCGAAATCTTGGTTCTCGACCCCGCCTCTCTCGCAACGCCCTTGACGATCACAACGCCGTCCGCGATCTCGGGGATTTCCAACTCGAACAGCCGCCGCACCAGCCCCGGGTGCACCCGCGAAATCATAACCATCGGCCCTCGGCTCTCGCGGTTGACTTCCTGAATGAACACCTTGATTTCGTCGCCCGCGTGGAACAGCTCTCCCGGGATCTGCTCCCTTGCGGGAAGCGCGGCAAACCCGTGCCCCGTTTCCACGATAACGTCGCCCGTGGACGCCTCGTACCGGTTGACCACCGCCGTTATAATTTCCTCGTGCTTGCTCTCGTAAGCGTCCTGCGCGGCCTTTCTCTCGCCCTCTCGGATGCCCTGAATGATCACCGACTTCGCCGCCGCCGCCGAAAGCCGCCGGAAATTCTTGGTGTCAAGTTTGGTTTCCACAACCGACCCCACCGTGTATTTCTTGGCGATCTTCTTCGCCTCGTCCAGCGAGATCTGCGTTTCGGGGTCCGTGACCTCTTCCACCACCTCTTTCTGCTGGAAGAGCTTTACGTCCTTCTTCTCGGGGTCGATCAGCACTCTTACGTTCGTGTTGTTTCCGTATTCTTTCTTATACGCGGAAATCAGCGCCGCCTCGATCTTTTCAATCATGTAATCGGCCGGAATGCCTTTTTCCTTTTCGAGCAACTCGAGCGCGGTGAAAAACTCTGCGTTCATTTTTTCTATTCTATCCTTTCTTTTTAAGGTCAAGTTTTAAGGTCAAGAGACTGTTTAAGGTCGCCTTTAAGGTCAAGAGACTGTTTAAGGTCGTCTTGAAGGTCAAGAGCGTGTTAAGGTCGTCCTTTTCTTGAGAGAAAAGGACCAAAAGAACTTTCGCGCAGTTATGGTTTTGCGCACAGGGGATGTTTGCGGTATTTTGAGCCTTCCCCTTGGGGGAAGGTGGATTGCCGCGAAGCGGCAAGACGGATGAGGCTTTCCGATAATAGGCAATAAAGGCCTCATCCGCCTCG
>CADBKZ010000023.1:5654-38995 GCA_902795355.1 uncultured Ruminococcus sp.
CCAAAGGCCGCGTTGGCTTCCGCTCCCGCTTCCACCGCAAATGGCATGCAAAAAATGAAACATCCCTATTCACTGTAGGGCGGGGGCTTGCTCCCGCCGTAAAACAAGCGGGAAAAGGAAATAACAAATATGCGGATATTCACTACCGTTTGTTCGCGAAAAACTTTCACTTCCGGCGGGAGCAAGCCCCCGCCCTACCGTAATAGGGTTTTTCTTTTTCCATGTGCCATTTACAGTGGGAGCAAGCCCCATACAACCGCAGGTTGTTCCCCACGGTAACGGAAACATACATTCGTAGAGTGATATGTTTAATGGGGGTTGTTATGGCTTTTCCCTAAATCCCCCCACTGTTTGCGAACACCCTTTTATTCCCCTGCGTTTGCTTTTCGGGGGGTGGGGGAGAGTTTGAGAGGGGGCGGGACCCTTTTCGGCATTTCCGTGAAAAATAGCCTTTTTATAGAAATGCTTTTTGCGTGAAAGTTCTTTTTGCCTACTTTTTCTTTCAAGAAAAAGTAGGCGCCCCCTCTCAAGGTCTTTCCCTCTTCTTCTTTTAATCCTCAAACCGGAAAACGGTTTTGGCGGCGGCGACGGCCGCGCGGGGAAAGCTCTTTTCGGTCTCGCCGACGGTCAGGCGGATCTCGCCGTTCTCGCCGCGCGGGAGCAGGATTCCCGTCCACGATTTTGCGCCGTCGGTCGGGGCGTAGAGCCTGACTTCAACCTCTTTGCCAACGCAGGCGTCGAAATGCGCGTCGGTGCGCAGGTCGCGCTCAATTCCGGTGGAAGAAACTTCCAGATGGTAGGCTTCTTCAATGGGGTCAACCTCGTCAAGAACGGGGTCAATCGCGCGGTGAACGGTTTCGCAATCGTCAATGGTAATGCCGTCCGGCCGATCAATGGAGATGCGCAGGTACATGTCCGCGCCCTCTTTGACGTACTCGACGTCCCACACCGAGTACCCCAGCCCCTCGATTACGGGGACGACCGCCGCTCTGACCGCGGCCACCACGCCGCCGCTCGATTTTTTCATACGACACCTCTTTTGCGCGGGGGGAAGCGGGGGGAGACCCGCCGTTCCGCCGATTTTGTCCTTTCAAAAATGAAGAGCGGGCTTGCGACCCACTCCCATACTCACATTCTACCGTATTATAGTATAACACGCTTTTCCCGCTTTTGCAATAGGTTTTTCCAAATTTTCCTGATTTTTTTGAAAAAATTTTGAACTTTCCTTGCCAAACGCCCGTTCAAGGCGCGTTCAAGGCCTGTCCCGCGCGCGTTTTCGCCCCGTTTTGCCCGAAAAACAGCCGCCGACGGGTATAAAGACGAATATAAAAAGCGGAAACGGGTTCTTCCGGCGGAGAGTTTCCAAATGCCTTCCCTATGGGGGAGGGTGCCGAGCATCGCGAGGCTGATGAGGCCTCGGCTTGCCGATTTTCCCGTGGGGGTGCCTTACAGAAACCTTGCATCAGGAGCCTCATCCGTCAGACAATCGAGGCTTGACAGCCTCTCTGTCTGGTACATCGCCTTTCGTTATTATTCCCGTTGGGAACAACCTGCGGTTGTATGGGGCTTGCTCCCGCCGGAAGCGAAAGGTTTTTGCAAACAAACGGTAGTGAATATCCGCATATATGTTGTTTCCTTTTTCCGTTTGTTTTGCGGCGGGAGCAAGCCCCCGCCCTACGGTGATAAGCATAATAAAGGCTATGTAATGTTCTTTGGGGAGCAAGCACCATACAACCGCAGGTTATTTCCCCTCTGTCCGCAAACGCCGTGAGCCTTCTCCCGTCGGAGAAGGTGGCCGCGAAGCGGCCGGATGAGGCTTCCGCTTGCTTGTCTCTTCACCTTGCCCGCGCGGAAAAGGCGCAAAAATTTGCGCGTTTCTCTTGACATGCGCGCAAAAAGGTGGTATACTTTTCCTACAAGTAGGATTTTTGCGCGGACATTCCCCGCACGGATCCTTTTTCGGAAATCAGCTTCGCGCGGGCGTTCCGCGCGGGAAAGGAGCATGCCATGGCGCGCGGAAAACAGATTTTGGGTCTGCCAAAGGGAAAACACCTGTTCGGAACCGTGAAGGTGGGCGAAAAGGGGCAAATTGTGATCCCCAAGGAAGCGCGGGCTTTGTTCGGCATCGGCGCGGGGGATACGCTCCTGATCCTCGGCGACGAATCCACGGGGATCATCGTGACCCGCCCCGACGTGATGACCGAGGTTGCCGGTCGGGTATTCCGCAAATTCGACGACGACAGCTGACCCGACCCGAACGACCCCGCTCGTTGCCGTCCGGCGCGAAATTTGCGCACCGTGTGGCGAAAATCGCGGGTTTTTCCCCGAAAAACACATCTGAAAACAAAGGAAGATCCAATTGCCATGAACAAACAAACCTCCAAACTCAACCCGCCAAACCAATCGGCGCGCGTCTGGCGCACGGTCTGCGTTGCGGCCATGTCCGCGCTGATCGTCGTCTCGGTCGTGCTGGCCGCGGTCGCATGCTCGTCCATTTTCGCTTCCAATCGGGATTACGCCGCCAAGGGTGCGCAGCTTTTCACCGTTTCCGACCTCGGCGACTACGACGACGACAGCACAAAATGCCGCGTGGAGTTCACGTCCGCCGACGGAAACTACTCCTATTTCCACACGTATACCTATGAAGAATGGGAAGAACTCCCCGAAAACGCCGACGGATACAACGAAACCGTCGGCCCGCACACCACCGTAACGGGTCACATTTTCGAGACTCCCGACGGCACATACGCCGTGTTCGCCCCCGAACACCGCTCGGCCGATTCCCCGCTCCCAACCGCCGCGGAGATCCGCGCCGCGCTCCGCACCGCCCGAACGCTGAACGCCGCGCCATTGCTCAACGCGGCCATGGCGGTGGCTCTTGCCGCCATCGGCTTTGCCATTATGGCGTTTGCTGGCAAGCATTTCACCACCTATGAAAAATGCTGGTTCCTTTCCATTATGGTGCTGGCCGCAATTTTCGCGGTGATCTTTCCCGAAGAGGACGTCAACGGCGTCAACGGCCTGATTATTATGGCCCTCTACCTCGCGGACACGCTCCTGAACATTCTTTGCGAACTGTTGATCTCCAAGCAGAGCAAGTGGAATTTCATTGTTTCGGTGTTCGTGGAGATTACCGAAATTGCCATTTGCCTCGTTCTCGCCTACCGATTTGCCACCATGATTTCCACGCTCTTCTTCTGGCTGCCGATCGACATCATCAGCTTCATCAATTGGAACAAGCACCCCGACCGCGCCGAGGACGAGCTGACGCAGGTGCGCCGCATGCGCGGTTGGCAGGAAATTCTCGTTCTGGTCGGCATTGCGGTGTGGACGGTGGGCATTGGGTATCTGCTGACCCTGATGGACTTCGGCACCGACCTTTTCCACGGCAACGAGGCCCTCTACATTGCGGTTTGCTACCTTGATGCCTGCGTAACCGCCGTTGGCATTGCGAACGGACTGTTCATCTTTTTCCGGTTTGAAGAGCAGTGGTTCGCTTGGATTCTGGACGCGGTTCTGGAAGGAGTGATCAACATTCTTTCGGGTCAGTTCGTCCTGCTCGTTCTCAAAGCGGGGTACCTGACCAACTCGACCTACGGCTACATCAAATGGCGAAAGTACATTAAAACCCATCCCGAACTTGCGCAAAAGAAGAGCTTCTTTTAAGACATTGCCGCGCCATCCAAGGCGCATCCGTTTGCGCATTTCCCCGCCGAGAGCGCGCCGGACCTTTGTGGTTCGGCGCGCTCGCCTTTGTTTTACAACCCCCGAAAAGGCGAAAAATGAATCGCCAACCGCCGTTTTTCGCGGAATCCGACACGGATTTTTCGCGAAGCATTGACTTTTCGGCCGTTTTGTGGTAAGATAATAGCAACAACGGGAGCCGAAAACGAAGAACCGCCCGCGGCTTCGCCCCCCAAACGATTCCGGAAAGGAGAGCGATCCCTTTGAAAAAAGCGTTTCCCGCGTCTCCCGCGACGCGAAAAAGAATCAACACCCTGCTTTATATCGGCGCGGTGGTCAGCTTTGCGGCTCCGATTGTGTTTCTGGCGATCCGATGGATCGCCAGAGGCGACGCGGCGGACGTTTCCGGCTACCGCACCCCCGCCGACTACGCGCTGATGATTACGCAGTGCGTTCTCGGGTTGCTGGCCATCCATCTGCCCATGGTCCTCGGAAACCGCTTTCGGTTCGAGGTCCCGCAGCTGCTTTACGTGCTGTTCGTCCTCTTCCTCTATTGCGCCATTTTCCTTGGCGAAGTGCGCAGTTTTTACTACCGTGTGCCGCATTGGGACGTGGTTCTGCATTCGTTCAGCAGCATGATGGCGGGGTTCTTCGGCACCATGGTTATCGCCATTTTCAACCGCGACGAGCATGCCGCAACCAAGCTCGCCCCGCGGTTTGTGGGCGCGTTTTCGTTCTGCTTCGGCTTTTCGCTCGGCGCGCTTTGGGAGATTTACGAATACATTCTGGACGGCCTGTTCGGCTACAACATGCAAAAATTCGCCCTTCCGGACGGAACGATCCTGATGGGACACGCCGCCCTCGGCGACACCATGAAAGACCTGATGGTGGACGCGCTCGGCGCGCTGATTGCGGCAATTGTGGGCGTTGTCACCATCCGCAAAGGAAAGCGGTGGCTGATGCCCTGCCTGACCGAAAAATCAACGAAAGCTCCATCGAGCGCGGCGGAGCCGAGCGACCCCGAGGCGGTTTCCGCCCTGTCGGCGGCGGTCGCGGAAGAGGAAGCCGCCCCCGAACCCGAGCCGTCGGCTTTTGCGGAAAGCGGAAGTCGGCATTAAAAACAGGCGAAAAACCGCGATTTTCCACCACACGCACGCGAAATTTCGCGGGTTTCGGTCTGTTTTGCCCGTTCGGGCGTTAAAAGAAAGCAAAAAAGCGTTTTTCGCACAGACGGTATCAAAAAAATCGGCTTTCCCCACCGAAAGGAGCGCGCATGGAACAAAGGCGGTTTACCAAAAACGATAGCGGGTTTGTCTGCGGCCATTGCGGCAAGGTCGTGGAGCCTTTGGGGTATACGTCCCGCAACCACTGCCCGTTCTGCCTGTGGTCGCTCCATGTGGACGTAAACCCCGGGGACCGCGCCAACGAATGCGGCGGGCTGATGGAGCCGATCCGCGTCGAGCCGGACGCGCGGCGGGGATATATAATCGTTCATCGGTGCCTGAAATGCGGCGCGGAACGCCGCAACCGCGCCGCCCACGAAGCCGCCGTTCAGCCCGACAACCTTTCTCTGCTGATTCGCTTCACCGCGGGCAAATAGCGCAAAAAAAGACCTTGGAGAGGGGGAACCCCCTTTTCGCGAAAAGGGGGTTCCCCCTCTCCAAACCTCTTTCCCTTCCCGAAAAGCAAACACGGAAAAATAAAGGGTGTTTTCGGACGGCGGGAAGAAAGCGGAAATGAATGTGCTTTTCTTTCCCTATACCTGCCATCTATCGGTTGTTACTTTGAGCCTTCCCCAGCGGGGAAGGTGGATTGCCGCGGAGCGGCAAGACGGATGAGGAGAGAAACATTTTGTTTTTCTTCCCATGTTTCTGCTATTTATTTGTTATTGTTACTTTATGATTTACAAACAATCACTTTTATCTGCTAAAACTTGCTCTCCTCATCCATAAGTCGCTTGCGACTTTGACACCATTCCCCGCAGGGGGTTGGCTCACGGCGTTCGCGGACAGCGGGAAAAAAGAGGAAAAGTGAAGTTCCCATGGGGGAGCTGGCACGCGATAGCGTGACGGAGAGGGCGGTTGAATGCTAACCCTCTCCGGCTGCTTGCAGCCTGACCTCATCCCCGTGGGCGAGGCAAAGAGACAGACAAATGGTAGCCTCATCCGCCTCGCGTTGCTCGGCACCTTCCCCCAAGGGGAAGGCTCAAAGGCCTCATCCGTAAGTCGCTTGCGACTTTGGCACCATTCCCCCATGGGGAAGGCTTCAAGAAACATTTCATTGGAAACTCCTTTCGTCACGCCCGCAAGCGTGCGCGCCACCTCCCCCAAGGAGGAGGTCAAATAACAACCAATTGGAAAAGCAGTATCTTTTGGCATTCTTCCCTCTGTTAACAACTTTTACCTCCACCATCGGGGGAGGGGGACCGCGAGCGGAGCGAGTGGTGGAAGGAGTCCTTTCCAAAAAAAATTCCGCAAACACCCCCTATGGATAAGACCATAACTGCGTAAAAGTTCTTTTGGTCCTTTTCTTTCAAGAAAAGGACGACCTTAACGGTCTCTTGACCTTCAAGACGACCTTAACAGTCTCTTGACCTTAATTAACACGCCCTTGACCTTAAAAAAAGGAGAACTTGAAAAATGGTGTATATGTTTCTTGCGAACGGCTTTGAAGAGGCGGAAGCCCTGCTCCCGCTGGACATTTTGCGGCGGGGCGGCGTTGACGTTACCACCGTTGCGGTGGGCGGCGGCGACATTGTGGTAGGCTCGCACGGCGTGCGCGTTGGAGCCGACATCCCCGACGCCATGTTTCGGGATAGCCGCCCCGAGGCCGTTATTCTCCCCGGGGGCATGCCGGGGGCGGAGAACCTTGCGGCGTCGAAAACGGTCGAGGTCGCGCTGCGCGTCACGGCCGCGGGCGGCGGGTTGCTCTGCGCCATTTGCGCCGCGCCGTTCGTGCTCGGAAAGTACGGCTATCTGGTCGGAAAATCGGCCGTCTGCTTCCCCGGGTTCGAGGGTCGGCTGACCGGTGCCGAGATCAGCCCGAACCGCGTCGTTCGGGACGGAAACGTGATTACGGCGGCGGGAATGGGCGTTGCCGACGAGTTCGGATTTGAAATTCTGCGCGCGCTGCGGGGGATCGACGTTGCCGACGGCGTGCGGCGAGCCATCCTCGCGATCTGACCGATGTTTTTTGGAAGCAAAGAGCCGAAAACCGACGACAGGTCGCAAAATCGAGTCCCCCAAGCCGTGCCGTCGCCGGACGGACGGGCATGGACGAATCCCGACGCGGATCGCTTCCCGCCGGATAAAAACGGGCTGCGCCGTCAGCTCCTCGCAAAGCGCGACGCCATCCCGCCCGAGGAGCGGCGGGCGCGAGACGAAGCGATCGTCGCCGGCATAGTCGGGCTGGCCGCGTTCACCCGCGCAACGGCGGCGCTTTTGTACGTGCCGGTCGGGTCGGAGATCAACGTCTGGCCGCTGGCGCGCGAGGCGTGGCGGCGGGGCATTCCCGTCGGGTTTCCCGTTTGCGATCGCAAAAGCGGAACGCTGACATTTCGCCGCGCGTTTGCGGACGTGCCTTTGGTCAAGGGCGCGTTCGGCATCCCCATCCCGCCCGAGGACGCGCCGCGCCTTGTTCCGGACGCCGGAACACTCTGCGTGCCGCCCGCCCTCGGGTACGATCAGAACCGCGTTCGCATCGGTTACGGCGGCGGGTACTACGACCGTTTTCTCGCCGTTTTTTCGGGTGTTGCGGTCGGCGCGGCATATCGGGAAAACGTTCTCCCCTCGGTGTTCGCCGAGGCGCACGACCGGCCGGTTTCGGTTCTTGTAACCGAGAACGGCATTCTGTAAAATTGCCGATTTTTGACCACATGGTACGCAAATTTTGAAAAATCACCGTCAAAAAACGCCGATTTTCAACCGCACGGTGCGCAAATTTCCGTAGAAAAGCCTTTTTCGGCCGCACGGTACGCAAAAACGCGGCCGAGGCGGGCCGAGACGGACATTTTGCGGCATTTGCGCTTGTTTTGGCGTAAAAACCTTCTTTTTTTGATACATGTTTGCGAAAACCCCTGTTTTGGAAAGGAAAGACCCATGGAAAACGATCCGAAATTGAAAACTTCCGTCGCCGTGATCGGGGCGGGACATGCCGGCATTGAAGCCGCGCTCGCAAGCGCGCGGATGGGCGTTGACACCGTGCTGTTCACGCTGTCGCTCGACGGCATTGCCAACATGCCCTGCAACCCCTCGATCGGCGGGACGGCGAAGGGGCATCTGGTTTACGAGATTGACGCGCTCGGCGGCGAGATGGGGTACGCGGCCGATCAGGTCACGCTGCAATCGAGAACGCTGAACCTCGGCAAGGGCGCGGCGGTTCGATCCAAGCGCGTGCAGGCGGATCGGCAGAAATACCATCGGCTGATGAAGCAAACGCTGGAAAACACGCCGCATTTGCGCGTGGTGCAGGCCGAGATCGTCTCCATCGGAGCCACCGTCGAGCCGCCATCGGCCGTTTTCGCACAGGACGGAGACAGCGCGGCCCATGCAAACGCCACCCCTTTGCGGAACGGGGAACCGAACGGCGCGCCCGCGTCGTCCATCCTTTCCAAAGAGAAAACGGCAAGCGCGCCAACCGAGGCGCAGGACCCTTTCCGGCCGCAAAAAACGGACGGGCCGCAGGAGCCGCCGATTTCCCTTCCGCTTTGCGGAGCGAACGTTTCAGCCGCCACACAAGGATCCGCAACGGATACCAACCCGACCGACGCGACGAACAGAAACGGCCAGCCGAAGCCGATTTTTGCCTGCTCCGCGGATGCCGTGACCATCCATTCCGAAACAAGCGTACCCGCGCGCTCGGCTGGTTCCGCGGGCGCATATCCCGAGGCCATCCCCCTGCGCCAAGCCGATTCCGCGGCCAAACAGCCCGAAAACGCGCGTTCCAAGCGTTTGGCAGACTCCGCGCCCATTTATTCCAATGGAAGCGGCCAGCTGGAACAAGTTTTCGCCTGCTCCGCAGATGCCATGGCGATCCATTCCGAAGCAAGCGAACCCGCGCGCTCGGCTGATTCCGCGGACGTATATCCCGAGGCCATCCCCCTGCGCCAAGCCGATTCCGCGGGCAAGCAGCCCGAAAATGCGCAGTTCACGCGCTCGGCAAACCCTGCGCCCATTTATTTCAATGGAAACGGCCAGCTGGAACAAGTTTTCGCCTGCTCCGCAGATGCCATGGCGATCCATTCCGAAGCAAGCGAACCCGCGCGCTCGGCTGGTTCCGCGGGCGCAAATTCCGTGGCCACCCCCCCACGCCAAGCCGATTCCGCGGGCAAACAGCCCGAAAATGCGCGTTCCAAGCATTTGGCAGACTCCGCGCACATTTATTCCAATGGAAACGCGTTGGCATGTCCGGCAGGCTCTGCGGCCGCAGATTCTGAGAAAATAGCGCCTCCGTCGAACGCCGAATCCGCACGTTTTGAGGGCGAAACCGCCGAGGCAACGCAAGCCGAACCACGCTTTTCCGAGCGCAGCGGCCGCTTAAAAGATTGTGAAATATTTAACAATACAGGAAATAGCGCGAATATAGCGGAACAAAACGGCCAAACAACGCCCCAAGAAGCGGAAAATCCGGTGCAAAGCGACCCGTCAAAAGCGGCTTTTCCGCAAAATCCTTCCTATCAAGCTTCTTCCGGTTTCTCTTTGAACCATTCCGCGCTCGGCGAAACAACACAAGCCGCTTCCCCGAATCCGGTGGAAGCCCCTTCCCTGCCGCCGCGCGGTAATACCGATCAAGCCGATTCGCCCCAAGGCTCCCCTTTGGAACACACCGCCGCATCGGAAGCAGAATCCGCGTATTTCTCAATTGATTTTCCCTTTGTGCCTCTGGAAAGCAAGCAAACAACAGAGAATTTCCAAAGTGGCGCAGACAACGCAACCAAATTGCCTGATCAAAGAATGTTTCACGTGAAACATTCCGACATTGGCTCCGAAAAAGCAACTTCCGGAATTCCCGCCTTGCCTTCCGATTCGAAAACAGACGGCAGCGCAACCGAACAGGAAATGTTTCACGTGAAACATGCTTCCGGTAATGATTTGCCCGATTCCGGCCGCGCGGCCGACGGACAGCCCGCGCCAAAACCGCGCGTTTGCTCGGTAACAACCCGCTTGGGCGAGGTCTGGGCGTGCGACGCCGTAATCGTCGCTACGGGAACCTATCTGGAAGGCACGGTTTTCGTCGGAGACGTCAGCTATGAAGCCGGACCGGACGGTTCTCTGCCGTCCAAAGGCCTTTCCGCTTCCCTGCGCGCGCTCGGCGTTCGTCTGGTCCGCTTCAAAACCGGAACGCCCGCCCGCGTGCAACGCCGATCCATTGATTTTTCCGTGTTGGAAGAACAGCAAGGCGAGGATGAAATCATCCCTTATAGCGCCCGAACGCCCGAAACCGCGCTGGACGGGATCCGTCAAATTCCCTGCCACATTGTCTATACCAATCAGGAAACACACCGCGTTATTCGCGAGAACATTACGCGAAGCGCCATGTATTCCGGCAAAATTCACGGGACAGGCCCGCGCTATTGCCCCTCGATTGAGGATAAATTGGTTCGTTTCGCCGATAAAGACCGCCATCAGCTCTTTGTGGAACCGCTTGGCGAGGATACTTCCGAAATGTATCTGCAAGGCTTTTCCACCTCGCTTCCCACCGACGTTCAGCATCGCATGCTCCGCACCCTGCGCGGGTTTGAAAACGCCGAGATTATGCGCTATGCCTACGCAATTGAATACGATTGCGCCGATCCCACGCAAATGGACGCTTCCTTGGCGTTCAAATCGGTTCGCGGATTGTACGGCGCGGGGCAATTCAACGGCACTTCGGGCTACGAAGAAGCCGCGGCGCAGGGGCTTGTTGCCGGAATCAACGCCGCGCGCGCCGTAAAGGGGCTGGAACCAATGATCCTCTCGCGTTCCGAAAGCTACATCGGAACATTGATTGACGATCTGGTAACGAAAGGAACCAACGAACCCTACCGAATGATGACCTCGCGCTCGGAATATCGGCTCTTGCTGCGGCAGGACAATGCCGACGCGCGCTTGACGTCGATCGGGTATCGTGCCGGATCGGTTTCAGAAGCACAATATCGGGCGTTTTCGGAGAAACAAGCGCACATTTCGGCCGAAAAAGAACGCTTGGAGCAAACGTTTGTGTCGCCGGAGCGCGCCAACCCCTTCTTGACATCCATTGGCGAATCCGAGCTGAAATCCGGCGCGTCCTTGGCCGAACTGCTCCGCAGACCCGCCGTTTCATATGAATCACTCGCGCAAATCGATCCCGAACGGCCGGATTTAACGCGCGCGGAGCGCATAACGGTGGAAAACGACGTAAAATATGCCGGCTATGTGGCGCGCCAAACCGCGGAGATCGCACGGCACCGGCATTTGGAAGAGAAAAAGCTGCCGGAGAATATCCGATATGCCGAAATTAAGGGGCTGCGGATCGAAGCGGCGCAAAAGTTGGAAAAGATCCGTCCCATAACCATTGGTCAGGCGTCGCGGATCAGCGGGGTTAACCCCGCAGACATCTCCGTTTTGCTGATCTATCTCGGTTTGCATTGAATGTTTCACGTGAAACATCCCGCATCTTGCCCGACTTCAATTCGGTTGCAAGACAAGTCCTTCTTCAAAAAACGCTTAATTTTCAAAATGTTTCACGTGAAACATTAAAAGGAGAAAAAAGTGGAAGAACCGTCCTTTGAATCGCTTTATATGCGTGTTATGGCGCATAACGCGTTGGAACACTACTGCGAAAAACGCTTCTCGACGATATTTGAGCAATTTTTGCGCCTTTACATGGAAGAAAACGCAAAAACCAATTTAAGCGCCATCCGATCCGTTCCGGAAGCCATTTCCAAACACCTCGCGGACTCTCTTTTCGCGGCCGATTTCATCCCGCAGGGGGCGTCGGTTCTGGATGTTGGATGCGGCGGCGGTTTTCCTGCCGTTCCGCTTGCAATTGCGCGGCCGGATATTTCCGTTTGCGCGGTGGACGCAACGCAAAAGAAGATTCGGTTTGTGGCCGAAGCGGCGCAAACGCTCGGACTTTCCAACATAAAAACGATTTGCGCCCGCGTGGAAAGCCCCGAATTTTCCTATTATCGGGAACATTTCGATGTTGTGATCGCGCGCGCGGTCGCCAATTTGCCCGTTTTGGCCGAGTTGACGCTCCCGTTTGTGCGCGTCGGCGGAGTTTTCATTGCTCTAAAAGGCGCGCGAGGTGCGGAAGAGGCGGCCGACGCCGTACACGCAATCCAAACGCTCGGCGCGGTTTTGGAATCCGATCTGCAAAAAACGCTCTTTTGTGTTCCCAAGGGCAACCGCAGAATCGCGGATGAAGCGGCGAACAGCAAAAACGGCTCGTCGGAGTCGCATTTTGCAGCTGAAAGTTCAAGCAACCTCGTGGAAGCCCTCGGATCTGTGTGGGAAACAGAAGCAAGGCACATTCTTTTGATCCGTAAGACCCGCAAAACGCCGCCCGAATACCCGCGCGCATACGCAGCCATTCAAAAGAAGCCCCTTTGAAAAGCAGGCACATCGCTTTTAAGCAAAAAAAACGGTTGCAACAGAAAACCCCGTCCCACAGCGGGGTTTTCTGTTTATAAAATTGCAAAGCGTTCGCTTTATCCCGACGGTAACCGAATGTTTCACGTGAAACATTCGGGGTTTGGGCAAAGCCGCGGGAAGAAAGCAAAAAGCGGTTGTTTCTTGTCGATTTCTGCCGAAAGATGTTTCACGTGAAACATGCAAGATCATCGGCGGAAAATTCCCTGAAAAAATTTCAGAAAAACATGAAAAAGCCCTTGCATTTTGTGGCAACAAATGCTATAATATAGGTAGATATTCTCATGTCGCGGGGGGCGTTTGCCGCCCGAACGCAAAAGAAAGGACAACCGAATATGGGCAAGATAATCTCCTATGCCAACCAAAAAGGCGGCGTCGGGAAAACCACGTCCGCGGTCAACATGGCGGCGTCGCTCGGCGTGCTCGGCTATCGCGTGCTTCTGATCGACCTTGACCCGCAGGGAAACGCCACCAGCGGGCTTGGCGTTTTGAAGAAGAACCTGAAAAAGACGGTTTTCGACCTGCTGACCACCGACGCGACCGCCGACGAAGTGACGGTTCCGACGCAATACGAGGGACTTTCGCTGATTCCCACGCAAACCACCTTGGCGCGCGCGGAATACGAGCTTGGCGCGGCCGAGGGCGGCGAATATATTATGAAAAAGAAGCTCGACGCGGTGCGCGACCGGTACGATTACATCATCATCGATTGCCCGCCGTCGCTCGGCATGCTGACGGTGAACGCTATGACGGCGAGCGACGGCGTTGTGATCCCCATGCAGTGCGAATTTTTCGCGCTGGAAGGGCTTTCCCAGCTCGTTTTCACCATCAGCCGCATCAAAACGCACTACAACAAAAATTTAAGCGTGACCGGCATTCTGATTACCATGTATAACGGCCGCCTGCTTCACTCCGCGCTGGTTTTGGACGAGCTTCGCAAGCATTACCCCGAAAAGCTCTTTGAAACCACCATTTCGCGCAACGTCAAGCTCTCCGAGGCTTCCGGCTACGGCATGCCCGCCTACTATTACTCCAAGCGGAGCAAGGGCGCAACCGATTATCTGAACGTTTCTAAAGAGCTGACCGAGCGCATTTGACCGAAATAAGGGTTCTGCCCGCCCGTTGCGCGCCAAAATCGGCCGGAAAGTGGCGGAAAGCGGCTTTGCCAAAAGAGAATCGAGCGAAACCGTCTGCAAAAAGCGTTTTTTGCGCACGGACGAAGCCTTCTCGCAAGGGATCCCACGCCACGAAACCGCCCGCGGCCGCATGAAAACTCGTAGCCGCAAGGGGGGTATTTGCTCCCCATAAGGCCGCCTGCGACCGAAAAGGCCGCAATACGGCCTCTGCCATGGCGTGACTGCCATGGTTTGGCGAGCGTTGGTGCGCGGCAGGGGGCGCGCGGCAGGGGATGTAGTGACGCGGTACGGCGGCGGGCGGCACGGCAGTTCCGCCGTTCGACGATGTGGCGTTGCAGTCGGCTGTGTAGCGGTACGATGTGCGGCAACGGGACGGTTTTACGGCACGGTGTCGGCTATGTAACGAAGCGACGGGTGGCGGCGGTTCAAAACCGCGGCAATTCGGCGGTGTAGCGGCGCGGCGGTGCGGCAAGTCGGCTGTGTGGCGTAGCGGCGGTGTAGCTGTAATATGGCGCAAAGCCGCGGCAGTCTGCCGCAGGCATTCGGTTCTCGGAACGGTCGGATCCCACCAAAAGCAGGAGCAAGGAACGGCTGCAAGCCTTCTTTTCGCGGCGTTTTGCGGTAACCCGCGCGAAAAATGTCGAATTCGGAATATTTCTTCAAAGAATATTCGCGCAGCGAATATTTTATCATCCAAAAATATACAATACAGTAAAATAATGGCAAATATAATTCCGTGTCCATCCGTCCGAATGTGGGGTTCACGGAACCTGATAAAAAGAAAACAGAAAGGAAACTACAACGATGGCAATTCAAAGAGGACTCGGGCGCAATTTCTACGATCTGCTTGACGACAATATCGTATCCCGCGAAAAGGCGAGCGCGGCAACCACGCTGCGCCTTTCCGAGGTGGAGCCGCGTAGCGATCAGCCGCGCAAAACCTTCTCCCGCGAATCGCTCGAAGCGTTGGCCGAATCGCTGACGCAGTTCGGCGTTCTGCAACCCATTGTGGTCCGCGAAAGCAAGCTGCTGCCCGGAACCTACGAAATTCTGGCAGGGGAACGCCGTTGGCGCGCGGCAAAAATGGCGGGGCTTTCCGAAATTCCCGCGGTAATTCTCGACGGCGACGACTTAAAAGCCGCGCAAGTGGCGATTATAGAAAATGTACAGCGCGAGGATCTGAACCCCATTGAAGAGGCGTTGGCCTACGACGCGCTGATCGACAAATTCGACCTGACGCAGGATCAGGTGGCAAAGCAGGTCGGCAAGAGCCGTTCGGCCGTTACCAACCTGCTCCGCCTGCTCGACCTGCCGGAAGAGGCGCTGGCGTTGGTGCGCACGGGCGCGCTCTCGGCCGGCCACGCGCGCGCGCTGCTCGGACTGAAAGACCGCGACCAAATCGCCCCCTTGGCGCAGCGCATTGTGGAGAAGGACCTTTCGGTTCGCGACGTGGAGCGCACAATCCGCCTGCTCAACTACGAGCCGGAAGCCAAGGTACAAGAGGACGATTCGCTCTCCCAGCGCAAGGTGTACATGAAAGACTTGGAACACCGCGCCGTCGAGCGTCTCGGCCGCAAGGTGCGCATTCTCAAAACCGCCAAGAAAAAGGTGGTGGAGCTTGCCTACTCGGACGACGACGATCTGGAAGCGCTCCTGACCGCCATTTGCGGCAGCGATTTCTTCTCGGAAGAATAATTCCGCCCCGACGGGAGAGACCCCGAAGCGTTGGGCGGCGCATCGCCTCGCCCCGCTTTTTCGGGCAAAGCGTCCGCCGACCGCCTGCGGGTTGCGGAAAGCAAAGGCTCCGAAACGTTGGTGTTTTTTGAAAATTTGCGTACCGTGTAGCAAAAAACGGGCGTTTTTACCCCCGTTTCCGGCGCAAACCCCGTCAAAAACGCGGTTTCGGCATCCCGTCCCCGCAAAATCCGGCCGCCGAAAGGTCTCCATATCCCCCGAAAACGCGGCTTTTTCGCCACACGGTGCGCAAATTTGCCCGCGATCCGAAACAAGTCCGCTTCGTTTCCCGAAAACGCGCGTTTTTCGCGCACGTACCGCGAAAATCCGGCTTTTGTCGGTCGTTTTCGCCTGTCACACCCAAAGAGAGAGATTCGCCGCGCCCGCCGCGGCACACAGAAAGAAGGATAACCGAATCATGATCGACATCAAGTATATCAAAGAAAACCCCGATGAGGTGGTCGCGCGCCTTGCCAAAAAGGGAAAGGACGCGAAAGAGGATGTGGAAGCCATTCTGCGCCTTGACGGCGAACGCCGCGCGCTGATCGGAGAGACCGAATCGCTCAAAGCCGAGCAGAACAAAACCAACAAGCTGATCCCGCAATACAAGAAAGAGGGCAGGGACACCGCCCCGATCTTTGCGGAAATGAAAGAACTCGGCGCGCGCGTCAAGGCCGACGAGGAAAAGCTTCGCGAGGTGGAAACACAGCTTACGGGCTTCCTGCTCGGTCTCCCCAATCTCCCCGACCCCGACCTGCTCGCGGGCGGCAAGGAGAACAACCAGCCGCTCCGCTATTTCGGCGAACCGCGCAAGTTCGATTTCGAGCCGAAAAACCATGTGGACCTCTGCACCGACCTCGGGCTGATCGACTACAAGCGCGGCGCAAAGCTCTCGGGCAACGGCTTCTGGATCTATTCGGGGCTGGGCGCGCGGCTCGAATGGGCCATCCTCAACTATTTCATCGATTTCCATGTGGGCAACGGCTACCAATTCATGCTCGTGCCGCACATGCTCGGCTACGAATGCGGGCTGACGGCGGGGCAGTTCCCCAAATTTCAGGATGAAGTGTATTGGCTGGAAACCGCCGAGGACGAACGCCGCCGCTTTATGCTGCCGACCGCGGAAACCGCGTTGGTCTCGCTCCACCGCGACGAAATTCTGACCGAGGACGACCTGCCCAAAAAGTACATTTCCTACACGCCCTGCTTCCGCCGCGAAGCCGGCTCCTACCGCGCGGACGAACGCGGCATGGTGCGCGGCCACCAATTCAACAAGGTGGAAATGGTGCAGTACACCCTGCCCGAAAAGAGCGACGAGGCGTTCGAGGAGCTGGTTGGAAACGCGGAAGGATTGGTCAAGGGGCTGGGCTTCCATTTCCGGACGGTCAAGCTCGCGGCCGAGGATTGCTCGGCATCCATGGCCCGCACCTATGATATTGAAATCAACATTCCGTCCATGAACGGCTATAAAGAGGTTTCGTCGGTCTCCAACGCGCGCGATTATCAGGCGCGCCGCGGCATGATGCGCGTCAAGCGCGCGAACGGAAAGATCGAATACCTGCACACGCTCAACGGCTCCGGCCTTGCCACCAGCCGCATTTTCCCCGCGTTGGTGGAGCAGAACCAGAACGCCGACGGGTCGGTTACGGTTCCCGAAGTCCTTCGCAAGTATCTCGGCGTGGATGTAATCAAAAAGGGTCAATAACCACCCCGCCGCGCAAAATTTGCATAGCGTGTGGTCAAAAATCCCCTGTTTTGCCGTCCCGCGCCCGTCTTGCTCCGCAAGGCGACGCGTCCCTCTCCGAGGGACGCGGGACGTCGCGCGTCCACGCGACGCGCGGGACGGCGCATGGGCAAACGAAAAGCGCGCCGGATCCGCGGGATCGGGGCGCGGACGGGTGAAAAATACGCGTGGAGAAACTGACCGTTGGAAAGCCTCATCCGTCAGACATTCGAGGCTTCCCCGCCTCTCTGTCTGCCACCTTCCCCCATAGGAAAGGCTGCAAGCAGCCGCGCTTTTGCGTTGCAAAATCGCAAGGCTCGCGACATTTGCGGACAGGGGAAAATAGCAAAAAGGATTCTTTCAAACGGGCTGTTAATTGAAGCCTTCCCCTTGGGGGAATGGTGCCAAAGCCGCAAGCGGCTTATGGATGAGGCTTCCGCTTGCCTGTTACTTTACCTCCTCCATCGGGGGAGGTGGCTTGGAGCGGAGCGACAAGTCGGAAGGAGTTAACTCCTTCCACCGTTCGCTCCCGCTCACGGTCCGGCTGCTGCTGCTTGCAGCCTTTCCCATCGAGAGGGAGGTTTCAAGGAATCAACGCTTTGAGCAGGATAAAAGGCATTCGCTCTTCCGTTTGCTTGTTACCTCGCCTCGCCCTTTGGGAGAGGTGGATTGGAGCGAAGCGACAAGACGGAGAGGGTTATCATAGGCTTTTAACCACCCTCTCTTGCTGCTTGCAGCATAAGCTCTTCCCCGAGGGCGAGGCTTACAGTTACTTCCCGTTAGTAACTCCTTCCGTCACGCCCGCAAGCGTGCGCGACACCGTCTCGCTGCGGCTCGGTCACGGCGCGGCTCTGGCAGCCCAATGGGCTACCATTCACTACCGCGCCGCCGCTTCGCCGATGGAGGAGGTAAAAGTTGTTAGCAATCGGAAGGAATAGGAAATGCGTATTTCTTCCAATGGGAACTAACTTGAAACCTCCTCCTTGGGGGAGGGGGACCGTGAGCGAGAGCGAACGGTGGAAGGAGTTATGAGGAAGCCCCCGCCGGCGGCTTGCAGCATAAGATCTTCCCCAAAGGGGAAGCCTTGAAAAATCGCACTTTTTACGGAAAGGAGACTCCTATGGCGGCTTTTGTCTTTTCGCGTCTGACCCTTTGGGATCGGATTGCGGCGTGGTATCGCGGGTCGGTGTTCCACGAACTCTTCCTGCATTTGAGCGAGGACGTGTTCGGCGTGAACCTCGGCGAATATGAAAACATTGCGTTCGGCGCAAACGCAGGGACAACGGTGCGGAATCTGATTTTCGCGTTCGCCGTCGGGGTCGTGATCGCCGCGGGTGCGGCGGTTTACACCAAGCGCGTTCCCGGGGGCTTTGTCCGCCGCCTGCTGCGCATGGGTGCAACCTCGCCCGAGCAGGCGACCACCCTTTTGGAAAGCGGCTATTTCCGCAGCGTGGGCGTTCGTTGGGACCTCGCGCGCGGCGGGTCGCTCGCCAAGCTCGTTTGCCGCGTGGGCGACGACGGAAAAACGCTTGCGGGAACGCTTCCCGAGGCCGAAGCGGCCGAAACCGCCGAGGCAACCGAGGGGGAACAGCCGTCGCTGGTGGCGCGCCTGACCGCCGAATCCCCCCGCCGCCCCGCCGCAAAGCCGACCGCACCAACGCCGACGGACGCCGCGGAAAACGCGGATGTTGCGGCACAGGTGTCGGAAAACGCGCCTTTGGGCAGCGAAACCGACCGCGCGGAAGCCGCGGAGCAAACGCCGACCAACGGATCAACCGACCCGACCGGCGCGCCGGAAGATCCCGCGGGAGAGGCGGCGGACGGCTCCAATCCCGCGCCGGAAGCGGAACCCGCGCCGGAGCGGCCGCCCGTCAATTTCCTGACCGACCGGTTTTATATTCCGGAAGCGTTGCGCATCCGCGCCGAGCTACGCTATGAAAAAGCGGGATCCGGCGGCCGCATGTTTGCGCTGACCGTTGTTCTGACCGCGCTCGCCGCGTTTCTTCTCTGCCGATTCCTGCCGTCCTTGCTCGGCCTTGCCGATAAAGTTCTTTCGCTGTTTTAACGCGCACGGCACGCGTGTAATGCGCGCGCAAACGGGGCGACTTTCCGAAAGGAAAGTCGCCCCGTTTTGGCTTTTTTTCGCGCCGCGAAAACAGAAAAAAGGCGATAAAAGCAACCTGTGGTTGAAAAAAGGTTCGATTTTCTTTCACGTATCTGCTTTTGAGCCTTCCCCTTGGGGGAAGGCTGCAAGTCACTTTTCATTGGAAACTCCTTCCGTCAGGCAGTTATTTGAAGCCTTCTCCCGTTGGAGAAGGTGGCAGACAGAGAGGCTGTCAAGCCTCGATTGTCTGACGGATGAGGCTTCCCAACGGTCGGTTACAAAAAGGCTCCCCCTCGGGAAAATCGGCAAAGCCGATTATGAGCTCTCGCGAAGCGAGTGAGAGGGCGGGTGGGATAACCACAGATTTGACCCTCTTCGTCTTGCCGCTTCGCGGCAATCCACCTCTCCCCGTGGGCGAGGCGAAGTGACAAACAAGCGGAAGCCTCATCCGGCTACTTGCAGCATGATGTTTGCGCGCTCTTTGAGAGGGGGAGCGCGTGGAGAGGGGGACGACTTTCTCGGAAGAAAGTCGTCCCCCTCTCGCGGCCTTTAAGCCTTTTATGCCTTTTTGATGCCGTCGCGGCCTTTGCAGTCTTTACGGCCTTTCACAGCCTCTACAGCCTTTTTCTTACTTCATGGTGTTCAGCGTGCTGTTGGGGTTGGCTTTGGCGCGGGCGGCGGCGGTCTTATATCCGGGATGCTTGCCCGGGAATCCCATTTTCACGCGCAAGTCCATCAGTTTGAGCATCTGATCTTCGGGAATCTCTTCAATTTTGCCAAGCTCCATGGCGTGCTTCATAATGTTGGCGTTGAACTCGACTTCTTCCATGGTGAAGAACGCGCGGTTGAGCGTGTTGCCAACCGTCAGCGCGCCGTGGTTTTTGAGCATGAAAGCGTCGTGCTCCTGAATGTAGGGCATCAGGGAATCCGGAATTTCCATGGTGGAAGGCGTTCCGTACTCGCAGGTGGGAATATCGCCGATGGTCAGCACCGCTTCGGGCAGGATGTAGCGATCCAGCGGAATGCCGGCAACCGTGAACGCCGTTGCAACGGGGGGATGCGCGTGAACCACCGCGTTGACGTCGGGACGTTCGCGATAAACGCGCAGGTGCATTTTGATTTCGGACGACGGATTGAGCGCGCCTTCGAGCTTGTTGCCCTCGCCGTCGATTTTGATGATCATTTCGGGCGTCAGTGCGCCTTTGGAAACGCCGGTGGGCGTGCAATAGAACTCGTTTTCGCCTGCTTTCACCGAAATATTGCCGTCGTTCGCGGCAACAAAACCGTGGTCGTAAAGCCGATGGCCGACTTCGCAAATTTCCTGTTTGATCTTTTCCGCTGACATATGTGTGGTTTCCTTTCTGTTTGGGCGCGTGCGCGCTTGCTGTTCCGTTCCCTATTATAACGCATTTCCGGCGCGATTGCAAGGGGATTCGCCGAAAAAATTCAAAACTCCCCCGAAATTGCGTAAAAAACCCCCGAAAAACCGGTCGCCGGACGGCGGGTCAGCGGTTTTCCGCCCGCCGCGCGCGGCGAACGCGGTTGATGTGGCGTTCAAACTCGCCCGATTCGATCAGCGAGGCGATCAGCAACTGCTCGAAGGTCGGCACCGTGCAGGAATAGAACCCCACGCGCTCGCGGAACGCGGGCAGGAGATGGCGGGGCAGGACCAGATACCCCATGCGGAGCGCGGGGGAAATGGTTTGCGAAAAGGTGTTGAGGTAGAGGACGTTTTCCGCGTCGGTCAGCGCAAACAGGGTCTCCTCGGGCTTGCGGGAAACCGAAAACTCGGATTCGAAATCGTCCTCGATCAAAAAGCGGTCGCCGCCCGCCGCCCAACGCAGATATTCATGCCGTTTGGACGCCGACGCGGTCACGCCGCTCGGGAAACTGCGGTAGGGCGAGATGTGCAGGACGTCGGCCGACGACCGCCAGAGCGCGGACGTCTCAATGCCGTCCGGCCCCAGCGGGAGCGGCTCGGAGCGAACGCCGGACGCGCGGTAGACCTGCTCGATTTTTTTATAGGACGGCGACTCGAACGCGTAGCTCCGATCCCGCCCGAGCAGGTCGATCAGGAGCCGGTAGAGATACTCCGACCCCGAACCGACCACAATTTGCTCCGTCGCCGCGCGGATCCCGCGGCTCCGCGCGAGATAGCGCGCCAGAGCCTCGCGCAGTTCGGGCATTCCCTCGTTGGGCGAGCGTTCCAGAATGCCCTCGCCGCAATCGGCAAGCACGCGCCGCATCGCTTTGGCGAGCGACGAGAATGGGAACAGCGTCCGGTCGCGCGCTTCCCGCCGCGGGGGAACGGACGGGCGAGCCGTCCGAGGGGCGGCCGCGCCGGCAAACCCGTCCGAGGGGCGGAACAGCACGAAAAAGCCGCTCCGCTCGCGCGCTTCGGCGTACCCCTCGTCGCATAGGAGCGCATAGGCGTGTTCTACGGTCATAACGCTCAAACCCGCCTCTTCGGCAACCGTGCGCTTGGAAGGCAGCCGACTCCCGTATGGGTAAATCCCGCCAACAATGTCGTCCCGCAAGCGGCGGTAAAGCCGGAGATACGCGGGCGCGTCCGATTCGTAATGCGTTTTCATCTGGTCTGATAAAAAACTCCTTTTCTGACTATTTTCACCGTGTCAGTTATAGTATATACTATTTGCAACCGAAAGTCAAGGGGGTAACTGAAAATGAATCGACAAACCGAACCGAAAAAACAGGAACAACCGGAAAAACCGGCGAAAAACCGATCGTCGCGCGGTCGGCGGCCGGTGCTGTGGATCACCTCGTCGGCGGTGTTCATGGCCATGAATATCATTTTAAGCACAAGCGTTTTAAGCATTCCCGTTCCCGGGGGGCATCTCTACCTTTGCGACGTGGTAATTTGCACGGCGGCCATTCTGCTCGACCCGCTCGCGGCGTTTGTGGTGGGCGGCGTGGGGTCGTTCCTCGGCGATCTGCTCTTCTACCCCGCGCCCATGTTCGTTTCGTTGGTTACGCACGGGTTGCAAGCGGTGGTAATTTCGGTTTTTTCGCGATACGTACTGAAAAAACACCCCGTTCTCGCCTCGGGCATCGGCGTTGCGCTGGGGGCTGCGGTTATGGTAACGGGCTATTCGCTCGGCCGCGCGTATGTGTACAGCACGCCCGAATACGCCGTTCTCAAACTGCCGTATGAAATTCTGCAAGCCGCCGTTGGCGCGGTGTTCGGCATGCTCCTCTGCTACAAAGCGCGCCTGCGCGAAACGTATGGAAAATTGCTCTCCCGCGCCTGACCGTGATAGACGGATACGGGCATTTGCATTTCGACGTTCCGCTTGCGTACAAATCCGAGGAATACCGCCTGTTAAGCCGGCTGACGGAATAAGCGAAACGCATTATTTTCAACGGAAAGTTACTTGAAGCCTTCCCCTAGGGGAAGGCTCTTGATGTTTGCGGATAGCGGGAAGAAAGCGGAAACGATTTGTTTCCAATTGGCAGTTTCTTGAAGCCTTCCCCTTGGGGGAAGGTGCCGAGCTTGCGAGGCGGATGAGGCTTCCGCTTGCTTGTTACCTCGCCTCGCCTGCGGGGAGATGTGGATTGCCGCGAAGCGGCAAGACGGAGAGGGTAAAAAAGCGGTTATCGCAAAAGCCCTCTCCGTTACGCTGACGCGTGCCAGCTCCCCCCGAGGGGGAGCCTTTTATAACTGCCATTTGAACAGGGGTCCCGAGGGGAGCCTTGAAGGAACTGCCCGTCAGGAGCCTCATCCGTCAGACAATCGAGGCTTGCCCGCCTCTCTGTCTGTCACCTTCTCCAACGAGAGAAGGCTCACGGCGTTTGCGGATCTTGGGAAGAAAGCGGAAAGGGTATGCGAAACTCCTTCCGTCAGGCTCCTGCGTCGCCTGCCACCTCCCCCAAAGGTGGAGGTAAAATAACAACCAAAAGGAAAAACCGTTTTTTGGTTTCTTTGGTTTCTTTGGTTTCTTTGGTTTCTTTGGTTTCTTTGGTTTCTTTCCGTCTGTTAACTACTTTTACCTCCTCCTTGGGTAGCGAAGCGGCGGCGCGGTCAGTGACAAGCCGCGCCGTGACCGAGCGAAAATGCCCCGCACGGCATTCGCGAGACGGTGGCGCGCGAGCCTGCGAGCGTGACGGAAGGAGTTCTTTTCCCTTGCCCCTATCCGTCGGGGTAGGCTACAAAGCAACCAAGCGAAACCTTCCGTCAGAGGAACGAATCAACCCGAATCTCCGTCAAATAACCCCCGCCCCATGCGGCGCAACGCCGCATGGGGCGGGGGGCTGTTGTTTTCGGGCGGGGGTTGCGCGGGAAAGCCTTACACGTGCGTGGTTTTCCGCCGTTTTCGGGCGGTCAATCGCGGTTGCAGATCAGCTCTTTGGCGTAGGGGAGCGACTCGATCCACGCGCAGAACGTATGCCATTCGGCCAGCTTGTGCGCGCGGCGCGCGTAATAAATGTTGCAAAGCACTTCGTAGTTGAGCGTCACCGTCCGCATCTGATTGAAGGACGACGGCAACAGCTGGATCATGTTGTGCCATGCCTGTTTGTCGGTCTTGTCGGCAACAAACTTCTGCCGTTCGGATTCCAGAAACGCGATCAGCGCGTCGAGCGCGGCAAGCGCGGGCGCGTCCATGCGGTCGTGGGAAAAGTCGTCGCGCCCGAAAGGTTTGGCGTGGATTTTGTGCATGGTGGAGCAGGAGTTTGCCACGGTGCCGATCTTGTAGGTGTCAAACTCTTTCCACCAATAGAGCGGCGCGGTAACGTCCATGGAAACAAACACCATGCGCAGGTATTTGCGGTGGTCGCTCCCCGCGCGGGAGAGGCGGGCGGCAAGGTCAAGGTCGTTCGGGCCGAGGATGTAGTTGCCGTCGGCGTCGTATGCGCTGTCAATGCGCGCCCAGCTGTTCATGGGGTTGCGCGCGCCCCGAATGGCGTTTTCGAGGTTCATCACAGAGGTTCGTTCAATTTGAATCATGGCGATCTCCTTTCGGTTTCCTTCCGGAATTTGTTTTTTGGGGATGAAAGTTGGATTTTTGATGGGACGGTGCGCAAATTTGCGCGGTTTCAGGCGCGGATCTCCGCGATCAGCGCGGCAAGCTCGGCGGGCGTTGCGGCAACGCGGGCGGCTCCCGCTTGGCGAAGGAACGCCGCGGGGCGATACCCCCACGAAACGCCGATGTGCGCCATGCCCGCGTTCCGCGCCGTGGCAATGTCAACGTCGCTGTCGCCCACCATCAGGCAATCGGCGGGGTCAACGCCGAGCGTCTCCGCGAGCTTGCGGGATAAATACGGGTCGGGTTTTGCGGGCTTTCCGTCCTCAAACCCCACGGCCGCATCATAGGATCCGGCGGGGAGCGTTTGCCGCGCAAGCCCGCGCACGAACGCGTCCTGTTTGTTGGAGAGAACGCCGATTTTCAGGGTCCGGTGCAAATCGGAGATCAGCTCGCCCATGCCGGCGTAGGGAACGCGCGTATGGAGATAAACCGACCCGTAAGCGCGGTTGTAAACGGCGAGCGCGTGTTCCAGAAACGCGGCGTCGGCGCGAAGCCGCTCCGGCAACGCTTGGCGGACCAGCTCCCGCGCGCCGTGGTTGATAAACCGCAGAACGTCGCGCTCGGTATGGGTCGGCAGCCCGAGTTCGACCATTGCCAGATTCACGCCCTCGGTAATGGCGGGAATGGTGTCGGCAATGGTGCCGTCAAAGTCAAACAAAACTGCTTTCATAAAAAACTTTTCCTTGAAATTTGCGTACCGTGTGGTCAAAAAACGAACAAATAAACGATCATGGCAACGAGCGCCCACAGCGCGGGGTTGAGCAGCGCGACCTTTGCGGCGTCCCCCGCCGGAAGCGAGACCGTTTCCCGCGCGGGTCGCAATTTCGGAACGAGGAAGTGCGCCGCCACGGGCGCGCAGGTTACGGACGCGAGATAAATCAGCCCGAGGACGGACAGCCAAACCACCGTTTCGGGGTGTTGCGCGAGGATTTTCAGGCTCCATTCGCCGCCGAGCCGCCCGAGCATTTCGCTGGAAACGGTTCCAACGCAGTTGAACAGCATGTGCAGCGCGATGGTGTAGCGCAGTTTTCCGGTTGCGCAATAAACGGCTCCGAACACCGCTCCGAGGAACACGGCATAGAAAAATTGGGTAAAATTCCCGTGGATCGCGCCGAACAGCAAAGCGGAAATCAGAACGGCCGCTCCGTCCCCGTAGCGTCTGGTCCGGTCGATCACGCATTTCCGGTAAACGAACTCTTCCGCAACCGGCGCGCAAACGCCCACCACCAGCAAATTCAGCCAGAACGGGACGTTTCTGGTAATTTCTTCCACAGGGTTTTCGGCCTCTCTGCCCGTAACAGCCTCGATCCCGTTGTTCACCGCCTGCCCGAACAGGCTCCCCACCAGCGCGAGCGCAAAGCAGATGGCGACCACTCCCGCGAACGTTGCGGGCGAAAGGCTTCGTTTTTCGGTTGGCGGCATCGGGTCGGCAAAGCGGAACACGAGCGTTGCCAACGGGATTCCGACGGCGTACATGGGGAGCGTGGAAAGCAGGATGCGCACGCTCGCGTTCTCCATCGCGTCCGGCGCGGCGACCCGCAGAATTGCCACCGCCACGGTCTGAACCGCCAGCGCGGCCACAAAAACGGTCAGCACGCCGAGCCACACCGCCGCGGTCTGTTTGTATTCCTTTCTCAATTCATCTCTCCTTTTTGAAGGTCAAGGGCGTGTTTTGAAGGTCAAGAAACTGTTAAGGTCGTCTTTTAAGGTCAAAG
Organism: uncultured Ruminococcus sp.; assembly: GCA_902795355.1. Classification (GTDB taxonomy): domain Bacteria; phylum Bacillota; class Clostridia; order Oscillospirales; family CAG-272; genus UMGS1865. The sequence continues at coordinate 31,402 of CADBKZ010000023.1, forward strand.
GCGTGTTAAGGTCGCGCTTTTTCGAGAAAAAGCGCGCAAAAAGCTTTCGCGCATAACGCATAATAAGATATTCATTTCCGTAGGGCGGGCGGCCAAAGGCCGCTTGGCTTCCGCTCCCGCTTCCACCGCAAATGGCATGCAAAAAATGAAACATCCCCATTTTACTGTAGGGAACAACCTCCGGTTGTATGGTGCTTGCTCCCGCCGTAAAACAAGCGGGAAAAGGAAATAACAAATATACGGATATTAAATACCGTTTATTTGCAAAAGTCTTTCGCTTCCGGCGGGAGCGGAAGCCAACGCGGCCTTTGGCCGCCCGCCCTACAGTTTCGTTTGTTTTCCGGTGAGATCCAAGCACCCTGACTCACCCCTATTGTTTGCGAACATTTTTATTCCCCCGCGTTTGCTTTTCGGGAAGAGGGAGAGGTTTGGGGAGGGGGAGACCCCTTTTCGCGAAAAGGGGTCTCCCCCTCCCCAAGGTCTCCACCCCCCCTACACCAACGGCGGTTCGTTGGGGAAGGTTTCGCGGAAGAGCGCGCACATGCGGTGAACGGGCAGGCCGACCACGTTGAAGTAATCGCCGCGGATTCCCGAGACAAACGACGACGCAAGCCCCTGAACGGCATACGCGCCGGCTTTGCCGAACGGCTCGCCCGAGGCGATATAGCGGTCAATCTCGTCGTCGGACAAGCGGTCAAAGACGACTTCGGTCACGTCGTGGGAGACGGCGGAAACGCCGTTCATCCAGAGGTAAACGCCGCTGACAACGCGATGGGGGCGACCCGACAGAAGCCGCAGCATGCGGCGGGCGTCGGCGGCGTCGGCGGGCTTGCCGAGAATTTCAAAAGAAGAATTTTTGCATACCGTGTAATCAAAATCGGCCGTTTTTTCGGAGAAAGACAACCCCGAAACGGACGACAAACCCGCGGCTGACGGCTCTTTGTCCGGCTCTTTGCCCGCCGCGGCGCGCGCTGACCCGACCGAGGCCGCGGGAGCGTCCACGGCCACCACCGTGTCCGAGGCGATCACCAACAGGCCGGAAAGGTCGCGAGCTTCGCGCGCCAAGCGGGAAACGGCCGCTTCGCCTTTGCGGGCGGCCAGAAGCTCGCAGAGGCGGGCGGGGTCGCGCTCGTCGGACGTTTCGTCCACGTCGGCGGAGAGAACCTCGAACGAGAGACCGAGATTTTTCAAAATCTCGCGCCGACGGGGAGACGCCGACGCGAGAACAATGGTTTTCATGCTTTTGCGGGAGACTTTTTGGCAACGGCGGCTTTGGCGGCGGCAACCAGATTTGCGGCGGTCAGGCCGTAGGCTTCGAGCAGGGCGGGAACGGTTCCCGAATGGCCGTAAACGTCTTTCACGCCAACACGTACCACCGGAACGGGGCAGCTTTGGGAGACCGACTCGGCCACCGCGGAGCCGAGCCCGCCGATGATGTTGTGCTCCTCGGCGGTAACAATGGCGCCGGTTTCCTTTGCGGCTTTGGCAAGGATTTCGCCGTCCAAGGGCTTGATGGTGTGAATGTTGATTACGCGGGCGGAAATGCCCTCGGCGGCCAGAGCCGCGCGCGCTTCCAGCGCAACCGAGACCATCAGGCCGGTCGCAACAATGGTCACGTCCGTTCCGTCGGCCAGCAGAACGCCTTTGCCAAGCTCAAAGCGGTAGGTCGCCGCGTCGTTGAGAACGGGAACGGCAAAGCGGCCGAAGCGGAGATAGAACGGGCCGTTCGCCGAGAGGGCCGCTTCCACGGCGGCGCGGGCTTCCACGGCGTCCGCGGGGTTGACGATGGTCATCCCGGGGATGGTGCGCATCAGGGCGATGTCCTCGTTGCATTGGTGGGTGGCGCCGTCCTCGCCAACGGTAATGCCCGCGTGCGTGGCGCCGATTTTAACGTTCAGGTGCGGGTAGCCGATCGAGTTGCGCACCTGCTCGAACGCGCGCCCCGCCGCAAACATGGCAAAGCTGGAAGCGAACACGGTTTTTCCCGTAGTGGCAATGCCCGCCGCAACGCTCATCATGTTTCCTTCGGCAATGCCGCAATCAAAGAAGCGTTCGGGGTGGGCTTTCTTGAATTTAACGGTTTTGGTCGCTTCGGCAAGGTCGGCGTCCAGCACCACAAAGTCGTATTTGTCCGCAAGGGCGACCAAAGCGTCGCCGTATGCCTCGCGGGTTGCAATTTTATCGGCCATTTCAGTTGCCCCCTTTCAATTCGGCAATCGCCTGCGCGTACTGTTCGTCGTTCGGCGCGCTGCCGTGCCATTTAACCTGATTTTCCATAAAGGAAACGCCCTTGCCTTTCACCGTTTTCGCAATAATGGCGGTGGGGCGGCCTTTGGTTTGGCGCGCTTCGCGGAAGGCGGCTTCCATCTGGTTGAAATCATGCCCGTCGATGGAGACGACATGGAAACCGAAGGCTTTCAGTTTTTCATCGTGGGGGGTGGGGTTCATCACCTCGGCAACGGGACCGTCGATCTGCAAACCGTTCCAATCGATGATCACCGTCAGATTATCGAGCTTGTAATGGGCGGCGAACATGCAGGCTTCCCAAACCTGCCCTTCCTCGCTCTCGCCGTCGCCGACGGCGGTATAAACGCGGTAGGGCTTGCCGTCAATTTTGGCGGCGAGCGCCATGCCGGCCGCCGCACTGACGCCCAGCCCCAGCGAGCCGGTGGACATGTCCACGCCCGGGGTGGAATTCATATCGGGGTGGCCTTGCAGGCGGGAAGGGTAGCGGCGCAGGGTGGTCAGCTCTTCCGCGGGGAAGAACCCGCGGGCGGCGAGAACCGCGTAAAGCGCGGGGGCGCAATGCCCTTTGGAGAGAACGAAGCGGTCGCGGTCGGCCATGCGGGGGTCGGCAGGATCCACGTTCATCTCTTCAAAATATAAGTAGGTCAGAATGTCCGCAATCGAGAGCGAGCCGCCGGGGTGACCCGATTTTGCGGCGTGCGTTCCCTCGATAACGCCGATACGGACTTTTTTGGCGGCGTCGCGGAGCGATTGCAATTTTTCAGCTTCCATGTTCTTTCCTCCTCGGGAAATTTGTTCACCTTTTATTATACCTGTTTCGCGCGCAAATGTCAAGCGAAAACGAAAAGTTCGGCGGGATTGATCGCCGTTTTTTTCATCTTTTGGCGGATTTACCAACGCTTTCCGGCCGCGGCGGCGAAACAATCGTGCATGTTGTCGCCGCGAAACGGACAAACTACTGCCGACGGATTTTTTCCGTTTTCGTTCGCAGCGGCGTTGCGGCGCAACGCCGTATATTTTCCGAAAGGAGCTTTTCTGCCATGATGATTATGGATCGCATTGCGTTGATCCTTGTTGTGATCGGCGCGCTGAATTGGGGCAGCATCGGCCTGTTTCAGTTCGATTTTGTCGCCCGTATCTGCGGCGGTCCCGCCACGCTTTTGAGCCGGATTATTTACACCGTTGTTGCGTTAGCGGGTATCTGGTGCATTTCGTTGATCTTCCGCGCCCGCGAGTCGTTTTCGCACGCCGCCGAAGATTGACCGCCCGAAAAAACGAAAACGGGAAGCGCGGCGCGCTTCCCGTTTTTTTGCGCGCAAAGGGGCCGACCGCGGGCGCGGAAAGCGGAAAAAGGCGGAGATTTATTTCCGACGGGCAGTTATTTTGAGCCTTCCCCTTGGGGGAAGGCTTCAAGTAACATTGCCCATTATTGCCGTAGGGAACAACCCGCGGTTGCCGGTGTTTGCTCCCGTCGCAAACGGCACAAAAAATTACCGTAGGGCGGGCGGCCAAAGGCCGCGTTGGCTTCCGCCCCCGCCGGAAGCGAAAGTTTTTGCGCATAAACGGTAGCGAATATCCGCACATTTGTTATTTTCCCGTCTGTTTTACGGCGGGAGCAAGCCCCCGCCCTACATTCCCGTTTATTTTTCGACGGTAAAGGAGGCCAACGCGGCCTTTGGCCGCCCGCCCTACCGAAACGAATATCTTATGCGTGAACGTTTTTCGGCATTTTCGTGGAGAAAATTTTTGCAAAAATGTTTCGCAAATACCCCCTATGCGCAAAGCCATAACTGCGCGAAAGTTTTTGAAAGGTGTGGGAAACTTTTTGAAAAAAGTTTCCCACGGCCTTAACACGCCCTTGACCTTAACTTGGCCTTCAAAACCGCGGGGAAATTGCAAAAAAGGGCGGAAAAGCGAAAAAAGGAGTAAAATACAAGGTAGAAATTGCAAAAATACGGTTGACATCTTGAAAATCTTATGATATAATAGGATGTATCAGAGGATTTTGTACCCGCAGAACCCTCTGCGCGTCCCTGAATCAGGTCAAAAATACATCAGGAAAGGTTGAGAGAGAATGAACCAACAACGCAACAACTCCAAAAACGGCGTGCTTCGGATCGTTGCCATCGCACTGATGGCGCTGATGCTCGTCGCGGCTTTCGCGGTTACGGCTTCCGCGGATGTCACCACCATTACGCTCGATTCCACCAAGCTCGTTTTCCCTGCGGGGAGCGGGATTTCGGTTGGGACCGACGGCGTGATTACCAAAACTTACGACGCTACCACGGCCATTACGGGTGTGACCGTGAACCCCTCGGTCCTGCCGAACGGAAAAGACGTCACCATTACCGTTACCGCCGCATGGACGTCGGCGGACGCGGGGTCGTCGTCGGTTTCCGTCAACTATGTGCTCGGCGGAACGGACGCGAGCGACTACACGCTGAACACGTACAGCGCGGTTTACTCGGGCAAGATCCTGCCCGTTGCGCTGAACTTTGCGGCGGGAACCGCAACCGTTGCGACCGACTATGTGGCGGGGCAAACGGCTTATGCGTTTACCGACGCGGACGTTGCGAACAAACCCGCGCTGGATAAAACGGGGCTGACCGGCAACGTTCTGACCGCGGCCAACGCGCTGACTTACACCGTTAACGCGTTCACGGTCAACAAATCCGCCGCGGGGACTTATCCCGCGGAAGCGAGCGTAACCCTTTCGGACAGCAACTTTACCGTTGGGAGCCTCGCCGTTTCGGCAACGATCAACAAACTGACCGTTACCAATCTGGTCTGGAACAACGTAACCGGCATTACATACGGCGACCCCAAGAACGCGAGCGTCACCGCGTATGTCGGAACCGTTGCGCAAACGGGCAACCTTTATAACATCGCCTACCCCGCCAACTACGGCGACGCGGGCAACTACACGCTGACCGCAACCCTGCTCGACACCGCGAACTACGAAGAGGCCGCGGGTCTGACGAAAACCAAGGACATTACCGTTGCGCCGAAAACTTACGCCGTTACCATGTCCGACCAGAGCGTGGCGGGCGACGGAAAAACGCCTTACACCATCGGCGTTGAAGGCGCGGATCTGCCGAGCGAGGTAAAGGGCAAGATCGCCTACACCGTGAACGGAACGCCGTTTACCGGAACTTCGGTTGCGGGCGCGTATGTAATCAAGGCCGCGCTCCCGGGCGGAAACTACGCGTTTACTTCGGGCGGCTCCGCCGTAACCGAACTTTCCGCAACGCTCACCGTTACCGTGGATCAGCTGCCCGTTCCGGTTTGGGACGGCGATAAGGTCGCTTCCACCGTCATTCTGACCGCGAAGAACGGCTTGCCCGCGGGCGTGACCGCCTCGGCCGTCAAAGCGGTGGACGTCAAGCTCCCCAAGGGAGCCAAGTACGCGCAGGCGTTCCAGCTGCAACTCGCGGGCGCGAGCGAGAACGATACGTTCACCGTGATCGTCCCGCTTTCCTACGAGGTTTACAGCAAGGGCTGCAAGGCGCTTTCCGAATCGTCGCTGTATATTTATGATGCGGCCGGCAAGCCCGTTGCCGCAACAAGCAAGGGCTACACCGTTACCGTTGGCGACGGCTACTTCAAGATCGACGGCGTAAAGGGCACGCTCGGAACGCTGACGTTCGCCATTGCCCCGCAGTATTCCAACGGCGGCATTCCCATGCCGTGGCTGCTCATCATCATTCTCATTCTGGTGGTTGCCCTGCTCGTGGCCATGTTCTTCATCGGCCGCGCGATCCGCAAACGCCTGATCGAGGAAGAGACCGAAGAAACGGTGCAGGAGCCGGAAGAGGTTCCCGCCGAGGAGCCGGCCGAAGAGGAGACGACCGAAGAGGACGTCGACCTTGACGCGCTCGCCGAGGAAACCGCGGAAGAGCTTGCCGAAACGCCCGCCGAGGAAGAGGAAGCTCCCGCCGCCGAGGAAGAAGCGGTGGAAGAGGCCGTGGAAGAGGCGCAGGACGACCTGAACGGCGAACTTGCCGAAGAGGCGGCCGAAGAAACCGTTGCCGAAGAGCTTGCCGAGGAAAAGGCGGAAGAACTTGCCGAAACCGAAGCCGCTCCCGAGGCCGAGGAGAACGCCGACGGCATTATCGTTGCCGCCGCGGTGGCGGACGCCATGGCCGAGAACACCGAGGAAGAGGCGGCCGAGGAAGCTCCCGCCGAGGAGCCCGCCGTTGAGACCATTTCCGTGGTCGAGGACGAAACGGTTGCGGTTGTCGGTATTCCCGATTACCTCAAAACCAAGAGCGGCGGTCTGCTCTATGTGGACACCAAGCAGAAGCCCGACCTTTACCAAGAAATGCTCGACCTCGAAGCCGCAGGTCAGGCGCAGGTGCTCTATCGGTACCGCAAGAGCTACCGCTCCAAGCTCTCGCAGGCCGACGAGAAGATCCGCGAATACTATGTGGGTCTCAAATCCGCCATGCTGTACTATCGCGGCGTAAGAGCGCGCAAGAGCTGGAACTACGAGGCGTACAACCGCGGCAGAAACCCGATTGCAAAGCTCATTCCGAAGTCCAAGACCATTTACCTCTATCTGGCCATCGATCCCGCCGAACTCGCGGACACCAAGTACGGCGTTGTGGACGTTTCCGAAAAGAAGAAGTTCGCCGCAACCCCGTCGCTCATGAAGATCAAGGGCGACCGCAAGTACAAGTTCGCGCTCGAACTCATCGAAAAGATCTGCGCCGAGCAGCTGGAGCTGAAACCGCGCAGAAAGCAGGTCGAGCCGGATACCATCGGGTATATGTCGTCCGAAGAGCTGCTCGAAGCCGGATTGGTCAAGCAGCTTGCCGCCGCCGCGCCGCTTGATTCGCCCGTGGAAGTCTACGGCAAAGCTCCGGCGGAAGAACCGGTAGCCGAAGCCCCCGTGGAAGAGACTCCTGTGGAAGAAACCCCTGTGGAAGAAACCCCTGTGGAAGAAGCGATTCCCGCGTCTGCAGAAGCGGAAGAAGCGCCGGTGGAAGCTCCCGCCGAGGAAGCAACCGAAGAGGCTCCCGTTGAAGAGACTCCTGCCGAGGAAGCTCCTGCCGAGGAAGCTCCCGCGGAAGAGGAAAAGACCGAACCGACCGACGCGGAGTAATTCCGCAAAAAAAGCCGACCCTACCGCGCCCGCCCGTTCGGGCGGCGCGGGGGCGTCGGCAATCAACCGCATCCCGCAACCGGCGCGATTCCCGCAAGGAACCGCGTCGGTTTTTTTATAAGGTCAAGAGCGTGTTTTAAGGTCGTGGGAAACTTTTTGAAAAAAGTTTCCCACACCTTTCAAAAACTTTCGCGCACCTTCTTTTTCTCGAGAGAAAAAAAGCATTTCCTGCGGAAACGCCGC
>CADBKZ010000023.1:39039-49738 GCA_902795355.1 uncultured Ruminococcus sp.
GTCTCGCGCATAGGGAGTGTTTGCAAATGTCAGGAACAACCTGCGATTGTATGGGGATTGCTACACCAACTGTACATAGCCTTTATTTCCGTAGGGCGGGGGCTTGCTCCCGCCGAGAACAAACGGGAAAAGAAAATAACCAATATGCGAGTATTCACTACCTTTTATTCGCAAAAATCTTTCATTTCCGGCGGGAGCAAGCCCCCGCCCTACAGTTTCGTTTGTTTTCCGGTGAGAGCCAAGCACTATAACTCACCTTATTGTTTGCGAACACCCTCTTATTTTTCCCGTGTTTGCTTTTCTGGGTGGGGGAGAGTTTGAGAGGGGGCGGGGCTCTTTTCGCGAAAAGAGCCCCGCCCCCTCTCAAGGTCTAACCTTCTTTCTCTTCTCCAACACGGCGGCGACGAGGGACAGCGCGCGGGCGTGGATGCGGTAAGCGGTGCGGCGGGAGACCGACATGCGCTCGGCCACGCGTTCAATGGGCAGGCCGTCGAGGTAGCGGAGCGTTAAAAGAGCCTTTTCGCGGGACGGGCAAAGCCCCGAGATCAGGGAGACGATGGACGAGCGGCGGGCGCGCCAATAGGCGGCGTTGGATCGCGCCCATTCGGACGGTTCCCGACCGTAAAAGGCGTCGATGCGGTCGAAACGGTCGGAGAGATCGAGGAGCGACCCGCAAAATTCATAGTCCGAGAGAAACCGACGGGCGCGTTCCTCGCGGGAGAGCGGTTTGAGCGACGGATCGTCGGCCAGCAGCTGCGCGAGAACGACGTTGGAGTCGTCGGAGCCGCCGGATGCGTCGGCTGGGGCGGCTGTGGCGGCCGCGCGGTTCCAAGCCCCCGCGGCGCAGGCCTCTTTTTGCACGCTCGCTTCCGCTCCGGCGGCCGCATCGGGAGAGGCCGCGGCGGGGACTTTCCGCCCGCCGCGCGTGAGTTGTGCGCCACATGCCTCTTTTTGCCCGCCGAGGGCGACCCCTGTGGGGTGTTCCCCATCTCTCGCGGCGCGGACGTTCCCCGCTCCTGCCCCCACGGCGCGGATTTCTCCCGCCCGCATGGCGCAATTTTCCCCTGTTTGCGCGGGATGGGATTTCTCGGCCTTTTGCGCGCCGCCCGTTTTCTCTGTACCAAGCGCGCCGCAGGCTTCCCCCGCCCCGCGGCAGGAAGCTCTTGCGGGGTTTTCGACGAAGGATTCCTTCGTGGCGGGGTTCCCGCAAAGGGTCGCCCCTGCGGGGTTTCGGCCGAGCGCGGCGCTCGCCGCAAACGCGGCGGCGCGCTTGGGGTCGTCGCGGTCAGCAACCGCCAAAGCGCGGCTTTCCGCCCTCTGCACCCGCCCCAACGCCGGCGGCACGCGGCGACCGTTATTCTTCATAGCGACCCCCGATATGCACGCGCGGAACCGGCGTTACGGGAACGATCCCCATATCGCCGAGCCATTCGTCCCATGTTGTTTCGCAAAACCGAACCAAATCGTCCTGCGTGGCCTCTTCCACGCAGGCGCGGCAGTACGGTTTTCCGTGCGAAACATAATGAAATTCGCTGTCGTCCAGCCGCGCGCCGCAGTTGCGGCATCGCGTGCCCCCGTAGGCAATGTCCCCCTCTTCGGAAGCGTTCGGGCAGTACGGCGGGCAGATCAATTGTCTGCAATATTGACACATTTTTGAAAATCTCCTCTCTTTTTTTCGGTTTTCTCTTGACATTTGTGTGGAAATCGTGTATACTGTTAACGGACAAGTACATTATACCGCATTTCCGAAAGTTTGTCAATAGTTATTTCGGATTTCCTAAATATTTGGAGACCTGCACGAAAACGGGCGTCCGATTTTGTCGAAAGTCTCAAAAATTGCATGAACGGAGAGGATACCGCCATGGAATACGCAAAATTTGAAGAACTGCTCCGCGCGCGCGGCGCAACCGTTTATCAGGTGGCGAAAGCCACGGGCATTGCGCCTTCCACCTTTACCGATTGGAAGAGCGGCCGCAGCGCGCCCAAAGCCGACAAGCTCTCCCGCATTGCCGACTTTTTCGGCGTTGGGCTGGATGAACTCCTCGGCACCGAAAGCGGCCTGCGCACGCTCGAAAACTCCTACCGCACCGTCCGCGCGCGGAAAATGGTGCCCGTTATCGGCGTGATCCGCGCGGGGTCGCCCATCGTCACCGACGAAACGCTCCTCGGCCGCGAGTTTGCCGACGTTGACGACGCCGAGGACTATTTCTACCTTGAAGTTTGCGGCGACAGTATGAAAAATTGCGGCATCGTCAGCGGCACCTACGTCCTGTTCCGCAAACAACAGTATGCCGAAAACGGCGACATTGTGGCCTGCCTTGTGGACGGCGAAAGCGCCACCGTTAAGCGCTTTTCCTACGACCGCAAAACCCACCGCATCGTCCTCTCCCCCGAAAACGACGACTATTCCCCCATCGTCCTGACGCCCGAGGACTTTGAAACCGGCCGCTCTCGCATCCTCGGCGTCGCCGTGGAAGCAAAAACAAAGTTTTAGGGAAGAGAGACATCGAGAGAGGGGGAAACCCCTTTTTCGCGAAAAAGGGGTTTCCCCCTCTCCCGAACCCTCTCCCTCTTTCCCAAAAAAGCAAACGCGGGAAAAATAAAAGGAAGTTTGCAGACAGTGGGGAGAAAGTGGAAACGATTTATTTTTCCAATGGGCAGTTACTTTGAGCCTTCCCCTTGGGGGAATGGTGCCAAAGCCGCAAGCGGCTTATGGATGAGGCCTCTGACGGAAAGTTATTTTATGGCTCCCCCTTGGGGAAGAGCTTATGCTGCAAGCAGCAGGAGAGGGCGGTTGCGACAACTGCTGTTTTACCCTCTCCGTCAGGCTCACAAGTTCGCCTGCCACCTCTCCCAGAGGGCGAGGCGAGGTAACAAGCAATCGGAAGCCTCATCCACAAGGCCTTGGCCGTTTCCCCCCATTCCCCCATGGGGAAGGCTCAAAATATTGCAAAACACCCCTATGCGCAAAACCTTATCTGCGCGAAAGCTTTTTTGGGAGTTTCCATGATAGCGTTTTTACAAAAAGATTACCGCGGACATACCCTATGGGCGAGACCATATCTGCGCGAAAGTTCTTTTGGGAGTTTCCATGATAGCGTTTTTACAAAAAGATTACCGCGGACACCCCCTATGCGCAAAACCATACCTGCGCGAAAGCTTTTTGCGCGCTTTTTCTCGAAAAAGCGCGACCTTAACAATCTCTTGACCTTCAAAACAGTCTCTTGACCTTCAAGACCTTAAAAAAGGAGAAATTTATGTATATTCTGACAGCGAGCGAGGCAGGCGTTTCATTTGGAACCGAAACGGTGTTGGAAAAAATATCGTTTGCGCTTGACGATCGCGCGCGGTGCGGGGTGATCGGCGTCAACGGGTGCGGAAAATCGACCCTTTTGAAGCTGATTACAGGCGAGCTGGAAGCCACGGCGGGGAGCATTTCCATTCCCAAAGGCAAAACGGTTGGAATTTTGAAACAGGACGACGCGTTTACCGCCGATGACGAAAACATGTCCGTTACCGAACGGATGTGGCGGGCGTTTCCCGAACACCTGTGGGCGGAAAAGCGGCTTTCCGAGCTGGAACCGCGGCTCGCGTCCGGCGACGAAAAGGTGATTCGGGAGTACACGTCCCTGCACGAACGGTACGTGGAAAACGGCGGGTTGACGTATCGGTCGCGGAGCGTCTCCATCCTCGCCAAGCTCGGGTTTGACGAGGCCGCGCGGGAGCAGACGGTCGCCTCTTTGAGCGGCGGACAGCGCACGCGGCTCGCGCTTGCGGTCCAGCTCTCTTCCGAGCCGGATCTTCTCCTGCTCGACGAACCCACCAACCACTTGGACATCGCCACCCTCGGTTGGTTGGAGAGCTTCCTTGCGGCCTACCCGAAATGCTTTATGGTCGTTTCGCACGATCGGTATTTCCTCGACCGCGTGACCACGCAAACGCTTTCCATCGAGCATCACCGCGCCAAGCTCTACGCGGGCGGCTACACCAAATCCATGGAGCAGCGGCGCGTGGACCGCGAAATTGCGGAACGCCATTGGAAAAACCAGCAAAAAGAGATCGCGCGGCAGGAAGCCTACATTGCCCAACAGCGCGCGTGGAACCGCGAGCGAAACATCATTGCCGCCGAGAGCCGCCAGAAGCTGCTTGACAAAATGGTGCGGCTGGAACGCCCGCAGGACGACCCCCGCGCCATTCGCATGCGCTTTTCGGAAGCGTCCGCTTCGGGAAACGACGTCCTTGACGTTCGCGATCTTTCGTTCGGTTACACCGACCGCGCGCTGTTCCGAAACGTGAATTTCGCGGTCAAGCGCGGCGAACGGGTGTTGGTGATCGGCCCGAACGGGTGCGGAAAATCCACGTTGATCAAGCTCCTGCTCGGCCGCTTTGCGCCAACGCGCGGGGCGATTGAAGCGGGCTACCATGTGGAAGTTGGCTACTACGACCAAGAAAACCAGAACCTGACGCCCCAAAACACGGTTCTGGACGAGCTTTGGAACGCCTACCCCGCCAAAACCGAAACCGAAATCCGCTCGGTTCTGGGGTTGTTCCGCTTTACGGGCGACGCGGTTTTTCGCACCGTGTCGGTGTTGAGCGGCGGCGAACGCGCGCGGTTGACGCTGGCCAAACTGATGCTCTCGCGCATGAATTTTCTCCTGCTGGACGAGCCGACCAATCACCTTGACATGGACTCCCGCGAAGCGTTGGAAACCGCGCTCGAAGCCTTTGACGGCACCATTCTGATGGTCTCCCACGACCGCTATCTGATTGAAAAACTCGCCACGCGGATCCTGATGTTGCGCCCGCCCGCGCCGTTTACGTCCGATCTGCTCGATTTTCCCGTGTCGCAGGTCGGCCGCGGGTACACCGAGCTTTCGGAGTATCTCGAAGCGCGCGCGCTTGACGGGCAATTCGGCGAAAATTTGCGCACCGTCCCATCAAAAACGGCCGCTCCCGCGCCGAAACACGTCCCCACGCTCAACGACGTTCCGCCCGCGCCCCGTACCGCGAAAGAGCAGTACTTGCACGCAAAGCAAGCGGCCGCCGACGAACGCCGCCGTAAATCGCGCATGGAGCGGCTGCAACAGGAGTGCGCCTCCTTGGAAGCCGAACTTGCCGAGGTGGAAACCGCGCTCTACGGCGAAGCGTCCGCCGATTATGTCCGCGCCGCCGAACTCGACGCGCGCCGCACCGCCCTCGAATCCCGCTTGATGGAAGTTTACGAAGCAATGGAAGAGTAAGGGAATGGCATGGCGGGGTAAGACCTTGAGAGGGGGCGGGGCTCTTTTCGCGAAAAGAGCCCCGCCCCCTCTCAAACTCTCTCCCACCCAGAAAAGCAACCGCAAGGAAAGTAATAAGGATGTTTGTGGACGGCGGGAAGAAAGCGGAACCGCGGTGTAAGCATCATTGCTTCCCGTAGGGAAAATCTGTGGTTATACGGTGCTTGCTCCACCAAGAACCGCACATAGTCTTTCGTTTATTATTACCGTAGGGCGGGGGCTTGCTCCCGCCGCAAAAACAAACGGGAAAAGGAAATAACAGCTATGCGAATATTCACTACCGTTTATTTGTAAAAATCTCACTCTTTCGGCGGGAGCGGAAGCCAATGCGGCCTTTGGCCGCCCGCCCTACGGTTTCGTTTGTTTTTTGACGGTGGTGGAAGCCAACGCGGCTTTTGGCCGTCCGCCCTACGGAAATAAAGGCTATGTACAGTTGGTGTAGCAATCCCCATACAATCGCAGGTTGTTCCTGACATTTGCAAACACTCCCTATGCGCGAGACGCGCGAAAGTTTTTGAAAGGTGTGGGAAACTTTTTTCAAAAAGTTTCCCACACCTTAAAACACGCTCTTGGCCTTATAAAGACCTTCAATTGTAAAAAAAATGTGAATTTTTCATCTTTTTCTTGCGGCGGGCGGGCGAATATGATATAATATATTTATATTTTATAGTATTATGCGCGCGGGCGTGCGCGTTGAGCGTGCGAGACACGGGCAAAAAAGCCGGACGAAACATCCGGCAAGAATGCCGCCGACGCCCCGCCGCGCCGTTTTTTTCCCGATTTCGACTCCATCGGCTCACGCCGCAAAAGAAAGGAAACGGAATGTCCGACGAACGTTATATCAAAGAGATCCGCGAGGTGTGGGAAGGCGTTAAAAATTCCCTGCGCGCAGAAATGTCCGATACCGGCGTTGATTTGTGGTTCGGCGAGGTGGAAGTCCTCTCGTTTGACGGCGACCACATCCAGCTCGGAACGCCGTCCGAGTTCAAGCACGGGATCATCATCAAAAACAACTACATCGAAAAAATCCGCGAAGGGTTTTCCAAGTTGCTCGGCTTTCCCGTCCGCGTGGACATTTCGTTTACGGGAACGCCGGTTTCGGATCGCGACGTGACCGTAATCGGCCTGAACAGCGGCAACCCGAAATCCGAGATCCCGTCCTACAATTTCGAGTACACGTTTGAAAACTTCATCGTTGGGGACACGAACAAATTCGCGCACGCGGCGTGCGTTGCCGTTGCCAACCACCCCGCAACCAACTACAATCCGCTCTTCATTTACGGCAACAGCGGGCTTGGCAAAACGCACCTGCTCAACGCAACCATCAACCGCTTGCGGCAGGTCAACCCGAAAATCCGCATTATTTACACAAAAGGCGAAGATTTCACCAACCAAATGATCGCCTGCCTTGCCAACAAGTCCATGGAAGAGTTCCGCGACAAGTACCGCAAATGCGACGTGCTTTTGATCGACGACATTCAGTTCATCGCCGGCAAAGTGGCAACGCAGGAAGAATTTTTCCACACGTTCAACGCGCTGTTTGAAGAGAAAAAACAGATCATTCTGACGTCGGACCGCCCGCCGCGCGAGATCAAAACCTTGGAGGACCGCCTGAAAACGCGGTTCGAGTGGGGTCTGATCGCGGACATCGAGCCGCCCGATCTGGAACTCCGCATTGCCATTATCAAAGCGAAAGCAAGTCAGGTCTCGCTTGAAATTCCCGACGACGTTCTGATCTTTCTCGCCGAAAATCTGCGCTCCAACATCCGCCAGATCGAAGGCGCCATTAAAAAGCTGGGCGCGATTCACACCATTCAGGGTAAGGAAATCAACATGGAAGTGGCGCAGGTCTGTCTCTCCGAGCTTCTCGGCGGCGCGGAGCCGGTCAGCGTTACCGTTGACCGCATCTTTTCCGCCATCACCGATCGCTACGGCGTCTCCCGCGCCGACATGGTGGGCAAAAAGCGCGAAAAACAGATCGCCGAAGCGCGCCATATTTCGGTGTACCTGATCCGCGAGCTGACCGAAATGTCCTTTCCGAACATCGGCAAGCTCTACGACCGCGACCATACCACCATCCTTTCTTCCTACCAGAAAATCGCGCGGCATATCAAGTCCGACCCCGCGTTCTCCCTTGAAATTAACGAACTGAAAAAGAGTATATAAGAAAAAGACCTTGGAGAGGGGGAGACCCCTTTTCGCGAAAAGGGGTCTCCCCCTCTCCAAACCTCTTCCTCTTCCCGAAAAGCAAACGCAGAAAATAAAAAGATGTTTGCGAACAACGGGAAAAAATCGGAAATGAGCGTGCTTTTCTCCCCCTGTCCCTGCTATCTGCCTATGGTAACTTTGAGCCTTCCCCTTGGGGGAAGGTGCCGAGCATCGCGAGGCGGATGAGGCCTCTGACGGAAAGTTACTTCAAGGCTCCCCCAAAGGGGGAGCTCTCGCGAAGCGAGTGAGAGGGTAAAAATTGCGATTATCACAAAGACCCTCTCCGTCTTGCCGCTTCGCGACAATCCACCTCTCCCCGAGGGCGAGGCGAGGAGACAGAGAGGCGGGCAAGCCTCGATTGTCTGACGGATGAGGCTTCTGACGAAAAGCTACTTCAAGGCTCCCCCTCGGGAAAATCGGCAAAGCCGATTATGAGCTCTCGCGAAGCGAGTGAGAGGGTGAAAACAGCTGTTATCGCAAAAGCCCTCTCCGGCTGCTTGCAGCCTGACCTCATCCCCGAGGGCGAGGCAAAGAAACAAGCAAATGAAAGCCTCATCCACAAGGCCTTGGCCGTTTCCCCCATTCCCCCATAGGAAAGGCTGCAAGCAGCCGCGCTTTTGCGTTGCAAAATCGCAAGGCTCGGGATGTTTGCAAACAGTGGGAAGAGAGCAAAAACGGGGATGCAAAACTCCTTCCGTCACGCCCGCAAGCGTGCGCGCAATCTCCCCCAAGGAGGAGGTCAAATTAACCTTCTATTGAAAACTCCTTCCGTCAGGCTCCTGCGTCGCCTGCCACCTCCCCAAAAGGTGGAGGTCAAATAACAACCAATTGGAAAAAAAATATCATTTAACTTCTTTCCTTCTGTTAACTACTTTTACCTCCACCCATGGGGGAGGGGGACCGCGAGCGGAGCGAGTGGTGGAAGGAGTTCTTGCCAAAAGTTACCGCAAACAATCCCCCTATGCGCAAGACCACATCTGCGCGAAAGCTCTTTTTGCGGCGTTTCCGCAGGAAATGCTCTTTTATCTTTCAAGAAAAAGAAGGTGCGTGAAAGTTCTTTTGGTCCTTTTCTCTCAAGAAAAGGACGACCTTAACAGTCTCTTAACCTTCAAAGCGACCTTAAACCAACAGGGTTTTCCACAGGTGTGGAAAAGGCTGTGGAAAAGCGGGACAAAAGAGAAAAAAGAGATGTGGACAATGGAGCGAGAGAGGGCTTGCGAAAAGGGTCAAGGGCAGGGGAAAGAGCGGCGGGAGAGAGATGTGGATAATTCGGAAGAGACCCGAAAAGAGGGGAAACGAGGCAGGAAAGAGCGCAAAGTTTTCCACAGGCGACGCCGAGTAAACACAAAAAAATCGTCAACTTTTCCGCGAGAGACCGGAAAAAGGGAGCGAACGGAGCAAAAACAGGGAAAAACGGCAAGCGGATTTTCCACAGGTTTCCACAAGTTTCCGGTCGGTTTTCCGAGCGAAAGCCGAAAGCGGGCATGTCCCGCGCAGGCAGGCGGGAAGCGGGTCGGGAGAGTTTTCCACCGTTTCCGCAGGTACTACTGTTTTTATCACGAAAAAAATAAAAAATATATCTTTTCTCTTTGCGCGAGCGTGAAAGGCGCGTAAAAACAAAAGAAATTCATACGGAGAGAGGCAGAAATTTATGAAAATCGTATTCAACCGTAAAATGATCATGGAAGCGACCGCACCGTTGATGAACACGGTTTCCGGTAAATCAACGCTGACGGCGGCAGAGGGGATCCTGATTGAAGCCGCGGCCGACGGGAACTGCACGCTGACGACGTTCGACCTTGAAAAAGGAACGCGGCTGACCGTTCAGGCTGACGTGCAGGAAGCGGGCTCCTATGTTCTCAACGCGCAAAAATTCGCGCAGACCGTCCGCGTAATGGAAGGGGACGAGGTGGAAGTCACCGTTTCCGAAAATCTGCAAGCCTGCATTGCGAGCGGAAAGTCCACCCACCGCATGAACGCGCTGGCGGCAACCGATTATCCCGCCATTCCGCGCCTTGAAACCGAGGATGGGTTTGTGATCGGTCAGGCGGTTTTGCGCGAAATGATCGGCAAAGCGATGTACGCCATGGCGGCGAACGACCAGCGGCCGGTGCTGAACGGGTGCTATTTCAAAGTGACCGAAAACGAGCTGCTGCTGGTCTCCTGCGATAGCTTCAAGCTCGCGCGGTGCGCGGTAACGGTTCCCATCGAAAATCAGAATCAGGACGGTTCGGAGTTGAAATTTTCGTTCATCGTTCCCACTAAAACGGTCAACGAACTGTTCCGCATTCTCAAAGACGACGAGCGCGAAACCGTCCGCATTTATATGAGCCGCAAAAACATTGTGTTCCGGTTTGAAAACATGATTTTCTTCTCGCGCCTGATCGACGGGGTTTATATCGATTACGACCGGATTATCATGACCAATCATAAAATTTTCGCAAAGGTCAACCGCGAGCGGCTGATCGCGGCTTTGGAGCGCGCCGCGCTCGTTACCGAGGAAAAGGTCGCCGGCAGCGTGCGGTCGCATGTTAAGTTGCAGTTTGAGGGCGATCTGCTCAAAATTTCGGCGGTTTCCACACTCGGCTCCACCTACGACGAAGTGGAGATCGAACACGATGGAGCCGACCTGCTGATCGCTTTCAATAACCGGTTCTTGATCGACAGCCTGCGCGCGGCGTCCTCGGAGACCGTCCGCATCGCGCTGACGTCGCCTCTTACCAGCATCAACATCGAGCCGGCCGAACCTATCGAGGATAAAACCGAGCTGTTTATGCTCCTTCCCGTCAGAATGAAGGAGTAGTAGTTAGACCTTGGAGAGGGCCTACTTTTCTCTCGAGAAAAGTAGGCAAAAGAGCTTTCACGCATAAGGTGTTTTGCGGGTAGGGGAACTCTGCAAAAAGACTGTTTTCTATGGAAACGCCGAAAAGGGGTCTCCCCCTCTCCAAACCTCTTCCCCTTCCCGAAAAGCAAACGCAGGGAGAACATTACACAGCCTTTA
This sequence comes from uncultured Ruminococcus sp., assembly GCA_902795355.1. Lineage (GTDB taxonomy): Bacteria > Bacillota > Clostridia > Oscillospirales > CAG-272 > UMGS1865. Next base: position 49,528 of record CADBKZ010000023.1, read on the forward strand.
TTTCCATTATTTCCGTAGGGCGGGGGCTTGCTCCCGCCGCAAACAAACGCCAAAAGAGAGTAACAAATATGCGGATATTCACTACCGTTTATTTGCAAAAATCTCTCTCTTCCGGCGGGAGCAAGCCCCCGCCCTACAGTGAATAGGGATGTTTCATTTTTTGCATGCCATTTGCGGTGGAAGCGGGAGCGGAAGCCAACGCGGCCTTTGG
>CADBKZ010000024.1 GCA_902795355.1 uncultured Ruminococcus sp.
AACGATTTCTTCTTTCGTTTCAGTCAGCAACTGACCCAACGCATCATAGGTGTATTCCGTCGTTCCGTCTACGCTGTCAATGACCTTGGTGATCCGTTCTTCATTGTCGTATTCGTAGGCAATGGTTCTGCCGTCGGCAAACTTGATTTCCTTTACCAACGTGGTGGTAGGATCCGAAACGCGCTTGTTTTCCGCTTCGTGTTTCTCGGAAACCACGCCTTCATGATAGGTAAATGTCCGGTTCAGGAAGCCTTTCCCAAGCTGCAATTCATCGAATACTTTTCTGCCGAAATGATCGCTCTTGGCATGGCTAACCGCACCTGTGGGAAGCTGAACAGCAATATTCTGCTCGTCCTTGAACTCAAAGACATACTTCTGTTCTTCGCCGGTTGCGGCAACATACTTCTTGCGGAACTGCTTGCCGTTGGAATCGAACGAATAGAACATGGTTCCCACAAGAACCGGATCGACCGCGGAAGACCCATTCCAGCCGATGTTATATTCTTCCACAGAAGCAATGTTTTCACCGCTCCTATTGATATTATACATCTTTTGGTTCAGAATGTCAAGGGTTTTTACCAAATTTTGGGAAGCGTCGTAGAAATAGCGGTATTCCGCTTGTTTCTCGGTTCCGTTCATCCAGACCTCTTTGATAACATTTCCGAACCGATCATAGAACAGGGATTGGTTCGCTCCGTTGGCATAGGTAACGGTTTTGAGCCGATTCGTTCCCGCTCTGTACGCATAGGAAACGAGATTCTGGTTTCCTACCTTTACCCCCGTCAGGTTGCGGAAGGGATCATAAGCCATGCGGTAGGCTTGTCCGTCGCCGCGGGTGATCCCCGTCAGGTCGTCGTAGGCGTTATAGGTATAGCCTACGGTCCCGCCGTTCGCCGCCAGAACGCCGGTGGTCCTGCCGGACGCGTCGTAGGAATAATGCGTGCTGTTTCCGCAACGGTCGATCACTTCCGTGGGCTTGGATGTGACCGGATTGTATTTGTATTGGGTGGAGTTTCCTCTCGCGTCGATCTCCTCGGTTTTGTTGTTGCCTTCGTCCGAATATTTGTCGTTCGGATATTGATCCGCATACTTGCTTTCTCCGTAGATGGTTCCGAACTCGCCGTTCTGGAAGTTGGTGCTTGTCAGGGCGTTACCGAACGCATCCTTGACTTCCTCGAACACAATGGTTTCCACATCCTCGGCCGTGTCGGTCACGCGGTCGATGGTGTCGCTCTCGTCGGAAGCGTCCTCAGCCGCGGTCGTTCCCGCGAAGTCCTCTTCCGAAAGTCCGTCCGCGTAGCTGTTCCGCACCAATTGCAGGTTGGAGAAGGTCAGGGCGTTGCCGTTGCCGTCGTTTCCGCAAGCGATCTGAATGCTTTCAATGCCCCGATACAGGCTCTTGCTGAATTGGAGCATGAAGAAGGTGGAATGGTCGGAAACGCTGTAGACCGGCATTTTGACTTGCTCCGCCTCGATGTTTTCATTTCGTCTTTGGAAATAGTTGATGCTTGCTTGCACATACGCGTTGGCGTTCGAGGCCATCCGGCCTTTGACATACCCGCTCAAAGTGAAGGTTTCCTTTGCGTCCTTGCCCGTTGGAACATACACGGTTGCGACCGTTTGCGGGGTTTGGCAGGTGACGCCGACCGTTCTTTCATTCTGCGTGGTCAGGTAGTTATACGGCGAGAGGTACACGCCCTCTTCCAGTTGCGGAGCAATGGCCTTGGCCTGAATGTAATCGTCGATATAGATTCCCACGCTGAACGAGGTTCCGCACCCGCTTTCCACGCGGAAGGGAAGCGCGACGCGCTGGAAGTCGTTCCGCACCGTGATCTTCTGCGAAATAAACTCGCTTCCGCCGTTGTTGCTTCTGACTTTCAGATATACGCCCTTGTTTTCGCCGTTTGTGTTTGGCCTCGCCAATTTCAGGTAGCAGGAGAACACATAGCTCTTGCCGCTCTCCAAGGTTACGTTCTGCCAGATGCCGTCGTCCGTATACCGCTTTCCCCAGTTGATTAAGTATGCGGAGCAACTAAAAAACTCCGCACCCAGTGAAGGGTGCGGAGAAAAATAATAAAAGATTATTTTATTTCTGAAGTAGGTGTGATTGCATAGAAAAATGATTTAGTTATTGTGCTTCCATATTTTCATTTTTCAAAAATCGAGAAAAACGGCGAAAAAGCAAGAAAAACCGAGGAAATCCTCGGTTTTTCCGTCCGCATCTTTTTTCGGCGGACTACTTGGTTGCGGAGGTGGGATTTGAACCACACGACCTCCGGGTTATGAGCCCGACGAGCTACCAGGCTGCTCTACTCCGCGATAGCATTCCGACGTTCGCTCCAAAACTGCCTGCTGTCCCTTTCCGCGCGCCTTCTGTCCCTTCGCGCGCCGACCGCATCTCCGCACCTCTCTTGCTTTTCCGTGCTCTTGCCGTTTCTTCGCTTACGTCGTTTTGTTTGTTTCCCCTCGTCCCCGTGGTGCCGGTGACCGGGATCGAACCGGTACGATACTTTCGTATCACGGGATTTTAAGTCCCGGGCGTCTGCCAGTTCCGCCACACCGGCGCGCTCACCTCGGGACTCTTGCTCCCCTTGCTCGGTTCGCATCTTGTATTATACCATACTTTTCTCTCTTTGTCAACCCCTTTTCTCAATTTTCCGTTTCCTTTTTTTGCCTCTCTTGGGTTTGTCGTCCCCGAATTTCGGTCCGCTCGTCGCTTTTTGCCCATCGCGCTCCGCTTTCTCCCGTCGTTTTTTGGCGAAATATACGGAAATAAATCTTCTGTTTTCTTTGAATTTTGTTCAACAATCGGATTGACAGAACCCGAAAAACAAGCTATAATAAATAAGAAATCTTTTCAAATTCCATTTTTGACGGAAAAGGAGAGAACCGCCGTGCACGAGCATCATCGGGATCGCGTCCGCGCGCGCTATCGCGCCGCCGGATTTGACGGCTTCGCACCACATGAACTTCTGGAATTTCTGCTCTTTTACAGCAATCCCCGCAGAGATACCAACGAACTCGCGCACCGCCTTATGGAACGGTTCGGTTCGTTCAGCGGCGTTGTGGAATCCTCTCGCGAGGAGTTGATGACCGTGGACGGCGTTGGCGAACGCACCGCCGATCTGCTGAACATCGTTGCCGAATCCATCCGCCGCTATGCCATCGAATCGCTGTCGGAAATCCCGTCCTATAACAGTTTGAGCGTTATCGGCGATTATCTTTGCCGTCGGTTCGTCGGTTACGACCACGAATGCGTGTACATGATGATGCTCGATAACGGCATGCACCTGATTGATTGCTGCAAAATTTCGGAAGGAGGCGTTAACAGTTCGCTGATTCCGATTTCTTCCATCTCGAAAAGAGCGTTGCTCCGGAAAGCCCCGATCGTGGTGCTGGCGCACAACCACCCGAAGGGGTATGCCATCCCCTCGGAGTCCGACATTGAAGTTACGTCCCAGCTCCGGACCGCTTTGAGCCTCAACGACATTTCGCTTATGGAACATCTGGTTGTGGCGGGCGACCGAGTTTTCCCCATCGTGCGTGATAGCCTCGGAATTGCGCCGCATCTGCCGAGCGAGGTCCTGCACGCGCGGCCGACCCTGCCGGAAACCTTTTACGATATTGACCCCCAAACGTGGCATGCAACCGTTTTTCCGACGCTTTTGAAGAAGAACAAGGAGAATTTGCCCCATGCGCTATGAAGCCTGCTTTCCGCATGATGCGCCCGACCCCGCCGCGCTTTCGTCGCTCGGCTTTCGGTTGGCGGACGGCGTTCCCACCTGCGAGACCGACGCGAAAACGCAGGGGTTCCGCTTCCGCTATCGCATCATGGGGCGCGCCTGCGACGTTGCCGTTTACGACCTTGACAGCGGCTGGGAATACGACCTGTTCAACGTTCCGTCCTCGAGCGGAGCGACCGTTACGGCCCTGCGGGAAGAGGCGGAAGCGTTCATGCGCGCCGTCGCGCGGGAATGCTTCGGCGTCCGCCGCTTTCGCGAGGCGGTGTTGGACTATTGCCGCGCGACCTACGGGACCGAGCCGGATTGCCCGTTCGAGGGCGACGAGGCGCAGGCGTTGCGCAAGCCGAGCGGAAAGTGGTACGGGCTGATGATGAACATTCCCGCCGACCGGCTGGACAAACGCCGGAAGGGAAACGTGGACGTTCTGAATCTCAAAGCCCTGCCCGAGCGCATTGCCGCCGCGGACGGCGTTTCCGTGTTTCCCGCGTGGCATATGAACAAAAAATATTGGTTGACCGTCCTTTTGGACAGCGCGATCGCGCCTGACCTGCTCCACGCGCTGATCGATGAAAGTTACCGCTTGGTAAAATAACGGCCTTGAAACTCACAAAAGAATAACTTGCCCCGCGCAGGCGAAAAATTTCGCGCGGGGCTTGATTTTTGCGCGGTTTTATGGTATGATATAGAAAAGTATCGGAAAACGGGGGTGGTTGGGAAATGCCGGAAACCGTCGGGCTGTCAACGCCCGCGCTCGCGTATCTGGGCGATTGCGTGGTCGAATTGCTCGTCCGCGAGCATCTGGTGTCGCGCGGGCTTTCCCATTCGGATTCTCTCAACCGCGCCGCGCTCGAATTTGTCCGCGCCTCGGCGCAATCGGAAGCGGTGGAACGCCTGCTCCCGCGCCTGACCGAGGAAGAACTCGCCGTTTACCGCCGCGGCCGCAACTCGCGGCGTCTCAATTTTCCCAAAAACGCCAAACCGGCCGAATACCGGCGCGCAACGGGCATGGAAGTCCTGTTCGGCTATCTCCACGCCGCGGGGCGGGACGCCCGCGCCCGCGCGCTCTTCGCCGTTGCCTACGGGCTTCCCGAATCATCAACTATGAAAGCAGAGGAAACACAACCATGAACCATCCGAAAATCAAAATCACCGTCCGCGACTACGGAACCATGATCGCCGAGCTTTACCCCGAAAAAGCCCCCAACACCGTCCGCAACTTTCTTTTGCTCGCGGACAGCGGCTTTTTCTCGGGCGTGATCTTCCATCGCGTAATCAAGGGCTTTATGATCCAAGGCGGCGGCTACGCCGAGGACTTTTCCGAAAAGCCCGCCGCTTCCATTGCGGGCGAGTTCCGCGCCAACGGCTTTATGGCGAACGACCTGCACCATGCCCCCGGCGTGCTTTCCATGGCGCGCACGAGCGACCCCAACTCCGCCTCGTCTCAATTCTTCATCATGCACGGCGACGCGGGGTACCTCGACAGCCAATACGCGGGTTTCGGGCAAGTGACCGAGGGGATGGACGTGGTTGACAGGATTGCGAACGTTAAAACCGGCCGCGTGGGTTGGTTCGACGACGTTCCCAAAACGCCCGTTGTAATTGAAAGCATCGAACGCGTAACAGAGGAATAAAACAAGATCAAAGGAGAACCGCACATGAAACGCTTCTTTTCCGCCGCGCTGTTGCTCTCCGTTATCCTGACCTTCCTTGCCGCCTGCGACGGCGCAAAACCGCAAACCGCCCCCGCCGCGGCAACCGACTCCGCCATTGTTGCCACCCACGCCGCCTCGGAATCCGTTTCGGAAACGGAGCGGGAAGAACCCGCGGAGATTCCCGAGCCGGTCTATCATTTCCGATATGATGAATCTTTCTTGAACCAAACCGCCGCCATTTCCGGCGTGATTTACGATGTTCCCGCGCGGCGCGACCATGCGTTGGTTTTTCCGGAAACCCTCGGGGACAACCATTTTGCGGTGAACGCCATTTTGGTGAGAGCGGCGCTTCCGATCCCCTATTGGATCACGGTGGAGCGGTTCACATCCGAAATTGAGGAGCCTTTGCGCCGCGCGGTAAAGGGCGGAAAATTCACAGCGTGGAATCTGGATAAGTTCCTGAATCTGTATATCGAAATGAATCCGGAGAAAGAACCGGAGAACGCCGTGAGCATCATTCAGACCTTCCCGATTACGGCGGAAAAGCCGATTTATATCCTTGATTCCCAAATCGCCTCGTCCGAATTGAAGTTCGTTTATTCCACGGTTCGCGACTACACCTGCTATTCCTACGACGACCTCGCCGCGGACAGCGCGGAGATCGGATTCGAAGAGGTGATCCGGGAAGCGGTTTGCGCCGCCTATGTTACCTCGGTTTCGCTGCCGTCCGGTTTGTTCGCGATTCCGAATAATCTTTTAATGTCCTGTCCCCGTCTGGAAGAAATTCGCTATGCCGGAACGGTCGCCCAATGGGAAGAGCTGGCCGCCGCTCGGGATCTCCTCGGAAATCGCCGCGAGCTGCCGGATCTGCCCGTGCAATGCGCGGACGGGGTCTGGTCCCGAAAATGAAAGGAAAAACGCCATGAACACCAAACTATTGAAACTGCTCAACCGCGACAGCCGCACCTCGGTCAAGGATCTTTCCGCCATGCTGGGCGTTACCGAGGAAGCGGTCCGCGCCGAGATTGAGGAAATGGAGCGCGAAGGCATCATTCGCGGCTACAAGGCCGTAATCGATTGGGAGCGGCTTGACGACGCGAACGTTTCCGCCATCATCGAACTGAAAGTGACCCCGAAAGCGGGCCTCGGCTTCGAGGAGATCGCTTCCAAAATCATGCGCTATCCCGAGGTCGAGTCGGTCTATCTGATGTCCGGCGTGTACGACCTGAACGTTATGGTCAAGGGGCGCACGTTCCACGAGGTGGCCAAATTTGTTGCCAAGGAGCTGGCGACCATCGAATCGGTTACGTCCACCGCCACCCATTTTGTCCTGCGCCGCTATAAGGAGATGGATGTGGAGCTCCTCGGCGACGGCGTGGACGAGAGAGGCAGCTACTCGTTGTGATGGACTACGAAAAACTTCTTTCCCCAACCGTTCGGGAAATCAAGCCCTCGGGCATCCGCAAGTTCTTCGACATTGCAAACACCATGCAGGGCGTAATTTCGCTCGGCGTGGGCGAGCCGGATTTTCCAACCCCTTGGGAGATCCGCAAAGCCGGCATCCGCTCCTTGGAAAACGGCAAGACCCGCTACACCGCCAACCGCGGCTTGGAGCAGCTCTGCCGCGAGGTTTCCGCCTACACCGGCCGCAAATACGGCTTTTCCTACGACCCCGCCGCCGAGGTGATGATTACCGTTGGCGGGTCGGAAGGGATCGACGCCGCCATCCGCGCGCTGGTTTGCGCGGGCGACGAGGTGATCATCCCGCAGCCGAGCTATGTTTGCTACGAGCCGCTGGTGCGTCTTGCGGGCGGCGTTCCCATCATCCTTGAAACCACCGCGGCGTCCGATTTCAAGGTCACGCCCGAAATGCTCCGTTCCGCGCTCTCGCCGCGCACCAAACTGCTGATCCTGCCCTACCCCTGCAACCCCACGGGCGCGATTATGGAGCAGGCCGACCTCGAAGCGCTCGCCGCCGTTCTGCGCGGGACCAACGCGGTCGTCCTCTCGGATGAAATTTACGCCGAGCTGACGTTCGGCGGGAAAGATCACGCATCCATCGCCGCGATTCCCGATATGAAAGAGCGCACGATCGTGGTCAACGGTTTTTCCAAAACCTTTTCTATGACCGGCTGGCGGCTGGGCTACGCCTGCGCGCCCGCTCCCATTATGAAGCAGATGGTCAAGATCCACCAATTCGCCATTATGTGCGCGCCCACAACCTCGCAGTACGCCGCCGTGGAAGCGCTCCGCAACGGGGACGAAGCGGTTGCCGCCATGAAAGAGGAATACGACATGCGCCGCCGCCTGATTGTAAAGGGCTTCAACGACCTCGGCCTTTCCTGCCGCGAGCCGAAAGGCGCGTTCTACGCGTTCCCCTGCATCCGGTCCACGGGCATGTCGAGCGACGAGTTCTGCGAAAAGCTCCTCTATGCCGAAAAGGTTGCCGTGGTCCCGGGTACCGCCTTCGGGCAGGGCGGCGAGGGGTACATCCGCGCGTCCTATTGCTATTCCACCGAGCATATCTCCGAGGCGTTGCGCCGCATCGGCCATTTTTTGAAAGGATAAACCACTCCATAAGGCCGCGAGGGGGAGAACCTTTTTCTCGCAAGAAAAAGGTTCTCCCCCTCGCGCTCCCTCTCTCCCAAAAGAACATGCGCGGGAAAGGGGAATTTTTGAACGGATTTCGAAAAAAATAGAACAAGAATTGTTTTTGTTCTTAAAATTGGCTTAAAATTGCAAAAAAGGGGCGCGGGAATGTCGGCATTTGTCCATTTCTGCGCCTTTTTCGTGGCTTTTGCGGCAAATTTTCGTTTATTATGATTTTGAAAAAATCTTTCCGTTTGTCTTGCTTTTGTCAGGATTATGTGATATAATATACACTGAAGAAATTTTTGGAACGGCAAAGCCGTTCCCCATTTGGAGGTATCCCTATGAAAACCATCAATCCCATCGATTTGGGCATTGCCGGCAACGGCAAGGTCTATCGCAATCTCGCTCCCGCCTGCCTTGTGCAAATCGCGCTTGCCCGCGGCGAAGGAACCCTTTCCGATACGGGCGCGCTCGTGGTCAAAACGGGCAAATACACCGGCCGCAGCCCCGACGATAAGTTCATCGTCGATACGCCCGCGGTCCATAACGACATCGCTTGGGGCAACATCAACCGCCCCATCGCCAAAGAGACCTACGAGGCCATTAAGGCGAAGATGCTCGCGTACCTGCAAAACAAGGATCTTTACGTGTTCGACGGCATGGCCGGCGCGGATCCCAAGTACACCAAGCGTTTCCGCATTGTCAACGAGCTTGCCAGCCAGAACCTGTTCATCCATCAGCTTCTGATCCGCCCCACCGAGGAGCAGCTGGCGGATTACGTCCCCGATTACACCATTCTGGCCGCCCCCGGGTTCAAGTGCATTCCCGATGTGGACGGAACGCACAGCGAGGCCGCCATCATCATCGATTACGAAGCGCACGAGGTCCTGATTGCGGGCAGCCAATACAGCGGCGAAATCAAGAAGAGCGTGTTCTCGGTGATGAACTATGTTCTCCCGAAGCAGGGCATTCTTTCCATGCATTGCTCCGCCAACATCGGCGAGGCGGGCGACAGCGCGGTGTTCTTCGGTCTTTCGGGAACGGGCAAAACCACCCTTTCGGCGGATCCGAACCGCAAGCTGATCGGCGACGACGAGCATGGCTGGTCGGCCGACGGCGTGTTCAACATCGAGGGCGGCTGCTATGCCAAGTGCATCAACCTTGACCCCGCGCACGAGCCTGAAATTTACGGCGCCATCAAGTTCGGCACGCTGCTCGAAAACGTGATTGTGGACGAGGCCGGCAAACCCGACTACGACGACGGCTCCCTGACCGAGAACACCCGCGCGGGCTACCCCATCGAGTACATCCCCAACGCGGCGATCCCCGGGGTCGGCGGCCAGCCCAAAACCATCGTGTTCCTGACGGCGGACGCGTTTGGCGTGATCCCGCCCATTTCCAAGCTGGATAACGACATGGCCATGTACCATTTCGTTTCGGGCTACACGAGCAAGCTCGCGGGCACCGAGCGCGGCATTACCGAGCCTGTTACCACGTTCTCCACGCTCTTCGGCGCGCCGTTCTTCCCGCTGAACGCCTCGGTTTACGCGCAGATGCTCGGCGAAAAGCTGAAAGAGACCGGCGCGAACGTGTTCCTTGTCAACACCGGTTGGTGCGGCCACTCCGCGGGCAACGGACCGCGCATGAAGCTCAAATACACCCGCGCCATGGTAACGGCCGCGCTCGCGGGCGACCTTGACAACGTGGAATACGAGCTTGACCCGATCTTCAACGTCAACATTCCCAAGTCCTGCCCCAATGTTCCCTCGGAAATTCTCAACCCGCGGAACGTCTGGGAAGACAAAAAGGCATACGAGGCGAACGCGAAAGCCCTCGCAAAGAAATTCAACGAGAACTTCGCAAAGAAGTATCCCGATATGCCCGCCAACATCGTAAACGCCGGCCCGAAGGCGTAAGGCATGATTAAGACCTTGGGGAGCGGGGAAAACCCTTTCTTGGAAGAAAGCGGTTTTCCCCGCTCCCCAAACCCTTCACCCCTTTCCGAAAGAACTTTTGAAAAAGGGAAAAAGAAAAAGCGCAGAGCCGGAAACGGTTTTGCGCTTTTTTAATGGAAAGTTTTATCCCGCTTTTTTGTGCGGAACGTTTTTGAAAGGGAAGAGAGCGCGGGAGAGGGGAAACTTCTTGCAAGAAGTTTCCCCTCTCCCGCAGTCTTTGCCTTTGCCCGCTCTTATGCGAGCTCGGCGAAGTATTTAATGGTGCGAACCATCTGGCTGGTGTAGGAGTTCTCGTTATCGTACCAAGCAACCACCTGCACCTGATAGGTGTCGTCGTCGATCTTGGCGACCATGGTCTGGGTCGCGTCGAAGATGGAGCCGTGGGTCTCGCCGACGATGTCGGAAGAGACGAGCTGTTCCTCGGTGTAGCCGAAGGAATCGGAAGAAGCGGCCTTCATGGCGGCGTTAATGCCCTCAACCGTAATGTCCTTGCCCTTCACAACCGCAACGAGAATGGTGGTGGAACCCGTGGGAACCGGAACGCGCTGCGCGGAGCCGATCAGCTTGCCGTTCAGCTCGGGAATCACAAGGCCGATAGCCTTCGCGGCGCCCGTGGAGTTCGGAACAATGTTCACAGCGGCGGCGCGGGCACGGCGGAGATCACCCTTTCTGTGGGGTCCGTCGAGCACCATCTGGTCGCCCGTAAAGGCGTGGACTGTGGTCATAATGCCGGATTGAATGGGGGCGTAGTCGTTCAGGGTCTTTGCCATGGGAGCCAAGCAGTTGGTGGTGCAGGAAGCCGCGGAGATGATCTGATCGTCGGCGGTCAGGGTGTTCTCGTTGACCGAATACACAATGGTTTTCAGATCCTTGCCCGCGGGAGCGGAGATGACCACTTTCTTTGCGCCGGCGTTGATGTGCGCCATGGATTTTTCTTTCGAGGTATAGAAGCCGGTGCATTCGAGAACAACGTCCACTTTCAGCTTCTTCCAAGGAAGGTTGGCGGCGTCCTTCTCGGCGTAGATCTTCATGGTCTTGCCCGCAACGGTCAGGGTGCCTTCTTCGTCGTTCGCGCTTACGGTGTCCGCAAGAGCGTATTTGCCCTGCGCCGAGTCGTATTTGAGCAGGTGCGCGAGCATCGAGGGTTTGGTGAGGTCGTTGATCGCAACGATGGTGTAGCCTTTCGCGCCGAACATCTGACGGAACGCCAGACGGCCGATGCGGCCGAAGCCGTTGATTGCAACTTTTACGTTTGCCATTGGAAAAATTCCTCCGTTTTGTTTTTCTGAATGGGTGCAAACCGCTTTTTTTGGCGGAAAGCCCTATCTGTTCATTCTATATTTTACCGCATTTTTCCCGAAGTTGCAAGCGTTTTGTGAAAAAAACCGAAAATTTGTCAATTTTGTAACAAACAGGTTAGGAAACGGGGGATTCCATGTGCGATTTGCCATCGGTTTCCGCGGCCTTTTTGCTGATGGCGCGAAAACGGAACAGGGCGGGGAGCTGACGAACGCGCCTCGGGTCCTTCATCATGCGCCAAGCCCACTCCATGCGAACGGCGCGAACGGCCGCGGGGGCGCGCTTGACCCGACCCGCCCAAACGTCGAGACTTCCGCCCAAGCCCGCCGCAATGCGGACCGAGGGGAGAAACCCGATGTTCTCGCGGATCCACTGCTCCTGAATGGGGAAACCGAAGCAAACGAGCAGGATGGACGGCTTGCAGGCGTTGATGATGCCGAGCAGACGGCGGTTCTCCTCGCCGTAACGGTCAAAATAGCCCCAAAAGCACCCGCAAATGCAGAGGCCGCGGTATTTTGCTTTCAGGTTTTCGGCGGCCGCGGGAGCAACGCCGTCGCGGCCGCCGAGCAGGAACACGCGGTCGCCGCGGCGGGCGGCCTCGGCGAGCAGACGTTCGCCGAAATCAATGCCGGCAACGCGCTCGCGCAGGGGCGTTCCTTGGCGTTTGGCCGCGGAGAGAATGCCCGCGCCGTCCGGCAGGACGAGCGAAGCGGAGTTCACCAGCCGCCGGTATTCGGGGTTCGAGGCGCAGGCCTCGGCAATCAGGGCGTTCGGCGTAACAACAATCTGCGCCTCGCAGTCGTCGCGCAGGACGCGTCGGATCGCCTCGTCCATGTTCAGGTTGTCAAATTTGATTCCGCAAACATTCACTTTTGCCATGTTTCGTTCTCCCGTCGGTTTGTTCTTACCCATAGTATGGGCAAAAACCGCGGGGTTTAGACGGTCGAAGCGAAAAAAGGCAAGCGGACAATTTTGCGGAAACATTCGCAAAATGAATTGAAAAACATGCGGTTTGCGAAGCCGGAACCTGCGCGCGATTTCTTTGACAACGGCGCGTTTCCGCGTTTGCTCTTTTGGAACGGGGGAAACGCAAGAGCGGTCAGCAATGGGAACCCTTTCATCTGCTCTTCCTGTTGAAAAACTCCTTCCGTCAGGCTCCTGCGTCGCCTGCCACCGTCTCGCGAATGCCGTGCGCGGCATTTTCGCTCGGTCACGGCGCGGCTTGTCACTGACCGCACTTTTTATTTTTTCGATTGTCAACAACTTTTACCTCCCCCAAGGAGGAGGTAATGTAACAGGCAATCGGAAGCCTCCTCCATAAGTCGCTTGCGACTTTGCCACCATTCTCCGACGGGAGAAGGCTCACGACATTTGCGAACAGTGGGAAAATAACCCGTGGATGTATGATGATTCACTGTAGGGCTGGCGGCCAAAGGCCGCGTTGGCTTCCGCTCCCGCAACAATTGACCCACAAAAATCATTATTTCCCGTAGGGCGGGGGCTTGCTCCCGCCGAAAGCGAAAGGCTTTTGCAAATAAACAGTAATGAAATCCGCTTATTTGTATTATCTTTTTCCGTTTGTTTGCGGCGGGAGCAAGCCCCCGCCCTACGGGAAATAATAAACGGAAATAATGATAAGACCTTTTCTTTTGTGTGCCGTCCGTGGTAGGAGCAGAAATCAACACGGCCTTTGGCCGCCCGCCCTACGGTGATAAGAATAATAAAGGCTATGTAATGTTCTTTGGGGAGCAAGCACCATACAACCGCAGGTTGTTCCCTATGGAAAACCACTCCATTTTTTTCATTTTTCTTCCCGCTGTTCGCGAACATCATGAGCCTTCTCCCGTTGGAGAAGGTGGCAGACAGAGAGGCGGGGAAGCCTCGATTGTCTGACGGATGAGGCTTGAGATAATAACCCTCTCCGGCTGCTTGCAGCCTGACCTCGTAATCGGCTTGCCGATTTTCCCGCGGGCGAGGCGAAGGGGCCGGCAAGCGGTAGCCGCATTCGTCTTGTTCGTTTAACTTGCAATCCAGCTTCATCAAAGAGGGCGGTCAAGCCCGCGTCTGTTCTTTGAGCGGGGAAGAGCGCGAGAGGGGGCGGACTTTCCTGCAGGAAAGTCCGCCCCCTCTCGCGGCCTTGGCGGCCGATCTTTTGGGTTCAGCCAAATAAACAAATAAAGTGTATGATGTATTTTACCAAAGGGTAACGGTGGAAGTATAAGAATATAAAACGGATTGTGAATATAATAAGCTTTGATTAATGCAATCAAAACAGGTTTGAGCGTAGGAATCTATGTCTTTCTTGTTTGTAAGGTTCTTAAAACTATTGCTTCTAACAGAATATTTATAATTTGCAAAAGAAATATTGGGTTGTGGATTTGAAACAGAAAAATCAAAATGAATTGAAGGCGAAGTCTCTGATTCGCGATAGTCAAATTCATGGTACCCGTAATAAAGAGCCGTTTCAAAATTATTCCATGTGAATGTTACTGACCCATAATCATATAATGTGGAACCTTGTATATTTGTGGTTACAAGGAGTGAGCAATGAAACATATCGATTTCTGGCTTATAGGAGAATGAATAGAGAAAACTACAATTTCCTGTTTCAGAATATTTGCGGAAGTAATAGGTACCATTGGAATATACGCCGTTAGTGACAAACATAGACATTACTTTTTCTTTATCTTTAGAATTTATATTTTCAGAAAAAGTGTCGTTTGGTGCATTATTAGAATCAGTTGTATTACTTTTAGGTGATGTTGAAAAGGTTGCATTTTGGGGATTTGAGCATGAATAAAGATGCAAAAATCCAAGTAATATGAGTAGCCAACATACATATACCCGTAACTTCATCATTGTCTCCTTTATCTCACCAAATGGCGTTTGATCTTTTTGGAAGTGGTTTTTTCAAATTCGGTGTAGCGGAACTCAACGTTGCGCACCTGTTTGTAGGAAACGAGCTTGCGGTTCATTTTGGCAAACTCGCGGCGGATCGATTCCTCGATGGCGGCGTGGTCGGCGGGGTCCTTGAAGGCGTCCATGCGCGGGTAAACGATGGCGGTCAGCGTAATGGCGTCGCCGTCCGGCTCCTTGCGGCCCACCACCACCGATTCGGCAACCGTGCATTGGTCGGCAATGTATTCCTCAATCTCCTCGGGGAACACGTTCTTGCCGTTTTCCAGAACGATTACAAACTTTTTGCGGCCGGTGATGAAAATGTAGCCGTCGCCGTCCATATAGCCGATGTCGCCGGTGCGGAACCAGCCGTCCTCGGTAAAGGCCTCGGCGGTGGCCTCGGGATTCTTGTAGTAGCCGAGCATCACGTTCGAGCCTTTGACCTGAATTTCGCCCTCGCCGAAGCCCTTTTCGTTGAAGTGGTCCACGTCAATGCGGGCAATGCAGGAAGGAACCGTTGGGCCGACCGAGCCGCGCTTGGGGGCAAAGTAGGGGTTGACGGCGATCAGCGGCGAACACTCGGTAATGCCGTAGCCCTCGCAAATTTCAATGCCGAATTCCGAGAAAACGTCGGCAACCTCGGGGTTGAGCGGCGCGCCGCCGCAAATAATCTTTTCCAGATGCCCGCCGAACGCCGCGTTCACCGATTTGAACAGCGGCTTGCGGAAATCGAAGTTCAGCCCGCGCAGGGTGTGGGAAATGGTGGTCAGAATTTTGAGGATGGATTCCTTTCCCGCCTTTTTGGCCTCGTCCCAAATCCGTTTGTGCATGGTCGTAACAAACAGAGGAACGAGGATCAGCCCCGTCGGCTGGAAGAGCGCGAAGTTTTTCAGAACGCGTTTGAGGCTGTCGTTCATGGCAACGTTGATGCCGTAATTGAGCGAGGTGATCATAATGGCAAGTTCGTAGGTGTGGTGGAGCGGAAGCACCGAAACGGTGCGGTCGTTGGCCGAAAAATCGACCGTTTCGGCCGCGGCGTTGACGGTTGAGACAATATTGCGCTCCGAGAGCATTACGCATTTGCTGCTGCCCGTGGTGCCCGAGGTAAAGAGCATTTCGGCCATGCGGTCAAGGTCGGCGGCGGCGGGGTAGTCGTAGCCTTTTTCCGCTTCCGCGGCTCCCATTTCCATCAGCTTCTCAAAGGGCAGAACGCGGGGGTTTTCTTCCCATGCCGCGTCCGGCAGAACGGGGATGACCTTGGAAACGGTGGGGTGTCCCTCGGCGAGCGGGGCGAGTTTTGCGTTCATACCTGCGGAGAAAACGATGGCGTCGGCCTCGGCAAAAGTCAGAAAGCCCTCGATCTCCTTGGCGTCCAGCTCGCGGTCCAGCGGAATGGCAACGCCGCCCGCGGCGATCGCGGCCACATAGGTCGTCACCCATTCCACCGAGGTCTCGCCGATCACGGCAATGCGTTTGCCCGCAAGTCCGGCGGCCGAAAAGCCCGCCGCTTGGCGGCGGATGCGCTCGGAAAGCTCGCGGTAGGTCATGGAAAGAATTTCATGCTGTTTGTTGAGCCAGCGAAACGCGATTTTATCGTTAAACAGCGCGATTTTGCGCGCGAAATGGGACATGCTTTCCACGGGGGTATAGATCCGTTCTGTTTTTTTGCGTGCCATGGCGGCGTTCTCCTTTTTTCTCGGGAATTTGCATACAGTATAACAGAAAAAGTCGGTTTTGTCAAGAGAAAGTCAAAATCGGACGGCAAATCTTGACAACCCGTAAAAAAAATGATATAATAATATATTATCACTCTTTTCTGGCTTCCGCGCCGCCGTCCGAGAACCGAGGTGAACCCGATGGACAAGACCCCAAACACCCCCGCAAACGCCGAAGCGCGGCAAGTTTACGCGCTCCGCATGCGCGCCGATAACGACCGCCGCGCCATGGAAACGGGTCGCCGCCGCAAAGCGTTTTTCCTGACCTTCGGCTGCCAGCAGAACGAGGCGGACAGCGAAAAGCTCGCGGGCATGGCCGAGGAAATGGGCTACGACATTACCGGAACCCCCGAGGACGCCGACCTGATTGTGGTCAACACCTGCGCCGTGCGCGAACACGCCGAAAAAAAGGCGCTCTCCACGGTGGGTCAGTACAAACACCTGAAAGCAAAGAACCCCGAACTGATCATTGCCATGTGCGGGTGCATGGTCTCCCAAGCGCACCGCGCGGAAGAGATCAAGAACCGCTATCCGTATGTGGATTTCGTGTTCGGAACGGGATCGCTCCACCGCTTTCCGCAATTGCTCTGCGAGCGGCGGGAGAAAAACAAGCGCGTCTACTGCCCCGAGGAAGAGTCGCCCGAGGTGGCCGAGGGCATTCCGATCCGCCGCGAGAGCGGCTACCGCGCGTGGGTTTCCGTTATGTACGGGTGCAACAATTTCTGCTCCTATTGCATCGTGCCGTATGTGCGCGGGCGGGAGCGCAGCCGCGAACCCGAGGAGATTGTTGCCGAGGTCAGGGGCTTGGTGGCCGAGGGCTACCGCGATATTACCCTGCTCGGGCAGAACGTCAATTCCTACGGGAAGGGTACCGCCGCGGGGTGGGATTTTGCCGACCTGCTCGCCGAGCTTGACCGCATTGACGGGGACTACCGCCTGCGCTTTATGACGAGCCACCCGAAGGACGCGAGCCGCAAGCTGATCGACGTGATCGCCGCGTCGCGGCATGTGGCGCGCCAATTCCACCTGCCCCTGCAATCGGGGAGCGATCGGGTGCTGCGGCTGATGAACCGGAAGTACGACACGGCAAAATATCTGGAAACGCTCGACTACCTGCGCGAAAAGGCGCCGGACGTGACCGTGACCACCGACATTATCGTGGGTTTTCCCACCGAAACCGAAGAGGACTTCGAGGGAACGCTCGGAATGCTCCGCCGCGCGCGGTTCGATATGATCTTTTCGTTCATCTATTCGCCGCGGAAAGGCACCCCCGCCGCCGCAATGGAGCCTGTGCCGCCCGAGGTGCAGCACGCGCGGTTCGACCGCATGCTGGCGTTGCAGAACGGGATCGGGTATGAAAAAAATCAGGCGTTGCTCGGCGTGCCTCTGCGCGTCCTTTGCGACGGTCCGGCCAAAAGCAACCCCGCGCTGATGTGCGGCAGGACCGAGGGGAACAAGCTCGTCTTTTTCGAGGGCGACCCCGCGGATACCGGCCGGTTTGTCCTCTTCCGCGCCGCGCGCGCCGACGCATACGGCCTTTGGGGCGAGAAACTCCCCGACCGAAACTGAAACCGAAAGGAACCCCCAACCATGGAAATTTTTGATCTTGCCGCCAAGCTCGGGCAGGCATTGAAACAGGACGAACGCCTGATCGCGCTGGAAAAAGCCAAACAGGCATACGAGGCCGACCCCGACCTGCGCCGCGCCATGACCGAATACGAGGTCCAGCAAAAGGTGCTTGCCGAGGAGATTACCAAAGGCGAGGCGCGCGACCTGCACCTTGTGGACATGGTGCAGAACCGCATTGACGAGCTGTACCGGCAAATCAACGGAAACCCCGCGTTCATCGAGCTTGACCGCGCCCAGACCGCCGTTAACGATCTGATGGCGCGCGTCAACGCCGCGATCACCTATGAAATCACGGGAGAGCTGCCGGGGTCGGGCTGCACGCACGATTGCAAGACCTGCGGCGGCTGCCGGTAACGGCCGCCCGAAATTACAGAAAGAGGACAACGCCCATGACTCCCATGATGGAGCAATATTTCGAGGTGAAAAACCAATACAAGGATTATCTCCTCTTCTACCGTCTCGGCGACTTTTACGAGATGTTTTTTGACGACGCCGTGGTCGCCTCGCGCGAGTTGGAACTGACGCTGACGGGGCGGGATTGCGGCGAGGCCGAGCGCGCGCCCATGTGCGGCGTGCCGTTCCATTCGGCGGACGTCTATATCGGAAAACTGATTGAAAAGGGCTATAAGGTGGCCATTTGCGAGCAAATGGAAGATCCCGCGCTCGCCAAAGGGCTGGTCAAGCGGGAAGTGATCCGCGTAATCACCCCGGGAACGCTCATCGAATCCAACCTGCTCTCCGAGCAGAAGAACAACTACCTTTGCACGCTTGCCATGGGCGAGTTTGAAAGCGGAATCTGCTTTGCCGATATTTCCACGGCGCAAATGTACGCCACGTCGTTTTCGGGCGCGGGCATGGCCGAGCGAATCCGCAATGAGCTGGGGACCTACGCCCCGCGCGAAGTGCTTTGCAACATCAGCCGCACGCACATGGGAGAGGTGGGGGAGTACCTTGCCTCGCACCCCGAAATTATGCTGACCGACGCGCAGGCGGCGCGCTTCGCCGCTGACGAATGCCGCAAAACCGTTCGCGAACACTTCGGCGACAGCATTCGCGGCGAGGTATATGCCAACGCGCCCATGCTCTGCGCTGTCGGAGCCATGCTCGGCTACATCAGGGAGAGCGAAAAGCGGGACATCTCCTATATCAAGGACCTGAACGTTTATACCGACGGGCAGTATCTGGAAATGGACGTGAACACCCGCCGCAATCTGGAACTGACCGAATCCATGCGCACCAAGGAAAAGCGCGGGTCGCTTCTCTGGGTGCTGGATAAAACCAAAACCGCCATGGGCGCGCGCATGCTGCGCAAATGGGTGGAGCATCCGCTGCTCTCGGCGGGGGAGATCGCGAAGCGGCAGGGGGCCGTTGGGGAACTGACCGGAACCTACATGCTGCGCGAGGAGCTTACCGACGCGCTTTCGGGCGTTCTCGATCTGGAACGGCTGGTCACGCGCATCGTTTACGGAACGGCGAACGCCAAGGATCTGCGCGCCGTTTGCGCAACCGTTTCGGCGTTGCCCGAGGTCAAACGCCTGCTCGGCTCCTGCAAGAGCGAGCGGCTCGCCGCGATTTGCGGGGAGCTGGACGCGCTTGACGACGTGCGGGAGCGGATTGACGCCGCCATCGACCCCGACCCGCCGTTCTCGCTCCGCGAGGGGAAGATCATCCGCGACGGGTTTGACCGCGACGTGGACGAACTCCGCGGCATTATGAACAACGGAACCGATTGGGTCCGGCGCGTGGAAGCCGAGGAGCGCGAGAAAACCGGCATCAAGAACCTGCGCATCGCCTACAACCGCGTGTTCGGGTACTACATCGAAGTCACCAATTCCTATAAAGACCTTGTTCCCGAGGAGTACATCCGCAAGCAGACGCTCACGGGGGCGGAACGCTACGTCACCCCCGCGCTCAAAGAAATGGAAAGCGCCATCCTCGGCGCGAGCGAAAAGGTCTGCGCGCTCGAATACGACCTGTTCCAGACCGTTCGCGGCTATGTTGCCGAGCAGAGCGCGAGAATCCAGAAAGCCGCCGCGCTGTTGGCGGAAACCGACGTCTACCTTTCGCTTGCAACGGTTGCGGCAAAGAACAAGTACGTTTGCCCCGAGGTGGACGGGGGCGACGTTATTTCCATCAAGGACGGCCGCCACCCCGTGGTGGAGCAGTTCGTCAAGGACGCGTATTTCGTCCCGAACGACGCCCTGCTCGATACCGGACGCAACCGCTTAATGCTGATTACGGGGCCGAACATGGCCGGAAAATCCACCTATATGCGGCAGGTCGCGCTGATTACGGTTATGGCGCAGATCGGCTCGTTCGTTCCCGCAAGCGAGGCGCGCGTCGGCGTGGTGGACAAGGTGTTCACGCGCGTGGGCGCGTCGGACGACCTTGCCTCGGGGCAATCCACCTTCATGCTGGAAATGAACGAGGTCTCCTACATTCTCAAAAACGCCACGAGAAAGAGCCTGATTATTTACGATGAAGTCGGCCGCGGCACGTCCACGTTCGACGGCATGAGCATTGCCCGCGCCATTGTGGAGTACACGAACAGCCGCAAGATCGGCGCAAAAACGCTCTTTGCCACGCACTACCACGAGCTGACCTCGATGGAAGAGGAGTTCGAGGGCATCGTCAACTACCATATCGCCGCCAAAAAGCGCGGCGAAGGGATCACGTTCCTGCGCAAAATCGTTCGCGGCTCCACCGACGATAGCTTCGGCATTGAGGTCGCCAAGCTCGCGGGTCTGCCGAACGAGGTGGTCAAGCGCGCCCGCGAGGTGCTTTCCTCGGTGGAAAAAACCGCAAAGGCGCTCAACGCCGCCGAGAATCTTCCCGAAAAGGACGATTCGCTGATTACCATTGAGGATCAGATGAACGAGCAGGTGATCGCCGAGCTGAAAGCCGCCGATCTCAATTCGCTCTCGCCGTTTGAGTGCATGGCGTTCCTCTTCGACCTGAAAAAGAAACTGTAAAATTACAATTTCCGGCGTCGCCCTACCGAATGGATGATGATTTGCTGTTGCCGGAAAATGAACAGAATCGGGGATCGAGCCGGATTGTCAAGTAAGAGCAACAGAAAAGATTTCGGCAGGAGATTTCCAACCAAGGCATTTTCGTGGTCTGTTGTTGATGGAATGAACAATGGCTTGAAGCGCAGCGTCGTCAATCGAGCGAAAGTCAAA
>CADBKZ010000025.1 GCA_902795355.1 uncultured Ruminococcus sp.
GCTTGACTTCGTTCGTCGGGGTGGATTCGGTTCTTTGCCCGGTTTCGATCACATGATTTTCTTCCATTGCTTCCTCCTTTGAAAAGAAAAAAGCCGATCTTATTTCCCGAACGGGAGATAAAATCGGCTTTTGCCAATTTGATATGTAAAATCAGGAGAGATTATTCGGATTCGAGGATCTTCCAGAGCAGATCTGACACCACGGTCGTGTCCTCGCCCATCTCTTTGTGCCGCAGGCGGTAGTTGTTGACGGCGACCACAAGAGCGCGGTACTCAAAATCGGTCAGTTTCAGAATACAGCCATGCAATCTTCGTTTTTTCATCTTCAGATTCTCCTATTCGTCTTTCACAAATATCATATCATTCTTTGCCGAGTCGATCAAGGATATTGGGTTAGCTTTTAATACCCGCATAAATACTTTAACAGCCGTTAAGAGCAAATTGATGTGACAAAAAGCGATTGATTCCTACATTACTCATACATTTTGGCAAAAAAATGGCGTATCTACGCAGTTTGCTGTATCCGTTCAGGAAGCGTTGCAAAAGTAAGAACGCACCGCGCGCAAACGGGCGGTTTTCCCGCAAATTTGCGCACCGTGTATCCGAAAACCCCGATTTTATCGGGGTTTTCTTGTTATAAAGAGCGGCAAATTTACGAATAAAAAAGAGGGGCGACGATCGGTCGCCCCCTTGTTTTTTTCGCTTGTTTTTGCGGCGTTACGCCAGAATCAGCCCGTATCCGTTCCCCATGCAGTTGCCCTCGGAAAGGTATTGTTTCAGCGCGCGACGCAGCGAGGTATCCTCGGGCAGCGCGCCGATGTTCTCGGGGTCGAACGGGCGGTCAAACACGCGCCAAGCGTCCTTGTTCCGCGGATCCGCGTCCACGTCGAAAATCCGGAACCGCGCCGCGAAACGGGCCATGTTGGAATCCTTCGGGAAAAGCGCGGCCACGGGCGGATAGAGCAGCCACGAATGGCAGATAACGGGAAACGCGTCGCCAACCCGAACGTCCGCGTAGAACGCGCGGGCGCGGCGCAAAGAATCGTCCACCGCCGCGTCGGTCAGCGGCCCCGAGGACGGAATGTGGCAGGCGCAGGTCAAATCGCCTTTTTTCAGGCCGCCGAACGACTCCGCCGGAAACGCGCGGCGTTCATACTCCAACCGGCCCACGGCGAAACATTTCATGCGGAAGATCGACGCGTACCAATCGGTTACGAAGGTCCCCCAAACCCCGCGAACGCGGCGGCATTCCGTCAGTTTGCACCGCAGATCCGCCATGGTCTCCCAAAAAACGTCCGCCGGAAGGCTCGCCCTGCGGTATCTTTCCTGCAATTCGGGCAGGCAGGAAAGCAAAAAGGCCATGTCCAACGTTTCGCGCGGAATGTCGGGGCGCCGCGCGGCAATTCCGGCAAGAACATCGAGAAAAGTGTTTCCCTTCCCGTTGAACAGTTCGTCGGCGCACGTTTGAAAAGCTTCCCGCTCGCCCGCCGCGGGGTCGGAAAGCGCGGCCCATGCGGCGCAGAGCGTTTCTCCGGCCGACTGCGGAAACTGCAATCTCTCGCAAAACAGATTCATTGAGTCGATCATTTGGGAACCCCCTTCAAAAAAGGTTTCTTTTCTTTATCTATCATACCACAAGACCGGAAAAAAGTCAAGTGGCGCGCCCCATTTTGCAAACTTTTTCGGGGCGTTCCCGCCGCCTGCTCTCCCCGCAAAAAAACGCCCCGCGCGGCGACGCGGGGCGGGCGGGGGCGACGGTTATTCCATAACGGTTGCAACCGTTTGCATGGCGGCGCCGATCCGGTATAAGATCTTCCCCGTTCGGCGGTAGGCGCGGAGCATTTTCATCTTTCGGCTGTTGAGAACGGCAACGGTTGCGGCCACGGCGGCAATTCCACCGCCGACGGCCCCCGCCGCGATCATAACCTTTTTCACGGTCGGATTCATGGTTTTCTCTCCTTTTTTCGGAAGCGTTCACCGATAGGATGCCGCAATTTGCCCCTTCTATGCGCGGCCCGCCGCAAAAAAACATATTTTTTCCCGCGCGCGCATAAAATCATATATCAAACCGCAAACGCGGAAAAAGGAGAAGATAACCTATGGAAAGAGATGACAGAATGATGCAGGGCGAGGTTGGCGAGCGCAACCTCGGAACCGACGTTACCGCCGAATTTACCCTGCCCGACTACCGCCCCGAAATCAAGCGGCTGCTGCGCGTAACCGCCGTACTGCTCCCGCTCGACCGCTACATCGGCGGCAACGCCGCGGAGCTTTCGGGAACCGTGGAATTTCAGGCGCTTTACGCCGCGAACGACGGGTCCCTCTGGTGCGTGACCCAGCGCGAGGACTACCGCCTTTCCTGCCCCTTGGACCTCGGGGCGGACTTTAATACCGCGAACGGCCTTGTTTGCGATGTGCAGACCGACGCGGAAAACATTACGGGGCGCGTCTCGGCGCCGCGCAAACTGACCGCGCGCTGCCGCGTTCACGCCAGAGTCCGCACGCTCGCCGACCGCTCGGTTGCGGGCGACGCGCCGACCGACGAGGATTTTGCGAACACCGCGGAACGCCTTGCGGGAACGGTTCTCTCCGCGCGGGTCTACTATGGGGAAAGCGCGCCGCTCTCGCTCTCCGATGAAATCCCGCTGGACGGAAAGGATCCGTCCGTCCGCGTGATCAGCGCGTCCGGCGAGGTGTTCCCGAGCGACGTACAGGCGGGGAGCGGCGTTGTGACCTGTCGGGGGGAAGTTTGCCTTTCGCTGCTCTGCGTATCCGAGCCGGCGGAAACGCCGTCGCTTGACGGAGCCGAGGATTGCGTTCCCGCAAACGCCCCCGCGCCCTACGCAATGCTTCGCCGCCTGCCGTTCGCCGCGGAGATCCCCGTGGACGGCGCGGAAGTCAACTGCTCGGCCTGCGCTTGGGGCGTCTGCTCCGAAATCAACGTTACGGTGGAAGAGGGACGGATCCTTTGCGACGTGACCTGCGCGCTGTTTGCCCGCGCCGAGCGCAACGAGGAAATTCCCTATACCCGCGACCTTTACTCGACCGCGCGCGAGACCGAGCCCGTGTTCCGCCGCCTGCCGACCGCCCGCTCCCTTGCCTGCCGCAACGGAAACTTCTCGCTGACAACCGCTCTGCCCGCCGCCGAGGCCGGTATTCGCCCCGACGCGACCGTGGTTTCGGTTCTGGATGCCGAAACGCGCGCCGACGCCGCGGAACGCGCGCGCGGCTCGTATCTGCTTTCGGGAACCGCGCGGTTCCGCGTTTTGCTCCGCGCGCCCGACGGGGAATATTCGGTTTCCGAATTTGACGTTCCGTTCCGCTACGAAACGCCCGCCGCCGACGGGGACGCCGACATGGAACCGACCGCGTGCGATTCGGTGATCCGCGCCGTAATGTCCCGCGCGCGGCTCGACGGGGAACGCGTTGCCGTGGAAGCCGAGCTTTCGGTCGCGCTCGCGCTCCGGTCGGTCGGCGAGGTCTCGGCGCTCTCCGAGGTTCGCCTCGGCGCGCCGGTTCCCGCGCAGGGCGCGGCCTGCGTAATCTGCTATCCGTCGCCCGACGATACGCTGTGGTCGGTTGCCAGACGCTACCATGCGCCGCTCTCCGCCCTGCTCGCCAAAAACCGGCTTGCAACTTCCGCTGCCGCGGCCGACTCCGCCGAGTCGCTCTCCGGCGTTCCGTTCTTGGTAATCTGACCCGAAAAAGCTTCCGCACGGCGTTCCTGCAACGCCGCGCGGCCGCCGTTTCGCTCCCGCTTTTCGGGCGGGGAGTCCTTCGCGCAAAAGGGCTCCCCGCCCCTTTTTTTGAAAAAAAATCATTTTTTTGAAAAAACATCTTGACAAACCGCTCGGTTTGTGGTATCCTATTGTTATCCGATTTAACTACCAACATAGTAGGTTGGTGGAAACAATCCGAAATTCTTTGTTCTGGAGCCATCTGATGCAATCCATATTTGAAGCTCTGGTGCGGGCCAATTTCCGGTTCGGGCGAATGTGACCCGCTCTCCCGCCCGCCCCGCCGAACCTTTTCAACGGCCCATGGCGCGGAAACGATTCCGCGCAAAACACTATCATATTATAAAAAAGAGAGGTATCTCATTATGAGCAACTATAAATTTGAAACTCTGCAACTCCACGTTGGCCAAGAGCAGGCCGACCCCGCCACCGACTCCCGCGCGGTGCCGATTTACCAGACCACTTCCTATGTGTTCCACAACTCCGCCCATGCCGCCGCCCGTTTCGGCCTTGCCGACGCGGGGAACATTTACGGCCGCCTGACCAACTCCACGCAGGACGTGCTGGAAAAACGCGTTGCCGCGCTCGAAGGCGGCGTTGCCGCGTTGGCCCTCGCCTCGGGAGCCGCCGCCATTACCTACACCATTGAGGCTCTGGCGCAGAACGGCGACAACATTGTTGCGCAAAAGACCATTTACGGCGGTTCCTACAACCTGCTGGCGCACACGCTCCCGCAATTCGGCGTGGAGACCACTTTCGTCAACATCCACGATCTTTCCGAGGTGGAAGCCGCGATCCGCCCCAACACAAAAGCCATTTTTACCGAAACGCTCGGCAACCCGAACAGCGACATTCCCGATATTGACGCGCTTGCCGGAATCGCCCACCGCCACGGTATTCCGCTGGTGATCGACAACACTTTCGGCACGCCCTATCTGATCCGCCCGATTGAACACGGCGCGGACATTGTGGTGCATTCCGCAACCAAGTTTCTGGGCGGCCACGGCACCACGCTCGGCGGCATCATCGTGGACGGCGGCAAGTTCGATTGGA
Source organism: uncultured Ruminococcus sp. (assembly GCA_902795355.1). GTDB lineage: Bacteria > Bacillota > Clostridia > Oscillospirales > CAG-272 > UMGS1865. Next base: position 4,791 of record CADBKZ010000025.1, read on the forward strand.
AGGCCAGCGGCAAGTACGCCCCCATCGCCGCTCCGAACCCGAGCTACCACGGCATTTCGTTTGCGGACGCCGTTGGCCCCGCCGCGTTTGTAACCTACATCCGCGCCATCCTGCTCCGCGATACGGGCGCGGCCATTTCCCCGTTCAACGCGTTTCTCCTGCTGCAAGGCGTGGAAACGCTCTCCCTGCGCCTCGAACGCCATGCCGAGAACACCAAAAAGGTGGTGGAGTATCTATCCCAGCACCCCAAGGTGGCAAAGGTCAACCACCCCTCGCTCCCCGACCACCCCGACCACGCGCTTTACGAGAAATATTTCCCGAACGGCGGCGCGTCGATCTTCACCTTTGACGTAAAAGGCGGTCAAAAGGAAGCCCACGCGTTCATCGACGCGCTGGAAATCTTCTCGCTGCTCGCCAACGTTGCGGACGTCAAATCGCTGGTGATCCACCCCGCCACCACCACGCACTCCCAGCTTTCGGCCGAGGAGCTTGCCGACCAGAACATTTACCAAAGCACCATTCGCCTTTCCATCGGTACCGAGCATATCGACGACATCATCGCCGACCTTGACCGCGGCTTCGCGGCGATCTGAACGCAAAAAACAGCCCGCGCGGCGGGGGAAAAATCCCCGCCGCGCGATTTTTTCCGCCGAAAGCGGGTTTTCTTTTTGAAAAGGTCGCCCGACAACGCAGTATTGCGGAATTTATTCGATCAGCATGCGCCCGCGAGCTTCGTGGAACACGGGACACAAATGCTGGTCAGAAGAAATTTCGCAAGACAAGGCGTAAGGGCGCGAGCGAAAAGAAGCCGTAGTTTCCTACGGCGATTTGAGCGAGTCGCCCGACAACGCAGTATTGCGGAATTTATTCGATCAGCATGCAGTCGCCGAAGGAGAAAAAACGATACCCCTCTTCCACCGCAATGCGGTAGGCTTCCAGAATGCGACCGCGGTCGTAGAAGGCCGAAACGAGCATCAGCAGGGTGCTTTCGGGCAGATGGAAATTGGTAATCAGCGCGTCCACGGCCTTGAAGCGGTACCCGGGGTAGATGAAAATGCCCGTGTCGCCCGAGAGCGGACGAACGGTCCCGTCCGCGGCCGCAACGCTCTCAATCGTGCGGCAGGACGTGGTTCCAACGCAGATCAGCCGTCCCCCCGCGCGGCGGCGTTCGTTGATTACGCGCGCGCTTTCCTCGGACACCGAAAAATACTCGGTGTGCATCACGTGCTCGTCCAACCGGTCCGCCTTAACGGGCCGGAACGTTCCAAGCCCCACATGGAGCATAACGGGCGCAACGGCAACGCCCATTCCGCGCACGCGGTCGAGCAATTCGGGCGTGAAATGCAGCCCCGCCGTTGGCGCGGCGGCCGAGCCTTCCTCGCGGGCGTAAACGGTCTGGTAGCGGTTCGCGTCGGCAAGCCGCTCGGTAATGTAGGGCGGCAGGGGCATCACGCCCACGGTGTGCAGGACGTCGTAAACATTCGCGTGCTTTGCGCGGTCGTAATCAAAGCGCACCAAGCGGTTCCCCTCTTCCGCCATTCCGACCACGGTCGCGCGCAGGATCCCCTCGCCGAACGCCAGCTCCATGCCAACGCGCGCCCGCTTGCTGGGGCGAACGAGCGTTTCCCAAAGGTCGGTTCCGCGTTGGCGGAGCAGCAACAGCTCGATCGGCGCGTCCTCGCGCCCCGCAACATGGCCGTACAGCCGCGCGGGGATCACCTTGGAATCGTTGACGACCAGCACGTCCTCGGGCCGGAGATATTCGCACAGGTCGCGGAAATGCCGATGCTCCACCGACCCCGCGGCGCGGTTCAACACCATCATGCGCGAGGAATCGCGCGGCTCCGCGGGGTGCTGCGCAATGCGGTCCTGCGGCAGGTCGTAGTAGAAATCGGCGGTGCGCAGGTCGGTTTTCGGTTTTTCGTTGACGATAACGGCAGGTTCGTTCATTTCGGTTCCTTTCGGCGGGTTGCGGCATAAACTGATAAAGCGGACGGCGCGCGGCGCGCTCAAAAACCGCGCCCGCGTTCTTTTCCTGTATTATTCTACCACAAAACCCGCGCAATTGCAACGGGTTTCGGAAAAAAGAGGTGAAACCATGGAGCATTTGTTTTCCGGCGTGGCAACCGCGCTGATCACCCCGTTTCGCGGCGGCGGGATCGACTATGAAAGCGCGGAACGGCTGCTCTGCGCGCAAACCGCCGCAAACATTCCCGCTTTGGTAATTGCGGGGACCACGGGCGAAAGCCCCGCGCTGACCTACCGCGAATTTGACGACCTGCTCCGCTTTGCCCGCGCGCGGTACCGCGGCGTTCTGATTGCGGGCTGCGGCGCAAACTGCACCGCGCGGGCGGCCGAGCTGGCAACGCTGGCGGCGCACGCGGGCGCGGATGCGCTCTTGGCGGTTACGCCCTACTACAACAAAGCCACGCGCGCGGGGTTGGCGGCGCATTACCGCGCCCTTTGCGCCGTCGGAAAACCAGTGATTGTGTACCACGTTCCGTCGCGGACGGGTTTGCGGCTGACGATGGACGACTACCGCGCGCTGGCGGCCGTTGACGGGATTTGCGGCGTTAAGGAAGCCTCGGGCGACCTCTCGCTCCTGCATGCGCTGGCGGCGGAGTCCGGCGACCGATGGGGGATCTGGACGGGCAACGACGACGCGATCCGCGCGGCGATGCGGTTGGGCGCGGACGGCGTAATTTCGGTGGTCTCCAACCTGCTCCCGCGCGAGACGGCGGAGCTTGCGGAAAGCAGCGTTCCGCGCGGGGACGCGGAAGCCGACCGCCGGTCGCTCGAATTGCACCGCCGACTTTCCGAGCGGATCGCTTCGCTCTCGTGGGAAGTCAATCCCGTTCCCGTCAAGCATGTCGCCGCGCGCATGGGGCTTTGCCTGCCCGAATACCGCCTGCCGCTGACGCCGCCCGCCGCGGAAACCGCACGGCGGTTGGACGCGCTGTGGGGGTAGGGTTGCCGCGCCAAACCGAGAAAAGCCCCGCGAACGCAACGTTCGCGGGGCTTTTCGCAGGGGCGAAGCCTTTTTGCGGGTCGGTCGGCTTTCGTTCCCGCTTTGCTTTCATTTTTTCTTAAAGCCCGAAATTCTCGGAAGAAAACAGGCCGTCAAGCGCTTGCATCAACTCGCGGAAATCCGCGTCGGTCAGCTTCATAAAGTCCTTTGCGGTCCCTTGGAAAGCGGGAGCGGTATCCGTTTCTTTGATCACGATCGTAACCGAGGAAACGGAAGCGGGGCTGTCGGTCGATGTAACCGCCATGTCGGCAAAGGTATAAACGCCGTTCTCGGCCGTGTAGGTTCCCGAAAGGGACGCTTTTTTCGTCCGGCCGTCCTCTTCCGACGAAACGTTCAGAACAAACGCGCCGGTGGAGCGGTTGAGCGACAGTTCGGCAACGGGATCTTTACCGAGCGAGGAAACCGTGGCTTCCATTTTCAGCGAAGCCTTGGTGTTTTCTTTCACCAACAGAGCAACGGTCAGCGGGTCTTCCCCGGGAACCGAAACGGTGGCGCGGATCCCCTCGAAATTGATCAGGGATTCGCCAAGCTCCACAACCGCGGAAACGGAAGCGGAAACGCCCTTTTCCACTTCAACGTTGGCGGAAATTTCCCCTTTCATGATAATGCCCGTTTTGTTGTTGAGCGCGAGGCTGATCGTAAGGTCCACCTTGAACAGCTCGCTCTTGATCAGTGTGGAGAGCGAGGCGGCTCCTTTGGTGAGCGCGAGGTAAAACTCGGGCATGGTGGTCGCGTCAAGCAATTCCGTCAGGAAAGAAAGCTCCGCGGGAATTTCTCTTTGCAGGTCGGTTCCGTCGGAAGCCAGCAGCAGCTTCGCCTGCGCCAGAACGGGAAGCAGATTCTCGTTCAGATAAGCGGTAATGTCCCGATCGGCGGTAATTTCGCCGCAGAACGCCACCAGAAGGTCGGCAATCTGGGCGTTGTTCGCTTGAATGGTAATCACGGCGGCGTTCGCAACGTCCCGATCCAGAACCGAAACGGTGTCCTGTTTCCGCTCGATCGTGGTGTTTTCCTCAACGCATTTGGCGAAAAGCTCGTTCAGCTTTTGCATGGCGGCTTCCGCTTTTGCGTCCTTGCCGCTTTTGGCAAGCAGCTCTTCCACCTGATCCAGAACCGCGCGGACCGTTTCAATCTGTTCGTCGTTCAAATGGTACGCCGATCTCGGATTGGTAAAAATGGATTCGTTGAACTGCTGTTTCAGGTTGGTAAGGTTAAGGCTGTACGCCTCGCCGAGGAGCCATTGGTAATCAACCGTCAGGGTGTTGTCGGCAAGGTACGCGCCGCCGCGCACATCCACGCCCTGCGAGGTAAACGTGGTTTCAAGGGCGCCCTTTTTGTTTGCAAGGTCGGTATAAAGCGTGGCTTTCACGGATTCAAAGTCGGCGTCCTCGCCGGAAAAATCGGCGTTGACGGCGATTGAACCGCCGTTCAGAACCTTTTTCACAATGCCGAACAGCGTGGAACGTTCAGCCTGCCCCGCAGTTCTGATTGCCGCGTTGGCCAACAGCTCCTGTGTCGCCTGCTTTTTTGCGGGGGTTTTCATAACCCCTTCTTTTTCCTTTGCGGCGTTGGCGGTTCCGCACGCTGCGATCGACAGCAGCATGGCAAACGTCAGAACGATGCAAAGAATTACGGATAATCTGCGCTTCATGTTGTTCTCCTTTATGATTTGTTTTTTCCGGCCGAGGCGACGTTGCGCCGACCGCCGGTACTTCTATTATAGCGGAAAACCGCGAAAAAGTCAACCCATTGCGGCGTTTTTTCTCTTTTTTTTGGAGAAACTCGAAAAATAGCTTGCTTTTTCGGCCGCAATATGGTAAAATATACGCGAAAGAAATTTTTCTCGCAAAGGAGATTTTTACCATGAAATTGAGTGTTCTCGCAAATCTGTACGGCGCGAAATCGCTGGAAGAGACCCTGCAAATTCTGACCTCGCTCGGCGTTCACACGGTGGAGCTCGGCGCGGGCGGCTACCCCGGGAAAGCGCATTGCAACCCCGCCGAGCTGTTGGCCGACGAAAAGAAATACGCCTCGTTCCTCGCCACGCTGAAAAAATACGACGTTTCCGTTTGCGCTCTGGCCGCCCACGGCAACGCCCTGCACCCCGACAAAGCGGTTGCGAAGTCCTTTGACGACGACTTCCGCGCCGCCGTCCTGCTCGCCGAAAAAATGGGCGTAGACACAGTCATCACGTTCTCGGGCTGTCCCGGGGACCACGACGGCGCAAAGTACCCCAACTGGGTAACATGCCCTTGGCCCGACGATTTTCTGAAAATTCTCGATTGGCAATGGAACGAAAAGCTGATTCCCTATTGGAAGGAAGCCGCCGCGTTCGCCGAGGCGCACCGCGTGCCCCACATCGCCTTTGAAATGCACCCCGGTTTCTGCGTTTACAACCCCGAAACGCTTCTGAAACTCCGCGCAGCGGTCGGCCCCGCCATTGGCGCGAACTTCGATCCCTCGCACCTGATCTGGCAGGGGATGGATCCCGTTGCCGCCATTCGCGAGCTTGCGGGCGCGATCTACCACGTCCACGCAAAAGATACCAAGATCGACTCCTACAACACCGCCAAAAACGGCGTTCTTGACACCAAGCACTACGGCGACGAGATCCACCGCGCGTGGGTGTTCCGCACCGTCGGCTACGGCAACAACGAAACCTATTGGCGCGACCTTGTTTCCAACCTTCGCCTCTGCGGCTACGACCGCGTTCTCTCCATTGAACACGAGGACAGCCTGATGACCATTGACGAAGGACTCCGCAAAGCCGTTGCGTTCCTGAAACCGATCATCATTGAAGAACCCAAACCCACCACAATGAGTTGGGCATAAAGGGCTCGACGGAAAAGGCCGCGGGAAACTTCTTGCAAGAAGTTTCCCGCACCTTTCAAGAACTTTCGCTCCAAAAACGGCTCCCCCTGCTTGGGGGCGCCGTTTTTGATTTTCCCTTTTCATTTGCCGACAACTTTTATCTCCACCTGTGGGGGAGCCTGAAAGCAACTTTCCAGCGGAAACTCCTTCCTACCAAAGGCTCGCAAGCGAGCCGGCGGTCCCCCTCCCCCAAGGGTGGAGGTTTTATGTTAGTTCCCATTGGAAGAAATAAAAAATGTTTGTCCTTTCCGATTGTCAACAACTTTTACCTCCTCCATCGGGGGAGGTGGCGCGCACGCTTGCGGGCGCGACGGAAGGAGTTTCCGGCGGGTAGCCTTCCCCTTGGGGGAATGGTGGCAAAGTCGCAAGCGACTTATGAATGAGGCTTTCCAACGCGTAGTTGCAAAAAGGCTCCCCCTCGGGGGGAGCTGGCACGCGTTAGCGTGACGGAGAGGGCTTTTGCGATAACCGCTATTTTTTCTCTCACTCGCTCCGCGAGAGCTCATAATCGGCTTGCCGATTTTCCCAAGGGGGAGCCTTGAAGTTACATCCCTTTGGAAAGCCTCATCCCCCGCCTGCGGCGGTCCCCGATGTGTTATCATATGAAGTGCAACAGTCGGAGAAAATGAAAAAAGGATAGGACAACACGGCAAATTCGTGTATAATGTAGTTACACACACAACACAAACACGAGGTATTGCCATGTCATCCTACAACCATTATACACTAAAAGAACGGATTTGTCTACAGGAACTTTTGTCGGAAGGAAAATCT
>CADBKZ010000026.1 GCA_902795355.1 uncultured Ruminococcus sp.
GCTGGTCAGCCGCGATGTGGAAATCCCGCAGTTTCTGTTCGGGTTCTCCACGCCCAAGGGCTACGGCAACGCCCCCGAATACAAGGGGAGCGGAACGGTTAAGCTCGTCGAGAATTTCGAGAAATTCAATTCGTACTATATTCAGGCTTGGGGCGCGAAGGAGAAGGATTACGACGACTACGCAAAATTGTTAAAAGCCGCCGGTTTCCGCCTCTACGATTCCAACCGCACGCACGACAGCCTGTTTTCCACCTATACCGACGGGTACACCATCATTAACCTTTCCTACCTCGAATACGCAACTCCCGTTGCCGTAAACGGCGCAAAAGCGGGGGATACGGTCACGTATGTCAACATCGCCGTGGAAAGCACAGATTCTTCCGCGCTCCCGCCGCTCGGGTCCGACGAGCCGGCGATTACCACCGTTCAGCTGACCATGCTCAACTCGGAGCCAGCGATGCGGGACGGGCGGTTCATCTTCGTGGACGGCGGCGTGGACGACAACTACGGCAGGGTGAACGCCGACCTGTTCTTTGAGCAGCTTTCGGCGCAGAACGTTCGCGAGGGTAAGCCCGTGGTTGCGGCGTGGATCATTACCCACCCGCACGCGGACCACGTGGCCGGCGTTATGCGGACCATTCAGAAGTACGGCGACCGCTTTGAAACCGAGCGCGTGCTTTGCAACTTCCAAAGCGAGGCAACGGTGAGCGCGAGCCTCGGAGGCACCATGGAAACCGAGGGACCGTACAACTACAGTTGGCAAATGAGTTTCTATAACGAGATTATCAGCAAGTACCCGAAAATCCAATTGCACACCGTTCATGCGGGGCAACGCTTTGTGTTTACGGGGTTGGAGATCGAAGTGCTGTGGACGCCCGAAAACCTCTGCCAGCCGTTCAAGGTCGGCAACGAGGCCTCGGTTATCTATAAACTGACGGGCGACGAGGGCAGCTTCCTTGTTACGGGCGACGCACAGCCGATCAACTGCCAGCTGACCGACGCCATTTGGGGAGAGGACGCGGAATCGGACCTTCTGAACTACGCGCACCACGGCTACCGCGGCGGCGACGTGCATTTCTATGCAACGGTAAACGCCAAATACGGCGTTTGGACCAACTGCTGGGAAGAGGTTTTGAAAAATTCCAGCATGCGAAACAACCCATCCTACAACGGCGTGGATCCCAAAGCCGCCACCAAAATTCTGATTCCCACCAACGAGGAACCGGTTCTGATTTTGTATCCCGGAATGCCGGAATCGGCGTTGGAGCCGTATGTCCGCAACCAACAATTGCTGGGCAAATAACGAAACACAAAAAAAGGCGATTCCCGCGCCTTTGCGCGGCGCGGGGATTGCCTCTGATTCTGAAAACGGTAAGAGAAACCCACACATGGAGCAAACAATGAATTACTACAACCCAAAGGAAATTTTCGGGCTGGAAAACAGCGAAGGATTCGGCTCCGCTCCGAAATACGAGGGAAGCGGAGACGTTCGGTTCATACAGAATTTTGAAAAATTCAAGTCCTACTACGTACAGGCGCACGGCGCGAAAAAGCGCGATTTCACAGCATACGCAAAAAAACTGACGGACAACGGTTTCAGACTTTACGATTCCAATCAGGTGCGGGAATGCCTGTTTTCCACCTACACCGACGGATATAATATTGTGAATTTGTCTTTTATGAAATATAAAACACCCGTTGATGCGGAAGGGGCCAAAGCCGGAGAAACGGTTTCCTACATCAATATTGCCGTGGAAAGCACAGATTCTTCCGCGCTCCCGCCGCTCGGGTCCGACGAGCCGGCGATTACCACCGTTCAGCTGACCATGCTCAACTCGGAGCCAGCGATCTTCATCGACGGCGGCGTTGACGGTATCTACGAAAGAGTGCATGCCGACCTGTTCTTCGGGCAGCTCGAAGCGCAGAACGTTCGCGAGGGCAAGCCCGTGGTTGCGGCGTGGATCATTACCCACCCGCATGCGGACCACATTGCCGGCGTTATGCGAACCTTGCAGAAATACGGCGACCGGTTTGCGGTCGAGCGCGTCCTCTGCAACTTCCAGAGCGAGCATACCATTCGCAAAGAACTCGGCGGAATCATGGAAACCGAGGGGCCGTATAACTACGGCTGGCAAATGAATCTTTATAACGGGGTTCTCGCGAAATTCCCCGAAATTCGCCTGATTACGGTTCATGCGGGGCAGCGGTTCGTTTTCGCGGGGCTGACCATGAATATTCTCTGGACGCCGGAGAACCTCTGCCGGCCGTTCGAGGTCGGCAACGACGCGTCCGTTATCTATCAGCTGACGGGCGGCGAGGGCAGCCTTTTGGTTACGGGCGACGCACAGCAGATTAACACAAAGCTGACGCAGGCAATTTGGGGCGACGGCGTAAAATCCGATTTGCTGCTGTTTGCGCACCATGGGTACCGCGCCCGCAATGTGGAGTTTTACGCCAAGGTTCATGCGAAATACGGCATTTGGACGAACAGTTGGGAATCGGTTCTGGAAGCGAAGGAAAACATGTTCAATAACCCTGCGTACAACGGCGTGGATCCCAACGCCGAAACGAAAATTATAATTCCCACCAATCGGGAGCCGGTTCTGATCCTTTCTCCCGGAATGCCGGAGTCGGAGCTGGAACCCTATATTCACAACCAAGAGATGAAAGAATATACCCGCGAGTGAAAATCAAAACCGAAATCGGAAACGGCTTGCGGGCCGAGTCCGTTCAAAACATCTTCTGAAAGGGGAAGTACCGTGAAACAAAAAAGATCAAAAAAATCCGCAATCAAATGGTGGTGCTTGGCGTTGGCGTTCATCATGAGCGCGCTATGCCTCGCTTCCTGCTTTGAAAACGGCGGAACCGCGCCGGCGGAACCGTCGGATTCGTCCGGCGTTACAACGGGCGGCGGGAGCGGGAACGGCGCGCCTGCGGACGAAAACGCCTTGCAGCTGATCTCCGAGGGGCGGTCGAACGTCCGCATCGTGTACCAAACGCAGGGCGGCGCGATCTACGCCATGGAAGCCATCCGAAACGCGCTGGTCG